>CAKPDP010000004.1 GCA_934149105.1 uncultured Bacilli bacterium
ACGATAGTGGAAACGCTAAAATAGGACATTGCCAATTTTTTTTATGTCTGAAAAGACGCCACCCTAAAACTAGATAAATAAGTTATCTAGTTTTTTTAATTATTTACTAAACAGTATTATTTATCTTCTTACTATTCAAATCATTAAATAAACTCCTAGAAAATTAATTCTAAAATAGTTAATTTTTTGTTAAATTATCCTCAGATTATGATATAATAATTAACGTTATGGAAGTGATATATATGAAAACAGATGACTTTGATTATTATTTACCCGAAAATTTAATTGCACAAACCCCTTTAAAAGACCGTTCATCCTCTAAATTAATGGTTTTAGACAAAAATACTGGTGCCATTACTCATGAAGTCTTTCACAATATCGTTGATTATCTTGTTCCTGGCGACGTCCTAGTCCTAAATGATACTAAAGTATTGCCTGCTCGTCTCATTGGTACAAAAGAAGAAACTAATGCTACAATTGAAGTTCTACTACTTAAAAACATTGAAAACGATACTTGGGAGTGCCTAACTAAACCCGCTAAAAGAATAAAAGAAGGAACTATTATTTCTTTTGGTGATGGACTTTTAAAAGCCAAATGCCTAAAACAAGCTGATGAAGGAATAAGAGAATTGCAATTTATTTATGATGGTATTTTCTATGAAATACTAGATAAATTAGGAAGTATGCCCCTTCCTCCATATATCAAAGAAAAATTACAAGATAAGGACCGTTATCAAACCGTCTATGCTAAAAATATTGGTAGTGCTGCCGCTCCAACCGCTGGTCTCCATTTTACCAAAGAACTTTTAAACCAAATTAAAGATAAAGGCGTAACTATCTGTTACTTAACCCTTCACGTTGGCCTAGGAACCTTTAGACCTGTTAATGTTGAAGACGTAACTACTCATAAAATGCATTCCGAATTTTATAGACTTTCTGAAGAAACTGCTAATATTTTAACTGAAGCTAAGAAAAATCATCATCGTATAATCAGCGTTGGTACCACAAGCACTAGAACTCTAGAAACAGTTATGCAAAAATATGGTGAATTTAAAGAATGCTCTGGGTGGACCGATATCTTTATTTACCCAGGCTTTAAATTTCAAGCTATTGATGCCTTAATAACTAACTTTCACCTTCCTAAATCAACTCTAATAATGCTTGTTAGTGCTTTTGCTTCTAAAGAAATAATCCTTAAAGCTTACGAAGAAGCTGTCAAAAATAACTATCGCTTTTTCTCCTTTGGAGATGCTATGTTTATAAAATAATTACTTTTTTGAAAAAAATTGTCTAAAAAAAAGGTTTTTATCCATTTATGTGGAATATTACTAGTAGAGGGTGTTAATTTATGGAACAAATAAGTAATGATACAATTAATGAAATAAGAAATAAAACTGATATCGTATCAGTAATATCTAAATATCTTCCTCTAACTAAAAAAGGAAAAAATTATTTTGGAGTTTGTCCTTTTCATGACGATCACGCTCCCAGTATGTCCGTATCTCCTGAAAAACAGATTTATACCTGTTTCTCTTGTGGAGCCACCGGCAATGTCTTTACTTTTGTCGCTGACTATGAACATATCTCCTTCATTGAAGCTGTTAAATTACTAGGTAGTAAAGTTGGCCTTTCCCTAAATATCAATACTAGATATGAAGTTAAAAATCCTAATTATGAAATCTGTGAATTAGCCAGCAAATTCTTTCAAAATAATCTTTATACTTCCTTAGGAAAAAATGCCATGCACTATCTAGAAGAAGAAAGAAAATTTGATCGTGAAACCATCAAAAAATTTGAGATCGGTCTTTCTGTTCCTAAATTATCTGTAACCGACTTTTTACTAAGCAAAAACATCTCCCTAGATAAACTAATAAGTCTTGGAATAACCAATAACTATTCCCAAGACGTTTTCCTAAACAGAATTATTTTTCCCTTACAAGATCTTCAAGGGAATGTTGTTGGCTTTTCTGGACGTATTTACAATACCAAAGATAACAGTAAATATGTAAACACCAAAGAAACAGAAATTTTCAAAAAAAATGCTCTTCTTTATAATTATCACCGAGCTCGTGATTATCTCAAAAAAAATGATAGTATCATCATTATGGAAGGTTTCTTTGATGTCATTAGAGCCTCTACCATTGGTGTTAATAACTGTATTGCCACCATGGGGACAGCTTTCACCACTAACCACGCTAATCTCTTAAAAAAAATAACTAACAATATCATCTTATGTTTTGATGGTGATCAAGCGGGAGAAGAAGCTACTACCAAGGCCATCAAAGTCTTAGAACAAATAAACGTAACCCCAAAAATAATTCGTCTTGAAGAAAAAGATCCTGATGAATACATTCTAAAACGTGGCAAAGATGCTTTTCTAAATAAAATTACTAAAGCTATCAGTGTTGTTGAATTCAAAATGCAACTTCTAAAACAAAATCATAATTTAAATGATATCACCGAAGTTACAGCTTACTTAGAAGATTCCTTAAAGGAACTTGCCAAAACTAAAGATGAAATTCTAGTTGAACTAACACTTCAAAAAATGTCTAAAGAATACAACATCACTTATGATACCTTAAAAACTAACTTAACCAAATATCAAAAACAATTATCCTTAAATACTAATTCTAATTCCAACTTTAACCTAAAATTACCAAGTCAATCACTAAAAAAAGATAAATTTGATAAATATGCCGTAGCTTCCCGTAATTTACTCTTTTCTATGTTACAAAATAGTGATATAATAACCTTTGTTTCGCAACACTTAGCGTCTATTCCAGATGAAAAAGAGCGCATGTTATATAATGAAATAATATACTATTATGAAAAATACGGTACCTTATCCATTGCTGACTTTATAACCTACATTTCTTTAAATAACAATCTAATAGATCTTGTTAAAGAAATTCTAGCCACTGACCCTAAAACTTCCGTCAGTAAAAATGAAATCGAAGATTACATTCAAGTCATCAATAGTTACAATAAAGAAACTAAAATAAATAATTTACAATTACAATTAAAACAAGAAGTCGATCCATTAAAACAAACTAAAATCTTAAAAGAAATTATGGAAATAAGAGGAGTGAGACCATGATAGAAGAAATAAAAGAATTTGAAAAAAGAAAAGAAGATTTAATTAAAAAAGGTAAAGAAAAAGGATTTATCACTTATGAAGAACTAGCTAATGAATTAAAAGGTCTAGATCTTGATAGTGATTCCCTAGATGAATTATATAATTCCTTAGTTGAAAATGAAATAGAAATTGTCTCTGATGAATCTCAAGTCGGAGCCGAAGAAGAAGCCGCTGGTGGGGAAAGTATCGAAGAACTTCTTCAAGATAATACCATTGCTAAAGAATTAACCATCAATGATCCTGTTCGTATGTATCTAAAAGAAATAGGTAAGATAAGTCTATTATCTCTAGAAGAAGAAACTGCTCTTTCTGCTAAAATCGCTGAAGGTGATGAAGAAGCCAAAAATCGTTTAGCAGAGTCTAATCTTCGTTTAGTTGTTTCTATCGCTAAAAGATATGTTGGTCGTGGTATGCTCTTCTTAGATCTAATTCAAGAAGGAAATATCGGTCTTATGAAAGCTGTTGAAAAATTTGATGCCAATAAAGGTTATAAATTTTCTACCTATGCTACTTGGTGGATCCGTCAAGCCATCACCAGAGCCATAGCCGATCAAGCTAGAACTATTAGAGTCCCTGTTCACATGGTTGAAACTATTAACAAATTGTCCCGCTATCAAAGACAACTTACTCTTGAATTAAATCGTGAACCAACCGACGAAGAGTTAGCTAAAAAAATGAATATGAGTGTCGATAAAGTAAGAGAAGTAATCAAGATTTCCCAAGATCCTGTTTCCTTAGAAACCCCAATAGGTGAAGAAGATGATTCTCACCTAGGTGATTTCGTCAAAGATGAACGTAGTATGTCTCCTGAAGAATATACTATTCATGAACTATTAAAAGATGAAATCTCTGATGTCCTTTTAACTTTAACCGAAAGAGAAGAACAAGTCTTAAGATTAAGATTTGGTCTTGATGACGGTTCTTGTAAAACTCTAGAAGAAGTAGGGCAAATGTTCGGAGTAACTCGTGAAAGAATAAGACAAATTGAAGCTAAAGCCTTAAGAAAATTAAGACATCCTTCTCGTTCTAGAAAATTAAAGGATTTCTTGAATGATTAAACTATCTCCTCGCCTAGAAGCCATTGCCAACCTAGTCCCTAAGAAAGCTCAGATAATTGATATTGGTTGTGATCATGGCCTTTTAGATGTCTATCTTTGCAAGCATAATCCAGAAAATCATATCATTGCTAGTGATCTTCGGAAGACAGCCTTATCACAAGCTACCGCTAATTTCCAAAAATATTCTGTCACTGACAAAATAGAAGCTAGACTAGGAAGTGGGCTTGAGGTAGTAACTCCTTCAGAGATAGACACCATTATTATGTCGGGTTTAGGTACCCATACTATTGTAGGAATTCTCTCAACTAATCCCGAAAAATTAAAAAATGTCCAGACTATTATTATTCAAAGTAATAATTATTTACCATTTTTAAGAAAAAAAATAACCCACCTAGGGTATTATATTGAGAGAGAAACCCTTGTTGAAGATAGTAAAATAATCTATACCATTATTAAATTTTCTAAAGGAAAAAGACATTATACCTCTAAAGAACTCTTCTTTGGTCCTTGTCTTTTAAAAGAAAATAGTCCTCTTTTTCAAAAGAAAAAAGCTCTTGATCAAGAAGTCCTAACCACTATCTATAATTCTATTCCTTCTAATCACTTTAAAGAAAAATTAAGAATATCTTTTCAGTTACGTTTTTTTAAATAAAAAAGTTCGGATTATTATCTACCATATTATTATAGTTATTATCTAAATTACTATTATCCGGTTCTATATAACTATTTGTCTTTTGATAATTGCTATTTTCATATCTTTTTCTCTCATTATTTTTCTTATTATAATTATAACTATTCCTAAAATTATTAGTATTCTTACTAATATTTTTTTTATTGTCGCCATCTGTAACATCTTTAAAAGCTGACGCAACCTTTAACATTGAACGCATATTTCCAAACATTGGTCCCGCTTGCTTAAAAATAGGTATAGCTTGATTAACAACTCCTAAGGCACGGGATGTATTGTTAAACAAATTACCCCAATTAATACTCCTAAATAATCCTGCTCCTCGTCCCAAGTTTCGAAATAGTCCTAATCCTCTCGAAGCTCCTGCTCCTAAACCAGTTCCTAAACTAGAATCTAATCCTCTCGAAGCCCCAACTCCTAAACCAGGAGTCATATACCCCCTAGGAAACATACCATATCCCGGGAAAAAATAACCATTTGGATTAAACATCTTTAGTTCCTCCTCTAAAATAATATATGAAAAAATCTAAAAAAAGTTAAAAAATACCTAAAAGTATGATACAATAATATACAAGAGAATAGGAGGGGAACATGAAAAATAATAATCAAAATCCAAACATCATTGATCAGTTAAGAACCCAAGAACCAGAAGGAACTAACAATAATCAAGTCCCTAGAACCAACAAATTTGCTTCTAATTCTAATCCTAATAAAGAAAAGAAGAAAAGATTCCAATATACAGTTCGTGATCGAAGTGGTAAACAAGCAAATGGTAGTTTTGATGCCTTAAGTGCCAGAGATGTTAATTCTTTTTTGATTAGTCAAGGTTACCAAGTCTTAAGTATCAAAGAAGATAAATTTTCTACTAGTTTAGCTCTTCCCTTTCTTAGCAATAGAAAAATGCGTAATAAAGATCTTATCTTCTTTTTAACTCAATTATCGACTTATATAAAATCAGGAATTCCGCTTGTAGATTCCGTTGCCATTTTAAGCCGTCAAACTAAAAATAAAAAAATAAAATTACTTTATCAAAAAATAGTTTTTGAATTAAATGCTGGAGTTTCCTTTAGTGAAGCTCTAATTAAACAAGGAAATGCTTTTCCCAAATTATTAATTAACATGGTTAAAACCTCTGAATTAACAGGAAGTCTTACTGATGTTCTAGATGATATGGCTGCTTACTACAAAACCAGTGAAACTAATCGTAAAGAAATAATTGGGGCCATTACTTATCCTTGCGTTATCTTTATTTTTGCTATTGCTATTTTAACCTTTATTATTCTTTGGGTTGTCCCTCAATTTACTAGCATGTACTCAGAACTGGGTAGTGAGTTACCATGGATAACTAGAGCCCTTATAAGTTTCAGTGGTTTCTTGTCTCAATATATTTTTGTTATCATTGCAAGTATTGCCATAATTATCTTTATTCTCGTTATGATGTATAAAAATATTACAGCCTTTCGTTATACTATTCAGTACCTAGCTATGCATATACCTATCGTTAAAAATATTATTATTTATAAAGAATTAATTATGTTTACTAAAACCTTTGCCTCTCTAATTAATCATGATGTCTTTATAACAGATAGTATGGAAATATTAGGTAAAATAACTAATAATGAAATCTATAAAGGCTTAATTAGAAGTGCTGTAACTAACCTAAGTACTGGTAATGGTGTTTCTATAGCTTTCCAAAATCAATGGGCTTTCCCCGAAACTGCTTATGAAATGCTCGTTACTGGTGAAAGAACTGGCCGCTTAGGCCCTATGATGCAAAATGTTACTAATTACTATGAAGAAGAACAATCTTCTATGATTAAACAAATGAAAAGCTTAATCGAACCCATTATGATCGTCTTTATTGCTGTCATGGTAGGCGTTATCTTATTAGCGGTTATCGTTCCAATGTTTGATATGTATACTCAAATTTAATCTAGCTCTAATCCTCAAGTTCTAGATTAATCTAATTATTTACAATAAGTTTATACACTATATACAAGGAGGTTTCTATGGACTTAGACTTATACTTTCGCATAATATTCTTTATTTTTGGAGCCGTCATGGGTTCTTTCTTCCACGTTGTAGCAACCCGTCTTGCTAAAAAAGAATCCCTTTTGTCACCTCCTTCTCATTGCCCTAATTGTAATCATCGCTTAAAATGGTACGAATTAATTCCCATTGTTTCCTATGTTATCCAATTAGGTAAATGTCGTAACTGTCATAAAGAAATTCCTCTCAGTTATCTAATCATTGAAGTAGTAACAGCGTCCCTTTATTCTGTCTGTTACCATAAATTTGGCTTCTCTGTCGACCTAATAGTAGCCCTAATCTTTGTCTCTAGTATTATGACCGTTATCATTAGTGATATCGAGTATATGATCATCTTAGATGAAGTAATTATGATCTCAGGAGCTCTCATCATGGTTATCTATCTCATTGGCTATGGATTTTCCAGTACTACTGCTTACCATATCTATAGTGCCGTAGGCTCTTTCCTAACCATGTATGCCATAAAACTAATCGGTGACTTTCTTTTCAAAAAAGAATCCCTAGGAGGTGGAGACATAAAATTAATGTTCCTATTTGGTCTTGTCTTAGGCTATTCTACTTCTATTATGACTATCTTCTTAGCCACCTTCATCGCTTTCCCCATCGCCATCGTCATGCTCTTTACCAATAAAGAACACATGATTCCCTTTGGCCCCTTCCTTAGTATTGCTGCTTTAATCTTAATGACCTCAGGAGTAACATTCACCGATGTAATTAACTTTTTAATCAGATAATTACATCTTTTTTCTTGCCCCTAAGTTAATTATAAGTTATAATAAATAAGAAAGAAAAAGTGGTGATTTTATGGAGAGAATCCAAAAAACAATTGCTAATCTAGGCTACTGCTCTAGAAGAAAAGCTGAAGAATTAATTAAAACTGGTCAAGTTAAAATAAATGGCCAAGTCATAACTGAACTAGGAACTAAAACTAAACATGGTGATACTATCGAAGTTGAAGGAACAATTCTTGATAATAATAAATCTTATGAATACTATCTTCTTTATAAACCTCGTGGTACCGTTACAACTACTAAAGACGATAAAGATAGAAAGACTGTTATCGATCTAATCCCTACCACTACTCGTATTTATCCTGTTGGTAGATTAGACTATGATACTACGGGTATTCTTCTTTTAACCAACGATGGAGAGCTTGCTAATAAATTAATGCATCCCTCTAAAGAAATAGATAAAACTTATATTGCTAAAATAGAAGGAGTAGTTACTGGTTATGCTATAAAAAAACTTCGTCAAGGAGTTCTAATTGATAACTATAAAACTGCCCCTGCTAGAGTAAAATTAAAAAAATCTGATAAAAAGAAAAATACTTCTCTTCTTGAAATAACTATTCATGAAGGAAAAAATCATCAAGTCAAAAAAATGATCGAAGCTGTTGGCTACAAAGTTGAAAAATTAAAAAGAGAACGTTATGCCAACCTCGACTTAACTGGCCTAAAACCAGGTGAATATCGTAAACTATCTTATAAAGAAGTAACAACCCTTTATAGTCTCGTAAAATAATGGAATAATCACAAGCTCTCCACATATATTTATTCTGAAAGGAATGATATAATGGAAACATTAAAAGTTAGTGCAAAATCTAATCCAAATTCAGTAGCGGGAGCCCTTGCTAACGTTTTTCGAGATAAAGGAACAGTCGAAATCCAAGCCATTGGAGCCGGGGCTCTAAATCAAGCTATTAAAGCTATAGCCATTGCCCGAGGTTTTGTAGCACCATCTGGAAAAAATCTTATCTGTATTCCAGCTTTTACTGATATAACTATTGATGGCGATGAAAGAACTGCTATCAAATTAATAGTAGAAGCTAAATAAATAAAATAACTATATTATTTTCTCCCTTAATTAGGGAGATTTTTAATTTTACTTTTCTTAAATCAAATTAACTATAGATTAATATAAGAATTTATTTGCTAATTTTTGGTATACTAAGTACAAAGAGGTGTCGTATGATTGGAATAATAATTGCAATGGAAGAAGAATTACAAGAACTATTGCCATCTATCAAAAATTTGGAAATAATAACTATTAAAGATTTAACCTTCTATAAAGGAACTATCTCTAACAAAGATTGTATTATTGGTCTATCTGGAGTAGGTAAAGTAAATGCAGCTCGTACTACACAAATTATGTTGGATCTTTATAACCCTATAAAAATAATTAATATAGGTGTTTCGGGCTCTTGTGATCCTAGCCTAAACATTGGTGATATCATCATTGCCACTAAATTATATCAACATGATTTTGATATTTCTATCTTTAATCATAACCCTGGTTATATCCCTAAAGTAGGAGATTGTATTGAACTTCCCTTTGAAGAACTAAATTTACTAAAACAAAAATTATCTTCTATCTATCCTAATATCTATCTAGGTACCTGCATCTCCGGTGATAAATTTATCTCCGATCGTGAAGAAAAACTCGTTCTTTATAAAAAATTTGGATCATCTTGTTGCGATATGGAAGCTGCAAGTATTGCCCAAATCTGTTATTTATCTCAAGTTCCATTCTTAATTATTAGATCAATAAGTGACACGTTAAAACCTAACATCAAAGAAGAATACGAAAAGTTCTTAAAAGAATCTTCTCATATCCTAGCTCTTATCTTAGAAAAATATTTACAATCTTAATTTATTTAAATATTCATAAATTTAATAATATAAATTTGTAATTCTTCCCAATCATCAATGTAGTAGGGGACTTGATTTCCTAACTAAATCCCTATATTATAAAAACTTTTTAATAAACACCATTTAAAATATTGACTTCTAATTTTATTAGTGATATATTAATAATGTTCATAAATTTAGGTTTTGTGTGCCCACAAAACTTATCTTTAATGTAATATATGATACACCAGGATATGTGTAGAGAGGAGGATAATAAATGCCTACAATTAACCAAACAGTAAAAAATGGAAGAAAGCAAAAAAGAAGAAAGAGTAAATCACCTGCATTAAATGTAGGAGTAGATAGTATCAATAATAAGACAACTATCCAAAACTCACCTCAAAAAAGAGGAGTTTGTACTCGTGTTGGAACTATGACACCTAAGAAACCTAACTCAGCTTTAAGAAAATATGCCCGTGTTAGATTATCTAATGGTATGGAAGTTACTTGCTATATTCCAGGTATTGGACATAACTTACAAGAGCACAGTGTTGTTTTAGTAAGAGGAGGTCGTGTTAAAGACTTAATCGGTGTTCGTTATCACATTATTCGTGGTACTATGGATACTGCTGGAGTTCAAAATAGAATGCAAGGACGTTCTAAATATGGTGCTAAAAAACCAAAAAGCAAATAATATAAATAAAACTAACTAAATATTAAAGGAAGGAGGAAGAACATGCGTAAGAGACAAGCAACTAAAAGAGAAGTATTACCAGACGCTATCTATAATTCTAAAGTAGTTACTAAATTAATTAACCAAATCATGAATGATGGTAAAAAAGGAACAGCTCAAAAGATCGTTTATGGTGCTTTTGATATGATTAAAGAAAAAACTGGTGAAGAGCCTATGGCTGTATTCGAAAAAGCTATGGCTAATATCAAACCAGCTCTAGAAGTTAAATCTAGAAGAGTAGGTGGAGCTAACTATCAAGTTCCAGTTGAGGTAAAACCCGCTCGTGCTCAAGCTTTAGCATTCCGTTGGTTAGCTCAATATGCTAGATTAAGAAATGGTCATTCTATGGCTGAAAATCTTGCTAACGAAATAATTGATGCCGCAAATGGAACTGGAGCTTCCGTTAAGAAGAGAGAAGACACTCATAAGATGGCAGAAGCTAATAAAGCCTTTGCTCATTATAGATGGTAAAATAAGAAAGGAAAATAAAATATGGCTCGTGAAATAGCATTACAAAATACCCGTAACATAGGTATTATGGCCCATATTGATGCTGGTAAGACTACTTGTACTGAACGTGTTTTATACCATACTGGTAAAATCCATAAAATTGGTGAAACTCATGATGGAGCTTCCCAAATGGACTGGATGGAACAAGAACAAGAACGTGGTATAACTATCACTAGTGCTGCTACTACTGCATTCTGGAAAGGCTATAGATTAAATATCATCGATACTCCTGGACACGTTGATTTTACTATTGAAGTTCAACGTAGTTTAAGAGTATTAGATGGAGCTGTCTTATTACTAGATTCCCAAGCTGGTGTTGAACCACAAAGTGAAACAGTATGGAGACAAGCAAACGAATATAAAGTACCTCGTATTATATTCTCTAATAAGATGGATAAAATGGGAGCAGACTTTTATATGAGCTTACAAAGCGTAAAAGACAGATTAGGCGCTAATGCCGTAGCTGTTGAATTACCTATCGGAGCAGAAAATGAATTCCATGGTGTTATTGACTTAGTTACCATGAAAGCATATGAATTCGATGGAAAACCTGATGAAAATGCTAAAGAAATAGAAATTCCAGCCGAATTACAAGACAAAGCCGAAGAATATCGTAATCGTCTAATTGAAGCCGCTGCTGACTTTGATGAAGAATTAATGATGACTTATCTTGACGGCGGAGAAATAACTGTTGAAGCATTAAAGAAAGCAATTAGAATAGGAACTATTAAAGCTGAATTATTCCCATTCCTATGTGGAACTGCTTTAGGAAACATGGGAGTAAAACCATTACTAGATGCTGTTGTTGATTACTTACCTGCTCCAACTGATATTCCTTCTATCGTTTGTAAAGACTTTAATGGTAACGATGTAGCTAGACATCCTAGTGATTCTGAACCATTTACTGCTTTAGCATTCAAAGTTATGACTGACCCATTCGTTGGAAGGCTTACTTTCTTTAGAGTTTATTCCGGCGTTTTAAAGAGTGGTTCTTATGTTCTAAATTCTACTAAGAATGTTAAAGAAAGAGTAGGAAGAATTTTAAGAATGCACGCTAATCACCGTGAAGAAATAGCAGAAGTATATGCTGGAGAGATCGGAGCTATCGTCGGTTTAAAGAATACTACCACAGCTGATACTCTATGTGATGAAAAGAAACCAGTAATAATGCAAGGTATGGAATTCCCAGAACCAGTTATCTCTGAAGCTATTGAACCAAAATCAAAAGCTGATCAAGATAAATTAGCCCTAGCTCTAACTAAGTTAGCAGAAGAAGATCCAACTTTCAGAATGCATACAAATCCTGAAACTGGACAAACTGTTATCTCTGGTATGGGAGAATTACACTTAGATATCCAAGTTGATAGATTAAGAAGAGAATTCGGTGTTGAAGCTACTGTAGGAGCTCCTCAAGTTGCTTACCGTGAAACAATTAAGAAAACAGCTGAATGTGAAGGAAAACATATCAAACAATCAGGTGGACGTGGACAATATGGACATGTTTGGGTTCGTTTTGAACCAAATCCTGAAAAAGGTTATGAATTCGTCGACAATATCGTTGGTGGTGTTGTACCTCGAGAATACATTTCTGTTGTTGATAAAGGCTTACAAGAAGCTCTAGCGGGTGGTGTTTTAGCAGGATACCCTGTTGTTGATGTTAAAGCCACTCTATTCGATGGTTCATACCATGATGTTGACTCATCAGAAATGGCCTTCAAGATTGCAGCTTCCCTAGCAGTAAAAGAAATTAAGAATAAATGTCAACCAGTACTTCTAGAACCAATCATGAAAGTACAAGTAACAGTACCAGATGAATATCTAGGAAATGTTATGGGAGATATTACTTCTCGTCGTGGCCGTCCAATGGGACAAGAGTCTCGTGGAAACGCTTTAGCAATCGATGCAATGGTTCCTTTAGCGGAAATGTTCGGTTACGCAACTAGTCTTCGTTCTAATACTCAAGGACGTGGAAACTTCGTAATGGTATTAGACCACTATGAAGAAGTACCAAAGAGTATATCCGAAGAGATAATCAAAAAAAATGGGGCTAATTAATAAAAACACTTGAAAAAGTGCCCCCCATTTGATACAATAAGATAGTAAATTTAGAAAGAGAGGAAATAAAAATGGCAAAAGAAAAATTTGATCGTTCATTACCACACGTTAACATTGGTACAATTGGCCACGTTGACCATGGTAAGACAACTTTAACTGCTGCTATTACTAAAGTTTTAGCAGCCAAAGGTTATGCCCAATTTGAAGATTATGCTGATATTGATAAAGCACCAGAAGAAAGAGAAAGAGGTATTACCATTAATACTGCTCACGTTGAGTATCGTACTGACAAACGTCACTATGCTCACGTTGACTGTCCAGGACACGCTGACTATGTTAAAAACATGATTACAGGTGCTGCTCAAATGGATGGAGCTATCCTTGTTATAGCAGCTACTGATGGTCCTATGGCTCAAACAAGAGAACATTTATTATTAGCAAAACAAGTAGGTGTACCTAGAATTGTTGTTTACTTAAATAAATGTGACCAAGTAGACGATGAAGAACTTTTAGACTTAGTTGAAATGGAAGTTCGTGATACTTTAAGTAAATATGATTATGATGGAGATAACACTCCAATTATCAGAGGTTCTGCTCTTAAAGCTCTAGAAGGAGATCCTGCTGCAGTTGAATCTATTAACAAATTAATGGATGCTGTTGATGAATGGATTCCAACTCCTGAAAGAGATAATGACAAACCATTCTTAATGTCTATTGAAGACGTATTTACAATTACAGGTCGTGGAACAGTTGTTACAGGACGTGTTGAAAGAGGACAATTAAAACTTAATGATGAAGTTGAAATCATTGGTTTAAGAGATACTCAAAAGACAGTAGTAACTGGTATCGAAATGTTCAGAAAATCATTAGATTATGCTGAAGCTGGAGATAACGCTGGAGTATTATTACGTGGTATTTCTCGTGATGACGTAGAAAGAGGACAAATCCTAGCTAAACCAGGAACAGTTAAACCTCACAAGAAATTCAAAGCTGAAGTTTATGTATTGTCTAAAGAAGAAGGTGGAAGACATACTCCATTCTTCTCAAACTACAGACCACAATTCTATTTCAGAACTACAGACGTTACTGGTGTAATCACTTTACCAGAAGGTACAGAAATGGTTATGCCTGGTGATAATGTAACTATGACTGTAGAATTAATCTCACCAATCGCTGTAGAAAACGGAACTAAGTTCTCTATTCGTGAAGGTGGACGTACAGTTGGTGCTGGTGTTGTTTCAGAAATCATGGAATAATTACTAACCTTAAAAGAATTGGATTAATTTCCAGTTCTTTTTTTGATCTCAAATTACTCCTAATCTTCAAGTATAATTCTTTATCTTCTTGATCTTTAACTTTTATTTTTAGACTTCGTATATTTAATTTACTTATCTTTTTATCTTTTTGATCTTTAACAGTAATTTTCTAAATATTTAAGCCTCAGGCTATTAATTATGGCTAATTAGCCATAATTAAATATATAAAAAAGAAATTACCTATCTTAGTAATTTCTAAATTCTTCTTATTTCTTATTCTTTAAATTAAATAATCCTGAATAAATTGTATATAAATATTTATTAGTAACCAGATCAAAATCTCCTGGATACTCTATGACTTCACCACCAAAACCAACCTTTGATTGAAATAATCCTTTATAATTCTCATCTTCAAAATTAGAACATACTGCTCCAAAATTAAAATTCCTATAACCAACACTATGATAAATCTTCATAATTTCCCATTTTATTAAACTAATACTATGTATATAGTTTACCTGATCGTTATAACCATCAACTACAAAAACTATTTCATTATTATCTCTAATAATTCCACAAGTTCCAATAATTAATCCATTAGGAAAGAATTTATATATATTAGTAGCTCTTTTTATCTCTTTACTATATCTATCTATTAATCTATCTGAAAACATCTTCTTATTAACTAACTTTAAACTACCACCATTACTACTATTTTGCATTTTTTGTGATAATCTAGTGTTTCTAGCTTGTTCCTTTTTTAACAAATATTGATAATTATTAATATAAACATCTGGATTAAGTTTAGCAAAAAATATTTCAAACTTATTATAATCTGTATTAAAGTAACTAGCTAACTTCCTATAATATTCTAATCCTTTAGGATTATTTTTTTTAACCAATTCATAAAATAAATTCAAAGTTTCGTTAGAACCCTTATATACTGTAATACCAGTATTTAAACAAAAAGCTATATTTCTCTTAGTACTTCTACTAAAATTATTATAAATATCTGTTAAAGAATCTCCGACCTTTAAAGACACTCCGTATCTCGAAAAATCATCTCTATACCCCATAAAGTTATAACCACATTCTTTTAAATTATTAGTCTGAATAGCATTACCATCCATAAGAGTTAAATCTTTATTATAAACCTTAAATCTAATCCTTGGATTAAGTCTTAAATAGATAAAATCTTTTTTTCTTAAAAAATCTTTAAGTTTCAATGTAAATGCCATTAATAGTTCTTTATTACTATAATCTATTAAAAATCCTCCAGGAGCAAAAGCATATTTATACTTATTATAGATTTTCTTTGTAATTAGCATCGTACCCGCAAAAACATTATCTTTATCATCGATAAGACCTAAATACATAGGGTCATAACCATCTTCTCCTTTCATAGTGGCATATTCTACTGTCTGTAAATAATTTTTTTTACTATGATTATAAGAATAATTAAAAAACTCATCTTCGGTAAGTTCTATAATTTTAGTTTGATCCATAATTATCAACCTCTCTTAATCTTAATTATAACATATTCGTATTTAAAATAAAATACCATTTTCTAAGATGTATCTATATAATAAATCCTTTCTTAGTAATTATCTCCTAATATTAGGATTCATTTTTATCTACCCCTAAAACCAGAAAATTAAGAACACCATATTGAAATTTATATCTAAATTTTATATAATTATAACAAGTAAACTAAATATCAGAATGAAGGTTGATGTATGAATAAACATAAATTTAAATATCTCTTTATAATAATTCTTTTTCTCTTTAATATTACTCCTCTTAATGCTAAAACTGATTATACTTATATAACTTCTGGTTATCAAGATTATCTAGAGGATCAAGCTAAAGACTTTCCTAGTGTTAAATCCCATAATATTTTATTATATAATCTAGATGAAGATAAAGTTCTTTATGCTAAAAATAGCACCGATAAAATCTCTATTGCTAGTCTTACCAAAATCATGACTGCTTTAGTGGCCATCGAAAATATTCCTGATCTAAATAGCCAAGTAACCGTTACTAAAAAAGCTTTTGAAGACACTAAAGAATATTCATTAGCGGGATTCAAAGTAGGGGATAAAGTAACTTATCTTGATCTTCTCTATGGAACTATTCTCCCTAGTGGTGCCGAAGCTGCTACCCAATTAGCCTTATCTGTTTCTAAAACTATTCCTGATTTTGCTCTTTTAATGAATGAAAAAGCTAAGTCCTTAGGTATGACTAATACTAGTTATTCTAATCCTATTGGTAGAGATGATCCTAATAATTATTCCACTCTTGAAGATCTGAGCAAACTTTTAAAATATGCCCTAACTAATGAAGCTTTTTCTAAAATATATACTAGTAAAAGTTATACTACTACCAATAATCTTACCTTTGATAGTACTTTAAAAACAGCCGCTACTAGATATAAATTAAACGTTACTAATATTCTTGGATCTAAATCAGGATATACTGATGCTGCAGGCCTTTGCCTATCTAGCATTGCAACCTATAATGGTGTAAACTATCTTCTTCTAACAGCTAATGCCCCTTATAGTTATGGTAATCCTCTTCATGTTAAAGATGCTATCAATATCTATAATTATTATTTTACTAATTATCAAAATACAACGGTTCTAAAAAAAGATACTCTAGTCCAAACCCTTAAAATAAAAGATGCTTTTACCAAAGAATACTCTATTACCAGTCCCGAAGATATAATCCTTTATCTTAAAAATGATCTCGATCAAACTAAATTAAAATATACTTATAATGGTATTGATACTCTAACATCTAAAGTAAAAACTAATTCTAAACTAGGTACTATAACTATTTCTTACGAAAATAATGTTCTCTATACTTATCCTGTTTACCTAACTACCACTATAAAATATAAACATACTAAATTATTTCTTACACTTTTAGCTCTAATCCTAATCTTTGTTCTAATTCTTAAGAAAAAACTATCTACCAAGAAAGGAAGAAAAAAACATGGTCACCGTTCTAAAAAATAATAAAGGTTTCACTCTAATCGAATTGCTAGCAGTAATTACTATTCTAATTCTTATTATGTCCATTGCTATGCCTAGTATTACTTCTCTTTTAAAACGAACTAATACTAAACTCTCTAAAGAAAAAGAACATATCTATCTAAGTGCTGCTCAAGAATATGTTGAAGATAATTACAATAGTATCACTAGTACTTCTTGTTATATAACCTTATCTACTCTTTATAGTAAAGGCTATCTAACTAAAAATAGTTATTACCTTTCTGATAATAAAACTGCTCCTGGTTGTATAATTTATACTTACAAAAATAATCACGATACGTATACTTATCAAACTACTACAGTTGGTAATGAATGTCTAAAGTAGGGAACAAATGTCCAATTTCCTAGGAGCTTATATTCATATTCCTTTCTGTAGTAATATCTGCAGTTACTGTGATTTTTCTAAAGTATATTATAACGAAACCTTATCTTCTAACTATCTAAAATCCTTAGAACAAGAAATTAAAAAAAACTATCAAGGAGAACCTCTAAACTCTATCTATATAGGAGGAGGCACCCCTACTAGTTTAAACTATCAAGAATTAGATTATCTTCTTTCCCTAACAAAATATTTTAATTTAACTAAAGATTATGAATTTACTATTGAAACAAATATTGACTGTCTAGATGAAAAAAAAATTCAGATCTTAAAAAAATATGGAGTCAATAGAGTGAGTTTAGGGGTTCAATCTTTTGACCATAAATGTCTCCAGCTCTTAAATAGAACCCATACTCAAGAACAAGCTCTTGACATAATAAAAAAATTACAAAATAATGGCTTAGATAATATTAATATTGACCTAATCTATGGTATAATAAACGATATAAAGGTTGTAGAAACAGACCTTCAAATCTTTCTCTCTCTAAATATTCCTCATGTCTCTTGCTATAGCCTTATTATAGAACCCCATACTGCACTCTATTTAAATAATTATTCCAATATCTCTGAAGATATTGAATATAAACAATATAATTTAATAGAGAAAACTCTTACTAGTCATGGGTATAAACATTATGAAATAAGTAATTATGCTAAAGAAAATTATTTTTCTAAACATAATCTAAATTATTGGAATAATGGTAGTTATTATGGCTTTGGTCTTTCTAGTACTGGTTATCTTCATAATTATCGTCTTACTAATACCAGAAATCTAACTAAATATCTAAAAGGTGATTATCTTGAGCAAAAAAATTATGAAGATAAAGATCTTCAGATGTCTAATACCATGATCTTGGGCCTAAGAAAATTAGAAGGAGTAAATCTAACAACATTTCAAAATACTTACCAAGAAGATATTTTCTCAGTTTATGATCTAGATAATCTAATCCTAGATAAACTTCTAATTATTACTAATAACCACCTAAAAATAAATCCGCAATATTTATATTTATCCAATGAAATATTATTAAACTTTTTAGAAAGGAAATCTTAATTATGCTTAAATTTATTAGTTCTAAACAATTCTTTTTACCAATCATTTACATTTGTCTTGGTGTTATTATCTTTAACATCATCTCTAAATTATTAACTAAAATAATCAAAACTCCTATGAAAAAAACTAAAAACATGGAAAAAAAGACTAAGACTGTAACCTCTCTGATCAAAAATATAATTAAATATATAATTGCTATTGTTGTTGTTATTGCTATTTTAAATGTCTATGGCATTAGCACTACTAGCCTTATAACTGGCTTAGGTTTAGTAGGAGTAGTTGTTGGCCTAGCTTTTGAAGATATCGTCAAAGACTTAATCGCTGGTATTGTTATTATCTTTGATAATCATTACGAAGTAGGGGATTATATCTCAGTTAATGGATTCATGGGAGAAGTAATCTCCGTTGGCTTAAAAACTACCAAGATCAAGTCTTATACTGGTGAAGTAAAAATAATTTCTAATAGTGCTTTTAATGAGGTGATTAATTATAGCATGGCTGATTATAAATTGATTTTAAAAATAGCTATTTCCTATAATCAAGATATCTCTAAGTTTGAAAGCTCTATAACTGAATTAATACCCGGATTAACAAAGTTAGATGGTGTTAAAAAAGTAGAACTTTTAGGTATTGATTCCTATGAAGCCTCTAGTATGAAGTATGCTGTTGAAATAACTTGCAAAGCCATGAGTCAATATAGTGTTAAAAGACAAAGCTTAATCTTGATTAAAAAGAAATTAGATAAAGATAATATTTCAATCCCTTATAATGTTTTAGATATAAATATAAAGAAATAGAAGGTGTATAAAATGAATAAAATAGAATATTTTAATAATGAATACAAACATATCAAAAATAAAATTGTTGTTAAAGATTTACAATACTTAATAAATTTAGTACCAGATTATTTTTTTGAAATACCAGCTTCATCTACCGGAAAATATCATCCTGCCTATGCCAGCGGAGAACATGGACTAGTAAGACACACAAAAGCTGCCGTTAGAATAGCAGTCGAATTCTTTAACGATGAAAGTATTTGTAAATTTTCTGAATTTGATCAAGATCTAATTATCATGGCTTTAGTTTTACATGATAGTTTTAAAAGTGGCAATCCTAAAGAAAAGTATACAAGAGCCGATCATCCTTTATTAGCTTCTCATTTCATAATGGAACATCAAAAAGAATTGTCCCTTGATCTTGATAGTATCAGAAAAGTATGTAGTATGATTGAATCCCATATGGGTCCTTGGAATACTGACTATAGAACTCATGAAGAAATTCTTCCTAAGCCTAAAAGTGCTAGTGAAAGATTTGTTCATATGTGTGATTACTTAGCTTCTAAAAAGTTATTTGAAATAGCATTTGACGGCATTGAAGTAAAGTATTAAAATTATTTTTCTCTAAAATTGACTTTCTTAACAATTTATGGTATATTTAAAATGTAATTTATAAAGGCAGTATTCATAAATTATAAGCGTTTAGAATTGGATAGGAAAGGAGACTAACCATTATGTGGAGTTTAATTTGGAAAATTCTTAGCGGAAGATTTCACTAAGATAAAGACCAGTTCACAAGAATTGGTCTTTATTTACCCAAAAAGTGTCAAATTAAATTCTAACTTAACTTTTAATCTTGGAAACTTTTCTATCATCTGTTATAATTATATCAAGGTGATAATAATGACTAAGACACAAGGCAAAAATATTATAGTTTGCACACTAACAGTATTAATATATTTCTTATGGAGCTACCTGGTATCAGGACTTACTAGCCTTTTTAACCTCCAAGGAAACATTAAGTTGTGGATAAGTGCCCTTATTTTTGCAATCTTATTACTCATTTATATTATCGTTTATCACCGCGATCTAAAGACTTCCTTAAAAAATTTAAAAAAAGATTTTTTAAAAAATAATTTAAGTAGTCTTAAAATATTTTTTCTTGGTTATTCTATCTATTTTATCATCAGTACTCTTATTAATGTCTTTTTCCCTGACATCTACTATGTTAATAATACCCTTGAGGGCTTCCGAACCATTCCAGTCTTGGCTATCTTCTTTATGCTAATTTATTATCCTATAATAGAAGAACTTGTCTTCAAGCTTTCTTTTAAAAAAATAATAACCAACAAATGGTCATTTGTAATAATAACTGGCTTCTTAAATGCCTTTTTCCAAGTGGCTCTATCCGCTACTAATACCATTAGCTTAATTATTATTTTATCTGATACAATCTTTTATATGACTTTATCTTATATCTATTTTGAAACTGATAATATTTTTATTAGCATTTTCTATCGAATGTTATCTAATATATTACCAGTAATTGCTACTTGTTTTTCTATAGCAGGTGTTTTCTTGAAATAATGGAGGTAATATTATGGTAACAAAATTATCTGTTTTTAATGCACTCTCCATATTTGGAGCAGTAATTAATGATACCCAAAATACTAATAATTTAAGTATGATCATCGTAGGAATGATTATTATAATTTTTATTCTCGTGGGAGCAGTCCTTTTTGCTCCTAAAAAATAGTAATGAAATGATTAGAAAATTAGCAAAGCGTTTAAATAAAGTTCTAAATAATCTTTATTTATTATAAAATATGTATAACATATAACGGCAGTTATGTTTTTTTTTCCTCTAAAATCATCTCTATAAAATGTCTAAGCAAAAAAAGTTTTGCCAGTCTATTTGCAAAACTTCACGAAAAATTTATAAGAAAGTAATAGTTAATATAATAAAGATGAGAAACAGTTATGAATATTGGCAAATTAAAAAGTTAATATTATATCAAAGAGAAAATGGTAATGTTTAAATAGAAGCCTTATATAATTTAGACAAATATGAAAAATATCGTGTGGTACAAGTTCAAAAATATATATCTGATTTTGATAAATTAATATTAGAAACTAAAAATATTAAATCTCAAGACTAAATCTATAAGTTATGAAGATACATTTCACGAGAGTTATTGAGTTTAATTTAATTGACAAGATAGGTACCAATTTACATCTTTAACTATCCATGATATAATAAATACCAAAAGGAGGGATAACATGTTTGTTGATGAAGTTAACCTAGAAGTAGAAGCTGGCCGTGGTGGTGACGGCTGTATGGCCTTTAGAAGAGAAAAATTTGTACCTATGGGTGGACCTTTTGGTGGTAACGGTGGAAAAGGTGGCGATATCATCTTTAAAGCCGACGAAGGTTTAAGAACTCTAATAGATTTAAGATACCAGAAAAAAATTAAAGGTTCTGCCGGTTTAAATGGTGAAGGAAAAAATAAAAATGGTAAGAATGCCGAAGATACCATTATTAAAGTTCCTGTTGGATCAACTATTAAAGATGCCGATACCAACCTTGTTATTGCTGACTTAACTAAACACGGTGAAGAAGTTATCGTTGCAACTGGGGGTAGGGGAGGTCGTGGTAATGTAACCTTAGCAACTAGAAGTAATCCTTGTCCTTCCTTCTGTGAACGTGGAGAACCAGGAGAAGTTCGTGCCATTAAAGTTGAACTTCGTATGCTTGCCGATGTTGGTCTAGTAGGACTACCTAGTGTTGGTAAATCAACTATTCTCTCTATGATTTCTAATGCTAACCCTAAAATAGCCTCTTATCACTTCACTACTCTTAGTCCTAATTTAGGTGTTGTTAGAACTAAAGATTATAGTTTCACCGTTGCTGATCTTCCAGGACTAATCGAAGGAGCTTCCACTGGTCTAGGCTTGGGCCATAAATTCTTAAAACATATTGAAAGAACTAAAGTTATAGCACATATAATTGATATGTCTGGTCAAGAAGGACGTGATCCCTATGAAGATTATCAAGTAATCAGAAAAGAACTAGAAGAATTTAGCCCTAAACTAATTACTAAACCTGAAATAATAATTGCCAATAAGATGGATTTACCAACATCAGCTGCCAATCTAGAAGAATTTAAGAAAAAAATAACTAGCCCCATCTATGAAATATCAGCTTTAAATAATACTGGCCTTGATAAAGTTATTGAAGAACTTAAAGAATTATTAAAAACTATCCCTGATGATATCTTATTTGATAAAGAAGTTCAAGAAAAACATGTTCTTTATAAATTTAAACAAGAAAAACCATATCAAATAACTAAAGAAAAAGATGCTTATGTTATAAGTGGTAAAGAAGTCGAAAGAATATTCAAGATGATTAACTTTAATACTGATGAAGCCATTAATAGATTTAGTCGAAAATTACGTAAAATGGGTATTGATGACGAATTAGAACAAATGGGTATTCAAGAAGGAGATATTGTTAAAATTCTTGACTATGAATTTGAATATACAAAATAATTAAAAAACTAGTCTAAATAATTGACTTGTTTTTTTAATCTGTGCTAAAATTAAAGTATAAAATAGAGTAGTGAGGTGTAATACTATGGAAACAAGTAGATATATAAAAAGAGATAACGATCGTAGTTTTTATTTAAATAAATTTAAAGTAACTCCTGAACTTGTGAAGGATGATTTCTTTCAAGATTTTCTAGATACTGCTAAAAAAGTAAGCACAGGCCTACCAGATCAAGAAAGTTTAATACCTTATTTAATATCTTATAATAAAGATCCAGATAATCCTTATAAATATACAAGACGAGTGGTTTTAGGAACTCCTAGTCGATCTAAATTTTTAGCCTTAGTTCCTACTGAAGATAATAAATTTACTCCTAAATTTGTCCCTTTATCTCAACTAAAACGTGATTATGGCCTTCAAATATCTCTTCGAACTGAACAACATTTGTTTTCTACTACTAGTTCTGTAAGCCTTGTTGATAGTGGTAAATATATAGATAAAGATACCGGTAGAGCTATTAGTGATCTCCGTGCTGATACTTACCTTAATTTCTTAGATTATTACTTAGAAAGAGAAAAGAGTAAACCTTACTTAAGAGAAGCTGCCGAAATAGATACTCTAAATATTCCTGTCTATGAACAGCCACTAAATATCGATGGTCAAAAAGTTCCCGTTACTAGATTTGTAGAAGGTGCTTTTGAAGGACCTGGATATCAACCAGAAGAGATTCAACCTGCTAAACATAAAGCCTTTGATTGTTTAAAAGATCTGGAGCCTAAAGAAAAGAGTAATGTTATCGATATTACTCAGTATATGCCTAAGACAACTCCACATAGAAGTGGTCGCAAATAATAGTAAAAAAGTGTTAAATAGTATTTACCACTTTTTTAATTTTTGTTATAATTAAACTAGAAATAAGATAGAAGAAAGTGAGTTGGCATTATGGTGTTATGTTTAAGATTAATAGGATTATTATTTATAATTTTATTACTAATAGTTTTCTTTAAAAAAGATAAATTAAATAAAACTAATAGTAAAATTTTTAAAAGATTAATAATTCTAAATTTATTAGGAGAAATATTAGTTATAATTATTTCTAAATTTAATTCTAATGTTATTTTAACTAAAATGTTTTTAGGATATCAACTAATCTTTTTGATATGGTATTTTTTATATATTTTTTCATCTAGTCGTAAAAACAAGTATATAGCAAGTGATAGTACTTATCAAAAGTCCTTAAATAATATGATGATTTTAAGCTCTATATTGACAGTAATTTCTATTGCGTCCCTTATTATTGCTCCTCTATATCTAACTCCTATCGCTGGTCTAGCCCTAAATATTACCTTTATTGCCTCTTTAGTAATCTTAATGTTTAGTTGTTTTTCTCTAACCATAAATATAAGTTACTTCTCTCAAAAACAATATCTAACCCTTTTATTAATAACTCTTTTAGAAAGTGCTTTCCTTCTTTTGGGTCACTATACAGATATTATCATTGAAGCCTTAGGTGAAACCTTCATCTTATATCTTTTATATTTCTTTATTGAAAATCCTGATCTCAAAATAATCAATAACCTAACCCTTGCTAAAGAACAAGCTGAACGCAACAGCCATGAAAAATCGGCCTTTCTAACTAATATGTCCCATCAAATTAGAACCCCTATTAGTGTTATTGATGGCTTAAGCCAATTAATTGAAAATGAAAGTGATCTAAAATTTATCAAGGAAAACACTAAAGACATTCGTGTTGCCTCTAAAAATCTTGTTGATCTTGTTAATGGTATCCTTGATATCTCACTTTTAGAATCTGGAAGCATCAAAATAAATAATAAAAATTATGAAACCTATGAAATGTTTGAAAGTGTTATAGAATTATCTAAATCGATGGTTATTAATAAAAAAGTTGAAATAAAATCCAACATAGCGGACAATATTCCTACCGTTTTATATGGTGATTCTGAAAGAATAAAACAAGTCTTATTAAATCTTTTAAGTAATGCTATTAAATTTACTAAAGAAGGTTCTGTTGAATTAAAAGTAACTGCCACTGTCTCCGGGTCCCTTTGTCGTTTAAAGATGTCTGTTAAAGATACAGGTATTGGTATCAGTAAAGAAAATATTCATAAAATCTTTACTAAATTTCAAAAACTAAATGATAATAATAATAGTGAAGGAAATGGTCTAGGTCTTGTTATAACGCAAAACTTAGTCGAGCTAATGAATGGTAAAATTGATGTCGAAAGTGAATATGGTCTAGGTTCTATCTTTACTGTAATTATTGATCAAAAAATAATTTCTCCACTTACTAAAGAACAATTATTAAAAAATAAAACTACTAAAGAAGTTAAAACTTTTGATGCTAAAGATAAGAAAGTTTTAGTTGTCGATGATAATAGATTAAATCTTAAAGTAGCCTCTAAATTATTATCTTCTTATAATATTGATGTTACAACATGTAATAGTGGTGAAGATTTCTTAGAACTAATTGATAAAAATCAAGACTTTGACTTAATCTTAATGGATGATATGATGCCTAACATGAGTGGTGTTGAAACTTTAGAAATATTTAAAAAACAAGAACGCGTTAGTGGTTTCTATATCCCCGTTGTTGTCCTAACTGCCAATGCCGTAACAGGAATGAAAGAAGATTATCTAGCAAAAGGTTTTGATGATTACCTAGCTAAACCAATTGAAAAACCAGAATTAAATAGAGTATTAAAAAAATTTTTGAAATAGTAAAAAACAAATGATTATTTCATTTGTTTTTTAAAGAAAATATCCTTAAGGAGTGATAATATGCTTAATAAATTCAAAAAAAATCTGACCAAAAAGAATCTTATTATTAGCCTAATTATCTTAATTATAATAATATTAATAGTTATACTTATTTTAAGATTTCGTAAAAATACTTCTAGTCATAGTATAGATTATAATTTAAACACGTATACTAATTCCTATAATTATTCTGAAGATGGTTTTTATACCGATAATGATCTAGAAGTAGAGGTTACTAATTCTGCAGCTATTCTTAAATATGATGATTTAAAAGGTGAAATAGTATCCTATAATCCTACTACTAAAGAAAGTACAAGTATTACTATTTTAGATGAAGAAAATAATAATATTAATAATAAAATTAGTAGTTTTGAACAAATTAATTATAATGGTAATGTTTATGCCTTTGCTAGAGATGGTAAAGCCCATCAGTTATTAACTGATAAAAACACTGATAATACTTATCAATCTCAAGTAATTCCCACTAAAACTAAAGTTTCTAGAATTGTCAAAAATGATGATAATAGTCTATCTAATTATAATTTTGTTAATGAAAATAACATGCTCTATAATTCGGAAGGTGATCTATATAAAACTTGGGTTTATAACTATGAAGATAAAATTTATCTTTACAAAAATGCTGGAGTGGCCTATCTAAGTCCTTACGATGTCTTTACTGATGACGATAAATATACCATTAGTTTTAAATATATTTTAATAGAAAACGATAATATTTATTTAGTTACTGATAAAGATGTTGTCTATCAAATAGTTTCTACTAACAATTCTTATGGCTTATCTAGAATTAATACTTTTATTGATATGCTATATGGTGATTATAACGAAGAAACAAAAACCTATAGTACTATAACCATTAATTTAAAAGATAAGACAACTATTAATTTAAAAAATGCTACTTTTATTGATAGCTATATAATAATAAATCAATTATATTCATAGAGGAAGTGAACCATAAAAAAATAATAATTGCAATTATTACCTTCCTATTATTCTTAGGTCCAGTATCGGCTTTTAAATAATAAGCCTGAATTTTTGGAAGAAAAAATAAAGAACTTTTCTTCCCAAAACAATTATAATTATTCTGAGACTACAGAAGTACCACCACATCTAGTGGGTTATAATATTGTTAAAAACTATTCTGTTATAAATAAGCAATCTAAAGAAGCTATTGATATATATAAATTTACAGATTCTGATAATGCTACTAATTACTTTAAAAATACTCATGATGAAATTATTAATAATTTATCTGATACTGATAGTTATAATATAGATAATAGTGATAAAATCAATTGTAGTTATATCAAAGCTAAATTAAATGATGATAGATATTTTTATTTAGTTAATTTTAATAAATTAATATATCCTCAATTTAACTATTTACTCTATATCATAATCCCTATAGCAATAATAATTTTAATAGTCATCTCTTTACTAATTCTAAAAAAGAGAAAAGCTGAAAAAGCTCTTATATAATTTTTACAAATTATATAAAAAGTGCTATATTTTAAACACATCAAGTTAAATATTTAATCTGAAGAGTTGGGGTATTCAAGCTAAAGTGAGAATTAAAATAGTTATCTATCCTGAGATAGAATACTAAAACTAGATATTATTTAAATGTCTAGTTTTTTGCGGGGTATAATTCCTTTGACAAGAGCAATTAAATTTGTTAAAATAGTAACTCAACTAAAAGAAAAAAAGGAGGAATTTTACTATGAATAGTGAATTACAGAAATGTTTAAGTAAAATTTTACCAACTATTTCTACTAAAAAAGAGGCTTTAGTAGAAGTATCAAAAATAGTAAGGGTTTTAGAAACTAATGAAAATACTAATTTAAAAGATTATGAGGATATAATTTCTAATTTATCTACTTGTCCAGAAATAACTAAATTAATGAGTATCTTAATACCTAATAAAGAAGTAAGCAGAAAAGAAATAGAGAAGATAAGTTCTAATCCTCTCTTTGTAGGTGTTATAGAAAATTATTGCTCCTTCCAAAATATAACTATTATTGAAAATAATCCTTCTGAAATAATTACTAAAGAAGATAAAGACTTATTTTTAAAAGCTCAACAAGGAGATAATAAAGCTATGGAAATACTTTTAAAGAAAAACGAAGGCTTAGTAGCAAAGTTTTTAAAAAGTTACATAACTCCTGATATTGAACCAGAAGATATGATGCAAGATGGTAGAATAGCCTTAATGCGTGCTATAAGATTATATAATCCTAGTAAAAATTGCCGCTTTTCTACTTTAGCCTCTATCTTTATTAAGTTTAGTCTTAATAATACTAAACGTACCACCAATAGGGGACTTTATTATTCTGCTCACGCTAGAGAAAAATTAAATAGATATAATAAAGCTATAATAAATTTCCAAATGCTTAATGGTAGAAAGCCTAGTTCAGAAGAATTATCAGAAATTTTATCTCTTCCCCTTTCTACAATTGAAAATCTAACTAAATATAATAGTACTCCTTTAAGTATTAACCAAGAAGTAGGACCAGATAGTGATGTTACTTTAGAAGCTTGTGTAGCAGATCATAGTGTTAATTTAGAAAAATCTTATATCACAAAAGATTTTCAATTAAGATTTCGTAAATTCTTAGAAGAAGCCCCTATATCTGAAAAAGAAAGAATTATCCTAGAACGTCGTAATGGGTTTAATTCTTCTCCTCAAACCCATCAAGAAATAGGTTTAGATTTAGGAATAACTAAAGAGCGTGTTCGTCAAATAGAAGCAGCAGCTTTAAGAAAACTAAGAAAATCTCCTCAATTATTAGAATTTGTTTCTTACTTAGAACGACCTAATGAAGATCTAACTAAATTATTATTTTTTAACTATCAAAATAGTGATAATAGAGCTACTAAGAGTTTAGATAAAGCTTATCAAAAACATAGAGAAGAACTATTTAAAACCTCTGATTTAATAGAATATTTTCATACTTTAGGATATACTACTAGTGATTTCTATGTTGTTTTATCAACTCTAAATAACGAAGAATTAGCTATAATTAATAATTACTATGATGGTAATTATCATAAAAGAGAATATCCTTTAGAAGTTCCTTCTAACAATTCCCAAGATTTATACTTTATCTTAGATAATAGATTATTAAAAGGTTTTTCTACTCAAGTCTTAGAAGGTACTATTGATATGCCTAAACCAAAAGTTAAAACTAGAAAGAGATCCTATTCTAGAGCTAAATAATTATTAAAAATTCTATCCAAGCGATAGAATTTTTAAACTTTTTAAAACAACGAACAGTCTATTAGTAACATTATGTTATAATCATTAGTTCGACGATTTTTGAAGACAGAAGACCTCCTAACTCCCTTTTTAAATTTTTTACGAATATAAAAACTGTCAACTTGTGAGACATCGTTAGTTAATAAATACCTATCATCACTAAATTGAGATAATAAAATTATTCTTATTTTTAGCAAATATTTATTGACATTGCTAAAAAATAGTAATATAATGAATTTAGCAGTGATAAAATAGTACTGCTAAGGAAGTGATGCTGTGCTAAGTAAAAGACAAAATGATATTTTAAAAAATATCGTTGAAGAATATATAAAGACTGCTAAACCAGTAAGCTCTAGTGGTATCTGTGAACGTTTAAATTGTTCTAGTGCCACTGTTAGAAACGAAATGGTTGAACTAGAAGAATTAGGCTATCTAGAAAAAAATCATTTTGCCTCTGGCCGAAGCCCTAGTGAAACTGGCTATAAATATTATGTTGAAAATCTTATGACTCCTAAAACTATGACAGGGGAGGATATGTTGAAACTTCAAACTATTTTCCATAATAATTCTTTAGATATTTCTGATACTATAAAAAAAAGTATTGAAATAATTTCTGAGATAACTAACTATACTACTGTTGTTCTTGATAATAATTCTAAAGATAATAGATTGAAGAAAGTAGAAACAGTTCCGTTGGATCGCAATAAAGTTTTAACTATCGTTATAACTGATAAAGGTTATGTTGAACATAAAACTTTAACTCTCCCTGATACTATTGAAGTAGATGAAGTAAGAAAAACTGTTGAATTAATAAACAAATTACTAATAGGAACTCCTATTAATGAAGTATCAGAAAAATTAGAGTATGAAATAAAACCTATTATTGGTAAATATGTTAAACAACATGAAGTTTTATATAATGCTTTCCATGATGCTTTCTCGGAATTTACCACTAAAGCTACTGATACAGCTTTCGCTGGTAAAAGTAATTTCTTAAAACAACCAGAATTCAGTAATATTGATAAAGTAAAAGAATTATTAACTAAATTTGATGATGTTTCTAACATTACTGAAGAAAAAGAAAATGGCATAAATATCTATATCGGCCATGATAATGAATTCTCATCTGATGTTTCCATTATCAAAACTAAATATAATTATAATGGTGAAGAAGGAACCATCGCTATCATAGGTCCTAAGCGTATGGAATATGATAGAGTAGTGTCCTTACTTGATTACTTAAAAAATAATCTTGATAATAAATAGAAAAGAGGAATTATGAGTAAAAATAAAAATAAACATTCTGAAAAGAATAAAGAAGTAACTGAAGAAACTATAACTAATCCTGAAAAAGAATGTTCTTGTGAAAACTGTCATTGTGAAGAATCTTCTTCTGAAAAAGAATGCTCTTGTCATGACAGCTGTGAAGAAAATTCTTCTAAAGAACATGATTTAGAAGTAAAATTAGAACAAGCTACTAACAAAGTAGCAGCCCTTCAAGAAGCTTTATTAAGAAATCAAGCTGACTTACAAAATTACAAACGTAGAAAAGATGAAGAGACAGCTAAATTACTTAAATACTCTGAAGAAGGAATAGTTAAAGATTTCTTACCAATAATTGATAACTTTGAACGAGCTATCAAAATGGATGATAATGATTTATCTGATGAAGTTTCTAAATTCTTAGAGGGCTTCAAAATAATCTATACTAATACTTTAAGTTTATTAAATAAATATGAAGTAAAAGAAATTGAAGCCGAAGGTGTAGAATTTGATCCTACTTATCACCATGCTGTTTTAACTGAACATGATGATAATAAACCTGAAGGTGTCGTTTTAGAAGTTCTTCAAAAAGGCTATATTTATAAAGATCGTGTCATTAGACCTGCTATGGTCAAGGTTAATGGTTAATGTTAAAAGTTAAAAGTGATAATAAAGATAATTTAACTATTAATTATAATAAAGATGGCCAAGAAGAAGAATATGAAATATATATTGATGATAAATTAATAAATGATATTGATATTAATGATGAAAAAGGAAAGGTGAATAATAATGAGTAAAATTATAGGTATTGACTTAGGAACCACAAATAGTTGTGTTTCTGTATATGATGGAGGCGAAGCTAAAGTAATCGCTAATGCTGAAGGTGGAAGAACTACTCCTTCTGTTGTTGCCTTCAAAAAAGGAGAAATGATTGTTGGTGAAAAAGCTAAACGTCAAGCAGTTATTAATCCCGAAACTATAAGTTCTATTAAAAGATTAATGGGAACTAACCAAAAAGTAAAAGCTAACGGTAAAGAATATACTCCTGAAGAAGTAAGTGCTATGATCTTAGGAGATCTAAAGAAAACTGCTGAAGCTTATTTAGGCGAAAAAGTAACTAAAGCTGTTATCACAGTACCTGCTTACTTTAATGATGCTCAAAGACAAGCTACTAAAAATGCTGGTAAAATCGCTGGCTTAGAAGTTGAAAGAATTATCAACGAACCAACTGCCGCTGCTCTAGCATATGGTCTAGATAAACAAGATACTTCTGAAAAGATTTTAGTTTATGACTTAGGTGGTGGAACTTTCGATGTCTCTATCCTTGAATTAGGTGACGGTGTCTTTGAAGTATTATCAACTTCTGGAAATAACCGTTTAGGTGGTGATGATTTCGATAATAGATTAGTTGACTACCTAGTTGATGAAATCAAGAAAGAAGAAAACGTTGACTTAAGAGACGATAAAATGGCTATGCAAAGAATTAAAGAAGCTGCCGAAAAAGCTAAGAAAGATTTAAGTGGTATGACTACAACCAATATTTCCCTACCATTTATTGCTCAAGTAGATGGAACTCCTGTTAACTTTGAAACTGATATAACTAGAGCTAAATTTGAAGATTTAATTAGAGATCTAGTAGAAAGTACTAAAGAACCAGTAGAAAAGGCTTTAAAAGATGCTAAATTAACTACTAAAGATATTGATAAAGTAATCCTAGTAGGTGGATCTACTCGTATTCCTATGGTTCAAGAATTAGTTAAGAAAGAAACTGGTAAAGAGCCTTCTAAAGGTGTAAATCCTGATGAAGTAGTTTCTATGGGAGCTGCTATTCAAGGTGGTGTCTTAACAGGTGATGTTAATGATGTCGTCTTACTAGATGTAACTCCATTATCTCTAGGAATTGAAACTCTTGGTGGTGTCATGACTGTCTTAATTCCTCGTAACACTACCATTCCAACTAGTAAGAGCCAAGTTTTCTCTACTGCCGCTGATAATCAACCAGCCGTTGATATCCATGTTCTTCAAGGAGAAAGACCAATGGCTAACGACAATAAGACTTTAGGAAACTTCCAACTTACTAATATCCCACCAGCACCACGTGGTGTACCTCAAATTGAAGTTACTTTCGATATTGATGCTAATGGTATTGTTAATGTTAAAGCTAAAGATTTAGGAACTAATAAAGAACAATCTATAACTATTACTGCAACTAATACTTTAACTGATGAAGAAATAGAAAAGATGCAAAAAGAAGCTGAAGCTAACAAAGAAGAAGATGCTAAGAAGAAAGAAAAAGCCGATGCTAAAAATGATGCTGAACAAACTATCTTCATGACTGAAAAAGCTATTAAAGATTTAGGCGATAAAGTTGATAGTAAAGATAAAGAAGAAGCTGAAAAATTAGTAGACGAAACTAAAAAAGCTTTAGAAACAGATGACGTTGACAAGATTAAATCATCTCGTGATAAGTTATTAGAGTGTGCTAATAAATTAGCAACTAAAGTTTATGAAGAAGCTGCTAAAGCTAACGGTGGTCAAGCTCCGAATATGGAAGACATGATGAAAAATATGAATAATAACTCTCAAGAAGAAACTAAAAAAGATGACAACACTGTTGATGCTGAATTTGAAGAAAAATAATTTATACCTAGGGTAGAAGTCCTAGTTTACTAGGACTTCTTCTTTAAGGTTAAGAAAGGAGTACCAATATGGAAGAATTTACTATCGATCTAACTTTAAGAGATAAAGATGATACTAGATCTCTAACTATTAGAAAAAATCCTTTAGATAATACTTATAGTCTACTAATTCCCTTAGTTAAAGATAACCCTGATGGTTATCCTACTGATCTAGGTTTATCAATGTCTATTCAAAGTTATCCTGAACAAGAAACTAAATTATTAGAAATTAAAGATACTGTTCTTGGAAATTATCTCCTAGGAACTGCCAATACCCAAAAATATTCTGGAATTGCCCCTTTAATAACTATTGCCGATGATTTTGATCTTAACTATCAATACTTTGATCTTAATGCCGAAACAAAGCTTAATCTTCTAAAACAACTAGGAAAAGATATTGATAACGATTTACGCTTAAAAATTTTCTCTAGTGAGAAATTAGATGCTAACTTAGTTTCCGAGATCTTACACCAAAATCCTAATATTGGGGAAGCTTTAAGGACTTGTTTATCTAAAGTTGAACTAACTACTACCACTCCTCCCAAATTTAATTTACAAGCCTTACCTCTTGGTAAGTATTCTGATTTTAAGATAACCCATAGATCTTCTGATCCTAATATTCCTGTAACTAGCATTGACTTTGATTTCTCTGATCCTCTATCCTTAACTTGGACTAAATTTATTGATAAAAAAGGCTATAGCAGAACTCTAGATTTATCTAATCCTGAGAATAATTCCGTTCAGATCTTCCCAGAACTTGCTAAGTTCACTGCCGTAACTAATGAACTTATTCAAAATCAAAGCCTAAATTCCCCAGTCTTTAATAGATTATTACTTGGAGACGCATCTTCTAATTGGTCTTCAATTACTCAAACAACTACTAAAAGGAGGTAAAATTAATGGAAAAAAGAGATTATTATGATGTTTTAGGTGTCAGTAAAACTGCCACAGATGCCGAAATTAAATCAGCTTTCCGTAAATTAGCTAAAAAGTATCACCCCGATGTTTCTAAAGAACCAGATGCTGCCGAAAAATTTAAGGAAGCCCAAGAAGCTTATGCTGTCTTATCAGACGCTAATAAAAGAAAACAGTACGATCAATTTGGTCATAGTGCCTTTACTAATTCTAATGGTGGCTTCTCTGGTTTTGATGGATTTGATTTTGGGAATATGTCCGATATCTTTGATGATTTATTCTCTGGCTTTGGCTTCTCTAACTCTAGTAGTAGAAGGAGTTCCAATGGACCACGAAGGGGTAGCGATATCTTATATCGTATGACTATATCTTTTGAAGAAGCCATCTATGGTTGTAAAAAAGACCTAACCCTTGACTTAGAAGATACTTGTCCTGACTGTAATGGAGTAGGGGGATTTAATCCTACTACTTGTTCTGAATGTCGTGGATCTGGTACTGTTACTAGTGAACAAAAAACCCTTTTTGGATCGTTCTTGACTAAAACTACATGTCCTAAATGTCATGGAACTGGTACTAGTTTTGAAAAGAAATGTTCTACTTGCCGTGGTGATGGTAAAGTAAAAACTACTAAGACTATTACTATTAAAGTGCCCGCTGGTATCGATACTGAAAATAGATTACGTGTTCCCGGTAAAGGTGAAGCTGGTACTAATGGTGGTAATGCCGGAGATTTATATATTGAATTTACTGTGAAAGATCACAGTATGTATAAACGTGTTGATGATGATATTTATCTAACTGTTCCTTTAACTATCACGGAAGCTGTTCTAGGTTGCAAAAAAGAAATACCTACTATCTATGGTAATGTTTCTCTATCTATCCCCGCTGGTACTAATACTGGAGATAAATTAAGATTAAAAGGTAAAGGTATTGAAAATGTTAACTCTCATCGTAAAGGTGATATGTATGTTCAAGCTAAAGTTATTATTCCAAGTAAACTAACTAAAGAACAAAAAAATATCTTTGAAACTCTATCCTATACTGATCTAGAAAGTGATACCGAATTTAAAAAATTTTCTAAATTCGTAAGTAATAATTAATATGCAAAGATATTTTGCTCAAGATAAACAAGATAACAATTTAATTCTCTATCCCCAAGATATTCATCATATTAAAAAAGTTATGCGTATGCAACTTCATGATCAAATTGAAGTAATCTTTGATAAAACTACCTATCTCTGTGAAATCACCGATCTTCTAAATTTTAATTTAACTATTCTAAAGACCCAAGAAGAAGACAATGAACTACCTCTAGATATTACTATTGCCATAGGCCTAGTCAAGGAACAAAAACTAGATCTAATCCTCCAAAAACTAACCGAGTTAGGTATCAAGAAAATAATTCCTTTAAAACTAGAACGTAGTATCGTTAAGGTCGACAATTCCAAACTAGATAAAAAACAAGAACGTTGGAAGACAATCTGTAAAGAAGCCAGTGAACAGTCCCATCGCAATATAATTCCTGAAGTCACTAAACCAATGACTATTCCTGAACTTCTAAAAGAAAACTACGACTATAAATATGTCTGTAGTACTAAAGAAGAAAATAATTTACTAGTTAACTCTTTCCAAAATATTAATAAATGTGCTAAAATAATATTTGTAATAGGTCCTGAAGGAGGAATATCTTATAAAGAAGAAGAATTGTTAAATAATAATAATTATCAATCTATCTCCTTAGGAAAAAGAATTCTTCGGGTTGAAACTGCCGCTATTTATATAGCCAGTATCCTAAATTATTGTAGTATGAGGTGACATTTATGATATATATAGAAGAAATAAACAATACATCCTGGGAAGTTTTAATAATAATAGTGTTTATTTTCTTCTTTTTATTTTTTCTCTATCGTCTATCTAAATTAAATAAACAAAATAAAAAGTTAGAACAAGAATTAAAAAAACTAAAATATTCTAAAGATAGTCTCTCTTCTGAAACTTCTTCTCTAGTTAAGTCTACTCCTGTTTTAACCCCTAAAGAAGAAACTAAACCTTTATCTAGTTCTAAATCTGAAATAAAATCTCCCAATCCTAAAATTAAAGAATCTAAAGAAACATCATCTCTTTCTAATCCTAATAAAGCTTATCAAAAAAATGTTCTTAAAAATATTAAAGCCCCAACTTCTCCTATAAATATAACTAATCAATCTCCTAGTATTAAAGAATTAAAGATGGATCTTAATGACTTTATAAAAAAAGAACGTAAAAACGGTAATAATGTCCGTATCTTGACTTCTAAAGACTATGAAACCAGTAGTTCTAGTACTATTTCCTATATGGAAGAAGTCTCTAAACGTCTCGAAGAAGCCCATAATGATGATCCTATTGAATTAACTGATTATGAAAAGAAACAGGAAGAAGAAGCTATTATCAGTTATCAAGAATTAATTGAAAATAAAGATAAAATCTATCAACTAGCAGATACCGACGACGAAGCCGATATTGAATTTATAAATGAACTTAAAAATTTTAGAGAAAGCTTAAATAAAGAGACTTCTTCTTCCAAATCAAGATAACTACTATCTTGATTTTTAATCATTAGACTAGTAATCTATCTCAAACTATAGTATAATAAATTTATAAACCTAGAAAAGAGTGATATTCTTGACATCTAAAACTAAAAATATCTTTTTGATTATAACTATCTTCATCTTATCTCTTCTAACTACTATTATAATTATTAATAAACAATCTCTAGATATCTTGCTCTATAATCATTTTATAAAATATTTAATCAATCCCCATTTGACTACTATTTTTAAATTTATAACTAATATTGGAGGACCAGTATCTTTAATTATAACTACTATTATTCTAATGTTTCTAATTAAAGAAAAAAAGATAAATCTTTCTCTAATTATTAATCTTCTAACTATAACCATTATAAATACCATTATTAAAGAACTTGTTAAAAGGCCAAGACCTAGTGGCTACAATATCATTACGGAAACTGGTTATAGTTTTCCCTCTGGCCACTCTATGGTAGGTCTTGCCTATTTTGGGTATCTTATTTATCTTACTAATAAATATCTTTCTAACAAATACCTTAAATTAACTATTACTATCTTTCTTTCTCTTTTAATTATCAGTATAGGTCTTTCAAGAATTTACCTAGGTGTTCATTATGCTTCTGATGTTATAGCGGGTTTTCTTCTTTCGAGCATTTACTTGATCATTTTTATACTTATAACTAATAAACTAATAAAAGAAAGGACTTAAAATTATGTTAATAAATTTACTTCATAGCTTTGGCTATGCCTTTGAAGGAATATTCTCTTCCTTCAAAACCGAAAGAAATATGAAAATCCATATTGCTATGATGATCCTAGTCATCATCTGTGGCCTTATTTTTCACATTTCTCTAATCGAATGGTTCATCTGTATCATTCTCTTTGCTACCGTTATCTCTGCCGAACTCTTTAACACTGCTATCGAAACCGTCGTCAACATGATAACTAAAGAGAAAAGCCCTGAAGCTAAACTTGCTAAAGACATCTCTGCCGGTGCTGTCTTAGTCCTTGCCATTGCTTCTGCTTTAATCGGACTAATCATCTTTATCCCTAAATTATTTAGCCTATTCTAAAGAATAAAAAGGAGACATTATGAAAAGAAAAAGATCTAAGAGTAAAAAGATAATACCCCTTATTATCTTCCTATTAGTCCTAATAGGACTATTTCTAGGAGGCTATTTCTTCTTAAGAAAACCTTCTTCTTCTAATCATCACTCAAATTCTAATTCCATTAAAGAAGAAGAGAAGCCTCAATTAAAAATACTTGATTTAAATTCTAAATCCCGATCTATCGCCGTCATGATTAATAATTTAAAAGTAGCTCAACCCTATCAAACGGGTCTTAATGATGCTTACCTAGTCTATGAAATAATAACTGAAGGTGGTATAACCCGCTTATTAGCAGTCTATAAAGACGCTAAAGACACTACCACCATTGGAACCATTAGAAGTAGTAGACATTATTTTATAGATTATGCCGTCGAAAATGACGCTATCTATACTCACTTTGGCTATAGTAATAAAGCCAAAGAAGATATCTCTAGACGTCATATCGATAATATTAATGGTCTTGTCGATGACAACTTCTATTGGCGAGATAAATCTCTACCCGTTGCTAGTGAACATACAGTCTACACTAATATTTCTAAATTACAAGAAACAATTACCAATAAAAAATATCGAAATACTACTACCGAAAAACCATTACTGTCTTATAGTGTTGATCCCATAGATTTAACCACTAAAGAAGATAGTATTCCTGCTAGTAATGTCCTAATAAAATTCTCTAACTATCAAACTACTGAATTTACTTACGACCCAGAGACTAAACTCTATACTAGAAAAAGTAATAATGAAGTTCGTTCTGATTACCTAACAAAAGAACCCTTTACTACTAAAAATATTCTTACTTATCAAATTAAAAATTATAGTTATGATTCTTATGGTCGTCAAGAACTAGAAAATATCGGTAGGGGAGAAGGCTATTACATTACTAATGGTTATGCTCTTAAAATTAATTGGGAAAAATCTTCTGAAGATGCTAAAACTAAATATACTTATCCTGATGGTAGTGAAGTAATCTTTAATGATGGAGAAACTTATATTGAGATTCAACCCCAAGATCAAACCCTAACCCTAAGTTAAAATAAAAATAATTATACATATTATATAGTAAGGAAGTGTTTATTTATGAATAAAGTTGTTGTTTTAGGAGGAGGAACAGGCCTATCTACACTTTTAAGAGGCCTAAAACTTTTCCCTATTGATATTAGTGCTGTTGTCTCTGTTTGTGATGACGGTAAAAGTACTGGGCGTCTAAGAGAAGAATTTAATACCTTTGCCGTAGGCGATCTAAGAAGAGTAATCGCTGCTCTCTCAGAAACCGAACCTCTATTTGAAAAACTCTTAAATTATCGTTTTCATACTACCAGTGATCTTAATGGCCATACCGTTGGAAACCTTCTCTTAACCGCTTTAGGGGATATCAGTGGTAACATGCAAGAAGGAATAGAAACTATTGGTAAAGTCTTAAAACTAAAAGGAAAAGTTTTACCATTTACTCTAGAAAATCCTATTCTAATAGGTAAAATGCAAGATGGAAGTACCGTTATTGGAGAACATAATATTACTGAAAGTAACAAAAAAATAGATTATGTCTACTATGAAAAAGATGTTAAAGTAAATCCTACAGTTATTAAAGCCATTAAATCAGCTGATCTTATTATTCTTAGTATGGGTAGTCTCTATACCAGCATTGTACCTGATCTTTTAAATAAAGAATTAATAGACACTATCGATAACAGTAAAGCCAAAATAATGTATGTTTGTAACATGATGACTCAACCCGGGGAAACCGATGACTTTACCGTAAGTGATCATATCAAAGTCCTTAATAGTTATCTAGGAACTAGAAAAATAGACGTTGTCATTGCTAACTCTGGAAATATCCCTCAAGATATTTTAATTAAATACGCTAATGAAGAACAAAAAGATAAAGTAATCCTTGATCGTAAAAATCTCCATAACATTAAAATAATTGCTAATAATTATGTAACCTTAGAAGATAGCACTATTAGACATAAAGTAGATAAATTATCTTTAGATATCTATGGCTATATCTTATCCCAAAATGATAAGAATACTTCCCATTATAAATTTTTTAAATAATAATATATATCATCTATCCTAGTAGATGGTATTTTTTAACTCCCCAAAAAAGATAATATTAGTATTCTATTCAAAAAAACTCCACAGTGGAGTTTTTTTGAAATGAAAGATTATTATCTTATAAAAAGAATAGGGGAGATACTATTCACTCTGCATCTCAAAAATAATATCTCTAAGTTCTGTAGCTCTTTCAAAATCTAATTCTGAAGCTGCTTTTCTCATTTCTTGAGTAAGTTCATCAATGATCTTTTCTTTTTCTTTCTTACTTAATTTACTACTATTAATCTTCTTCTTCGATACCTCTTCATTATTACTAATAGTATCTTTTATCTCTTTAATAATAGTCTTAGGAATAATACCATGTTCCTTATTATATTTATCCTGTATTTCTCTTCTTCTCTTTGTTTCCTTAATAGCAATATCCATACTATCACTAATAGTATCAGCATACATAATAACTCTACCATTACTATTCCTAGCGGCTCTACCAATAGTCTGAATTAAACTTCTACTACTTCTTAAGAACCCTTGCTTATCCGCATCCATAATAGCAATCAAAGATACTTCTGGAATATCTATTCCTTCTCTAAGTAAGTTAATACCTACCACGACATCATACTTACCTAATCTTAAATCTCTAATAATATTTAATCTTTGTAGAGTTTTAATTTCATTATGTAAATAAGCTACTTTAATATCTATATCTTTTAAATAATTAGTAAGTTCTTCTGCCATTCTAATCGTTAAAGTAGTAATAAGAACTCTTTCCTTATTCTTAATATTCTTATTAATTTCTTCTACTAGATCATCGATCTGATTCTTAGAAGGTCTAACATAAATATTAGGATCTAGTAGCCCTGTCGGCCTAATTATTTGTTCAATTACTTCTCCTTTAGTAGCTTCTAGTTCATAATCCCCTGGCGTCGCTGAAACATAAATAACTTGATTGATCTTCTTCTCAAATTCCGAAAAAGTCAAAGGTCTATTATCTAAAGCACTGGGAAGCCTAAACCCATAATCAACTAAGTTCATTTTTCTGGCTCTATCTCCATTATACATTCCTCTTACCTGAGGAATAGTAACATGTGATTCATCTACAACCAGTAAGAAATCCTTAGGAAAGAAATCTATTAAACATGTTGGAGTTTCTCCTTCTCCTCTAAGAGCAATATGTCTTGAATAATTCTCTATCCCTCTACAAAATCCCGTCTCACTAAGTAATTCCATATCATAGTTAGTTCTCTCTCTAATTCTTTGTTCTTCTATATATTTACCCTTACTTTTATAATATTCACATCTCTCTTCTAATTCTTTTTCTATTCTTCTAATAGATTCTTTTAATTTTTCAGAATTAGTTACAAAATGCGAAGCTGGAAAGATAGATATCGTCTTTTTCTCTGTTATAACTTTTCCTGTAACTAAATCAAATTCACTAATTCTATCAATCGTATCTCCAAAGAATTCTATTAATACTCCATTTTTATGATTAGAAGCCGGAACAATCTCTAAACTATCTCCTCTAACTCTAAAAGTTCCTCTCTTAAAATCCATATCATTTCTTTCATAAAGCATATTAACTAGTTTCTTCATAACTTCTCTAGGACTAATATCTTCATCTTTATTTAAAGTTAAAATCTTATTTCGATATTCCTCTACTTCCCCAATTCCATAAATACAAGAAACAGAGGCTACCACAATAACATCTCTTCTCGATAATAAAGCCGACGTTGCACTATGTCTTAATTCATCGATCTCATCATTAATTGAAGAATCTTTCTCAATATAAGTATCTGTACTAGGAACATAAGCTTCTGGTTGATAATAATCATAATACGAAACAAAGTATTCAACTCTATTATTAGGAAACATCTCTTTAAATTCGCTATATAATTGACCTGCTAAGGTCTTATTATGTGCAAGCACTAACGTTGGTTTATTAACTTCTTTTATGACATTAGCAATCGTAAAAGTTTTACCAGTCCCTGTAGCTCCCAGTAAAACCTGTTCTTTCTTACCTTCTTTTATTCCTTCTACTAATTCTTTTATGGCTTCTGGCTGATCCCCATTAGGACTATATTTACTAACTAATTCAAACATATTTTTCCTCCTAATTCTTTTAACAGTTCTTTGTTTTTTCTCTATTTTACCACTATCTACCTCTTAAAACAATAACCATCCTCTTCTCTCTATAGTTTAACCATTTTAGCTAATTTTTATTATCAATCTTTATCCTTATATTTCTTTGTCTTCTAATTATTATCAAAGTAGGGTAGGGACATTAAAACAACTTACCATAAGATAAGTTGTTTTACTATTAATTATTCTTAATTATTACTACGATCTTTATAAATAGTAGGTTCATATACTTCTCCTGTAAACCATACTTCTCCAGTCTTTTTATCCCTAATCAAGAATAAATATGGTTTATCAAAAGTTAAATCAATCTTTTCTACTGGAACCTCATATAAGTAATCAAAACCACAGAACCCTTGTCCTAAGCCACCTTCACTAACAGCCGCACTAGCTTTAATTCCATCATTAGAGAAAGATATATTAGCTTTATGTTCGATCTTGTTAATAGAAGCCTTACTACTAGTCAATTTACTTAAATTAGCTTTCTCTAGCTCAAAGACATCTGTAACTCCGATCTCCTTTAAATCTTCTTGTAAATTTAATTTATAATTAAAATTAAATATTGGAATATATCCTGATACTTCTGTAATAACTCCCTCTTTAAAGTTATCTATATCTAAGCTCTTTAAATTACTAATAATATTCTTAATATCTTGAGCTTTAATATTCTTAATATAATTATCTAAACTATCATTAGTAGGCATTATTCCTATATATTGTAAAGTTGTACCATCATATTCCTTTAGATCCTTAGCAAATACTTTAACATTATCATCAGTATAAAATTCAAAATCAGTTGATCCACTAACTTCTTTATAATTAGCTTTAATCTCATTTATGTATTTATCAACATAAGTATCAACATCATCTTCATCTTCTACCTTTCCACAGAAATCTGAATTAGGATCCTTTAACCACTGACTATATTTCTCTTTAATAGTCTCACTAATCTTATCTTCTCCTTCTTGAGAAATAATATCATATCTATTAGCAACCGCTCCAATCTCTAACGAAGCTGCTCTAAGACTGTTGTCATCAAAATCTAAAGAATGATAATAATCTACCATTAAAGGTCCTATTCTTTTTGTATAGTTTTCATGTTTATAATTAACCACATAATTCTTATCTGTACTTCTAATTTGTTGCTTCCAATCCATGTCTATAGCTAAAGCATTAGTTAAAATAAAATCATTATCTTTAACATCATCTACTAATTTATCTATTAAATTAAAGGTCTTACTACTAACCCAATTATTAATAGTATCAGCCTGCGAGAAACTATCATATATAACATCAGCATTATATGTATCTTTTACCTTCTCTACATAGTCCTCTTTTATAAAACTCTTATAACTATCTTTAATAAATAATCCATTAGCAATCGCTAAATTTTCACTATTAACATATTTCTTTCCAGCATAACCTCCAATAATATCATTAATCTGTTTATAAGAATTATCATCAGCACCTTCTTTTAACATCTCTAAAGCATACTTTATAGCTAAAGGACTATAGACTTTATTTTCCTTATCATTCTCTAACTTTAAGAAAGCTAAATCAAATTCCCCTAGATCATTATCCTGTAATCTATATTCTGAATAAGTATCCTTATTTTTAACTTCTAATTTATTATCTTTCTTCTCCTTATTCCAGAAATAAATCCCTATAATAACCCCAATAATGATCAAAACAATTATTAAGATTAATCCTATCTTACTTCCTTTCTTTTTCTTTGTTTCCTTCTTTAATTCATTCACTCTTATCATACTCCTTTCTATCTTAATAATATCATAAAAAAAGAGAAAAAACTATCTATTTTATTTCTTTTCTCTCTTTATAAGTTTAGCATGTAAAACAACTCTCTCTTTATCGTTATAACAAGTAGATAACGTTAATATCCTATCACTATCCTTAATACTAGTCTTAAAGTCATAACTACTTCTTTTTAATAACATCTCTAAAAACTTTTTATATTCTTGCTTACTTTCAAACACTGTCTGAATATAATCAGAAGTAGTAGGAATATGATAAACACTAAAAACTTGCCATAAAGTATTCTCATACTCTGTCGATAATTTTACTACATAATTATTAGAATCATTTAGCCAATTACTACTTAAAATATTCTTAAGTGATCCAAACATTGTTTTATCTAATCTTCCATGAGCATAAAGAATAGTATTCTTATCTGTCTCTTTCTCTAATTTATTTCGGTAATCTAAGAATACCCAACCAGCACTATTATAAGATTTATCAAAAGAATGATTTAAATAATAAGAATTATTATCTGTCTGTACAAAAGGATAATTAATATTAGTTCCTAATACCTTGATCCATCCTACTGTCTCCTTATTCTTTTTCTTTAATTCTTTAAAATCAACATCAATTAAATTCATCTTTATATATTCCCAATATAAATCATCTTCATCTATCCCCTCATTCTCTATAACTTCTGTCTTCTCGTTATCCTTAACTTCTAATACCTCAGTTTCCCCTTTAACATCATTGATTTGCTTATTAGTCTTACTAGAATTTATTTTCCATCTTATTAAATTATATATACCTATTACCATAACTACTAAGAATACTACAAATATTAAAGCTATAATAATATTCTTCCATTTCAAACGACGTCTTCTTTTTCTTCTCTTTCTCTTCATAATTACCTCTCCATCATTTACTAATATTCTATCATAAATATTAACTATTTTTTTAAAAAATTCTAAATCTTATTCTCTAAATCTATAACTTAGTCCAAAAAGCGTCAAAATTGTTAAAAATGTTGTCTAATTCTTTACTTTATTCTTAATTATGTTATACTTAAACTAGAAAGGAGAAGAGTGTTATGAAAAGAAAAATTTTGTCTACTTTTGTATTAGCGGGTGCTTTCTTATTACCTTTAAGTGTTAATGCAAAAGATATTACATCTGATTTAACTTTGACAGAAGATGTTAAAGATGGTATCGTCGTTAAGTCTGGTAGTAATGTAACCTTAGATTTAGGAGGTTTTAATATTACTAATAAAGCTAATTATGATACTATTACTATTGAAGAGGGAGCCACTTTAACTATTAAAGGAAATGGTAAAGTAGATAATACTTCCCATGGTAAAGCTCCTATTGCTAATAATGGTACTTTAACTGTTAATAGTGGTACTTTCTACCGTAAAGATAGTGTTAATGGTAATAATAAGAATACTTTCTATGTTATCTTAAATCGTGGTAAAATGACTATTAATGGTGGAACTTTTGAAATTGAAAATGGTTATTCATCTTTAATTGATAATGGTTGGTATAAACCAGAACAAAATACTTCTAAGACTATGTCTGAATTAACTATCAATAACGGAACATTTAATATGTCTGGTAATGATAAGTATATTAAAAATGATGACTATGGTATTATGACAGTTAATAATGGTACTTTCACTATGAAAGATCCTGCTAGTGCCGTTATTTCTAATATAGGTTTCTATACAGGCAAAGAATTATTAACTGTTAATGGTGGTACTTTCAATTATACTGGTACTAATTATGCAATCTGGGATTACGATTGGAATAAATATGGTTACACCGATAATTCTACAACTGTCGTTAATGGTGGAAATTTCAATCTAAGTAATACTACTGCTAAAGTTACTAATATTGAACTTGGTAGTGATACTCCTACTGATAAAGATAGTAGTAAGAAGTTTGAAGTTATTGGTAAAGATAATGCTTTTGTAATTGCTAAAGAATCTGATTTAAAAGATATCTTAGATGTTAATACTATCGATGAAAGTAGTTTATCAAGCGAAGAAATAGCTTTAATCAAAGAAGCTACCGCTGACAAATATAACGTTGCTGGTTATTTCAATATTGATTTATATAAAGGCTTAAGCGACGATGTAAAAGTAGAACAATTAACAGAAACAACTTCTAAAGTTAAAGTAACTATTAATCTTCCTAGTTCTCTTGACCCCGTTAAAGATGGTTACACTAGAACCTATCATGTCGTTAGAGTTCATGATGGTAAGACAGATATTTTAGATGCTACTTTAAATGAAGATGGAACGCTTTCTTTTGAAACTGATAAATTTTCTACTTATACAGTAGTTTATGACGATGTCAAAGTACAAAATAAAGTTCCAGAAAAAAACCCTAATACTTTTGACGGTATTCTAGGATATGCTTTATTAAGTATTGTTTCTCTTGGTATTGTTTCTAGTACTGGATTATATTTAAAGAAGAGAATGAACTAAAATTCTAAGTTTATTAAGGGCTTAACAGTTTTCTGTTAGCTCTTTTTTATCTCTTTAAATAGTTCAATTTCTATCGAAAAAATTTAAACAATTGTTCGCAAAAATTCTTGACTTTTCCTCTCTATTATAGTATAGTTAATTCAGTTCCCAAGTTCTTACCAAAACTTTCCATCTCCATTTTTTTCTCTCTTGATCTCTAACATCTCCGTACCTTATTTGCTAATTCTTGGTAAGTTTTTGTTTCAAATCTCTTGTTGCGTTTAATCTTTTTATTGACAGAAAGTAGGGGATATGTAGGGAATATATTGTATAATTATTTAAGTATTCAGTAATTCTTGCCAATTACTATAGATAAGATTATAATAAATATTAAAGAAATGAAATAGTTTGGAGGAAAATAAATATGTTTAAGAAAAGTTCTAAATTAATTGTTGTAATCGAAGGAATGTCTTGTGACCATTGTGCTCATACAGTTGCTACAGCTCTTTCCCAAATAGAAAATATTACTAAAGTTAAAGTAAATCTTTCTAAGAAAGAAGCTCTAATTAGTTATACTAATCTACCTAGTACCACTCTAATCAAAGAAACTATAACTTCTCTTGGCTATAAGGTCCTAGATATCAAAAATAATTAGGAGGTGTATTCCATGATTTATTTAGATTATGCTGCTGGAACTCCCGTGAAGCCAGAAGTCCTAAAAGCTTACAATAACACTTTAAAAAAATATTATGCTAACCCTAATTCTTATCACAGATTAGGACGAGAAGCCCAAAAATTAATTGCCGATAGTACCAAGAATATTGCTCATAATTTAAATGTATTAGAAGAAGAAATCATTTACACTTCAGGATCATCTGAAACTAATAACTTAGTTGTTAAAGGAATATGTGGCCGCTACAAGGCTTATGGTAAACATATTTTAATTAGTGCTCTAGAGCATAACTCTATCGTCTCAGCCTGTGCCTCTATGCAAGAATTGGGCTTCGAAGTTGAAGTTATTCCTTTTACTAAAGATGGTTATGTTTCTCTAGAAGAATTAAAAAAAATGTTAAGAGAAGATACTATTCTTGTAAGTATTTGTAGTGTTGATAGTGAATTAGGTTTAATACAGCCTATAGAAGAAATAGCAACTATTTTAAAAGACTATCCGCACTGCTATTTTCACACTGATGCTACCCAGTCATTTGGTAAAGTAGCAATTGACTTTACCAATGTCGATCTCGTTACCATCTCATCTCACAAAATATCGGGACTTCCTAGTAGCAGTATTCTCATCAAAAAGAAAAATGTTGGTCTTAAAAGTCAAATTAATGGTGGTAAAAGTACAACTATCTATAGAAGTGGTACCCCTGATGTTGCAGCTATTGCTGCCTTTGATAAAGCTATAGAATTATGTTTAGCTAGTCAAGATCAAGATTATAAATATATAGAAAATCTAAGTAACATTATTAAAAATAAACTTCGTGAATATAAAAATATAGTTATAAATACGACCTCTAACTCTATTCCCCATACCATTAACTTTTCTCTAAAAGGAGTAAGATCTCTAGAAGTTATGCAAAAATTTGATGCTAAAGATATCTATATTTCTACTAAGACCTCTTGTTGTCCTCTAGAAACACCCTCAAAATTAGTTTATGCTCTTACCCAAGATAAAAGTCTCTCTACATCTTCCTTAAGAGTAAGCCTTTCGGCATTGACAACTGAAAACGAAGTAAATAAGTTTTTAAAAGAATTAGATGTTATTTATAAGGAGTATTATTAATATGGAAAAATATAAAGAAATAGAACGTAGCATTATCAAAAAGTTCCGTAAAGATATTTGGAGTCTTTTTGTTAAAGCTATAATTGAATATGAATTGATAAAAGAAAATGATAAAGTAATGGTTTGTATAAGTGGCGGAAAAGACAGTTTCTTGTTAGCTAAATGTATTCAAGAATTGCAAAGACATGGTAAATTTCCTTTTGAAGCCCACTATGTTGTTATGGATCCTGGCTACAATGATTACAACCGTGATATGATCATTGACAATGCCAAAATTTTAGGCCTTGATATTGAAATGTTTCAAAGTGATATCTTTGATGTCGTAGCGGAGCAAACTGATGGGAGTCCCTGTTACTTATGTGCTAAAATGCGTAGAGGCTGTTTATATAACCACGCTAAAGAACTAGGTTGTAACAAAATAGCCCTAGGCCACCATTTTAATGATGTTATTGAAACTACACTTTTATCAATGTTTTATGGATCAGAGATTAAAACTATGATGCCTAAACTTCATAGTGATAATTTCCCTGGCTTAGAATTAATAAGACCCTTATATTTAGTTCATGAAGAAAGTATAATTGCTTGGAGACAATATAACGATCTAACCTTCATTAATTGTGCTTGTCGATTTACAGAAGGTTGTTCCTTAATCAATGATGGAACTAGCAAAAGAAAAGAAATTAAAGAACTAATTAAAAAGTTAAAACAAGTAAATAAAAATATTGATCGTAATATCTTTAAAAGCCTTGATAATGTTAATTTAAATTGTGTTTTAGGAACTAAAAAAGATGGCCACTACGAAAGCTTTTTAAAAAATTATGATCAAAAATAATACCAAAATATCTTACTAAAAATTTCAAAATATGATATCATATATACAGAAAACAACTTATTTTAGGTAGAAATTAGAAACGAACATTAGCAATAATGACTAACGAACAACACAAAATAGTGTTGTTTTTCTAATCAGAAAGGAGGTAAATTATGCCTAAAACTAAATTTCAAGATTTAATTTTTTCTTTTATCATGATTATTATAATGGTTTATGGAATGATCTTTTATAATGCTCTTACTGAAACTTCAACCATAACTAATACCATCTTTTTAGAATGCTTAAAAAGATTACCTTTAGTAGCAGTAATAGTTTTTATAATTGAACACTTTTTTATTAGTAAATTAAGTAAAAGTTTAACCTTTAAAGTTCTAGATCCTAAGAATACTAATTCTTTCTTTATAACTATTCTTATGTCTTCTCTAACTGTTATGTTTATGTGTCCTATTATGAGCTTTATAACTAGTCTTCTTTTTAATTACCAAGGACTAAATAACATCATCTTAAACTTCTTAACATCTACTATTCATAATTTTTCTATGGCAATATGTTATCAATTATTCTATGCCGGACCCTTAACTAGATTAATTTTTAGAACTATCTTTAAATCTAAGTTATCATAATCTATCAAGCTCTTTAAAGGCTTTATCATCTTTAAAGAGTTTTTTTCTATCTTTTTCATAACTCACATAGAAAGAACAAATGTTTGTAAAAAACTATTGACATCCGTAATCTCCCATGTTAGAATTAAGATATCACAACTAAGGAGGTTATCATGAAGACTAAAGAAGAAAAAACTAACGTCATAAGAATATTGGAACAATCCCAAGTTCAGTTTCAAACTCATACTTATCTAAACACTAAAGCTGTAAGTGGCCAAGAAGTAGCAGCCGTTTTACAAGAAGATCCAGATATGGTCTTTAAGACCTTAGTAACTGTCAGTAAAAATAATCAGCATCATTATGTCTTTCTTGTTCCCGTATCTAGCAATTTAGATTTAAAAAAAGCTGCTTCGGTAGTAGGGGAGAAAAGCCTTGAAATGTTAAAATCTAAAGAGTTATTATCTTTAACAGGCTATGTTCACGGTGGTTGTTCGCCGATTGGTATGAAAAAGCCCTTTAATACTATCATTGATGAAAGTGCTAGAAATTATCCTACTATAATTTTTAGTGGTGGAAAAATAGGTTATCAAGTAGAAATTAGTCTTTCAGAATTAGCTAAAGTAATTCCTATCAATTTAGCCAATATTAAGGAGGATAATACTAACAAATGATTTATATGAGTTACTATAATTCAAGTTTAGAAAAAAATAAGATTAGCCTGTAAAAACAGCAAATTAATAGGCTTATAGTTGAAAAAGTAGAAAGATTATCTAGATAGCTTTAAAGAAGAAAAAGAAGTACAAGATGTGAAGTTAAAACGTTGTCAGTGCCATAGACCATAACCCCATATCTATCATCATTCCGTGCCACCGAGTAATAGGATCCGATAACAATTTGACAGGCTATGCCGGCGGGCTAGATGATAAAATAAAATAGTTAGAATTAGAATGTCTAACCATTAAAGATAAAAAATATGTTCAAAAAAAGAGTTGATTGTATGGAAAAAAATATTCAAAGATGTCACTGGTGTAACTTAAATAATGAGTTATATCTTAAATATCATGATGAAGAGTGGGGAGTACCTAATTATGAAGATGATAAATATCTCTGGGAAATGTTATTATTAGAAAGCTTTCAAGCAGGCTTATCTTGGGAATGTATTTTAAATAAAAGAGAAAACTTTCGCCTTGCTTTTGATAATTTTGATGGTCAAAAAATAAGTACTTATTCTGAAACTAAAATTACTGAATTAATGCAAAATAAAGCCATAATAAGAAATAAATTAAAAATAAAGTCGGCTGTTAAAAATGCTAGGATTTTTCTAAGTATTTCTAAAGACTATGGAAGTTTTTCTAACTATTTAAAAACCTTCACAGATGATAAGATAATCTATGAAAATGGCAAAACAACTTCTCCTTTATCCGATGCTATATCTAAAGATCTTTATAAAAGAGGAATGCGTTTCATAGGCAGCACTATCATTTATAGTTACTTACAAGCAATAGGGATAATTAATTCTCACGAAGAATGTTGTTATAAATATAATCGATGATAATAAATACTGGTTGTAGAACCGACATTCCTGCTTTCTATTCTAAATGGTTTTTAAATAGAATAAAAGAAGGCTATGTCCTAGTAAGAAATCCTTATTATCAAGAAGTAGTTATAAAATATGAATTAAATCCCCGTGTTGTAGATTATTTGGAATTTTGTACTAAAAATCCTAAACCTCTGTTAGAACATCTAGATGAATTAAAAAAATATAAACAATTTTGGTCTGTAACAATTACTCCTTACAATAAAGAAATTGAAATTAAAGTTCCTAATAAACAAGAAGTAATCCAAAGTTTTCAACGTCTTTCACAAAAGCTAGGTAGTAAATTTATGACCTGGCGTTATGATCCTATCTTTTTCTATAAAGAATATACCTTTGAAAGACATATTCAAGAATTCTCCTTAATTGCTAAAAGCTTAAAAGGTTATACTCATATTTGTGTAATAAGTTTTTTAGATTTATATTCTAAAGTTAAAAAGAATGCTCCTAACTATAAAGTTCCTACCATTAAAGAACAATTAGAACTATCTAAAGAATTAGTTAAAATAGCATCCGCAAACGATATGGTTATCTATGCTTGCTGCGAAAATTCTATTCTAGAGACAGTCGGAGTTAAATGTATCGGGTGTCGTAATCAAACTTTAATTGAAAAAACTTTAGGTTATAAATTAAATATTCCTAAAGTTCCTAATTTAAGAGGCAGTTGTTCTTGCGTTTTAGGAAATGATATTGGTGCCTACAACACCTGCCTTCATTTTTGCCGCTATTGTTATGCCAACGAAAGTGCCACCGCTGTTCTTAAGAATATTAAAAATCATGATGACAATTCTCCTTTATTAATAGGAAATATAACTTCTAATGATAAAATAGTTTCCGCTCATCAAAAATCTTTCAAAATTTCCGAAAAACAATTACAACTTTTTTAAAAAATAATTATTATTCCCTTGACTTAGAGCTAACTCTAAGTGATAAAATAATCATAAAAGGATGAGATATATGTATTTAGAAAAAATAAATAGTCCACAAGACTTAAAAAAATTAAATAATACACAATTAAAAGATTTAGCCATTGAAATAAGAAAGGCTCTTATGAATAGACTTAGTAAACATGGTGGCCATTTTGGTCCTAATTTTGGGATGGTTGAAGCTACTATTGCTCTTCATTATGTTTTTGATACTCCAAAAGACAAAATTGTTTTTGATGTTTCCCATCAAAGCTATATTCATAAAATGCTAACTGGGAGATCAAAAGCCTATACTGATAGTAATTCTTTTGATGATGTTTCTGGATATACCAATCCTAATGAAAGTTCTTACGATTTATTTGAAATAGGTCATACTTCTACTTCTATAAGTTTAGCTTCTGGCTTAGCTGTTGCTAGAGATTTAAGAGGGGAAAAAGATAATGTTATTGCTGTTATTGGTGATGGCTCTTTATCTGGCGGTGAAGCCCTAGAAGGTCTAGACTTTATAGGAGAAAGAACAACAAACTTTATAATAGTGGTAAATGATAATGAAATGTCGATTGCTGAAAATCATGGTGGTTTATATAAAGGCTTACAAGAGTTAAGAGAAACCAATGGTACTTCTCCTAATAATCTTTTTAAAGCCATGGGCTTAGATTATTTATACGTAAACTCTGGAAATGATATTGATGCTTTAATTGAAGCCTTTGAAAAAGTTAAAGATAGTTCTAAGCCTATTGTCGTCCATATTCACACTGAGAAAGGTCATGGATATGCCAAAGCCGTAGCCAATAAGGAAAATTGGCATTGGTGTATGCCTTTTGATGTCGAAACTGGTAAAAGTCTTGTTAGTTTTTATGGTGAAGATTATGGTAATATTACTGCTGAATTCTTACTAGACAAAATGCAAAAAGATAAAAATGTCGTTGCCATAGTTGCCGGTGTACCAAGTAATATTGGTTTTACTAAAGATAAAAGAGAACAAGCTGGATCTCAATTTATTGATGTTGGTATTGCTGAAGAACAAGCTATCGCTATGGCTTCTGGAATAGCTAAAAATGGTGGTAAACCTATCTTTGCAACTCATGCTAGTTTTATGCAAAGAACCTACGATCAACTAAGCCAAGATTTATGCATAAACAATAATTCTGCCACTATTCTTGTAAATACTGCTTCTGTCTATGGCATGAATGACGTAACTCATCTTGGTATTTTTGATATTCCTATGATGTCCAATATTCCTAATCTTGTTTACTTAGCTCCTACTAATAAAGATGAATATTTAAAAATGTTAGACTGGAGTATTAACCAAGATAAATATCCTGTTGCCATAAGAATTCCTTGTAATGGAGTTATAAATGATAATCGAATAGGTGATTCAGATTATAGTAACTTAAATAAATATAAAATAGAAAAATCTGGAAATACTATTGCGATCTTAGCTCTAGGTGATTTTTATCAACTAGGAGAAGAAATAACTAACTATATTTCAGATAATTTAAAAATCACTCCAACCCTTATAAATCCTCGTTATATAACAGGATTAGATACAGAACTATTGGATAATTTAAAACAAAATCACAGCTTAGTATTAACCTTAGAAGATGGTATCTTAAATGGTGGCTTCGGTGAAAAAATAAGTAGTTATTATGGAGCTACTACCATGAAAGTTAAAAACTATGGTCTTAAGAAAGAGTTTATTGATAGATATCAAGTTTCTAAAATTTTAAAAGAAAATGGAATAACTAAAGAGCAAATTTTAATAGATATAAAAAATATTTTTAATTTAAAATAAAAAAGATAATGTTATAATATATTTATAGGATGTGATAACAATGAAAAATTATGAAACAAAAGAAAGTTTAGAAAAATTACTAGAAAATGAAGGTTTTGTAAAAACTAATAATATTTCTGTTATTAGTGCCACTGAAACTACTTGTACCCTTAGAATGGAGATTAAAGATAATATTAAAAATCCTTATCAAATAGTTCATGGTGGAGCCACTTTTGGTCTAGGAGACACAGTTATGGGCATGACTACTAGAATGTTTGGAAAAAAATCCGTAACTCTTAATTCTCATATCAGCTACTTAAGACCAGGAACTGGAAAATATTTAGATGCTACTAGTGAAATTATTAAAAAAGGGAAAAACATCTGTGTTTTAAGAGCTAATATATATAATGATAGTAACATTTTAGTAGCGGTTATGGAAGGAACTTATTCTTATATAGATTAGTAAAAGTGTGATATTATGACAATAAAAGAGGTAAGTGAAAAATATAATTTATCTAACGATACTTTAAGATACTATGAAAAGGTAGGACTTATAGGTCCTATCTCAAAAAATAGTAGTGGTATCAGAAATTATTATGATATACTTATCTTAGAGAGTGAGGTCCAAAATGATTGATTACCAAGATTTAGAATTAATAGCTAAGAAAAATTTATCTAAATACAGATTTAAACATTCCTTAGGCGTCGTAGAACGAGCTTTAGAATATGCCGAACACTATAACATAGATAAAAATATTGTTAAATTAGTGGCAATAGCTCACGATCTAGCTAAAGAATTATCTAAAGAAGATGTAGATAAGTATTTAAGCTCTAAAGAAGTAATATTAGACTCCATTGAAATTCAAAACAATAATTTAGTTCATGCTAAAATAGGAGCTTATATTTGTGAAAAAGAATATGGCTTTTCTTCTGATATGGCCAATGCCATAAAATATCATACCACTGGAAGAGCTAATATGAGTACTCTTGAAAAAATCATCTTCCTAGCAGACACTACTGAAAAAAATAGAACCTATAAAGATCTAGACTATTATGTTGATTTATCTAACGATAACTTAGATAAAGCTATTTATGAAGTAACTAAATGGAGTATAAATAATTTATTAACTAAAGATGTACTCATTCATCCTGATACTATTAGTTGCTATAATTATTATAATCCTCTAAATAAATTTAAAAATTAATAATTTTTAATAAAATTTATAATTAATTATAAATATTACTACTTAAAATTAATAATTACATTGCATATAATGTTTTTATATAGAATAGATAAGAAAGGTGTGATAATATGCTAAAATTACTTAAAAATTTAAGTAAAAAAGAGTGGTTGTTAGTATTCATGTGCTTTATCCTGATAGTAGGGCAAGTTTGGCTAGAATTAAAAATGCCTGATTATATGTCGAAAATAACGGTCCTTGTTCAAACTGAAGGAAGTAGTATGAAAGATATCTTAATTAATGGTGGCTATATGCTTTTATGTGCTTTTGGTAGCCTAGTCTCGGCTATTATTGTAGGATATTTAACCGCCAACATCTCTGCTTCTTTCTCTAAAAAGACTAGAAAGAAAATCTTTGATAAAGTCGAAAATCTCGCTATGGAAGAAGTAAAAAAATTCTCTACTAGTAGTTTAATTACTAGAACAACTAATGATATTACTCAAATCCAAATGTTGGTATCTATGGGCCTACAATTGATGATCAAAGCTCCAATTACTGCTATATGGGCTGTGACAAAAATTCTTAATAAAAGTTGGCAATGGAGTGCTATCACCGGTGTTGCTATTTTAATTCTTCTAAGTGTTATCTCTATTCTTATGATAATTGTTTTACCTAGATTTAAGATCGTTCAAAAATTAACCGATAAATTAAATGGAGTAACTAGAGAAAATCTAACTGGTATTCGGGTTGTAAGAGCCTTTAATGCCGAAAAGTACCAAGAAGATAAATTTGACAAAGTAAATAATGACTTAACTGATTTACAATTATTCAATCAAAAGTCATTTGCCATTATGTCTCCTGTTATGTACTTAGTTATGTACTTTTTAACTCTATCCATCTATTTTATTGGTGCATACTTAATAAAAGATGCCTTAATGGTTGATAAATTATCTCTATTTGGAGATATGATTGTTTTCTCATCTTATGCTATGCAAGTAATTATGGCCTTTTTAATGCTAGCCATGATCTTTATGATGGTACCTAGAGCTCAAGTCTCTGCTAACCGTATCAATGAAGTTTTAGAAACACCACTTACCATTAAAGATGGAAAAATAAGTAATCCTAAAACTAAAGAAATTGGAACCGTTGAATTCAAAAATGTTTCCTTTAAATATGGTGATGCCGAAGAGTACTTATTAAAAAATATTTCTTTTAAAGCTAATACTGGAGAAACTGTAGCTTTTATTGGTTCCACTGGTAGTGGCAAATCAACCTTAATAAATTTAATTCCTCGTTTCTATGATGCTACCCTAGGTGAAGTATTAGTAGATGGAATAAACGTAAAAGATTATACTCAAACCTCTCTTCATAATAAAATTGGCTATGTTCCTCAGAAAGCTGTCATGTTTAATGGAACTGTAAGTACGAATGTGGCCTATGGCGATAATGGTAAAAATAATATAACCAAAGATAAAATAAAAGAAGCTATTAAAGTAGCCCAAGCTACTGAATTCGTTGAGAAAATGGATAAAAAATATGATACCCATATTGCTCAAGGAGGAACCAATGTATCTGGTGGTCAAAAACAAAGATTAGCAATCGCTAGAGCCGTAGCCCGCGATCCAGAAATCTATATTTTTGACGATTCTTTCTCAGCCTTAGATTATAAAACAGATTCTGTTTTAAGACATGAATTAAAAAAATATACTAAAAATGCTACCAGTATAATTGTTGCCCAAAGAATAGGAACTATCATGAATGCCGATAAAATCATTGTCTTAGACGATGGAGAATGTGTTGGAATGGGTACACATAAAGAATTATTAAAGTCTTGTGAAGTCTATAAACAAATAGCCTTATCCCAATTATCAAAGGAGGAATTAGAAAATGGACAATAAAGAAACTAAATCTACTAAACACCATGGTCCAGGAATGAATAATGTTCCCGAAAAGCCTAAAAATCTTAAAGCTTCTTTGTTAAGATTATTCAAAGAATTAAAAAGCTTTAAAATTCTAGTTGCTATTTCCCTTTTCTTAGCGGCCTTAGGCTCTATCTTATCTATTTTTGCCCCTGATAAATTATCTGAATTAACCGATAAGATATCTGAAGGACTAATCGTAAATAAAGATAATCTTCAAGAAATAACTCAAACCGTTACTTCGGCCGTTAGTGAAGAAAAATTGCAAGAAACAATTCCTAACATTTTGACTATCGATTTATCTGAAAAAACTACTTATCAAATTCTTCTCTCACCTGATATTTCTGAAGAAGATAAAAATAGTTTTCAAAGTACACTATCAACTTTAAGTACTCCTTCTAGTAATGAAATTATGACTACTTTATCAGCCTTACCAGATAGTATCTTATCTTATATTTTGCCAAGTTCTAATTATCAAGGTCAAGATATTTCTAGCACTGATAAAATAGCTTTCTTAAAAATTATTACTACCATGAACAATAATAGTGACGAAGAAATAAATTTTCCAACTAGTATAAGTAATATTATTTTTCCAGATCTAACCGTTGATAAAACTACTATTACTGCTAGTGATCAAGTTAAATTTTTAAATTGTCTTAAGAAACTAGATGAAAATGCTACTGCCACCGATATTTATAAACAAATAGATGCTATGCCTAAAAATATCCAAAAAGTAGTAAAACCTGTCATGAACATGGACGCTATCAAAAAAATAGTAATCTTACTAGTTTGCCTTTATGTTTGTAGTGCTATATTTACCTATATAGAATCTATTGCTATGACTGACGTTGCCAACAAGTTTGCTAGAAAATTAAGAGACAATATCTCTAAAAAGATAAATAGATTACCATTAAAATATTTTGATCGTCATTCTATAGGTGATGTTCTATCTAGAGTAACCAACGATGTCGATACTATTGCTCAATCTATGAATCAATCCTTATCCACTTTAGTAAGTTCCATAACCTTATTCATTGGAACCATTATTATGATGTTTACCACCAATTGGGTTATGGCTATAACTGCCATTGTCTCTAGTTTAATTGGATTCATTTTCATGTTCTTAATTCTTGGCAAATCTCAAAAATACTTTATCTCTAGACAAGTAGAGTTAGGTAACCTTAATGGCCATATTGAAGAAGTTTATTCTGGTCTTAATGTTGTCAAAGCTTATAATGGTAAAAAAATAAGCGATGAAAAATTTGATCTTTATAATCAAAAAGTTTACGACGCTAATAGAAAAAGTCAATTCTTATCTGGACTTATGATGCCTATGATGAATTTTATTGGTAACTTTGGTTATGTTGCTGTTTGTATTGTTGGAGCCCTTCTAACCATGAATAACTATATTAGTTTTGGTGTTATAGTAGCCTTCATATCTTACGTTAGATTATTTACTTCTCCCTTATCACAAATCGCTCAAGCTATGACTTCTCTTCAATCTACAGCGGCCGCTAGTGAAAGAGTCTTTGAATTTTTAGATGAACCAGAAATGAATTCACAAGAAAATATTTCTATTGTTCTAGATAAAAACCAAGTAAAAGGAGAAATAGAATTTGATAATGTTGTTTTCCAATATGACGGAAATGACACTCCAACTATTAAAGATTTCAGTGCCAAAGCTAAACCAGGACAAAAAATTGCTATCGTAGGTCCAACTGGAGCCGGAAAAACGACGATGGTTAATCTCTTGATGAAATTCTACGAAATAAATTCTGGCGATATCAAAATTGATGGTATCTCTACTAAAGATTTAACTCGTGAAAATATTCATAGCCTCTTTACCATGGTTCTTCAAGATACTTGGCTATTTAATGGAACTATTAGAGAAAATATCGCTTATAACCGCGAGAACATTACTGATAAAGATCTTGATGAAGTTTGCAAAACAGTAGGTTTGACTCACTTTATAAAAACCTTACCTGATGGTTATGATACCATAATTTCTGATAATGATAGTGTTTCAGCGGGTCAAAGACAATTGCTAACTATAGCTCGTGGAATGATCGATAATGCTCCTCTCTTAATTCTTGATGAAGCTACCAGTAATGTCGATACTAGAACTGAAGAACTAGTTCAACAAGCTATGGATAAATTAACCGAAGGAAGAACATCATTTATCATTGCCCACCGCTTATCGACCATAAGAAACGCTGACTTAATTCTTGTTATGAAAGATGGAAATATCATCGAAACTGGAAATCACGATGAACTTATGAAGAAAGGAGGATTTTATGCTTCATTATATAATTCGCAATTTGAATTATAAATAAGTAAAAACATTATGAACGTAATATTAACAATAGGAAGAGAATATGGATCGGGAGGAAGATACATTGGCCAAAAAGTTGCCGAAAAATTAAACATTCCTTTCTACGATAAAGAATTAATAATGAAAGTCCATGAAAAAGGTGGTTTTGATTATCATAAATTAGAAACTTATGACGAAGTCAAAAAAAATGCTTGGACTAAAGCCCTAGATATCCTAAGCATCACTAGACAAGAAGATGCCTATGATAGTGATACTTACCAAGTTATCATGGAAGAGACCATTAAAGAACTAGCGGCAACCCACTCCTGTGTAATTCTAGGGAGAAATTCCAATAAAATTCTCTCAGAATGTCCCAATGTCCTAAAAATATTTATTTATTCTAAAGATTTAAATTTCAAAATTCAAAGAAAAATGCAACTTGAAAATATGAACTATGAAGAAACCTTAAAGAAATTAAAAGACATCGATAAAAAAAGAAAAGAGTACTATGAATACTATAATAAAAATAGTAAATGGGGAACTAAAAACGATTATGATTTTTGCCTAGATTCTAGCACTTTGGGAATCGATAAAACTATTGATTTAATAGTCTATATCTATAAAAAATTTCAAGATAACTTAAAAAAGTAGAAGCCTAACTTTTGCTTTTTTTCTTTGGAATAATCTAACTATGTGTTATAATTAACTTACAATATAGAAAAGAGGTAAGATAATGAAATTACTAATTGTTTCTGATATTCATGGTTCTTTATATTACACTCAAAAATTGCTTTCCATATATCATCAAATTAAGCCTGACAAAGTACTAATCTTAGGAGATGTCTTATATCATGGACCTCGAAATAAATTGCCGAAAGGTTATAATCCTCATGAAGTATATGAATTACTAAATAGTATCAGTGCTAATATTGTTGCCGTAAGAGGAAATTGCGATGCTGAGGTTGACCAAACCGTTTTAAATTTTGACGTTCGCCAAGACTATCACCCACTTGAAGTAGATGGCTATCGCTTTATCTTAACCCATGGCCATGTTAATGATAAGTTACCAAACTTAACTAATAAAGATATTGTCCTAAGTGGCCATACTCACGTTTATAAGTTAGATAAGAAAAATATTAATCCAGGTAGTATTTCTCTACCGAAAGTCCATTCAGAACATACCTTTATAATATATGAAAATAAAGAATTTAAACTATATGATGAAAATTTAAACCTTCTTCAAAGTTTAATTTTAGAATAGGGGGAATATTATGAATAGAAAAGGCTTTACCTTAATAGAGTTATTAGCGGTCTTAGTTATTTTATCTTTAATTATGACAGTTACCGTTACAAGCGTAATTAGTATTTATAAAGGTAGCAAAGATAAATCAGAAGAAGCCTTTAAAAAGGTTTTAACTAGTAGCATTGAAGACTATATAACTCTTCACTATCTTGACTTTAATGATAAATCAACCTTTAAATTAAAAGCACTAGAAGATGAAGGAATAATCACAGAAAAAGATCTAATAAATCCTAAAAATAAAGGAACCAGCAAAGCTGAGTGCAATATAAACGAGGAAGTAACAATAACAGAAAACAACAAAGAGTCATATTGCTTTAAGGTTGATTTATCAAATAGTTGTGGTATTTCCTTAAATACTTGTGATAATAACAGTGATATCCATACGATTGGATAGAAAGGACTTTATATGAAAAAAACTTATTTAGTAGCGTGTATTTTTATCATTATAGACTATGTCTCCAAAATCTTAGTCAGTACCTTTATTCCTCTGAATAAAAGTGTTTCTCTTCTTGGAAATTTTCTTAAAATAACTTATGTCAAAAATACTGGTACCGCCTTTAGTATGTTTAGTAATTATACTTATTTCATTGCCTTCATTAGTGCTATCGTTATCTTACTTTTATTATATTATGTTTATAAGAAAGATAAAATTTCGTCTTTAGAAGGCCTCTGCTATGGACTTATAATTGGAGGAGCCACCGGTAATTTAATTGATAGAATTATTTATGGCTATGTTATAGATTTTATTGAAGTAAATATCTTTAATTATCCCTATCCAATTTTTAATCTAGCCGATAGCTTTATCGTCGTAGCTTTTATTATTCTAGTTATCATGGAAATAAAGAAAGATATACTTGCCAAAAAGACTAAAAAGAAATATAATAATTAACATAAAAAAGGAGGTTTGCTATGGAATTAGTTGCTGAAGAAGGAAAAATAAGATTAGATAAATACTTAATGTCCCAATTAGACTACAGTAGAAGTAAAATTCAAAAAATGATCGAAACTGAAAATATTTTAGTGAATGCTAAGGCTACCAAAAATAATTATAATTTAAAGAATGGAGATAAAATTTTTATTAATACTGATTATCAAGAAGAAGTAGATATTGTTCCTGAAAATATCCCTTTAGATATCTATTATGAAGATGATGATGTCTTAGTTGTAAATAAACCTAGTGGAATGGTTGTTCATCCCGCTCCTGGTAATTATAGTGGTACCCTAGTTAATGCTCTTATGTATCATTGCAATAACAATTTAAGTAGTGTCAACGGTAAGATAAGACCCGGTATAGTTCATAGAATAGATGCCGATACTTCTGGCCTCCTTTTAGTTGCCAAAAATGATTTTGCCCACAATTTCATTGCCGATAAACTAAGTAGAAAAGAAATCTATAGAAAGTATATAGCCCTTGTCCAAGGTGTAATTGAAGAAGATACTGCTACTATTGATGCTCCTATTGGAAGAGATAAAAATAATCGCAAAAAAATGTGCGTTACAGCCGATAACTCTAAGAATGCCATAACCCATATTCGTGTTCTAAAACGTTACCAGACTTCCACTCTTATTGAATGCGTTCTAGAAACTGGTAGAACCCATCAAATAAGAGTTCATCTAGCCTACATTAATCATCCTGTTGTAAATGATCCTGTCTATGGTTATAATAAATTAGATGATAAAGATTTTGGCCAAATGCTTCATGCCGAAACTATTGGCTTTGAACACCCTAGAACTCATAAGTACCTAGAGTTTACCAGCCCAGTACCAAAGAGATTTCAAGAAATTTTAGAAGACTATCAGAATAGATAATTGCTATTTCTAAAAAAATATACTATAATTAAAAAGGTGATGAGGTGATAATATGTATATTGATTTAACTAGTCTTGTTACTAATAGAGAAAATACCTTAAAAATAGATGAATATCCTAAAATATCAGAAGAACTATTAAAGACCAGTCCTCTTAGTGATCTTGAAAATATTCATCTTACTGGTACAATAAAAAAAATAGTCGATGAATATGAATTTTTAGGTCAGATTACTGGTAATATGATTCTTCCAGATGATGTAACTCTAGAAGCAGTCAAAATCCCCTTAAATATAAATTTTGACGAAATATTTGCTGAAAATGATCCGAATAATGAAAATAATTTAACAATTATACAGAATAGACTTGATATTCTTCCATTTTTGTGGCAAAATATTATATTGGAAGTCCCTTTAAAAGTTAGAGGCAATAAAAAAGACATAAAACTAGAAGGGGATGGATGGCGACTTATCACAGAAGAAGATTTAAAAACCTCTGATAATTCACCATTTAGTAATCTACAACAAATGCTAGATTCAAGGAAGGAGTGATTAACATGGCAGTTCCATTTAGAAAAGTTAGTAAAACTAGAAGAGATATGAGAAGAACCCATTATAAAGTTACTGCTAATGGACTTGTTGAATGTACTAATTGTCATGAGATGATTAGACCTCATAGAGCTTGTCCAAAATGCGGATACTATAAGGGTAAAGATGTAAAATCTAAAGAAGTTAAAGCTGCATAGTTCTATGTAGTTTTTTTAATGCCCAAATTTATTTGTAAAATTTTCTAAATAAAATTTTAATTTAATCCCAGGTATGGTATAATTGTCTTAAGAGAGTTGGTAGAGTATGAGTAAACTAAAAGAAAAAAGATTAATTAATGATATGCGTTTATTATCCTTAGATATGATAAATGAAGCTGGAACTGGTCATCCTGGTATAGCCCTAGATGCTGCTCCTATTATGTATGCTTTATTCCATGATCAAATGAATTTTGATCTAGAACATCCTGAATGGTTTAATAGAGATCGTCTCGTTCTTTCTGCAGGCCATGGTAGTAGTCTTTTATATGCCTATTTATATGCTACCTTTGGAGAATACACCCTAAATGATTTGAAAAATTTCCGTAGCATCTATTCCAAAACCCCTGGACACCCCGAATATAATATTCAAAATCGTATTGAGTGTACCACAGGACCTCTTGGTCAAGGCTTAGCAACTGCTGTTGGTATGGCTATTGGCCAAAAATATCAAAGTACCCTTAATAGTAAAAAATTAAAACTATTTGATTATAATATCTTTGTCGTTTGTGGTGACGGAGATCTAATGGAAGGCCTTTCCTATGAAGCTGCTTTCTTAGCGGGCAAATACGAACTAGATAATTTAATCGTTTTATGGGATGCCAATAAAGTTAGTTTAGATGGCGAATTAGAAGATGATTTTACTACTAAAATAGCGGACATGTATATCGATTTAGGTTGGACAGTCCTTGATGTTAAAAATGGTGAAAAAGTAAAAGAAATTAATAAAGCTATCAATACTGCAAGAAAGAGTAGTGGACCTGTTTTAATAGTAGTAAATAATACTATAGGTATTTATTCTAAATATGAAGGAACTTGTAAAATTCATGGTTCTCTTGAAGAAGATGATTTAAATAACATCAGAGAAGAATTAGAAGGATTAGGACCATTTACCGTTGATACTAATAATCTAGCCCTTTATCGTCAAGATATAAAAGATAGAGTAGATAATAACTATAGTAATTGGTATAATACTTATCAAAGATATATGGATGAAATGCCCGAGAAAGAAAAAAATAAAGCCCTATCAATCCTTACTAATGAAGAAATAACCTTAAGATTAGATAATGTTATTGATACTACTAAACTATTTATAGATAAAACTATGCGTGATATAAATTATCAAATTATGAATGTTATAGGGGCCTTTATCCCAAATTTCATGGGAGGAAGTGCCGATCTTTTCCAAAGTACCAAGACTTACCTTAAAGGGAAATTAGATTTTGGAAGTGATTGCTATAATGGCCGTAACATTGATTTTGGAGTCCGTGAACACGCTATGGGTGCCATTATGAATGGTCTAGCTCTAGTTAATATGCGTAGTTATGGAAGTACTTTCCTAAGCTTTTCTGATTACATGAAACCGGCGATTAGACTAAGTGCTTTAATGGACTTGCCTACAACCTACATCTATACCCACGATAGTATTCTTATTGGTCAAGATGGAGCGACCCATCAACCTATAGAACAATTACCAATGCTAAGAACTATTCCTAACTTTGATGTCTATAGACCTGCTGATTATAAAGAATTACTAGGAAGTTGGAACTTAATCCTTAATAAAGCTAAATCTTGTGCCTTAATTCTTCCTCGCGGCCATGTCGAACCTCAAGAACACACTACAGCAGATAAAGTAAAATTAGGTGGCTATGTCATTAGTGAAGTTAAAACCAAACTAGATCTAATCCTTATTGCCACTGGTAGTGAAGTCGAATTAGCCATGAAATTAAAAGAAGAACTATTAAGAAACTACATTGAAGCCCGTGTTGTTAGTATGCCTAATGTTAAGTCTTTCTTAAAACAACCCCTAGACTATCAAGAAGAAGTTCTACCTAAAAAATATCGTAAAATGGTAATAGAATTTAGTGACGATCCTATTTGGTACCATTTTGTTGACAATGAAAACGACCTAATAAGAGTAACTGACTTTGGAAAAAGTGCTAAATCAGACGATCTTCTAAAAGAATTAGAACTAGATCTTACTAGCTTAATAATAAAAATAAAAAACAGTTTATAAATCGACAAAATAAATAATCATTAATCCTTATACTATAATTGGTGATAAAATATGAGAACTTTTTATGTATTTAATATTAATGATTATTTTTTTTCTATGTATAGAGAAACCCCTTATAGAATATATGAAATGCTAGAAGATATCTATCATATTAAAAATTATGATTTAAGAATGACTGTTAGATTATACAGTCAAATGGTTTGTAAAATAAATAAAGTTATGATGAATGAGTATCTATATAATAATTATAATATGTATCAAGATTATAATAGAGAATGTAATACTCATAATATTGCTACTAACTATGAATATAGTAAACTAATTGTAAGCAATACCCACTTAAAAATAAGAACTAATAGAAATTATCCTGTTTTCTTTGAATGCTTAAATCGCTATAACAACAATATCTTTGTTTGTGACTTTGAAAATAAAGATTATTTTTGGCTTGATAAAATAGCTAGTCAAAATATCTATAAATCCAAAATAACCACTTAAAAAGAATATTCTTATCTTTATTGAATATTCTTTTGTTTTTTTCTTAATCATAATCAAACATTTATCAAACTATTAATAATAACTTTAACTATCCTAGTAATTTATTTGCTAATTTACGGTATACCTTTATTCCAGCCAAATTCTTCCTCCTTTTATTTTACCAATCGTCTATTAAAGTTTTTCTTAAAGATTTCAAATCATCTTACTTTAAAAGCAAATGCTATAGCACATGGAAAAATGTGCAAAAAAGTTAAAATTATGTTGAAAAAATGTGTAAAACGAGATTAAAAATGCTGGAATTTTGTGAAAGAATTATATCAGAGGTGGTACTTTCTACATTGTATGCTATTTTTAATATGTCTCAAAGTATGAATGTATTGCTTTAAAGTAGTCATAATAATTATATAAATTATTTTTTTAAAATAGAGTAATAAAAAAACGAACTTATAAAAGTTCGAATATCATCATATGGTGTCTCCGAGGTGATTCGAACACCTGACCGATCGCTTAGAAGGCGATTGCTCTATCCAGCTGAGCTACGAAGACATAACATCTCACTGACGAATTTAATTATACTACTATTTTTTTCAATAATCAAGTAGAACCTAATAAATTTATCAAAAAAATTTCTGAGGCAATTGCTTATTTAAAAAATATATAGTAAAATAAAGAAAGAAAAAGTTAGAAAGTGATGTGGTAATATGTATTGTGGTAATTGTGGAAGTCGTTTAGAACTCAATGATAAATTTTGTCAAAATTGTGGTAATAGAGTTGAAAATATTGCTGAGAACACTGCTAATTCTTCTGCCTCTACATTAAATAACAATAATAATGATTCTAGTAGTAATGCTCCTTTAGTATTAGGAATAATTGCCTTAGTATTGTTTTGGGTCCCCGTAATTGGTTTAACTCTAGGCTTGCTTGCTCTTATTTTAGGACTAACTAATAAGAAGAATGGTGGCAATAATGTTCCTATTGTTTTAGGAATAATTTCTATTGTTATAACTATTTTAAGTTTTATCTTGATTTTGCTAGGACTATTTAGTATTTATGAATATGAGTATTATGATGAAGATTATAATTTTCCTTATTTAGAAGATAAAAGTAATAACACTAATTTAAACGATAAAGCTAGTGACTACATTTAAATGAAAAAAATATTAATTGGGCTCATCAAAATCTATCAAAAAATACCCGGACCTTGGCACTACTCTTGCCGTCATATTCCTACCTGCAGTAATTACGCTATTGAAGCCATTGAATACTATGGTAGCTTGAAAGGTAGCTTTTTAGCCATTAAAAGAATTCTTCGTTGTAATCCTTTTGGAACTTATGGTTACGATCCTGTTAAAAAAGAAGAAAACCTAAAATAATATAAATATATTTAACTGATTTTGGTAATATTAATACTGGTGATAATATGTATAATATTACAATTAATATTATTAAGAAATCAAAAAAGGAGTTATTATTTAAAGTAATTACTTCTTTTTTACTAAGGGCCTTGCTATTAATAATTCCCATCTATTGGAGTAAAACCATTAATAATTTAACTGATCTAATCTACAATAAATCCTACTCCTTAGTAATATTAATTATCATTTTATCTATTCTTTATTATATCTTTCAATACTTAAATCAAGTAACTTGGTTTAAATTCTATAATAAACTTTATATGGAGTATACTAAACTAATAGTCAATGATAACAAAATAAATAATTTAACCCTAGCCGAATATACTAACATCATTAATAACGATATCGATATTATTTGTACCTTCCTAGGAAATCTTATCGTCAGAATTTTTCAATTCATTGAATTCCTAATTATTTATATCTATTTCTTTAATGTCAACATCTATATCTTCTTAATAACTGTCGTTGTCTCCATAATAATGCTCCTAATCTTTATAAAATCTGGATCTACTCTTCAAAAAGAAAATATCAATCGTAAAGAAAGCCTTGATTACAAAACCAGTACTACTCACAAAATGTATTCTTTGGTTAAAGAAAATAAAGATTTAACAAAAATCAATAAAATCTTCTATAAAAATTGTACTAAATATTTGCAAGATAATAACCGCTTTAACTTATTATCTTCATTTTATACTTATCTAGTCCTAGGAATAATAGAATTCTTTAAATATTTAATAATTATCTATTCGATTTATTTAATACAAATAGGCTCTCTGGAAATTGGTACCATTCTCTTAGTTTACAGCTATTACGATAAAATTATTACCAATTTTGAGGTCGTAGGTACAATCAGTACTGAATATCAAAGTTTCGTTGTTTCTTTAAAAAGACTAAATAAAGTTGGTAGTTAAAATTTGTATAAAAAATCTTCTTTCATATCATAATTATATTGAAAGGAGATTTTTATGGCCCGTCACAAAGTCGATATATGTGGCGTGGATACTGCGAATATTAAAGTTTTAAATGATGAAGAAACTAAAGAATTATTTAAAAAATTTAAGGAAGGAGATTTACAAGCTCGTGAAGAACTAATTAATGGTAATCTTAAATTGGTTTTAAGTATTCTCAAAAAATTTACTAATCGTGTTGATAATCTTGATGATCTTTTCCAAGTCGGATGCATTGGCTTGGTCAAAGCTATCGATAATTTTGATACTAGTTTTGATGTTAAACTATCAACTTATGCCTGCCCTTTGATCTTGGGAGAAGTAAAACGCTACCTCCGTGACAACAATTCTCTTAGGATAAGTAGGAGCATCAAAGACATAGCCTATAAGGCTTTAAAGCTAAAAGATGAGTTAGTAACTATCGATGGCCAAGAGCCTTCAAATCAGTTGATCGCTGAGAAATTAGGAGTGACAGAATATGAAGTTGTTAATGCTTTAGAGTCCCTTCGAGAACCAGTAAGCATGTATGAACCAATATATAATGATGGTGGTGATACTATTTATCTTTTTGATCAAGTAAGTAATAAAAAGGATGAATATGATCTAGAAAGTAAATTATCTTTAGAAAAATACCTAAATTCTCTAAAACCTCGTGAACGTTATATTCTTGATCAAAGGTACATAATGGGCAAAACACAAATGGAAATAGCCGCTGAATTAGGAATATCTCAAGCTCAGATCTCTAGAATAGAAAAGGGTGTTATAAATAGTATAAAAAGAAAAGTAAAATAATATATTATATTGGTGATAATCATGCGCTTATCAGAATTACAAGAAAAAGAAATAATTGATATAAGTACTGGTAAAAAGATAGGCTTAATAATTGATGTCTCTGTCGGTTTAGACGGAACGATCGAAAGATTAATCTTAGAAGAAAGAAGAGGATCAAGAAGATTTATCAAAAATAGTAAAGACGAAATATCCGTCTATTGGGATAAAATAGTAAAAATAGGAGATGATACTATCCTCGTTAATAATAATAAAACTAACTTGAAATAGAGTTAGTTTTATTATATAATTAAACTGATAATAAACATAATATGGGTGATAATATGAATAATAAAGGTTTTACTTTGATAGAACTCCTAGCTATAGTTGTACTATTATGCTTAATAACTAGTGTTGGTACCTATGCCGTTGTAAATTATATAAATAAAGCTCGTGAAAAATCTGATAACATACTAATAAGTAATATTGAAACGGCTTCCCAAGAGTATTTAGATGAGTGTAGTAGTGGACTTTCCTCTATCGATAAATGCCAATATACTAAAAGCTCTGGTTCCAATTCTCAAATAATTTCTAGAGACATTACTTTAAATGATCTTGTGAGTAACAATTTCTTAACTATTAGTAGTACTGAAAAAGATAATCAAGAAACTAATATTCTTAAGAATAGTAAAGGTGATGAAATAAACGATTGCCAATATACCATAACTAAAACTAAAACTGAAAAATATCAAATAATTTATACAGTAACAAGTAACAATAACAATAAAGAAAAATGTCCTAGCATAAATTATGATAGCTCTAAAAATTAAAAATAATAGAGTACATTGTTCAAACAATCTCTCTATTATTTTTTTAAAATGCATGATATAATAACCAACAAAACCAAATAATTATAGGAAGTGATTGCCATGATTGAAGCATACAGTTTAAAAAAACTATTAGAAGAATATCAAATATCTGCAACTAAAGTAATAAAAAATAATGATAATATTCTAACCTATGGAAGTTATAGTGACATAAGGTCAACTTTAGAATACTTAAGAAATGAACTTCATATTCTTCCTAAAAATATTGAAAAATGTCCGAGTATTATATTTTTTAATGTATCAGTATTAAAATATAATTATGAATTTCTAAAAAATAGAGAAATTAAAACATCTAGTATTGAGACTTGTCTCCATATATTGTCAACTGATCCTAAATCATTAGTGGCTACTTATGATTACGTGAGAGAAAATTATGGAATTACCTCTATTAATAAAATCACCTCGATTCTCTCTGTTTCCGTTGATAGAATAAAGGCAATCGAAAAATTAAACTTATGTAAAAAAAATACCTTATCTGCTGCAATAAGTCGTTGTACAATAAAAGAGATTTCTGAAATTATAAAAGTATGTAAGAAAAATAATATTAAAATATCTAGAAGTATCTTCAATAGAACAGCAAAAGAAGTAGAAAAAACAATAGAAGTATGTAAAAAAAATAATATTGAAATAACTGGAAGCATTTTCTATAAGGCATCTTCTGAAATAGAACAAATAATAGAGGTATGTAAAAAAAATAATATTAAAATATCTAGAAGTATTTTTCTTAAAAAAGCTTCTGAAATAGAACAAATAATAGAAGTATGTAGAAAAAATAACATTGAAATAACTGGAAGCATATTCCACAAAACAGCTTCGGAAATAGAACAAATAATAGAAGTGTGTAAGGACAATAATATTGAAATAACCGGAAGTATCTTTTTAAAATCAGCTTCAGAAATAGAACAAATAATAGAGATATGCAGAAAAAATAACATTGAAATAATAGGAAGTATCTTCTATAAAACAGCTAAAGAAATAGAAGAAATAATAAAAGTATGTAAGAAAAATAATGTTGAAATAACCGGAAATATTTTTTTAAAGCCATCTAAAGAAATAGAAGAAATAATAAATGTGTGTAAAAAAAACAATATTAAAATAACTGGAAATATCTTTAGAAGAACAGCTTCGGAAATAGAAGAAATAATAAAAGTATGTAATAATAATATTGAAATAACCGGAAGTATATTCTATAAAACAGCTTCGGAAATAGAAGAAATAATAGAAGTATGTAAAAAAAATAATATTGAAATAACTGGAAGTATCTTTCATAAAACAGCTTCGGAAGCAGAAGAAATAATAGAAGTATGTAAGGAAAACAATATTGAAATAACTGGAAGTATCTTTCATAAAACAGCTAAAGAAATAGAAGAAATAATAAAAGTATGTAAGAAAAATAATATTGAAATAACCGGAAGTATCTTTACAAAATCACCTAAGAAACTACAAGAAAGTATAGATTTTATAAAATCAAACTATGGTGAGTCTTATTTAACATCTTTAATTGTTATTAGAGATGTTAATTACTTAAAACAAGTTTTTCCTTACTTAGAAAGCCTACAAGTCTTGCCTTATGTTATAAATAGTTCATCTATATTAAGTTTAAAACTAGATGAAATTAAAGACAGAAAAGAATTCATAGAAAGTACAGGGCAAAACATAATAGATAAAAGAGGAAGATTTAATAGTGTTTTTGGATTATCTAGAAAAAACTATCTTCAAAAACTTAATCCTCAAGCCAAATCAACAAAAAAATCAAAATAGATTATAAATAAGTATAAGGATGTGGTATAATGAATATAAATTTTTTAAAAATACAGGAAATATATGGAATAGAAATTGTAGAAGAAATAAAAAACAATCTAAAAGACGTTTCCTACAATATAAATTATCTTAATGATTTAGGCTTCTCTGATCCAATTGATATTTTTGAAAGATATGCTCCTATATTTATTGATGATCGAACTCATTTTCAAACTAAAGTAAACAGATTAATAAATAAATTAGGTAGCGATTATGTTGATATAATAGAAACTGATTTAGAAAAGTTAGATGAATTAATGTAATTATAATAGAAAGGATTTTAAAGTAGTATGATAAAAATGGTAAATAATAAATGGGATTTAATACTAGATGAAGAGTATCATCAAGACTATTTCAAAAAAATAGTAGCTTTTATTAATAAAATTTATAAAGAAAAAGATATTTTCCCACCTAAGCCTAATATTTTAAGGGCCCTATCTTTAACAGATTATGATGACGTAAAAGTAGTCATCTTAGGACAAGATCCCTACCATGGAGTAGGGGAAGCTAATGGCCTTTCTTTTTCTGTTAATAAAGGTGTTAGAATTCCTCCTTCCCTTAGAAATATCTATAAAGAATTATACGATGATTTAGGAATAACCCCACCTAATCATGGCGATTTAACTAGTTGGGCTAAAGAAGGCGTATTACTTTTAAATTCTGTCTTAACAGTTGAAAAAGATAAGGCCGCTTCCCATAAAAACATCGGTTGGGAAACTTATACAGATGCTATTATCAAAAAACTAAATGAACGTAAGACCCCCGTAGTTTTTATCCTTTGGGGAAATTTTGCCCGTAGCAAAAAAGTCTATATTACTAATCCTTGGCATCTTGTAATAGAGTCTGCTCATCCTTCGCCATTTTCCGCTAACTACGGTTTCTTTGGTAGTAGACCTTTCTCTAGAACTAATAAATTCTTAAAAGAACATAATATTAAAGAAATAGACTGGACCATTAATTAGTTTACAATATATTAACAAAATCCCCTTTCAATCACCAATTTGACCGTAAAAGGACCAATAATTTTGTCCTTTTCTTTTTATGTTACTATTAAATTAATAGTTTTTTAATTATTAATCGAGGTAGTAAATGGATAATAAAAAAGTAGGAAATTTTATCAAACAAAAAAGAAAAGAGAAAAATCTAACGCAACAAGAGTTAGGTGAATTAATAGGAATAAGTCCTAAATCAGTAAGCAAGTGGGAATGTGGAACCTCATTTCCTGATCTAGTAATCTTAAAGCCATTAAGCCATATTCTAAATGTATCTATAGATGAGTTACTAAATGGTCAAGAAAATCCCTCTAAACATTCTAAATCCTCATCTCCCAAAATAATTTTAATTATTATAACAATTATAATATTTATAAGTATATTTACTCTTTTAATAGTTTTTCATTTTAATCATAAAGAAAGTAGTTTAACTAAAACTTACAAAATAAATACTATCATCGAAAAAGAAGATCCTGATTTTCTTTATGTAACCTTAGAAGAATTACCAACAGATAAATTATATACTGTTAAACTTCCTAGAATTATATGTAACGCCTTAGAAGAAAATAAAAGTTATAAATTTAAATTTCTTTCTAAAGGAAACATTCAAGGAATAAACATATTTATAAATTCTAAAATTATTAGTATTAAAGAAATAGAGTAGTGAGTATTATATGACAATATCTCTTAACAGTAGACAAAATTCTACCATCAGTGGGTGGTCTAAAATAAATTCAAGTGCTACTATTTAATCGTAATTTTTAATTACAATTATTCTAATTTATTTAGAAAGAAAGGAGTATCACATGAATAGGAAAAATATTATCAAAAGGGTAGGTATCAGTATTACGATATTTATGATAGGCGTAGTAACGGTAAGTGCTACTACAAAATCATTACCATTTAATTTTACCGGATTAAGTAAAAGTTTTGAGTCTCCAAGTGATACCTACGACAACGTTAGTTCTATTTCAGTGAATGTTAATACTCAAGAATTATCCTCATCATCTGCTAGAGTTAAAGTAGTATTAAAAAAAGGAACTGGAAATAGCTATACTAATATAGGAACATCTACTTTTTATTCATCTGGATCTGGAAATACTGATATTATTAATTTTACACTTAGTTCTAAAGTAAATGGTTACTTCAAATATTTTCTTTATAAAGTTGATAATGGTATTAAAGGAACATCTTACATGTACAAAGCATCTTAGTATTGTGATATAGTATAAAGGCTATTTAATAGCCTTTATACTTATAATTAAAATCAAAGGAGGTTATTTATGATTAGGATAAAAGGTTTCTTAAGAAGAATTCAAACTAAAATATATCTAGCCTTAATAACTATTTTAGTAACAGGACTAATAATCTTAAATAGTTATACTAATTATCTTCATAAAACCATTAATGCTAGTAATGATAAAACTTTAGCAATATATGTAATTTCCGATAATAAAGAATTGGCAAAAGATTTATCTAAACTTGATAAAGTAAAAAAAGTTCAACAAGGTATAATAGTAACTTCCGAAAAAAACATTCTTGAGTTGTATAAATTTAGTACCAACCTTTTCGATAATCATACCAATGAAGCCTTTTTATTTCCAAACGATAAGTATGACATAAAAGATAATGCCGCTTTATTTCCAATGGAAAGCATTTTTGGAGATGAGCAACTATCAACTGATTATCAAAAAAATATAAATAAAACTTTTGATTTTTCGAGTCTAAATTATAATACTAATTTAAAAGTACAGGGATATTATAAGACAGTCTTGCCAGAAATATTAATAAATAAAAATACTTTTAAAACTATTCTGAAAAATAGTTCTGAGTATATTTATAGGCTAACATTAAAAGATTACTCTTATTACAATAAAGGTAGTTATGGATTAAATTTAGTTTCTAATATTGAAGATTTAGAAGTCTTAAAAGATATAAAAAAAATCTGCTCAGATTGTGAAACATCTGTAGGAGGAATAGGAATGGGGTCTATTCTTTTAGATAACCATATGACTAATTTTTTGCTATCTCTAGATGTTGCCACCGACATGGAAAATCTAGTCTTTGTCCTAACTTACTTTATAAATATAATTAACAAAATATTTTTCTTTATCCTTTTAATCATAATTGTAAATGTCATTATTGATGAAAATAAATATATAGTCATAAAAAGAAAACTAGGTTATAATATAACTATGATAAAGAAAGATCTGATCGAGAAAATAATTTTTCTCTTAATTACCAGCATACTAATAAGTATCTTCCTATCCTTAATCTTAAAACTAATTCTAAATCACTATTTTCATCTTCAGATGATTATCTTTAGTTATCTAGAATTACTGTCTATTTTAAAGTATTGTCTAATAATAAGTATCCTTTCCTTTATTTTTATTCAAATTAAATATCGCTATAAAAAGATAAATATTTAGGAGTAAATTATGATTAAATTAAAAAATTTCTTAAGAAGAATTCAAACTAAAATATATCTAGCCTTAATAACTATTTTAGTAACAGGACTAATAATTCTAAATAGTTATACTAATTATCTTCATAAAACTATTAATGCTAGTAATGATAAAAATATGGCAGTGTATGTAATTTCTAGTAATAAAGATTTAACAAAAGACTTCTCAAGCCTTGATAAAGTAAAAAAGGTTGAGTTAGGTTTAACTTTAAAATCTACTACCAATTTATATGATTTACATCATTACTTCCTTCAACCTTTTGATAATCATAGTGGTGAAATATTTATTTTTCCTAGTGATAATTATAGTGTTGAAGATAATGCTCTTATTTTGCCTAGAGATATGGATAACGAAGAATATTGGGCTCAAAATTATGAACAAAATATAAATAAAACCTTTGAATTCTATAACTCAAGCTTTAAAACTAATTTAAAAATTCAAGACTATCATAATACCAATTTACAAGAAAGCCTAGTAAATAAAAAAACCTTTTTCAAGCTCTTACAAAATAGTACGGAATATATATAGAGACTAACTTTAAAAGATTATATGTATTACTACATAGGAAACTATGGCCTAAATTTAGTAGATGATAGTGATCACGATGAGTTGGAAATTTATAAAGATATAAGAAAAATTTGTTCTAATTGTGAAATGACTACCTTTGGAGTAGGAGAAGGATCTATTCTTTTAGATAACCATATGACTGATTTTTTGTTATCCCTAGACGTTGCCACTGACATGGGAAATCTAGTCTTCGTCCTAACTTACTTTATAAATATAATTAACAAAATATTTTTCTTTATCCTTTTAATCATAATCGTAAATGTCATTATTGATGAAAATAAATATATAGTCATAAAAAGGAAACTAGGTTATAATATAAGTATGATAAAGAAAGATTTGATCGAGAAAATAATTTTTCTCTTAATAATCTGCTTAATAACAAGTATTTTCTTATCCTTAATCTTAAAACTAATTCTAAATAACTATTTTCATCTTCAGATGGCTCTCTTTAGTTACCTAGAATTACTATCTATTTTAATATTATCTAATAATAAGTATTCTTTCCTTTACTTTTATTCAGATTAAATATCATCATAAAAAGATAAATATTTAGGAGTAAATTATGATTAAATTAAAAAGTTTCTTAAGAAGAATTCAAACCAAAATATATCTAATCCTAGTAACAATTTTACTAACAGCCCTTACCATTCTTACTAGTTACATTAACTATCTTCATAAACTAACTAATGATAGTTATGATAATACTAAAGCTATTTATGTAATTACTAATAAAGATTTAACTAAAGATCTATCTAAACTTAAAAGAGTAAAAAAAGTAACCCCAGGAATTACCTTAAATTCTACTCTAACTCCCTCTAAATTATATTTTTCTAATACCTCTTATAACCAATTAATAGGTTTAAATAAAATCTATCTTTTTCCTACCACTACCTATAAAATAGAAACTGGTAGTATCCTTTTACCTCGTTCTCCAGGTTTTGAAGATATTTATTGGGATACCAATTATACTCCTAATATCCATAAATCCTTTGAATTTTCTAATTCTTCTTCCAATTTCACTCTTAAAGTTCAAGATTATTATCCCAGTTACCTAGAAGAAGTTTTAGTAAATTCTAAAACCTTTAATAAGCTATATCAAAGTAGTAAAGAATATGTCTACAAACTAACTCTAAAAGATTATATATATTATAGCTTAAATGATGATCCTAGTACTTCTAGTGATTCCACCAAATCTTTAGAAATTGAAAAAGATATTAAAAATATTTGTTCTGATTGTAAAATAGTTACTAATCAAATTGATACCACTTCCTTATTACTAGATAATAATATGTATAATTTTTTAGAACTCCTAAATGCTTCTACCAATCTTCCCGAACTAATACTTATTCTGACAAACTTAGCTAACGTCATCAATATCATCTTTTTGCTCCTTCTTCTGATAGTAACAATAAATATCATTATTGATGAAAACAAATATCTAATTCTAAAAAGAAAACTAGGTTACAATCTAAAGATGCTAAAGAAAGATCTGATTGTGAAAATAATTTTTCTCTTAATTACCAGCACACTAATAAGTATCTTCCTATCCTTGATCTTAAAACTAATTCTAAATCACTATTTTCATCTTCAGATGGTTATCTTTAGTTTTAAAGAACTCCTAGTTATCTGCAAATACATCTTTATAATCCTTGTCCTTAGTGGCATTTTCATTCAAATTAAATATTTAAAAATAAAGAATAGAGGTTAAAAAATGCATAATAAAGTTATTGAAATAAAAGAATTACGCAAGAGTTTTTCAACACGTTACAAAAAATTAGAGATTTTAAACGGGGTTAATTATGAATTCCAGACTGGTAAATTCTATGCTATTATGGGCCATAGTGGCAGTGGCAAATCCACCTTAATAAATATCTTGGGCCTTATTATGGGGTATGATAGTGGTGAATATTACCTTTTTGATAAAAATACTAAAAATTTAAGTGATAAAGATTTATCTTACCTTCGAATGAAAAATATTGGCTTCGTCTTTCAAGATTATAATCTAGATATTTATCTCAAAGCCTATGAAAACGTCATGTTACCAATGCTTATCAATAAAGACCTACCTACTAGTAAAAGAAAAGAACGAGCCTTTGAATTATTAAAACTAGTTAAGCTAGAAGATCGTACCAAACATTATCCTCGTGAATTATCAGGTGGCGAACAACAAAGAGTAGGAATAGCTCGAGCCCTAGCTAACGATCCAGAAATCATCTTAGCAGACGAGCCTACAGGAAATCTTGATGTAGAAAATGAAAAACTTATCTTTCAATTATTAAAATCCTTAGCGGACCTTGGCAAATGTGTCATTGTTGTCTCTCATACCACTGATATAAAACAATATGCTGATGTTATTTTAAATTTACATAATGGAGTCTTAACCGATGAAAAATAAAGATCTATTTAAACTAGCTAACTCTAAATTTCAAAGAGAGCCCCGAAATATCATTATAATTATTATTTCTACTCTTTGTATTTGTCTTTCTTTTCTCTCTCTTACCATCTACTTTAGTTATAATAATTTAACTGATAACATGATAAATAAAAATATTAATTTTAGAGCCTTTGAAACTACTCTTATTACCAATAATTATGAAAAAGAAATAACATCCTTAAAACAAACTAAACATATTATTGAAGTCCTAGATAGCACGGACAATATCTTTACTATCAAAACTGATGCTTTTCTAGATCAAAACTATGATGGAACTATTAATCTTCTTCCCATAACTGCTAATCTTACTGTTGAAGTAGGGAAGGGGAGTACTATAACTTCTGAAGATACTGGTAAAATGATTTGTCCACAAGACTTTTTCCCCGATAGTTCTATTGATACAACAGGCGTTGATAAAACCAGACTTCTATCTCAAGAGACAATCTTAAATCAAAATTTAACCTTTTACTATCAAAGTTATAATTACACTCTTCCAACAAAAGCTCCTACCTCTACTGTTAAATATAAAGACTTTCAAATAGTAGGAGTATATAATAGTGCTAAAGTTATGAATACTAATAATACTTGTTATGTCTCTCTAAAAGAACTTCAAGCTTTAGTTACTAGTTATCGTGGTAATTATACTGATGTTTATCCTGAATATTCTAAGTCTGTAATCATTTATCTTGATAGTTATAGTAATATGGATAAAGTTAAAAAATCTTTACAAGAATTAGGCTATACTAATTTAACTAACGTCCAAGAATTAGATACTAGTTATTCCTTAATGCTTAAATTTATTTGTATCTTTTTAACAGTCATATCTATAGCTACTTCTTTAATAGTAGAGTTATTATATTTAAAGAAAAAAAGTATTGATGATATTCATTCTATGGGACTTTTACGCTCTATAGGTTACAGTAAACAAGATACTAAAAAAATCTATATCCTTCAAAATTACTATTTATTTATTATTGCTTACTTTATAAGCACCCTTATCTTTTTAATTATTTATAAAATATTTTCTAATTCTTCTATCTCTTTCTTAGCTTTCTATAACACTACTCTTACTCTAAATCCTCTAATCTTTATCATATCTCTTCTAATCTATATTTTGATACCTGTCTTAATTTCTCATATCTTTGTTAATATAAATCTTCATAAAGAAATTTCTCTCATGTTAAAAATGGACAATTAAAAAATACTACCGCAAGATAGTATTTTTTACTATAACTTAAAGTCCTCAAAATCATCATCAGCCATATTCTTTCTATCAAAATATAACTTCTCTTGATACTTATTCAAAAGAGCAATGATTCTATAAGGAAATTTATTTATTAATCTATTATATTCCGAAATATTCTTATTATAATAATTTATTTCAATATCTAACTTATCATTAACATCTTCTATATTCTTAATTAATTTCTCTATCTCTTCGTTATTAGCTATCTCTTCATTTTCATCTCTATAAGTAAGTAGCTCATTATAAGCCGTAACCAATTTTCTTAATAATTCAAAATTACCAATCTTTCTACTTCTTAATTTAACTATCTCTTCAAAAGAATCATTCTTAACTTCTTCATTTTTACTCTTAATTATCGATACACATCTATTTATAAAATCATACTTACTTCTAAGTGAAGTATCGATAGAAGCTTCTACCTCATTAATTCTAATAATGTAATCTTGAAATCTATTATAACTACTAGCATATACTACAAAAATAACACAAATTAAAATAACCACAATAATTAATATAGCTATTAAAATATCCACCTTAATCACTTCCTATTATGATTATAACAAAGATAGATAAGTTTGTAAATACTGGCGTTTTCTAATTCTGTAAGTAAAATTCTTTATTATAATTAACTGATTCTTCGAAAGTAACAAAATCTAGATATATCATTAATACTAAGTACCATTCTCCCGTTGTTGGGTTAGAAATTATAATATGATCACGGCCTGCTTGTTCAATAATTCCTTCAAAAACTCGGTCTTGCCATTTTATTGAGCCTGGTACCGTTACATGAAATTTAGCTTTCTTACCTCGATTTAATCTCAAGATATTCTCTACATAAGATTGCTCAGCAGGAATATTATTAGAGTTACTATAATTAGTTTGCGTCTGTTCGTAACTAGGAACTGACTGTTGATTAGGAACAGTATTATTATTAAGACCTATTCCGGGAAAACTCGTACTAGGAAAGTAATTATTTCCATTCATTTTATCAAATCCTTTCACTTCTAATCATATTATAAAAGTCAATTATTATGAAAAAAGTTTACATTAAAATCATTATTTGCTATAATAAATTTGAGATGATGAGAATGCAAAAAGATTTAAAAATTATATTTATGGGAACTCCTAAATTTGCCGTTCCTATCCTAGAAGAATTAATAAAAGATTATCATGTTGTCCTAGTTGTTTGTCAACCTGATCGGGAAAAAGATAAAAAAGGAAATCTTCTTTACCCACCTGTCAAAGAATTAGCCCTTCAGAATAATATTCCTGTTTTTCAGCCTTTAAAAGTTTACACCGATTATCAAGAAATTCTAAACTATCAGCCTGATTTAATTGTTACTTGTGCCTACGGCCAAATAATTCCCAATGAAATCCTTAACTGCCCTAAATATGGTTGTATCAACGTTCATGGTTCCTTGCTTCCTAAATTACGTGGCGGAGCACCTATTCATTGGGCCATCATTAATGGCAATAAAGAAACAGGCATTACTATTATGGACATGACTTCTAAAATGGATGCTGGTGATATTATAAGTTCTAGAAGTATTCCTATTGCCGATGATGATTACTTAGATCTAGTCTATGAAAAATTATCTTATCTAGGAAGAGATCTTCTAAAAGAAACCCTTCCTAGCATTTTAAATCAAACTGCTACTAGAACCAAACAAGATGAAAGTAAAGTTACTTTTGGTATGAATATCAAAAAAGGAGAAGAACGAATAAACTTTAATAATAGTGCCACCAATATTCGCAATTTAATTCGTGGTCTAAATTCTCACCCTGGAGCTTATTGCCTTTTAGATGGCAAACGTCTAAAAATATATACAGCCAGTATCCTAGACCAAAAATCTTCTCTTCCTCCGGGAACTATCACTGGTCTTACTAAAGATGGTATCCTAGTAAGTACCCAAGATAATATTTTAAAAATTCAAGAAATAAAATTAGAAGGCAAAAAAAGATGCCTTGTCAGTGATTTCTTAAATGGAAATCAACATAAAGAAAGTTTAATAGGTAAGGTGTTAGAATGAGCTTAAGAGATTATGAAATTCAAGAAGAAATAAGAAAGAAAAGTCATCAGAAAAATAAAGACCAAGAGCCAGAACAAGAAGACGAGTTAAAAGACGAACCTGACAAGGCCACTAATCCTGAAGATCAAAGCCCCGAATCCAATTTCAATCTTGAACCTGAAAAGAAAAATCTTTATCAAAAATTCAAAACTGAAAAAAAATTTCGCGCTAAAGCTGAATTGATCTTCTATGGAGCTATCTTATTAATAATCATCTTAGGAGCTCAATTATCTTCTCTTTTTGGTACCAATAATTACACTCCTAGTTCTAATACTACTACCAATCAAACAGAAAATGAGCCCTCTAACTCTTTGGCCAATTCTACTACTCAGACCGATCTTTATAAAGAACTAAATGATTATTATAATGCTAATATTAAAGTAATAGCCCTTAAAGACGGTACTACTAGTACTAGAGAATATACTCTTACTAAAGAAAAAACCGATCCTGTAAGTACTCCAACCTTAAAGAAAATAAATTCTGATACTACTGAAACTACCTATACTATCAGTGATACTGAAGAATTCTATACTACTACTGAACCTATAACTCAGATCCCTGAAACTGATATCTTTGATCTCGTTTCTTATAAATATTTAAACTTAACTAATCTCAAAAAATATATTGCTAAGGGTACTACTGATTACGTAACTAATTATAGTAATGGAACTGAATTAACCTCTTATAAAATACCAATCAAAACCATTATCTTAGATAATACTACCGATGATTATATTACTATCAATGTAACTACTACTACTGATACTGTAACTTTTAAAATAGATTACACTAATCTCTTAAAAAATTCTACTATTGATAGTTGTAACGTTGAAATAACTTATACCAATATTACCGCTTAAAAAGTTATAATCTTTCTATAACTTTTTTCTTTTTTATCATTGCTTTTTAATTTAGTAAATTTTTTCACTTAAAAAAAGCCTAGAAATTCTCTGAAAACTGTTGTAAGCATTTGTTTAAGATGATGTACTGATTTTCGATGAGTAAAGATAGTAATATGGAAATACTTAAAGGACATGCCTATAGGCTTGAAAATCTATAACAAATAATTTCACTAAATAAAAATATTGGGTTTGTCAGTAGTAGTGCTCAGTATGAAATCTGTATTCAGATAAGTCTGTAAAGTTTTAGTCAATGTAATTGCCAATCCATAATACTTATGTTACAATTATTCTAGACTATTAATTAGGAGGTAAAATATGAAAGGAATAATTCTAGCCGGAGGATCAGGAACCCGATTATATCCTATAACTGAAGGAATAAGTAAACAATTAGTACCAGTCTACGACAAGCCAATGATTTACTATCCGTTATCAGTTCTAATGGAAGCAGGTATTAAAGATATCCTAGTTATAACTACGGCTTCAGATCAAGCTGGATTTAAAAAATTATTACAAACTGGTGAAAAATTCGGCGTTAATATTACATATACTATTCAACCTAGTCCTGATGGACTAGCTCAAGCCTTTATCTTAGGCAAAGATTTTATTGGCGATGACGCCTGTGCTATGGTCTTAGGAGATAATATTTTTTATGGCCACGGTCTAAAAAAATTATTAAAAGAAGCTACTAATAATGCCCAAAATGGTCTAGCTACTATTTTTGGCTATCAAGTAAAAGATCCTGAACGTTTTGGTATCATGGAAATTGAAGAAACTGGAACTGAAACTCGTGTTTTAAGTGTAGAAGAAAAACCGCTAAATCCTAAAAGTGATTATGCTATAACTGGTCTTTACTTTTATCCTAAAGGCGTTAGCCAATTAGCTAAAAAAGTAAAACCATCAGCTCGTGGAGAATTAGAAATAACTTCTTTAAACGATATGTATCTTCAACAAAATAAATTAAGAGCCTGCTTATTAGGAGATGGTTATACTTGGTTCGATACTGGAACTTTTGACAGCCTTTTAGATGCTTCTAACATGGTTAGAACTATCGAAAATAACCGTGATAATGTTATTTGTTGTCCAGAATATATTGCTTACAAAAATAAATGGATCACTAAAGAAAGATTACAAGAAACTGCTAATCTTTTAAAGAAAAATAGTTACGGTAAGTATCTAAATAAGATAGCTTCCAAAGAGAAAGGAAAAGAATAATATGAAAGCATTAATAACTGGAATAACAGGCCAATTAGGCTATGACATTAAAAGAACTCTAGAAGAGTTAGGCTATACTGATATAGTTGCACCTACCTATCTTGAAATGGATATTACTAACGAAGACCAAGTTGCTTCTTATATCCTAAATAATAAACCAGATATTATCTATCATTGTGCTGCTTATACCGCTGTTGATAAAGCCGAAGAAGAACAAGAAAAATGCTATAACATCAATGTTCTGGGAACTAGATATATTGCTAAGTATGCAAATAGAGTAGGGGCCAAATTAATCTACATTAGTACTGACTATGTTTTTCATGGCGACAAAGATGGACTTTATGAACCAACTGATCCCATAAATCCTGTTAATTATTATGGTAAAACCAAATATTTAGGTGAACAAGAAGTGATAACTAATACTTCTAATTATATAATAACCAGAATTTCTTGGGTTTTTGGTCTTAATGGCAACAATTTTATTAAAACTATGTTACGCCTAGCTACTACTCATTCAGAATTAAATGTTGTCTCTGATCAAATTGGTAGTCCTACTTATACCAAAGACTTATCTAAATTATTAATTAAAATGTCTTTATCAGATAAAACAGGTATCTATCATGTAACTAATGAAGGATATTGCAGCTGGGCTGAATTTGCCGAATATATCTTTAAAGAAGCTAATTTAAATGTCAAAGTAAATCCTATTTTAACTAAAGATTATAAAACCACAGCTACTCGTCCCTTGAATTCTAAAATGGATAAAGCCAAACTCTTAGAAGATGGTTTTTATAAATTACCAACTTGGCAAGATGCCACTAAAAGATATTTAGAAGAACTAAACAAAGAAAAGGAAGTTGAAAATAAATGAAAATATTAGTAACCGGAGGAGCCGGATTTATAGGAAGTAATTTTATGCATTATGAGGTCAAAAAATATCCTGACGATAATTTTGTTTGCCTTGATGCCTTAACATATGCTGGAAACTATAACAGTATCAAAGATCTAGAATCTTACCCTAACTACAAATTTGTTCATGGTGATATAACTTCTAGAGACTTTATTTATAACTTATTTGAACAAGAAAAATTTGATATCGTTATCAATTTTGCTGCTGAAAGCCATGTCGATAACAGTATTAAAAATCCTGAGATTTTCTTACAAACCAACATTATTGGTACTAGTGTTTTACTAGATGCTTGTAGAAAATATGGCATCAAAAGATATCATCAAATCTCAACTGATGAAGTATATGGAGACTTACCATTAGATAGACCTGATCTTCTTTTCACTGAAGAAACACCCCTTCATACTTCTAGTCCATATTCTACTTCTAAGGCTAGTGCTGATCTCTTAGTAATGGCTTATCACAGAACTTATGGCCTTCCTGTGACTATTTCTAGATGTTCTAATAATTACGGACCTTACCAATTCCCAGAGAAACTAATTCCTGTCGTTATCAGTAAGGCTTTAAAGAATGAAAGTATACCTGTCTATGGCCAAGGTACCAATGTTAGAGACTGGATCCATGTTATTGATCATAATATTGGTGTTGATTTAATCGTTAGAAAGGGTCGTGATGGAGAAGTCTATAACTTAGGTGGACATTCTGAACGAACTAATATCGAAGTAGTTAAAACAATTCTTAAACAATTAGGAAAACCAGAAAGTCTTATAACCTTTGTTGAAGATAGAAAAGGTCATGATTTAAGATACGCCATTAATTCTACTAAAGCTGAACAAGAATTAGGTTGGGATCGTACTTATACTTTTGAACAAGGTATTAAAGAAACTGTCGATTGGTATTTAAATAACACTGATTGGATCGAGAATATCCTTTCTGGTGAATATAAGAATGCTTACAAAGGAAAGTAGGGGAGAGTATATGATAAAAAAAATAGCAACTAACTTACAAGATTGTTATATCTTAGAGCCTGATCGTTTTGGTGATGAACGTGGTTATTTTAGCCCTTTCTTCATCGCTAACGATTTACAAAAACTAGAAATTAATTTTGAAAAGGTTGTTCAAGCAAACCGTAGTAAAAGTTCTAAAGGTGTTGTCAGAGGCCTACACTTTCAAAAGAACCCTAAATGCCAAGCTAAAATAGTGGAAGTAATTCAAGGAAAAGCCATCGACGTCGTAGTAGATATTCGTAAATGTTCACCTACATACGGTAAAAGCACTAGTGTTCTCTTAACTCCTGATAATAATCGTCAACTATTTGTCCCTAGAGGTTTCGCTCATGGCTTTATCAGTTTAGAAGATAATACTATCTTTCAATATTTGATAGATAATGATTATGCCCCTGAAGAAGAGGGTGGTATCCTTTGGAATGATCCTGATCTAGGAATTGATTGGGAAGGAATGTTTAAAGAATATAACATTCAAACTCCACTCTTATCAGAAAAAGATCTAAATAGAAAACCACTCAAAGAAAGTCCTACTTACTTTGAATATTAATAGCAAAAATTGCTCCTCAAATTAGGTGCAATTTTTGCTAACCATTTATTTCCTCTCCCTCCTTAATATTTAATTCTTGCAAAATATTAAAGGAGGAATTAAATGCAATATAAAAAATTAAAAATATTATCTACCATAGTACTTATACTAACAATTATATTAAGTATAAGTATAAATCCTAAACCTCATGATCTAGTCTCTATTTCTAATAATACTTATTACTATCAAAATGGACTACCTCAAAAAGGTTTAATAACTATTAATAATAATAAATATTACTTTAACGATGCTACTGCCACCTTAGAAACAGGCTTTATCAGAACCTCTAAAGGTATCTATTATGCTAATTCTAATGGTGCTCTAAATACAGGACTAACCAAAATAAACAATAATTACTATTATTTTAACGAAAAGACTAATCTCTTAGAAACAGGATTGATAATTGTTAATCAAAATACTATTTATTATGCTAATGATTTAGGAATTCTTCAAAAAGGAACTCTAGAATTAAATAATCAAATCTACTATTTTGATGAACATACCTATAAATTAGTAAACAGTTATCAAAAAGTACCATCTATAGTTAGTTCTAATGATGAGTATTCTAATTTTTCTAAAGAAGTTATCTCCAAAGATTTATCTTTATCAAAAGATATCATTCCTACTATTAAAACTAATTGGCAAGAAGAAAATACTTTTCTTTATTACTATGATAGTACTGGAACTCTTCTTAAAGGATTAAACCAAATAGATACTGATTACTATTATTTTGATCCTTCAACTGGAATACTTCAAACTGGTTGGATAACTGATTCTGAAGCCAATATCTATTATGCTTCTTCTACTGGTAAGTTATTAACAGGATTAAATAAAATAGACAATGACTGGTATTACCTTGATAAAGATACTTGTATTTTAAAGACTGGTCTTATTACTATAGATAATACTCTTACTTACTATAGTGATGATACTGGTAAAGTTCAAACTGGCCTTATCCTTACTGCTAATAAAGCCTATTATGCTAACGAAACTACTCATACTTTAGAAAAAGGCTTCATAACAACCCCTAATAACGATACTTACTATGCCAAAGAAGATAACACTTTGGTAACAGGCTTCATCGAAATATCTGGAAATACCTACTATTTTAATCCTGATACCTATAAACAAGAAACCGGTAAAATAACTATTGCTAATAATTCTTATTATTTTGATAAAAATACTGCTATTTTATTAAAAAATTGGATAACAGACGATAATAATACTTATCATTCTAATGATCAAGGTCTTCTCGATCAAGGCTTTGTAACTATCAATAATAATACCTATTACTTTAATGAAAATACTAATATCTTAGAAACTGGTTGGATAACCATCAATAATTCTAAATATTTTGCCAACAATCTAGGTATAATTCAAACTGGAATAACTACTATTGATAATAATAAATATTACCTAGATAACACTAATGGTAAATTATTATATGGTTTCATAACCTCTCCCTCTAATGATATCTATTACAGTAACGATCAAGGTATTATAGAAACTGGTATCGTTACCATAGGTAATATTAAATATCTCTTTAATTCTGAAGGTATCTTAGAAAGTGGCTTCAAAACCATCGCTAATAATACTTACTATTATGATGTCGATGGTCATAAATTAACTGGCCTAAATACTATCGGTAATACCAAATATCTCTTTAGCCCTGAAGGTGTACTATTACATGAAAACGTCTCTAAAGTAATCGATGTCTCTTCTCATCAAAAAACCATTAACTGGCATGCTGTCTCCAATAGTGATATTGATGGTGCTATCATAAGATTAGGTTACGGAACTAGTTATAGTACTGAAACTGGTACTCTTGATAGTAAATTTCTAGAAAATTATTATAATTCTCTATCTTATAATCTTTTAAGAGGTATCTATCTTTATAGTTATGCTATAGATACTAACTCTGCTAAAGAAGAAGCTAAATTTGTAGTTAATAATCTTCTTAAATATAATGTCCCTAAAAATATAACCATCTATTATGATCTAGAAAGTAATAATTGGACCCAAGCTCTAACTACCAACGACTATGATAATATTATTAAAACCTTTCTAACAATCTTAAATAATGCTGGTTACCAAGCTAAAATCTATACTTATAAATACTTAGCTGAGACCAAATTAAGCTCCTATGCTAGATCTAATCTAACTTGGATAGCCCAATATTATAAAGAATGTACCTATAAAGGTAACTATAACGGTTGGCAATATACCAGTACAGGTTCCATACCTGGAATAGATGGAAACGTAGACATAAGCCTCTTTTGGCAATAACAAGGAATTCCTCTTCCTTGTTTTTTTAAGTATTAGTAAATTTTATTTACTTATGTCCCTAATTAAGGTATACTTATTAAAGACAGATAGATAAATAAATTAAGAGGTGTAATGTGAAAAAAATTTGCGTTTATACATGTATAACAGGTAATTACGATAAAGTAAAAAACTAAAGTTTATGCTAGAGACATATTCAATAGAGATTAAAAATGGACGGTGATAAAATGTTAAATTTCATAAAAAGAATTTTAAAAAATAATAAAGAAGATGAAAAAAATATCGAACTAATTAGAAATAGTAAGTATTTTGATGAAAAATATTATCAATTAGAAAATCCCTCTGTTAAAGGCGATTTGTGTAAACATTACTACTATTATGGTTGGAAAGAAGGAAAATCTCCCAGTTATCTTTTTTCTAATGACTATTATCTAAAAAATAACAAAGATGTTAAAACCGCTGGCATAAATCCTTTATTACATTATATAACTTATGGTAAAAAAGAAAATAGACCCATCGAAAAAGATAATGGTTTAAGTCTAAGAAAAATATACGAAAAGATATATCACGCTCCTTATAATTACAAGTTATATATGTGTGATACTAAAATAAAAAGAATAAATATCTTGTTTGATACTATTGATGACAGTATTTCTAGAATGGCTAGTTTATTTCAAAACATTACAACTTATTGTCAAAATAATGATTATCAATTAAGAATAGTTTACAGTCTAGAGGCTGACTTTGAATATTTAAAACAATTCTTATCGGAAAATAAAATCGTTTTACCATCTCAAACTATATTCTTAAACCTCAAAAGTTCTAATTACTTAGAAGTAAGTCCTAATGAAAAATATATTTGTACCTCTTGGAAAAATACTAAAGCCCTTATAAACACTAATATTATAGATTCAAATATATACTATTATCTAGAAGATTATCAAGGCTTACCAGCTTCTGAATATTATCAAGTATCAAATTTAGTTTATAATTCTCAAATAACTTGTTTAGTTCCAGACCAAGACTATTTAAATAATTTAAAAAAATGTACTTTAAAATTCCAGAATAATAATCTAAAATTCACTGAAAACAATACTAATCAATTATACTGTGATTTTAAAGATATGTTCTTAGTTGGTGTTGAATTATTAAATAAAATCTTCTTAAATAAAGTACTAGATAGTGATAAATGGAGGATAAATATTCTAGATAATACTAATAACTATAAGTTTCACTTTGATACAGATGTAAAAATTAGAAATGTCAAAGAAATAGAGCATGATACTGCTACTTTAATCTTTAATATTTCTGATAACTCTTCTAGTCCTACTGCTACTTGCAAAGATATTCCTTGTATAAATGCTTATATTGAAACAGAAGATGCTAGTAAGAAAGAAATAGTTCTAATAGCTGACTTTAAAATGAATTCTAATCCCCTAAATTCTAAGGTGTCCGAAACTGCTCACTTTAGAAACCTTAAAAATAATCTAGAAACTTTAAAGGAGAATAACTATGTATAAATTAAAATGTGAAAAAGATTTTGATATTCAATTAAATATTCCTGAATTTTCTACTAGATATTATAATCTTGTTAATAGTAACAAGAAAAATATTATTTATATAAAAGATGTTTTTGATAATTCAACATTTAGATACAGAACTTACAATGTTATGGAAGCTATGCAAAATAATTCTAAATATTCTGTTAATTGTTTTCTTGTCAAAGAATTATATAGTATTTATGATCTGATTGATAAAATCTCCTTAGTTATTCTTCAAAGAGCTAAATGGTCCTTCGAACTAGAAACCTTTATTGAAATAATAAGGAAGAAAAATATCAAAATAATATATGATATGGACGATTTAATATATCATACCAAATATGTTCCTAAATACTTAAATAGTATTAGCGATTATAAAGATTTTACTATTGATTCTTTCTTTGCTCTAGCTAAAAGATATGAATTAGTAGCAGAGTCTTGCGATGGCTTTATTGTTACAACCAACGATTTAAAAAATCATCTTCAAGCTGATTTTGATAAACCAGTTTGGGTTCTATCTAATTTTTTAAATCAAGAACAAGAAATGGAATCTCAAAAGATAGTTCAACTAAAAGAAAAGCAAAAAAATAATAATGACCTTTTTGTAATAGGTTACTTTAGTGGTTCTAATTCCCATCAAAGAGATCTAGAAATAGTCGAGTCTGCCATCATAAAATTAATGGAAAAATATGACAATATCTATCTAAAAATAGTAGGGTACATGAATTTATCTGAAAAATTTGAAAATTTAAAAAAATCTGGAAGAATAATTATTGATAAATTTGTTCCTTATCAAGAACTACAATATAAAATTGGTGAAGTGGATTTAAATATAATTCCTCTTCAAAATCATGAATTTAACAATTGTAAATCTGAATTAAAATACTTTGAAGCCAGTATAGTAAATGTTATTAGTTGTGCTTCAGATAATCCTGTTTATCATAATATCATAAAAGATGGAGAAGACGGTTTTCTATGTACAGAAATGGATTGGTATGATAAAATAGAATATGTATATTTAAACAAAGAAAAAGCCCAAGCTATATCTAAAGCTGCTAATAAAAAATGTTATAAACTATACGGAAATAAGAATAAAGAAACAGAGATTGAAAAATTATATGATAAAATCCTAGAAAGTGATGATATTTAATGAAAAAAGAAAATGCTATTGAAGTCAAAAATATGACCAAAACCTTTGATGTCTATTATGATAAAGCTAGTACTTTAAAAGAAAAACTATTATTTTGGAAAAGAGGCAACAAAGAAGTACGTACCGTTTTAAAAAATATTAACATAGACATAAAAAAAGGGGAGACCGTTGCTTTAATTGGAACTAATGGTAGTGGTAAATCTACTTTATTAAAACTTATGACTAAGATAATTTATCCTACTGAAGGAACTGTTGAGACTACTGGTAAATTAACATCTCTCTTAGAACTAGGAGCAGGTTTTCACCCTGATTTCTCTGGACGAGAAAATATTTATTTTAATGCCTCAATATTTGGCTTATCCAAAAAAGAAATAGATAAAAGATTAAATGATATTATTGCTTTTTCTGAACTAGAAGAATTTATCGATAACCCCGTCAGAACTTATTCATCAGGAATGTATATGCGCTTAGCCTTTAGTGTTGCCATCAACGTTGATGCTGACATTCTCTTAATAGATGAAATATTAGCCGTAGGAGATCAACACTTTCAAGATAAATGTTTTAAAAAATTAGAAAGCTTAAGAGATAGTAATAAAACAATAGTTATAGTAACTCATAGCCTAGATTCTGTAAAAAAACTATGTAATAGAGCTATCTGGATTAAAGATGGTATCGTAAAAAGAGATGGCGATACTAATTCTGTAATTGCAGAATATCTAAAGGAATGTCAGTAGGTGATAAAATGAAATTAGTAAATGATTTAATAAATTATGGTGAATTTTTAAAGTCCAATGTCAAAAAAGATATTCGTGGAAAATATAAAGGTTCATTTCTAGGAATTTTATGGAGCTTTATTAATCCTTTATTATCAGTTCTTGTCTATGCCATAGTATTTCCTTACATAATGCGTATAAAAGTAGATAATTATTTAATTTATCTTATTACTGGAATAATCCCTTGGACCTTCTTTACTAGTTCTATCAATATGGGATTAATATCCGTTCTAAGCAATGCTGATATTATCAAAAAAGTATATTTCCCTAGAATTATTTTACCCATCTCGACAGTTACTAGTTGCTTAGTTAATTTCCTAATTTCCTGTGCAATAATATTATTATTCTGTCTTGGTAGTGGCCTAGGAATAAGTTTCCAATTATTATGGCTTCCTTTAATTGCTATAATTCAATATGTAATGTTATTAGGTTTTACCTTTATTCTAAGTGCTTTAGAAATGTATATGCGTGACATAGAACATATTGTTAATTTTATCTTAAGTATGGCTTTCTATGTAACACCAATTCTTTATACTCCTGATATCTTCCCTCAAAAGTTATCATGGGTCCTAAAAGTAAATCCTATGGCTTATTTAGTAAATGCCTATAGAAGTATTTTCTTTTATAAAACAACGCCTGATATTCAAGGCCTAGCTATAGTGAGTATATTTAGTATTCTAATTTTCTTAATAGGTTATTTCATATTTGAAAAGTTGCAAAAAGGTTTTGCTGAAGAAGTATAGGAAAATAAAATACATAACGATTTAAAAGATAATATATTTTATACCTGTAGTTTAATCGAATATTAGCTAGACTTACTAAAAATACTAAAAAAAGTATAGTCTCTCAATTAGGCTAAACAATCTAAAGAAAATATATACATTAGCAGAAATTTACCACACAGAAAATATTGAAAAAGTAGCCTACGAGTTTATAACATCTTGTAATATCAAAGTTGGAAACTACGATATAATATCTAAGTGCTTATATAATGTACCAACTTATTATGATCTTGGCAAAGTCTATAAAAGACTAATTATTATGGTTGATAATAACCCTGACAATTTCCTAAATACCTTAATTGAAGTAATGTCTTCTTGGATTATAAATCATATTGATAATTACAATAGTAGTCTTTATTATAAAAATCCCGATTATATCTATCAATGCTATAAAGCAGGAAAAATTCTATAGGAGGTAGTAAAAATATGACTTCAGATTTTAAAATTTCATCTTTAGAAATAGATGGCATTAGAAATGCTAAAGTTATCTTGACTGGTGAATGCAAAAATAAAAATGATTTAAAAATATTAATAGACGGTCAACAAGTAACACCCAAAGATAATATTATTTTAGATAAAAAATATGTCGTAAATAGGATTAAAAATATAAAAACATCTAATTTTAACTATTACATATTATTATCCAAAACTAATAAAAAATTAGAAATTTATTATAAAGATAAATTAATTATTCAAAAGAAAGTATCCCTTTCTTTTAGAATTATTTTTCATCTAAAAACTATAATAAAAAGATTATTTTCTATTCTTAAAAGACTACCTAAAATAATAGTTAAAACTCTAAAATTAATGTGGCAAAGACATCATTTCTTAGTACCTCCAAGAATGTTAAAGCAATATCTTCATTCTTTCAACAATAATATTAGTAATAAAAATATTGATGAATTATTTTATAATCCATTGCTTGATAAAGATTATCAAGCTTGGTTAAATGAAAATAAAATTGAAACAAAATATCAAGAATTAACTTACAAACCCTTAATAAGTATAGTTATTCCTGTCTATAATGTTTCAGAATATTTATTAAAATCTTGCTTAGATAGTATCCTAAATCAAAGCTATAAAAATTTTGAAATCTGTTTAGCAGACGATCATTCTACTAATGAAGAAACCATAAAAACTCTAAAAGAATATGAAAATAAATATGAGCAGATAAAAGTAATTTATAGAAAAACTAATGGTCATATTAGTGAAGCTACTAATAGTGCTTTAACATTAGCAACTGGAGAATTTATAGGATTAGTAGATAACGATGATGTCTTAGATAAAGATGCCTTATACTACATAGCTTTAGAATTAAATAAAAATAAAAACTTAGATTTAATTTATAGTGATGAAGATAAATTAGACTTTAATGAAAAAAGATGTTTCCCTCATTTTAAACCTGATTTTTCTATAGATACCTTTCTTTCTTCTAACTATTTTTGCCATTTTACTGTAATTAGAAAAAAAATAATTGATAAATTAAATGGTTTTCGAAGTGAATATAATGGGGCTCAAGATTACGATCTTTTTCTAAGAGTAATTGATAAAACTAAAAATATTGGTCATGTTTCTAAAATATTATATCATTGGCGAATGACAGAAAATTCTACCTCAAGTGGTGGTGAACATAAAAATTATGCTTACGATGCTGGAAAAAGAGCCTTAGAAGACTATTTTCAAAGAAATAATATTTCTGCCAAAGTCCATTTAATTGGAACTCCTGAAATGTATAGAATTCAATATCTTTATTCTAAAGAACCTAAAATAAGTATTATTATTCCTACCAAAGATAAAAAAGATGTTCTAAATACTTGTCTAAATTCTTTATATAATAATACTAACTATTCTAATTATGAAGTTATAGTAGTTGATAATAATAGTCAAGAACCAGAAACCTTTGCTTTATTAAATGATTATAAAAATAAATATAAAAATTTTAAAGTTCTAAGATTAGAGTGCGAGTTTAACTATTCTTATTTAAATGACGAAGCAGTCAAAAACGCTACTGGGGAATATATTGTTCTTTTAAATAATGATACTGAAGTAATAAGTCCCAATTGGCTATCAGAGATGGTTGGTTATGCTATGCAAAACCATGTTGGCTGTGTCGGAGCTAAATTACTTTATCCTAATCAAACTATTCAACATGCCGGAGTTGTAGTAGGAGTAGGGGGAATTGCCATGCATGCCTTTGTTTCAACTGGTAGAAATCAATACGGTTATTTTGGAAGACTAGTATCAGTATATGACTATTCCTGCGTAACAGCAGCGTGCCTTATGATAAAGAAATCTAAATATTTAGAAGTAAATGGCTTAGATGAAAAATTAAAAGTCGCCTATAATGACGTTGATCTTAACTTAAAATTATTAGAAAAAGGTTACAATAATGTTGTTCTTCCTCACGTTGAATTATTTCATTATGAATCATTATCACGAGGTAATGATATGAGTAGTAGTCAAATAAAAAGGTTTAAAGAAGAGACTGATTATATGTGTGATAAATGGAAAGATAAATTATTAACAGATAAATTTTATAATGACAATTTCAGTTATAATTATGCTTTCAGATTAGATAGGAGAAATGAACATGATAAATAATATAATAAATTATATAAAAAATAATCCCCAAAAATTATTTTGCTATTTTCTAATCTTTGCAGGAATTTTACTTTTTATTCTAGTTTTCTTAATAAAGCCTCATAAACTAACTAGCGAAGGTTTATATAGTATTACAAATCCTGAAGATGAATATCAGCAAGAAATAACTTTTCCTATTGAGCAAAAAATAACAATTAGTAAAAAGATTTTAAATGGAATATATCTATATTTAGGCGAAGATGATATAAATTCTTATCCCTATACAGTAACTTTAAAAGATGAAGAGGGTACAGAATACTTTAACCATTACTTTAATTTAGATTATGATTCTAATATAATATATATAGGATTACCTTTAACTATCGATACAACTAAAGAATTTCTCCTAACAATTGATTGCCAAGAATGTAAAAATGTCGAATTATCAGTAATGGATGCTAATCAAGATAATACTCATATAGTAGGTAATGATGATAAAACCCTAAAACTATCTATAGATTACTATAAAAAGAACAACAATTATTATTGGTACACAGCTTTATCCATAGTAATAGGACTAACCCTTTTACCACTAGCAAGGAGGAAAGAACAACATGACTAAATTAAAAAAAGTAATAAAAGCAATTAGTATCTTAATGTTAATTTTAGTTATAAGTATTCTTTTTGACTTTTTAATATTTAATCGAAAACAATTTACCTTAAAAAAAGAAGATAAAGGAATAATAACTATTGATAACTATACTACAAATGATCTAGATGATAATAAAAAAAGTATAGAGATAAAAATAGATAAAAAATATATAAATAAACTTAGAATAAAATATTCTGCCAAAGATGATATTCCTATAAAAATACAATATATAGGAAAAGATTATTATAATAAAGATAAAACTAATGAAGTAGCAGATACTCTAGATAATGAAACCGATGAATTAATATATAATATCAAAGATAATGTTAAAAAGATTAATATTATTTATGATAATAAATATTCTTTTGAATTAAAAAATATATCTATAGATAATACTTTTAAATTAAATCCTCTTAGAATCTTTTTTGTATTTTCAATCTTATTCCTAGCACTAACTCTATTTAGCTTCTATAAAAAAGGATTTAAAACCGATAACCTATACAAATATTTTATCATTGTTGCTAGTATTCTGGGTATAACATTTATTATAATTCAACCCTCAGCAACTTATTACTCTTGGGATGATCAAATTCATTTTGAGTACATGCTAGAATTAAAAGGCAGTACTATCACTTGGAATGTTGGAGAATTTTCCATGATTGATCCATCATCGATTGGTAGAGGCTCAATTGATTCTCTAGAAGAGCAGATAAATCAAATGGACTACTTAAACAAAGCCAAAAGTAGCAATTATCAAACTACCGGTGGTAGATTTATCACTTACAATAAAATTGCTTATATTCCTTCTGCCATAGGATACTATCTTTGTAAATTCTTAAAATTGCCATTTGTAATTTGCTTCAAAGTAGGTAAAATTTTTAATTTACTAGCCTTCGTTTTGATTATGGGTTACGCTATAAAGATAAGTAAATTAGGAAAAAGACTATTATGTGTTATAGGACTATTACCAATAAATATCTTTTTAGCAACTCAATACTCATATGATCCTGCAGTAACATCTGGTATTACCTTATCGTTAGTAATTCTAATGAATTGGTTCGTTGATAAAAATAGTAAAGTTGATTTTAAGAGTATGTTACTATTTATCTTAGCTTTATTATATGGATGTTTTACTAAAGCTATATATATACCATTTATATTATTATTCTTATTTGTACCAAAAGACAAATTTAATAATTCTAAAGAAAGAATACTGCTAAAAATAGGAATTATTATTATATTTTTACTTGTTTTATATACTTTTGTCTCACCAACAACTCTGTCAGCTCAAACAGGTGATATAAGAGGCGGAAATACGAGTGTTAGTTCTCAATTAAAACTAATATTTAGCCATCCTATTGGTTATATAAGAATATTAAAAGATACTTTTATTGATGATTTCTTTAATAAACTTTTCAGTAATGCCAACGGCAATCTTGCTTATTTAGGTAGAATAAGTTCTAATTGTGGCTACCTTGCTTTATTAACTTTAGCTTTTGTAGGTTTTACAGATACTGAAGAAAAACATTTGAAATTACATCAAAGATTATTAACAATAATAGCAGTTTTAGGAATAATTGTTTTAATTTGGACTGCCCTATATTTATCATTTACTCCAGTAGGCTTAAATACTATAAACGGCGTTCAAGTAAGATATTTTATGCCATTTATTTTCCCATTATTTATATGTATTCAATCATCAAATATCAAAAATAAAATGTCTGAAAAAAAATACAATATGATAGTATTTTGTCTCATGAGTATTACCACACTAACAATAATGTATGAATTAGTATTAAAGATATTATGTTATTAAAGTGTAGAAAATGATTCTATTCAAATACTTAAACATCACAATATTCAATAAAAACAAAATAAGTGTTTTTAGTAAAATTATCGTGCAAGGAGAAAATATAATGAAAAATATTTTGCATAAAATAATTCAAATGGTTTTTATTTTATTATTTCTAATTGTTGGTTTAATTATTATATTTAACAATGATAAAAAATATTTTATTCCAACTTTGTTTAACAATAAAATTTTGTTCCTGTTTGGGATGCTTTTTATAATAATAATTTTAATCTTATTAAAAAAATGCAAAATTAAAATTTCTGAAAAAAGCATTTTGATTATATTATCATCAATATTATTTTTGATTGAGATAATTATAATGATAAATGCTGCTTTCAGAAGTGGTTGGGATGTTGGAATGTTATATGATGCCGCATATTTAAATATATTCAATAGTCCTAATAAAATAAATTTTACTACTTCTAAATATTATTTTGAAATGTATCCCAACAACGTTTGCTTTTTACTATATGAGATGTTTTGGGCCTTTATTACAAAAGTTATAGGTAAAGGTCCTAAAACATTGAGTCTAATTTTGATTCTTAATAATTGTATAATCTATGTAGTAGTTGGAGTATTAATGTATTTATGTATAAAAAAGCTAACAAAAAGTTGTAAAATATCATTATTAGCATGGTTTATGTATTTTATACTAATAGGAACGTCATCATGGTTCTTAATTCCATATTCTGATTCACTAGGATTACTTTTCCCAACTTTAGTATTATTTATATATCTATATTATCAAAAAAATCCATATTTTAAGATCTTTTTAATTTCTATAATCTCATTTTTAGGGTATCAAATAAAGCCACAAATTATAATTATTTTTATAGCAATAATTATATTAGAAGCCTTTAATATCTTAAATAAAGATTTATTATCTAAAAAAAATATATTAAAGTTATCTAAAAAAGTATTAATTATTTGCTTATCATATTTTTTGATTTCAATTCCACTATCTTTCACCAAGAATTATATAATGGAATTGGATCAAAATAAAAAAATTGGCTTATCACACTTCTTAATGATGGGGTTAAATGTAGAAACAAGTGGCAAATGGAGTGGAGAAGATATTTCCTATTCTAGTTCTTTTTTAAACCAAAAGTCGAGAACAAAAGGAAATTTGGAAGTTATAAAACAACGATTACACAATTTAGGACCATTAGGTTTAATGAAACACTTAAAAAATAAAACATTAGTTAATTTTAATGATGGAACATTTTATTTTGGAGAAGAAGGTAGCTTTTACGTCTACGAATACTATGACAACAAATATAGTAAATTGATAAAAGATTTTGTTTATTCTAATGGTAAATATTATATTTATCTATCTACAGTAAGACAAGCTATCTGGTTAAATATTTTGATTTTTATGTTATTTAGTTATGGTAGTAAAAATAAAAATGTTCTAATTATTCAATTATCACTAATTGGGCTCTTAATATTTGAAACATTATTTGAAGCGAGATCTAGATATCTGTTCATCTATGTTCCATACTTCATTATGCTATTTAGCATAGGAATTAAAAAAATACATTCAAAAGTTAGAGGTGTAAATTAATGGAAAAATTATATATAGTCATTCCTTGCTACAACGAGGAAGAAGTTTTAGACGAAACAAAAAAAGAATTAAAAACAAAAATGGAAAATCTAATTAAAGAAAAGAAAATTTCTCCTGATTCCAGAGTGATATTTATTAATGATGGTTCAAAAGATAATACATGGAATTTAATACAAAAATTTTATGAAGAAGATAAATTATTTGGCGGTATAAATTTATCGAGAAATAGGGGACACCAAAATGCACTTTTAGCAGGTATTTTGACTGTAAAAGAAGATGCAGATATAGTAATTAGCATGGATGCCGATTTACAAGATGATATTAATGCTATTGATAAAATGATTGAAAAGAGAAATATGGGAGCCGACATTGTATATGGTGTTAGAAGCAGTCGTAAAAAAGATAGCTTTTTCAAGAGAACGACGGCTCAAGCTTTTTATAAATTCATGAATATATTAGGTGTCGATATTATTTATAACCATGCAGATTATAGACTTACATCAAAAAAAATATTAAATAATCTATCTAATTACAAAGAAGTAAATCTATTCTTAAGAGGAATATTTCCCACAATTGGTTTTAAAAGTGACATTGTTTTATATGAGCGACACGAAAGATTTGCCGGCGAGAGTAAATATCCATTAAAAAAAATGCTGAATTTTGCTTGGGATGGAATTACATCTTTTAGTGTAAAACCAATTCGACTAGTGTTAAATCTTGGGTTTATTATTCTAGGACTAAGCATTATTATGATTATTTATTCTTTAATTCAAAAATTGCTAGGTAATACTGTTGAAGGTTGGGCTTTTATTACATGTTCATTATGGCTTTTAGGAGGAATTCAAATGTTATCATTAGGAATAATTGGTGAATATATTGGGAAAATTTATAGTGAAACAAAATCTCGCCCTAGATATATTATAGATAAGTATCTTGTAAAGAAATAATATTGACCATAAAAAGAAAATAATGATATAATTTAAGTATATAAAAACATGTTAGGAGTATGAGTTGTGGAAGATATAAAAAAGAAAATTTTATTTGTAATACCAGCATATAATGAAGAAGCAAATATCAAAAAGGTCTTAGATGAAATAAAAAAAGATGCTAGTTTTGCAGATATATTAGTAATTAATGATTGTTCTAAAGATAACACTAAAAAAATAGTTTTAGAAAACGGAGTTAAGTGTATCGATAATATTTTCAATATGCGATACGCTTGGGCCGTACAAACAGGAATTAAATATGCCTATCAAAATGATTATGATTATGTTGTCCAAATCGATGCTGATGGACAACATATAGCTAAAGAAGCTGTTAAATTAATAGAGTGTGCTGAAGAAACTAAAGCCGATATAGTTATCGGTTCAAGATACTTAAAAGATTTAGGTTATCCTTGTCCAACTTTCAGAAGAATTGGTACCAAAATATTTGAATGGTTAATAAAAGTATTTTGTCATACTAGAATAGCTGATCCTTTATCAGGTTTTCAATGCCTAAATAGAAGAGTAATTGAAAAATATGCTAAAATGGGAGAATATCCAGAATTTCCCGATGCCAATTTAGTAATAGATATGTTAATGAATGGTTATAAAATTGTTGAAGTACCAGTTAAAATGCGTCTTCGTGAAAACGGAGAAAGTATGCATGGAGGTATTATCAAACCAATTAAATATATGATTAATATGTTTTATACAATATTCTTTATTGTAGTCCAAAATATAGGAAGTGGAAGGAGAAAGAGACATGAATAGAATTTACTTTATCATCATATCAGTTATAGCAGTCTTATATGTTATAAATATTGTTCGTAAAAAGAAATTTTCTATTAAGGAAAGCTTTTGGTGGTTTATCGCTTCAATTATAATGCTTATTCTTTCTATTTTCCCTTATTCTATCAATTGGTTTGCTGCCAAATTAGGAATAGCTTATCCACCATCATTATTATTTATATTATGTATTATTTTCTTATTATTTATCAATTTTAGAAATAGTAAAAGAATCTCTGAACAACAGATAAAAATAATTGAATTAGGCCAAGAATTAGCAATTGTAAAGGAAAAGGTAAATCATGATGAAAAAAGAAAATAAAAAATGTATCGCTATATTTTCTGCTTATTCGCTTCCTCACTTAGGTGGGATAGAGCGATATGTAGATAACCTATCTAAACAACTAGTTAATTTGAAATACAGAGTAATAATTGTTAGCTCAAATTATGATAATTTTGAAACAGTTGAAGAAAAAGATGGAATAATATATTTAAAAGTTCCTGTATATAATTTGTTTAAAGAAAGATATCCTTTAATTAATAAATGGAATAAAGAATACAAAAAAGTAATAAATGAACTTAATAAATATAAAATCGATAGAATAATTGTTAATACTAGATTTCATTTAACGACATTGATGGGTGCAAAATACGGAAAGAAAAATAATATTCCTGTTTACTTAATAGAACATGGATCAAATCATTTAAGTGTTAGCAACAAAGTCTTAGATTGGTTTGGTGAAAAATATGAACATGCTCTAACTAATAAAGTAAAAAAATATGTAGATAAATATTATGGCGTATCAGAGGATGCTTGCAAATGGCAAAAACATTTTAAAATTAATTCAAATGGTGTATGGTACAATTCTGTTAATAGATTTGATAAGAATATTACTATTAAGAAAAATAGCAATAAAATCACAGTACTTTATGCTGGAAGAATTATAAAAGAAAAAGGTATAGAGGATCTAATTATTGCCTTCAATAAATTAAAAAATAAAGATGTAGAATTACTCATTGCGGGTAATGGAAATTATTTGAATTATTTAAAAAATAAGTATGAAAATGAAAAAGTTAAATTTTTAGGAAAAACAAATTTTGATGATCTAACAAAGATATACTCTAAAGCAAATATCTTTGTTCATCCTTCACATTATCCAGAAGGTCTTCCAACTTGCATATTGGAAGCAGGATTGATGAAATGTGCTGTAATAACAACCCCTAATGGTGGAACAAGCTACTTTATTGATGGTAACAACGGAATAGTTGTTAAAAATCAAAAAGAGTTAGAAGAATCATTAAAAAAACTAGTCGACGATAAAGAATTAGCAAAAAAAATGGGGGAAAAACTACATGAAACTGTAGTTAATAATTTTACTTGGGAAGTTACAACTAAAAAGATATTAAGTGATATGGATGTGTAAAATATGAAAAACACAAATTTAAAAAAGAATTTTATTTGGAACACAATAGGAGTTACGACATTTTCATTAACATCGCTACTATATACAATAATATTAATGAGATTTTCAACACTGAAAATTACTGGGATTTTCTCTTTCGGATTCACACTAGCTTGTACCACAACAGCACTTGCAGCATTAGGAGGAAGAACCTATCAGGTTACTGATGTTAAAAATGAGCTATCCCCATTTACATACATAATATCAAAAGTTTTTACTGTTTCAACCGTTACAATATTAATTTTTATTTTCCTATTATTTAAAAATTATTCGTTTGAAAAATTTATTGCTGTATTTTTATTGTGCATTTTTAAATATTTAGAAGAACTATCTGATGTATATTATGGAATAATGCAAAAGGAAGATAAATTGTATTATGTTGGAATAATACAGTTTATAAAATCAATTATAAATATTATTGTATTTCTGCTAACAATTATTTTTTTTAAGAATCTCATTGTGTCAGTAATATCAATTGTGATGGTAAACCTTTTGTTTTTGCTTGTTATAGAAATTCCAATTGCAAAAAAATTAAATAGATGGAATCATTCGACCAATAAACAACAATTATTAAAATATTTTAAGGTTAATACAGTAATATGTATATTTACATTTTTAACAATGTGCCTTTCAAATGCTCCTAAATATGCAATAGATTTTTATTTGACCGATGAAATACAAGCTGTTTTTGGTATAATAATTATGCCAGCTACTGTTATGATTTTAGTATGTAACTTTATTACAAATCCAATTTTAATTCAAATAGCTAATTTATTTAACACAAACAAAGTAAAAGATATTTTCAAATTGTTTAAAAAGATTATCCTAATAATTTTTTTAATAGGTATGTTTGGATTAGTTGTTGCATATTTATTAGGAATTCCATTTTTAAATATTATATATTCCTCTGATTTTAATAAATATAAATTGGAGTTGATGATTATAATACTTGGCTCTATATTCTATGCCATATCAATGATATGTTCTAGTTTTCTAACGTCTATAAGAAAAATTTCAATCCAATTATATATGAATATTATTTTTACACTTCTAGCTTTTGCTATCAGTTTTCAATTTGTAAAAACATTTGGGATTACTGGAGGGGCAATTTCATATTCAGCAGTAATGTTCATTAGAATGTTATGTTATATAATTGTAACAATAAAAAAATTAAAAGGTAAGGAGTAGAATATGAGTAATAAAAAAACAGTTTATTATATAAGAAGTACTTCAATAATAAATGATTCCCGTGCAACAAAAGAAATATTATCACTAATTAACAACGGTTATAATGTAACAGTTATTGGTTGGGATAGAGATAATAGAATTGAAGATTATAATAAATTTGAAGTTGATGGTAGAATTATACAATCTATATTTTTTAAATATAAGAGTAAATATGGAATGTCAGTAAGTACAATATATGGTTTGATCAGATTTCAATTTTGGTTAAAGACAGTTTTAAAAAGAAATATAAAAAAAATAGATTATATACATGCATGTGATTTGGATTGCGGATACATATCATCAAAAATCGCAAAAAAATATAATAAAAAAATGATATATGATATGTATGATTATTATGCTGATTCAAGAACTATGCCCAAAATATTAAAAAGATTTATTTCGAAGAAAGAAAACGACGTTATAAATAAATCTGCTCTCTCTATAATTTGTGGAGAATGGAGAAAAAAGCAAATAAATAAAGCTAAACCTCAAAGGTTAACTATTATCCATAATACTCCCAATATTGATTTTAAAGAGACTAAAAGTATAATAAAGAGTAAAAGTAAAAAAATCAAAGTATGCTATGTCGGAATCTTGCAAACAGACAGATTATTATTAGAATTATTAAATGAATTTAAAAAACATGACGATTTAGAATTTCATGTTGGGGGATTTGGAATATATGAAAAAGAGTTCTTAGAAGCATCAAAAAAGTATTCTAATATATTTTATTATGGTTCTCTAAAGTATAATCAAGTTTTAGGATTAGAATCTGATTGTGATATTCTATTTGCTACGTATAATCCAGTAATAGAAAATCATAGATATTCTGCTCCAAACAAAGTATACGAAGCAATGGCACTTGGAAAGCCTATAATAGTATGCAATAATACAGGAATAGATGAATTAGTAAAGAAAAATAATACAGGTTTTGCTATAGACTATGATGCCGATAAATTTTTTGAAATTTTGTATAAATTTAAAGATAATAAAGAAATACTTAATGATATATCAAAAAATGCCAAAAAGTTATATAATGAAAAATATAATTGGAACATAATGGAGAAACGTTTGATTAATGAGTATAGAAAATTAGATAAAGGAAGTGATGAAATTGCTTAAAGAAAAGAATATTAATCCCATACTTACAGTATTAGTGCCTGTCTATAATACCGAAAAATATATTGAAAAGTGTTTATTATCACTAGTTAATAAAAAATTAGTTGGTAAAATAGAAGTGATTATTGTAAGCGACGGAAGTAAAGATAAATCAATCGATATTGCAAAGAAAATTGATGAAGAAAACCATGGAATATTTAAAATAATTGAAAAGGAAAATGGTGGCCATGGTTCCACCATAAATGTAGGAATTAAGGAAGCAACAGGTAAATACTTTAGGGTCCTTGACAGTGATGATTGGTTCGACGAGAATGAATTTATTAAGTTCATTAATAGATTAGAAAAATGTAATTCAGATTTAGTTATTACAGATTACAGCAAAGAGTATGTTAACGATGGAAAAAGTGAAACTATAATATATAAAAATTTGGAAGATTCAAAAGAATATAATTTTAATAAATTTGATTTAAAGCTACTTGATTGTGATTTTTTTGCTATGGCCACTATAACATATAAAACTGAAATATTAAAAAAGTTAAAATTTCAATTACCTGAAAAGACTTTTTATGTAGATATGTTATATGATGTGATTCCAATGTTGGAAGTTAACACATTTACATATTATAAATGTAATATATATAAATATTTTATAGGTAGAATAGGTCAAAGCGTAAATACTAATTCGTATGAGAAAAATCATTTGAATCATAATTTAGTAACCCATAGATTGATCGATTTTTATAGTGATAACCAAAGAAATATATCGGCTATAAAAAAAGAATATTTTAAAAATATTGTTAGTGCAGTAATTAATACCAATTACTCGATATATTGTATATTTTTTAAAGACAAAAAAGATGGTTACAAAAAAGCTAAAAAATTTGATGAATATCTAAAAAATAAATCATTGGAGTTATACAATGAAACAAATAAGTCATACATAAAGATTTTTAGAAATAGTAGATTTATAATCAGCTTATTAACACCATATCATTTAAAAATGTTTATGTATAAAAAATATTTAAACTCTAAAAATAAAGGAGATAAATAATATGAAAACAAAATATTTAATAATAGGTGCTGGATTATCTGGACTTACATTTGCAAATTATGCTAATGGAGATTATTTAATAGTAGAAAAAGAAAAAGAAGTCGGTGGTTATTGTAGAACCGTAAAAAGAAATGGTTATGTTTGGGATTATGCTGGGCATTTCTTCCATTTTAATACAGAAGAATTTAAGAAAAAGTTTTTAGATAGAATGTCAAAAAAAGATATTATATATAATGATAAATGTTCTAAAATTTTATATAAAAATAATTTTATAGATTTTCCTTTTCAAGCTAATATTCATCAATTAGAAAAGCAAGAATTTATAGATTGTCTTTACGATCTGTTCAATAAAGAAGAAAAGGACAAATACAATAATTTTTTAGACATGTTATATGGAAAATTTGGAAAGTCAATAGTAGAAAAATTTCTTAAACCATATAACGAAAAATTATATGCTGTTGATCTGACTAAGCTAGATGTAGATGCAATGGGGAGATTCTTTCCATACGCAGATAAGGAAGCCATAATTAATAATATGAAAAATAATAAATTTAATTCTTACAATGCAAGCTTTTTATATCCTAAGAATGGGGCTGCTAGCTTTATAAAAATTTTATATGATGAACTTGATAAAGATAAGGTTTTATTAAATACAAGTGTTAATTCACTAGATTTAGATAATAGGCAAGCTACATTATCTAATGGCAAAACAGTTAAATATGAATATTTGATAAATACAATGCCATTAAATAATTTCTTGAAGCTAATAGGAGAACATGATCAATTATTAAATGAAATGTCTTATAATAAAGTTTTAGTATTTAATTTAGGCTTTGATAAACCTTCACCATTATGCAAAAAGGAACATTGGCTATACATTCCATCTAAAGAATGTAATTATTATAGAGCTGGTTTTTATAATAATATATTAGGCGATGAAAAATTGAGTATGTATATAGAAATTGGATATAGTAAAGATTTTCAAATAACAAAAAATGAGATAGAAAAGCAATTAGAATTAACTTTAAAAAATCTAAGGAAATCAGGTATTATCAACAATGATATGAAATTAGTTGACCACGAAACAATTATAATGGATCCAGCTTACGTTCATATTGAAACAGAAACAACAAAAAAAATAGATAAATTAAAAAATGATTTTAGCAAAAAAGGAGTATATACAATAGGTAGATATGGAGCATGGATTTATAATTCAATGGAAGACTCTATGGTTAAAGCAAAAGAACTTGCAGAAAAAATATAAGAAGGAGAAATAGCATGATAAAAGTAATGAGTATATTCGGGACAAGACCTGAAGCAATAAAAATGGCTCCTCTTGTTAAAGAATTAGAAAGAAGAAAAGAAATAAAAAGTATCGTATGTGTTACCGCTCAACATAGACAGATGCTCGATCAAGTATTACAGACCTTTGATATTAAACCAGATTATGATTTAAATATTATGAAACAAGGCCAAACTTTATCAGAAGTAACATCGAGAGCCTTATTAGGACTAGAAGAAGTATTCAAGAAAGAAAAACCAGATATTGTACTAGTTCATGGCGATACTACCACGACTTTTGCAGGAGCCTTAGCGGCATTTTATAGTCAAATTGCTATTGGACATGTCGAAGCTGGATTAAGAACGTACGATAAATATTCTCCATTCCCAGAAGAGATGAACAGACAAATGGTAGATTGTATGGCTGATATGTATTTCGCTCCTACAGAGTTAAGTAAAGAAAACTTACTTAAACAAAATATAGATAAATCTAAAATATATGTTACTGGAAATACAGCGATAGACGCAATGAAGACAACTGTAACTAAAGAATATAAAAACGATATATTCGATTGGGTTGGAAATGATAGAATGATTTTACTTACAGCTCACAGAAGAGAAAACTTAGGTGATCCAATGCGTAATATCTTTAGAGCCATCAGAAGAATAGTTGATAAAATAGATGATGTTAAAGTTGTATACCCAATTCATATGAATCCGAAAGTTAGGGAGGTTGCAAATGAAATTTTTGCAGGTTGTGATAAAGTTAAATTAATAGAGCCATTAGAAGTATTCGATTTTCATAATTTTCAAAATAGAAGTTATATAATTATGAGTGATTCTGGTGGAATACAAGAAGAAGCTCCATCTTTAGGTAAACCAGTATTAGTTTTAAGAGATACAACAGAAAGACCAGAGGGAATTGCCGCTGGAACATTAAAATTAGTAGGAACTGATGAAAATACAATTTATGAAGAAGCTATTAAACTTTTAACTAACAAAGAAGAATATGATAAAATGAGCAAAGCAAGCAATCCCTATGGAGATGGTCATACCAGCGAAAGAATAGCAGATGCTATTATAACGAAGTTTAAAAATAAATAAATTAAAAACTTTGTTGATAAAAGTCAAAAAATAATGTAATTATAAAATATAAAAATTTAAAAATCAAAAATTCTAGAAAAATGAATTGAACCTCGTTTGAATATCTATGAAACGAGGTTTTTGAATGAACAAATAAAAAATCTACTACGATCGTCAAAAAGAAACTAGCTAAAATTCAAAGCATCATAATATAGAATAGAAAATCAGTTAATTAATTGTATATATAAAGCCAAATATCAAAAATAGTCGAAAAAATAGTGTTTTCCCAAATCAAATGTGCTATAATAATATCAATTAAAAGATTAAACAAATTTGAGAAATCTAATGAGGTGAACTAGCATGAAACAATTTATTACCAAACATTCAAAACTAATATTCTTGCTTTTTTGCCTCTTGATTTCTTTTCTTTGTCTTTCTATTTGTTCCAAAAACTCTTACCTTTATCCCTTCAATAATTGGCCTGACGAAAACGTCTTCTTCACGGTAGGTAAAGCATGGACTAAAGGTCTAATCCCTTACAAAGATCTTTTCGAACAAAAAGGACCATTTCTCTTCCTAATCTTTGCCTTAGGATCTATAATAACACCTCATAGTTTTCTTTCTATCTTCATCTTTGAAGTTATCTCTTTAACTATCTGCCTTTATTTTACCTCTAAAATCATAAGCTTATTTTTACCAACCAAATATTCTTATCTAATTCTTCCTGTCTTTACATCTATCCTAGTTAGCAGTACTTACTTTGTCCATGGTGGTAGTGCCGAAGAATTCTGCTTTCCTCTCATAGCCTATACCACTTATACCTTATTAAAATATTTTACCAAAGAAAATCAAATTACTAATCGAAGCCTTTTCTTAAATGGCTTTATCGCTGGACTCATTTTCATGATAAAATTTAATCTCCTAGGATTTTGGTTTGCCTTTATGTGTTTTACCTTTATTTATCTTTTAACTAGAAAAGAAATAAAAAAAGCCTTTATCAGTTGCTTTATCTTCGTAGCGGGAATGATAATTCCCTTTGCCACTTTCAGCATCTATTTCTTACTAGTAGGTGGCTTTAAAGATTTCATAGACACTTACTTTATCTTTAATATAACTGGATATACTAACGCTATGGGACTATCCACTAGAATTCGTTGGTTAATTGATACTATTTATTCTAAAATCTCTAGTAACTTTTGGCTTTTTAACCTGTTAGATGTTGGACTATTATATTTCTTTTTTAGTAAAAAGTTAATTAAAAATTTTCAAGGACGCTTAGCCCTTATAATGGAAATAGCCCTTGGAACCATAGGCATTTTCTGTGGTGGTCAAGACTTTACCTATTATTTCTTGCCGGTAATGTATTTTACAATCTTTGGTTTTATAGCTTTCTTTTCTTATTTTGATAACATTATCGCTTACCCTAAACTAAAATTATTTATAGTAATAATTCTTATCCTGGGATTATCTTTGCGATCTTTGTCTAAATCTAATAATCTTTCCTACATGAGTAATTCTAAGGATAACCTAGTTCAATATAGATTTGCCGAACTAATAAATCAAGAAGAAAATTCTACTTTATTAAATTATCATTTTTTAGATAGTGGTTTCTATTTTGCATCTGATATTCTTCCAACCACTAAATATTTCCATCAATTAAATGCCATAATTCCTAATATGGAAGAAACACTAACTAATGATATAAACAATAAAAAATATGATTTTATAGTAACTAGAAGTTATAAAGGATACGATCCTACTACCGAAGCCTTATTAGAAAATTATACTCTAATATCAACCCAAAAAGAAACCTTTGAAGGAACTAAATTTACTTATTACCTTTACCATAAAAAATAAAATATTTTATATAAGAAAAGTTGACAATTAATAAAGATTATTTTAAACTAAAAGTAAGAAAACGTAAGATAGGAGTGATAATAAAATGAAAATATTAGTAACAGGAGGTTGTGGCTATATTGGAAGTCATACCGTTGTTGAACTATTAAACAATAACTATGAAGTAGTTATAATTGATGACTTAAGTAATTCTAAATTAGATGTTTTAGAAAGTATAAAAAAAATAACTTTTAAAGAACCAATCTTTTATAAGGGCAATGTTTGTGATAAAGATTTATTATCCAAAATCTTTAAAGATAATAAAATAGATGCTGTTATCCATTTTGCGGGCTTTAAAGCCGTTGGAGAATCTGTAGAAAAGCCTTTAGAATACTATCAAAATAACATTGATAGTACCATTAATCTCTGCCAAGTAATGCGAGAATTTAATTGTCAAAGATTAATTTTCTCTAGTAGTGCTACTGTTTACGGAGGAAATAATCCTGTCCCTCTAAAAGAAGAATATCCTATAGGAGGAACAACAAATCCTTATGGTACAAGTAAATTATTTATCGAACATATTCTAGAAGATCTAGCCATATCTGATCCTAATTGGAGTATTGTCCTTCTTCGTTACTTTAATCCTATTGGGGCTCACAAAAGTGGTTTACTAGGAGATAATCCTAATGGTATTCCTAATAACTTAATGCCTTATATTTGTAGAGTAGCAACCGGAGAATTAAAAGAATTAAGTATCTTTGGAAATGATTACGATACTAAAGATGGTACTGGAGTAAGAGATTATATTCATGTTGAAGATTTAGCAATGGGACATGTTTTAGCCCTAAAGAAAGTTTTAAATACTAAGGGTGTAAATATTTATAACTTAGGTACTGGTATTGGTTATTCAGTATTAGATATAGTAAATGCTTTTAATAAAGCTAATAATATAACAATTCCTTATAAAATAGTAGAAAGAAGAAAAGGCGATATAGCTGAGTGCTATGCTAGTACTGATAAAGCCTTTAAAGAATTAGGTTTTAAATGTCAATATAATTTAGAAGATATGGTTAAAGATAGTTATAATTTCTATTTTCATAATAAAAAATAATTATTTAGGATTTAATGATGAAAAAGTTATTTAAGATATTTATAATTCTAATTTCTTTTGTTCTAAGTCTTACCAATGTTCATGCTGCTACTAATCCTTATAATCAATCTGGACCTTATGGCACTAATTGTACTTGGTATGTTTGGAATAAAGTCTATGAAAAAGATAACATTGCCTTACCTGGTTGGGGTAATGCTAAAAATTGGTATCAAGATGCCCAAAACTCTGGTTATACAGTCGGTTCTTCTCCTAGAGCTAATTCTATTGTTGTTTGGGGATCATGGACTGAGTATGGTCACGTTGGCTATGTTGAACAAGTAGAAGGAAATACCCTAAAAGTCTGGGATTCTACTGGCCCTTGTATTGATGATAATGATGAAGAATATAAACAATGTATTGAAAATGGTGTTAGTGAAGAGACCGATAAAATTTGTTATGCTAATGCCAAAAAAGGTGCTTGTAGTTATACCCTTGATTATAGTTATGTAACCGGTTATATCTATTTAGATTATGCTCCAACTCAAGTTACCACTAATAATCATAACCAAGAACCTGCTCCAACAACTACTACCGAACCAGAAGTAACTGTATCTTCTAACAATAATTTAAGTAGTATAGAATTAAGCACCGGAACTATTGATTTTAATAAAGAAACCTTAGAATATAATCTTGAAGTAGAAAACACTATTACCAAAATAACTGTAAATGCTACTGCTGAAGATGAAAAATCATCTATAGAAGGAGTAGGGGAACATAATTTAGAAGTTGGCTTAAATACTATTGTTTTAAAAGTAACAGCCGAAGATAAAACAACTAAAGACTATACAATTAATATAACTAGAAAAGAACAACCTCAGGTTCTAACTACTAGTAAGAAAAAAACTTCTCCTTCTAAAAGTTTTTCTTGGATTTCCGTAATTGTCATAGTAGCCTTAATAATCATTTTATCACTATTATTGATTGTCATAAAAAACTTTAAATTCCAGAAAAAATCTAACCTAAGTAATAAATCTCAAGATAAAAAAGATTATCACGATAAAAATTTGGAAAATAAATAAATATTTTCCTTTTTTAATATTTAAATAAATATTTCTCTAAAAATACTTAATAAAAGAATAATACCCATCTTCTCTCTAAGAGAACTTCCCAGGTCTTGTTAAAGTTAGTTTGTTTTTCTGTAAAGCCCCCGTAATTTTATTGCTATCCTTAACTTTCCTATGATATAATTAATATGAAAAAGACAAAGAAAGATCGTGATAAAATGCCGAAAAATATCTTTATTGTAGGATCTCGTGGTTATAACTACAACTATGGAGGCTGGGAAACTTTTGTAACTCAATTAGTAGATAACTATCATGATAAAAATACCCATTTCTATATTTGCAGCCTAGCCAATACTAAGAATGAACAACCAATTAAGATAAATAAAAATGTAACTGTAATTCCTATTTTTACTAAAGCTCCAGGAAGTACTAAAATGCTTTTTTATTCCTTGAAATCTTTTTCCTACTGTGTAAATTATATTAAACATAATAATCTCTCAAATACTTACATTTATGTTTTAGGATTAAAGCTATTCACAGCACTAAAAACCAATTATCATAAGTGCCAAAAATTAGGAATTAAAATCTACGTTAATCCTGATGGCCTAGAACACAAAAGAAGTAAGTGGTCTTATCCTGTTAAAAAGTTTTTCTTGTTGAGTGAAAAATTAATGCTTAATAATTGTGATTTAATTGTTTGTGATGGGTTAGGGATTCAAAAGTATGTTATAAATAAATATCCTAAGTTAAAGAATAAGACTATTTATATAGCCTATGGCGCTAAAGAAAGAGACTTATCCCATCTTAATGAAGAGAGTATCCTAAAAGAATATAATTTAAAGAAAGATAATTATTGTTTAATGGTAGGAAGATGTGTTCCTGAAAATAACTATGAATTAGTAATTAAAGCTTTTTTAAATACTTCTCTAAAAAAAGATTTAGTTATCATAACTAATCTTAGTAGTAGTAATTATTATCAATCTTTAAAAGAAACTACTAATTTTCCTCAAGATAAACGAATTAAATTTATCGATGGTGTTTATGATCAAGATAAACTAGCTGTTATCAGAAAGAATGCTTATCTCTATATTCATGGCCATTCTGTTGGTGGAACTAATCCTAGTCTTCTAGAAGCCTTATCCTTAACCGATCTTAATCTCTTATATGATGTCTGCTTCAATAAAGATATTGGCGGTTCTAGTTGTCTATACTTTAAAAACTCCGCAAGTCTTACTAAACTATTAGATGATTCCTCTCTTTTAGAAACTAGTAAAAAGGAATTGGGTCCTCAAGCTAAAAAGATCATTAAAACTAATTTTACTTGGGATATAATCGTTAATAAATATAAAGAAATTTTTAAGTAGGTGAAATCATGCAAGAACAAAAAAAAGAAAGTTTTTTATATCGTCATATATTTTCTAAAATTGAAAAAGTCTTATATCTAATAAAGAAAGCTGTATATTTTGCTTGGTATCGTCATCATTTTCTAATTCCTCCTCGTGTCCTTTTAAAATATATTAAATCTTTCTTTATTGCCCTAAGAAGAGGTAATACTACTTCTAATTTATTTACTAACCAAAAGTCTTATTTAAAATGGTTTCAAGAACACAATACTCACCCCGATTATCAAAAATTCACTTATAATCCCTTAATAAGTTTTATTATTCCTACTTATAATGTCAAAAAAGATTTACTAAAGGAGTGTCTAGATAGTCTTTTAAATCAATCTTATAAAAACTTTGAAATCTGTATCGCTGACGATCATTCTAGCCTTGAAGAAACTATAACTACTTTAAAAGAATATGAACAAAAATATTCTAATATTCACGTAGTTTATCGTAAAGAAAATGGTATGATTAGTAAAGCTAGTAATAGTGCTATCGATCTTGCTAAGGGCGAATTTTTAGCCCTTGTCGATAACGATGATGTCGTCGAAAAAGATGCTCTTTATTATCTAGTTGAGGCCTTAAATAACGATAAAAAATTAGATCTTATCTATACTGATGAAGATAAAATTGATTTTAAAGGAAACTATATGGAACCTCATTTTAAACCTGATTATTCTCCTGATACTTTAATGGGAGTAAATTATATTTGCCATTTGTGTTGTCTAAGAACTAGCCTTGTTAAAAAAGTTGGCTTATTCCGTAGTGAATATGATGGTAGTCAAGATTATGATTTATTCTTAAGGGTTACTGAAAAAACTAAGAATATCTATCATATTCCTAGAATATTATACCATTGGAGACAAACTCCTACCTCTACAGCAGGTTACTTAGGTAATAAAAACTATGCCTTTATCACTGGAAAAAAGGCTCTAGAAGATGCTTTAAAAAGAAGAAAAATTAAAGGTGAAGTCTTAGAAAATCCTAGAGTAAGTACTTATTTAATAAAATATAGTAATAATAATGAATTAGTAAGTATAATTATTCCTATAAAAGATAAAGCTAATATTACTAGAAGATGTCTAGATAGTATCTATAACAAAAGTACTTATCAAAATTTTGAAATAATTTTAGTTGACAATAATAGTGTTGAAGCTGAAACTTTTGAAATGATTAAAGAATATGAAACTAAATATCCTAATTTTCATTCTCTTCGCCTAGACTGTGAATTTAATTATTCTAAAATCAATAATGCTGCTGTTAAAGAAGCCCATGGCGACTATTTATTATTTTTAAATAATGATACTGAAGTTATGAGTCCTGATTTTCTAGAATATATGCTAGGATATGCTAGACAAGACCATGTAGGGTGTGTCGGAATAAAATTATTATATCCTGATAAATTGGTTCAACATGCTGGAGTTGTCCTAGGTTATGGCGGTACTGCTGGCCACATCTATGTAACTGCTACCAGAAACGATAATGGCCTTTTTGGACGCCTAGCTATGCCTTATAATTATAGTGCCGTAACCGCAGCGTGTCTAATGATAAATAAACAGAAATTTTTAGATGTTCAGGGCTTTGATGAAAAATTAAAAGTAGCTTTAAACGATGTTGATTTAAATCTTAAAGTCTTAAAAAAAGGCTATTACAATGTCTGCTTATCTAATGTTGAAATGCTTCATTATGAGAGTAAGAGTAGGGGCTATGAAGCTTCCAAAGAAAAACATGAACGTTTCTTACAAGAACAAGCCTATATGAAAGATAAATGGCAAGATTTTCTTGATGATGATAAATTCTTTAGTAAAAATAACTTTTAAGGAGGTCCCTTGTGAAAAAGAAAATTCCTTTAATAATTTTAGGGTTAATTCTTCTTTTAGTTTTAGTGATTTTTCTCATCTTTCTAGAGAAAAAAGAAAAATCTAAATTAACTCTTAACCTTGATCCTCAAGGCCAAACGACTAATCTTAGAAATATTGTTACCTATAGTCATTATATAATTACCACTAAAACTAAAGCTATCTATGATAGTAATAAAAAAGAAATTGGTACCATCGAAAAAGGTACTGAGTTAATACTAGATTCTAATTATACAAGTGATCCCACTTACTATAAATTAGAAGAAACTTCTCTATATCTTACTAAAGATTCCATTGCTCCTTTAAAAGAATTATCCTCTACTAAAACTAATACTGAATATAAAACTTATAAAAATTATTTACCTTATAACGAAAATATTTTAACTACCGATAACTATGAACTCTTAATAGATAATCAATCTAAAATAACTTTAAAGTCTTCATCTTCTTATCCCATTATTATTAAAGATGAAGATAAATATGGACTAGAATTTAATAATCAATTATATTATCTTCCTAGTAAATATGTAAGTAAAATTGAAGAGACTTCTAATACTGATAAGAATCCAGCTTCTTCCATAGCAGTCTTAAATTATCATTACACTATAAATAAAGAAGCCGGCGAAGACAAGCTATGTCGTCAGACAATTTGCATGGAAGATACTCAAGTAGAAGAAGAAATTAAATATTTAAAAGATAATAATTACTATGCTACAACTATGCGTGATTTAGAACTTTACGTCAATAAAAAAATAAGATTACCGGAACATAGTGTTACTATAACTATCGATGATGGTTGGTTTGTTGCTAGAATGATTACTATTTTAGAAAAATATCAAACTATGGGAACCTTATTTCTAATCGGTAGTCTTGCTAGTCCTAATGATTATAAATCTAACTATCTAGAAATTCATTCCCATTCTTGGGATATGCATACTCCTAAAGTTTGTGAAGGATCTCATGGTGGTGCCATTCTCTGCTGGGATAAAGATAAAATACTAACTGATTTAAAAAAGAGTAGGGAAAGTCTTAATAATACCACCTATTTCTGTTATCCTTTCTATGAACATAATGATAGATCGAAAACTCTTCTTAAAGAAGCTGGCTTTACTATGGCTTTTATAGGAGGTAGTAGAAAAGTACGACCAGGAGATGATCCTTATAATTTAAGACGTTTCGAATTAGTTACTGGTACCACTCTTGAAGATATTAAAAATTTTGTGAGTTAGAGAAATCTAACTTTTTTTACATTTCTTATTAGAATATTTTCGAACTTCCTCTAATTTATTTACATCAAACCCCTTAATATGTTAAAATATTACCAAGAAGAGGTGTTTAAATGATATCACTAGAAAAAGTTATATTAATGGTTCTAATTCCCTTAGTCTTTAATTTATTCTTTACACCTGTTGTAAGAATAATTGCTAAACATATAGGAGCCATGGATATCCCTAATGAAAGAAAAATCCATAAGAAACCAATTCCCCGTTTGGGTGGCTTAGGTATGTATTGTAGTTTTCTCTTGGGATATATGTTTTTTGGAAAAGAATCTATTCAGATGAATTCTATTCTAATCGGTAGTTCTCTTATAATTATTACTGGTATTATTGATGATATAAAGCCTATCCCAGCTCGTTATAAATTTTTAGGCCAGCTAGCGGCCGCTACCGTTGTTGCCTGTTATGGTAATATTCTCTTAAGAGATATTAGTGCCTTTGGCCTTTATGTTAATTTTGGCTTTTTATCTTATCCTATTACCATTCTCTTTATTGTTTCCGTTATTAATTGTATCAATCTTATTGATGGTTTAGATGGCTTAGCAGGTGGTATTTCCTCTATTTATTTCCTAACAATAGGTATTATAGCTCTTATGTTAAATAATTCTAATGGTCTAGATATCATTTTAACCTTTGTTATGTTAGGAGCTACTTTAGGTTTTCTATATCATAATTTTAATCCAGCCTCTATTTTTATGGGCGACTCTGGGAGTATGTTTTTAGGCTACATGATCGCTGTTATCGCCTTACTAGGCTTTAAAAATGTTACCTTAACTTCTTTCATTATTCCTATTCTTCTTTTAGCCGTTCCTATTATGGATACTTTACTAGCTATTATCAGAAGAATAATCAATCATAAACCTATTGCCATGCCCGATAAAAATCATTTGCATCATCAATTTCTAAAAATGAATTTTTCTCAGAAAACCACCGTTTTAATTATCTATCTTATCGACTTCCTTTTTGCCGCTTCTTCAATTATCTATGTCTTAGGTGATAGTGTCATGGGAATTGTTATCTACATTATCCTCTTCATTATTGTTACTATTTTAATCTATAAAACTGATATTATTTTTGATCATTCTAAACAAAAAAACAATAAGTAACCATCTTTGAAACTTATTGTTTTTTATTACTTCTCTCTATATTATTTGAGAGCTTTAGACTCCCTTCATTAGAAGTTATTTCTTTAAATATTCTTTAAATTTCTCTAAACTATCTCCCTTATAAAAAATATCCTCCAAAATATTGATAATTTCCCAGTGAATATTCTTTTTTCTTAATAATTCTTGAACTTCACCTAAAGTAAAATATCCCTCAACTGTATTATTATTTAAATACTCCTGATAATTATCTTCTCTTCCTCTAACTACTCCTAAAGAATAATTTCTACTCTTACAAGAAGTCGTTGTAAGAAGTAAATCTCCAATTCCTGCCAAACTAAATATTGTCTCTTTCTTACCACCAATTACTAAAAGAATGTTAGATAATTCTCCTATAATTCTTGTTAAATATTTATATCTAGTTGTTTCTGGATAACCCATTCCTTCAATAATTCCCGTACTAATAGCAATTACATTCTTTATCGCTCCACAAAATTCTATTCCTAAAATATCTTCCTTGATTTCTAGTTTAAAATACTCTGTTTCTAGTAAATCTTTAACCTTAAGGCCTAATTCTTTTCTACGACATCCTACCGTCACAGCGGCCGGTATTTCTTTTTCTAAATCTGTTGCAAAAGTAGGCCCTGATATAACAACTATATTATCTGTTTCTAATTCTAAACTAACAATCTCTTCGATAAATCTTCCTCCATTAACTATTCCTTTAGAAGCAATAACTACTATCTGGAAGTTATAATATTGCTTAAATTCTTGCATTACTTCCTCGATAAAACTACTAGGAATAGCAATAATTATCAAATCATTTTTAGAAATCTCTTCCAAAGAAGTTGTAAATTCTCTAGTCTTATATTTTTCTCTTAATGCTAAAACCTCATTTTCGAATTTGCTCCACATTGTAATTCGATAGTTCTTTTGTTCCCATATCTTTGCTAAAGCTAAACCATAAGCTCCACAACCAATAAATCCAATTTTCATTTAATCACCTCTACATAATCACCTATTTTAATATCAAAATAATTACTAGGAGTTTCTATAACACTATAAACTCCCATTTTTGGAAGAATTATTCTTCTTTTACCTAATTCTGCATAATATTTTATAACTTTATAATCCTTATCACACATAATAACATCTATCTTTTCCTTCATAAAAAAAGTATGGATACTATTACAGTGCCTAAATAATAAAGCTCTATCTATATTTTTACAAAACATAAATCCCTTAAGTCTTTTCATAAAACTAAGACAATCTTCTAATTCTATTATTTTATCTTTATATTTAAGTTGCATTCTACCACCTTTTTAAATTATACTAAAGATCTGTATCCTGGTCAAATCTAAGTTAATTTTCTAGACATCCTTTCTATTCCTTGTTATAATTAACATAAATAAATAACTAAATAAAGGGTGATAATATGAACTACCAACAAGCTAGCAAAAGAATAGAAGAATTAACTAAAATTCTTGATCAAGCAAATTATGATTATTATATTAAAGATAATCCCACTATAACCGATCAAGAATTTGATAAATATTTAAAAGAATTAGAAACTTTAGAATTAGAATATCCTGATTTAAAGAAAGATACTAGTCCTACTAATAGAGTAGGGGGAGATGTTATTTCTTCCTTTGCCAAAGTTGAACATACCATTCCTATGCTTTCTATTAGTGATGTTTTTAATGAAGAAGAAATAATTTCTTTTGATAGTAAAATTCAAAAAGAAGGCTATCATCCTTTCTATGTTTGTGAATTAAAAATAGATGGTCTCTCTGTTTCTTTAAAATATGTTCATGGTAAGTTGGAACGAGCATCTACCAGAGGTAATGGAACTACCGGAGATGATATAACTAATAATGCTAAAACTATTAAGACTATTCCTTTGGATCTCCATCAAGATATAGATATTGAAGTGCGTGGCGAAATCTACATGAGTAAAAAAGTTTTAGCCAAATTAAATAACGAGCGTGCCGAAAAAGGATTGCCTCTTCTTCAAAATTGCCGTAATGCTGCTTCGGGTTCTATTAAACAATTAGATAGTAAAATATGTGCTGAACGTGAACTAGAATGTTTTATCTATCATCTTCCTAATCCTTTAGACTATGGTCTAAAAACTCACAGTGAAGCCCTAGAATTCATGCATAATCTTGGTTTTCGTACTAACCCTAATAATAGAGTTGTCTCAAGTATTCAAGAAATTTTATCTTTTATCACTGAAAAAAATCAAGAAAGAAAATCCCTACCTTACGATATTGATGGTGTCGTAATCAAGGTTGACGATCTCCTAACACAGCAAAAACTAGGCTATACTTCCAAGTATCCTCGCTGGTGTATTGCCTACAAATTCCCTCCAGAAGTCGCTTTAACGAGATTGATTGATATTATCTTTACTGTCGGTAGAACTGGTCAAATAACTCCTAATGCCGTTCTAGAGCCTGTTCTTGTCGCCGGCTCCACTATCAAAAGAGCAACTCTTCATAATGAAGATTATGTTGTAAGTAAAGATATAAGAATAGGGGATATCGTTGCCATTCACAAAGCTGGAGATATTATTCCTTCTGTCGATTATCCTGTTAAAGAACGTCGAACTGGTTCCGAAAAACTATTTGTTATGTTAGATAAATGTCCTATTTGTGGTACTAAAATAGAAAGAAAAGAGCAAGAAGCCGATTACTTTTGTCCTAATCCTCAGTGCCCTGCTCGTAATGTTGAAAATCTTATCCACTTTGCTAGTCGCGAAGCCATGAATATTGAAGGTCTAGGAGAAAGTGTTGTCGAAGATTTCTATAATTATGGCTTTTTAAAAACCATCCTAGATATTTATAATTTTGATAGTTATAAAGATAAATTAATTCAATACGAAGGTTATGGTTCCAAAAGCCTTACCAATCTAAGCAAAGCTATCGAAAATAGTAAAACCAATTCCTTAGAAAGATTAATCTTTGGACTTGGCATAAAACAAGTTGGAAGCAAAACTGCTAAAATTTTAGCCAAAAAATTTAAAACAATGACTAATCTTCAAAATGCTGCTTATGAAGAATTAGTAGAAATACCTGATATTGGTCCTATTATTGCTCAAAATATAACTACTTATTTTCAAAATCCTGATAATATTCATATTTTAGAAGAATTAAAAAAACTAAATGTTAATATGACTTATCAAAATTCTAACGAAGTTGCCAAAGATGATTTTGATGGTAAAACCTTTGTTTTAACAGGAACTCTAAATTCTATAACCCGTGATAAAGCCACTGAATTAATTGAAAATTGTGGTGGTAAAGTAAGTGGTTCCGTCAGTAAAAAGACCAGTGCCGTTATCGTTGGTGATAACCCTGGTAGTAAATATGATAAAGCCGTCTCCTTACAAATACCGATTTGGACTGAAGATGAATTTTTAACTAGAATTGAAAATTAAAGATACATTATCACAAATATAATAAATATCCCCGTAATTTAATTCTTGCTTACTTTTAATGGTATAAAGAAATAGCTTCTTTATACCATTATATTTTTTATAAAACAATTTATTTGCCACAATAATATTACCCTTTGTTTTCATCTTTTTAATTGAAATATATCCCACTTTATAATTATTCTTTAAATAATTTAAAACTCTTTCATTAAAAGATATAAAATAAATATTATTTCTATCTTTAGGTAAATATTCTTTAATAATCTTGGCCATTATTTTAGCATTTCTATAACACTTAATCTCTATAAGTAACATCTTCTTAGTCTTAATATCTAAAATCTTGTCTAAAGTTGCTATTGTCTGAATATTCTTTTTGCTTCCATAATTATATTTTCTAAGTTCTTCTAAAGTCATTTTTTCAACCATTCCTTGACCATTACTAGTTCTATTTATAAAATAATCATGGATAATAACTAACTTTTTATCTTTAGTTAAATGAATATCAAATTCTATTCCTTCTAGATCTTTAGAATTAATTCCCCGGCATAAAGCTCTATACGTATTTTCTTTTATATCCTTATCAAAATATCCTCTATGAGCAATAATTTTCATCATATTATATAGTATTCCTACTTCTTCCTTAAATTTACATTTATCTAATTATTTGTTATAATAATGAAGCAGGTGATGATATGTCTAAAATCAAAGTTATGAGTGAGAATTTAGCCAACAAAATAGCCGCTGGCGAAGTAGTAGAAAAATGCGTCTCCATAGTTAAAGAATTAGTTGAGAATAGTATTGATGCTAAAAGTACGGAAATAAAGATTTATTTAAAAGAAGCTGGACTTCGAGAAATTAAAATTATAGATAATGGTCTAGGTATGGATAAAACAGATGCTGAATTGGCCTTTCAAAGGCATGCCACCAGTAAATTATATGATGATGACGATTTATTCTTTATTAAATCCTTAGGTTTCCGTGGTGAAGCCCTTCCTTCTATCGCAGCCGTTAGTGATGTTGTTTTAAAAACTTGTCAGAATGATGTTGGCACCATGATCCATATTAAAGGTGGTACAATCTTAGAAAATACTAGTAGTGAATTACGTCAAGGAACCATGCTAATTATTACCAACTTATTCTATAATACTCCCGCTCGTCTTAAACATCTGTCTAGCCCTTACAGTGAATTAGCTAGTGTCGTTGATTATATAAATAAAATGGCCCTTTCTTATCCTAATGTAAAATTTTTATTATCTAATGATGATAAAGAACTATTAAATACTGATGGTTCTGGTAATTTATTAAAAGTAATTAAATCTATTTATGGGCTTGAAGTTACTAAAAGAATGCTTCCTGTTACTGGCGAAAACTACGAATATAAAATAACTGGTTATATCTCTATGCCCGAAGTTAGTAGGGCTAGTAGAAATTATATGACTACTATTGTTAATGGTCGTGTTATTAAAAATGTCCTTCTAAATAAGACTATTAATGAAGCATATTCTAAATATAAAGAAGATACTAGATATCCTATTGTTGTTTTAATAATTGAAACCGATCCTAGTTTGATCGATGTTAATATTCACCCTTCTAAATTAGATATTAAATTCAGTAATTTTGATGATTTAAGAGATCTAATCTTTCATATGATCGATGATGTCATCTCTAAAAAATTACTAATTCCTAAAATTGAAACTAAGCAAGAAGAAGTAACTGTTCCTAATTATGAAAATCTTACTCTTAATCTAGAAAGAGAAGTAGTAAAAGATAAAGATATAGCCTATCATCAAGAATACCAAGCTAAATTGTCTAATATTATTAATATGAATGATGAAGAAAATCCTGATTTGTCTTCTTTAATAGAGGAAGATCAAACTAATCATACTGAAGATTTACTAGAAGAAAAACTTCCTGAATTATATCCTGTTGGCTTAGCCCTTGGTACTTATATGGTCTGTCAAAATGATACGGGAGTTTATTTAATCGATCAGCATGCTGCTCAAGAAAGAATAAATTACGAAAAATATTCTTATCTCTTATCTCATCCTAATCATAATACTATTGGTAGTATCGTTCCGTTTGTTATCGAATTACCTACCAAAGATTATCTGATTCTTAAAAATAATCAAGATATTTTAACCAAATTGGATATTGAAACCGAAGAATTCGGTCAATCATCTTTTCGAATTATCAGTCATCCTACTTGGTTTCCTAAAGGTAAAGAAGAACTAATTATTAAAAATATTTTTGAAACTATCCTTAAAGAAGAAAAGAATTTTAATTTAGCAAAATTTATCGATCATGTTGCGGCCACTATGGCCTGCAAGGCTAGTATCAAGGGAAATACTAGAATTACTAGTGAAGATATGGAAAGTATAATTGGCCAGCTCCGTCAATGTAAAAATCCCTTTAATTGTCCTCACGGAAGGCCAACAATCATTCACTTTACTATCTATGAATTAGAAAAAATGTTCCATCGTAGCATTTAATTTAACATTTAAAGGGAGATTTTAATTATGAATTCTTACTTACAAAGTAACACTCGAGGTCAAAACTATTTAAAAACAAATTTAACTAATTTATATAATTATCTTCAATCTTTAACAATCCCCACTAATTCTCCATATCTTTTCTTTTTAGAATGTAAACCTCAAGAGTTAAATCTTGGCTTAAAATTAATAGAAAGTGGGGAAGTTTTAACTAACTATAATCTAAAATTTCTAAGATGTAATATTCCTGTTTATAACTATCTAGCCTTATCGCTTATTTTCCAAGATATATTCTATGGTCGTAAAATTTATTATGATAGTCATACTCACGAATTATATAATAGCACTCACTGTTCTCACACTAGTGTAGCTTTTCAAAATCCCGATTTAGAAAATTTAGCCTTAAATTTTGTAACCCTTTGTAATACTCGCTTTGACGATCATAGTTCTTTCTCTGAACAACAAATTGATATTAAACTTCAAGAATTATTAGATCAAAGCGCTGACAATAACTTTGACCCCTTTAGAGAAAAATCTCGTCGTACCAAGAGTTATTTAACTAAAATAAAAAGACTAAAGTTCCAAAAATAATTAAGTAGTAAAATAGCAGCAAATATTAGAAAAAAACAATAGAAAGTTGATAATTATTAAATAAAAAATAGTAACTTTTCTTTTACTAATTTAATTAATTATCTATTGAGGATCAAACTAATATTTAATTTAGAAACTACAATTATAAATTTATATAACACTTTACAAGAAGAAACTAATTCCTCAAATCATCTTTCTAAATTTAAAACTAAAACTTTACCTCAAGTAAACTCTTACAGAAAGGAAGTATAAATAATGAATACTTTAATCAAAGAATTATCAGCATTATACTCTAAATATGAAGATAAAATTCTTATTAATAATATTCCTCTAGAAATGAATATTATTTTCGGAGAACAAAAACTTGTTTTTGATATTTTTGCTCATCAACAGTCTTGTCCTAAATTTGATGAACAAATTTATCTTGATTTTAGTTCTCTAAGTTCTAAGTCTTATGAATATCTTTCTTTAACTTTAGTCGAACACATTTTTAGTAATGTTATAATGCATTACGATAAAAGTACCCATAAATTAACTAATCCCCATCATCGTCCTGGTATTGAAGTACTAATATCTGCTCCTTCCCTTAATCAAGAAGTTCAAAATCTTGTCTCTGTTCACAATAAACTATGGAGTGAACATAATCCTCAAGTAAATAATCAACATTTTAATTCCTTCTTTGAAAGCAAGAAAAATGATTGTCCTGTTTCAGAACAACATTCCACTTCTCAGATGCATTTATCTCCTACTTATAGTTATAAATTTTTTACAAAAGAGAGAAAGAAGGAACATAAGCATGACTAAAGTTATTGTGATTTTAGGACCTACGGGAGTAGGTAAAACTAAATTAAGTATTGAATTAGCCAAAAGATATCAAGGGGAAATAATCAATGCTGATGCCATGCAAGTATATCAAGGCTTAGATATTGGTACTGCTAAAATAACCCCAGAAGAAATGCAAAATATTCCTCATTATCTTTTTAATATCAAAGATGTAACCGCTAATTATTCTATTTATGATTATCAAAAAGATAGTAGAAAATACTTAAATGATATTCTCTCTCGTGGTAAAACTCCTATCATGGTTGGAGGAACAGGTCTCTATATAAAATCTAGTTTATATGATTATAGATTTCAAGAAGAAACAACAACTTCTAATTATGATGCTATTTCTACTGCTGATCTCTATACAGAATTAAAATCTAAAGATCCTGATTCAAATATAGATAGTCATAATCGCCGTCGCATAATAAGAGCTCTAGATTATTTTAATAATAATCATAAATCTTTAAGTACTAATAAAACTAACACTATTTTATATGATACTGTTTTCATAGGCTTAACAACCGATAGAAAAATATTATACGATTTAATAAATAAAAGAGTAGATCAAATGGTTGCCAAAGGCTTGGAACAAGAAGTAAGAACTTATTATGACCAAAATATCTTTACCAAACCTTTATTAGGTGGTATTGGCTATAAAGAATTTTATGAATATTTTCAAGGCCACATCACTTATTCTGAATGCCTAGATCTAATTAAAAAAAATTCTCGTCATTATGCTAAACGACAATATACTTTCTTTAATAACCAACTACCAGTCAAGTGGTTTACTACTGACTACACTGATTTTACCAAAACCGTAACCGAAATTTGTAACTATTTAGATAGCCTCGAGTGATTTTTTTTCACTCTTTTTTTCATTTTTTAGAGGAAATTAGACTTTTATCTAGAATAATAATTTATGAAGAGATAAAGAAAGGAGTCAAAAATGTTAAAATTTATCAAAAAATATAAAATTCCCCTTACCATAATTACTGCTATAATTGTTTTTATACTAAGTATCTTCTTAAAATATTATCTAGTTTCATCTTCTAACACTATCTCTTTAGAAGATAATAGTTTAGAGAAGGAAGAGATAGAAGTTTCTTCTGACTCTAAAACTTCCGAAGAACCAGAATTAGTAGGAGTAGATATTAAAGGTGCCGTTGTTAATCCAGGGGTCTATTTAGTTGAAAATACTAAACGAGTAATAGATGTCATAAATGAAGCCGGTGGCTTTACTGCTAATGCTTCTACTGAAGAAATAAATCTATCCAAAAAAGTCTTTGAAGAAATGGTTATCATAGTCTATACGAAAGAAGAAGTGGAGAGTAATAATTTTACAAGCTCTGTTACCAATGATGCTCTAACTACCACTAACGATAATTCCTCTAACTCCAATACCTCACCATCTAATACCAAAGTAAATATTAATACTGCCAATTTAGAAACTTTAGAAACTCTAACAGGAATCGGTAAATCTAAAGCTCAATCTATAATTGATTATCGCGAACAAAATGGTAATTTTACTTCCATCGAAGATATTAAAAAAGTCTCTGGAATAGGGGATAGTATCTATGAGAAGATTAAAGACCATATTACAGTCTAAGTATCCTATTAAAGTTACAGCCATCATTATTGTTATTTTAGATTTAATCTTTTTAAAATGCTATACTTATCAAAGCAAATATTCTGGATCTGAAACTAAAATAACGGGAATCGTTACCAATATCATTGATAATTCTGATTATTTAACTATATATCTCCAAGCTAAAGAATTAATATTAGTAAAATATTATTATCAAGATAAAAATAACTTACCTCAAATAGAATTAGGAAGTAGGGTAAGTATCGAAGGAACTATAGAAAGACCTTTCAACAATACTATCAAAAACCTCTTTAATTATAAAGATTATCTTTATTCTAAAAAAATATATTACCTAATGAATACTTCCAAACTAAATATAATAAACTCCAATCAGAGTCTTCTCTACTATTTGAAAAATAAAATAATTACTAGAATAAATACTATAAAAAAGAGTGATCCATATCTTAAAACCTTTATCTTAGGGGACATGAATTATATTGAAACAACTACCAAAAAATCTTATCAAGCTAATGGTATTTCCCATCTGTTTAGTATTTCTGGTATGCATATCAGTATTTTTTCAGCTTTGATTTTAAAAATTTTAAAGAAATTCTCCTATAGTAATAAATATAATTACAGTTTTGTTATTCTTTTTTTATTATTTTATATGTTCTTAGTAAATTATACTGCTTCAATTATCAGAAGTTTTACTATGTACTTTCTAAAAAGCCTTAATAGCACTTTTAATCTGAAAATTAAAACTTTAGACATTTCCTTGCTAACCCTAATTATTTTAATTATAATAGATCCTAGAATAATCTTAAATATTGGTTTTCAATTTTCTTATTTAGTAAGCTTTACTTTAATTCTAACTAGTAAAAAACTAAACAAGCATAAAAATTATTTCTTAAAGCTTCTTCTCTCATCAAGCGTAGCCTTCCTTGTTTCAATTCCCATCTGTCTTACTAATTATTATCAAATTAATGCTATTTCAATAGTCTTAAATCTATTTCTAGTTCCTCTAGTAAGTTTTCTTATCTTTCCCTTATCTCTCTTAACTCTTATTTTACCAAAACTAGATGGTATCTTATCAATATTTATTACAATTATTGAAAGTATTTCTAATTTTTGTAGCCAGATAAATTTTCTTACTATAACTCTTCCTAAATGTAATTTTATTGTTCTAATGCTATATTACTTTTTAATTTTCCTAACTCTTCATAATTACAAAAATATTTTTTTACTAATAATTTTAATTATAATTAATCATAATATTGCCTACTTTAATTCTAACTTAAATGTAACTATGTTAGATGTTGGTCAAGGTGATTCTCTTGTCCTTAATTTTCCTCATAATAAATTAAATATCTTAATTGATACTGGTGGAAACCCTAACAGTAATAAAAATTATCTTTCTCAAAATATTATCACTTACCTAAAAAGTATCGGTATCTACAAACTAGATTATTTAATAATTACTCATGGGGACTATGATCATATGGGTGAAGCTATTAACTTAGTTAATAATTTTAAAGTAGAGAAGTTAATTTTTAATTGTGGAGAATACAACGATTTAGAAAAAAAATTAATTAAAGTATTAGACAAAAAGAAAATTAAATATTATTCATGTATTAAAGAGTTAAATGCTGATAATAATAAATTATATTTTTTACAAACAAAAGAATATGATAATGAAAATGATAATAGTAATGTTATTTATACTGAACTTGATGGCTATAAATTCATGTTTATGGGAGATGCAGGAGTAGAGAAAGAAAGAGATATTTTAAAAAAATATAATATATCTAATATAGATGTATTAAAGGTAGGACATCATGGAAGTAAAACAAGCAGTGGTAAAAAATTTATTGATGAAATTAATCCTAAATATAGCATTATTAGTGTTGGCAAAAATAACAGATATGGGCATCCAAATAAAGAAGTGTTGGACACTTTAAATGATTCAAAAATATATAGAACAGATCAAGATGGTAGTATTATGTTTAAAATTAAAAAAGATAAATTACAAATTGAGACTTGTAGCCCGTAGGAAGGAGTAGACATGAATTATTACAATGAGATAAAAAATGAATTAGTAAATAATGAGATAAATCGGAAAGTTAAAAATTATTCAATTAATAAGAGTGATTTGGATGCATATTACAATGTTGGAAGAATGTTAAGTGAAGCAGGTAATCATTATGGAGAAGGAATAATAAAAGAATATTCGAAGAGATTAACATATGAATTAGGTAAGGGTTATAGTAAGAGAAATCTATGGTTAATGTTAAAGTTTTATGAGTTGAATGAAAAAGTGCAGACACTGTCTGCACAATTATCTTGGTCGCATTATTGAGAATTACTATCTTTTGAGAATACTGATAAAATTAATTATTACATAGAATTAGTTAAAAATAATAGATATGGTCATCCTAAAGAAGACGTTCTAAATACTTAAAAAAACAGTTATCTTTATAGAACTGATCAAGATGGAACTATTGAAATAAAATTACGAAAAAATCATTTTCAAATTAAAACTTATAATCCTTAAAAAATATAAATTTAGCTTAATTAATTTAATAAAATAATAATATAATCAAGTATAAAAAATTAATAATTGCCTATGTTATTAGAAAGAAGAACTATTTTTATTTATTCAGAATAAAATATAATAGGTCGTGAGTCGAAAGCCTACTTACTTAGGTAAAGGCTTACGTTTAATATAGATTAAAGAGCTAAATAAAAAAGTTTAGCTCTTTATTATTGATTAATAATTCCAAATATATTATACTTATAACTAGGAGAATGATAGTATGTACGGAAGAATAATGAAAGTTAGTGAATATGAATTAAAGTTTGGTGCAAAGGAAAAAAATGTCAATGTTTATATAGGCTTTAAAGATTTAAAAACTGGTAGCTATTATGTTGTTTATTCAGTAGTAGGAGAGGAACTAACTGGTACTTTATACTATTCTTTACTTCATATCGATAAAACAAAATTAGTAGCCATGCCTCCTAAAGAAGGAACAAGTGAAATTGTCAAAGATGTTGTTTGGAAAATTATCCATAACGAGAGTCTTGATTCGTATTACGAAGTTTTAAATATTAGTAACACTCCTAAAATAGAAATTATAGGCTCCAATAATTTAAAGATGAAACCCGAAGTAATAACCTATTTAATAGATAAGACTTTGCCTAAACCAGAACTTCCTACTAATACAGAAGCTACGTCTAAAAAGAAAAGTAAATTTGGTTTGATTATTATAATTATAGTTTTAGTTCTTTTCAGTGGTGGGTACTTTTTCTGTAAAAATATTGGTAAAATAATAGGCTACGGAACAGAATTGATTTGTGAAAGAGAAGATCAAAGCTCTAAATTAAAAGCTAATGTTAATCAGACGGTAACTATTGATTACGATCGTCAGGGAACTTTAGATAAACTAACAGATAATATCGCTTATACCTTTAAAAATTATACTGATTACCATGAATTTAGAGAAAAAGGTGAGTACTTCAAATATCAACCAGCCGATATAAAAACTGGTGGTATAAAATGGGAAGATGATAATTATACTTTTAGAGTCATTATCAAATCCTCACAAGATGATCAATATTTTATTCTAGATAGCAAAAAGCCTATAGAGGGATTATTAGATAAAGATCTAGAAGAATTTAAAAAGAACAACTATACTTGTTATAAACAAAATAGAGAAGAGTAGTGATAAATATGAATATATATTTATTTTATGGTAACGAAGAAACCTTAATAAAAGATCAAATATCTAAAATTATAAATGAAAATAACATTCCTAGTGATAGCATTAACGAATATTCTCTTCAAGAAGCTGATTTATTAGATATTATCGATGATGCTAATACCATAGGAATGTTTAGCCCTAAAAAGGCCTTGATTATTAATGATAGTGAATTATTATGGGATACCAAAAAATTAGAAAATATGGATGCTTTAGAAAAATATCTTCAATCATCCAACCCTGATACTTTAATATTTTTCAAAAGTAATTCTGAAAAAATAGATTCTCGCAAGAAAATCATCAAAGAATTATCTAAGATGAATGCTATTAAAGAATTTAACAAAGAAGCTATTAAAGACATAAAAAAATATTGCCAAGATTATTTGACTAAAGAAAATTATAAAATTAGTCCTTCTGACTTTGAGTATCTCTTAAAAAGATTAGGTAATAATATTGATTTAATAATTAATGAACTAGATAAATTAATGCTCTATAAATTAGAAGACAAAACTATAACAAAAAAAGATATCGATGTTTTAACAGAACCTAATATTGAAGAGGAAATTTTTAGCTTAACTGATGCTGTTATTAAAGATAACGTTCCTAAAAGCATTGAACTATATAAATATTTTTTAGCTAATAACTACGATACCCTTCAAATAATAGCCTTACTAGCCAATCAATTTCGCTTTTTATTTCAAGTTAAAAGATTAAGTAATAAAGGCCTTAAAGAAGCAGATATTATTAAAGAACTAGGAGTTCACCCATATCGTGTTAAATTAGCAATCGAAACTAATTACAATTATCGTGAAACAGATTATCTTAAATACCTTTTTAAATTAGCTACCTTAGATGAAAACATCAAAAAAGGCCAAATAGATAAAGATTTATTCTTAGAACTATTCCTTTTAAATAAAGATATTGATATCTTAATGCTTAAATAATTATAAAAAAATTAAACCCACATCTATCTTAAATGTGGGTTTAATAAAATTTATTTTTCCTTTATTTATTAGCCATTCCTTGCCTAATATTTTTAATAATATTATATTGTAAATCATCTTTTGAATTCGACCAAGCTAATTCAAAAAGAACTCCTAGCCCAATTAGGGCATCATCGTCAGACGCAGAGACTGAATCATTAATTGCCTTTAAAAGTTCCTCTTCATCATCATTTTTAAAATTATCAATAATATATTTTCTAACATCTATGTTCATTCTATCACCAATAATATAATTAACATCCTGAAAAAAAATATACCTCTAAAAGATATATTTTAAATAGAACGCATAAAGTCAGCATCTTTATATGGATCTTTTGGATCAATATGATCATAAAAAAGAATTCCGTCTAAATGATCAATTTCATGTTGAAAAGCTACTGATAATTCTTCTCTAACTCTATACTTAATAGGGTTACCGTCGACATCATACCCCGTTACTGTAACTCTAGCGTAGCGGGGAACTATTCCCTCGACTTCTCTATTAACACTAAGACATCCTTCGCCACCAGAAGTATATATCTTCTCTTCTGAATGGGAAACGATAGTCGGATTAATAACTACATAGTTTTCGAATTTACCTTCCTCTTTTTCATAACAAATAACAAAAAATCTTTTATTAACTCCTACCTGAGGAGCTGCTAAACCCATTCCAGGTCTCAAATGATATTTAGAAGCCTTATCAGGTATTTGACTTAAATATAAATGCTCTAACATGTCATCTATTAATTTTCTTTCATTCTTAGAAATAGGAAACTCCATTTCGACATTTTTAGCCCTTAAATGTTTATCCTTTTCATCAAGTATATCCTTAGTAAGTAACATCGAAATCCCTTCTTTCTAAAGGTATTTTATCACAAAAATCACAAAAGGTAAATAAAAAAGAGGACTAATCCTCTTTAAATTAGACTGTTACCCTAGTACCTATAATAATTACCAATAAAATGAATAATACTAAAATTATGGCAGCACCATATCCGTATCCTCCGCCATATCCATAACTAGGGTAGCTATTGTAACTACTACAGCCACAACTATTTCCATAGTTATTACCATATCCAGAAGAATATCCTCCGTAGTAATACATATTAATTACCTCCTTTTCTTCTAACATATAATATGTAAATAATAATAAATTGACATAAATAACCAACCTATAAATTGACATGATCCCGATAAAAATATATAATTAATATTAGTAAAACAAACATAATATAAAGGAGAATGATATCATGAGTAAAATTATTGAAAACCTAAAGAATAGAGCAAAGCAAAACAAAAAGACTATTGTTTTGCCTGAAAGTATGGATAAAAGAGTTTTAGAAGCAACCAAGAAAATATATTCAGAAAATATAGCGGACATTATATTAATTGGTAAAGAAAGTGAGATCAAAAGATTAAGCCCTTCCTTAGATATATCTTCATTAACTATAATTGATCCTGAAACTAGTACTTATACTGAAAAATTTATAAATGATTTATATGAATTAAGAAAAGAAAAAGGAATGACCAAGGAACAAGCTAAAGATTTATTATTAAATGACTATATGTATTTTGCTTGTATGCTAGTAAAAAATAATCAAGCTGATGGAGTAGTATCGGGAGCTTGTCACAGTACCGCCAATACCTTGAGACCAGCCTTACAAATAATTAAAACCAAAAAAGGATGTAAATTAGTTTCGGCCTTTTTCTTGATGTCCGTTCCTAATTGTACTTATGGATCTAATGGTACTTTCATTTTCGCAGATTCTGGTCTCGAACAAAATCCTGATTCCGATAGACTAGCGGCCATAGCGGCCAGCAGTGCTGAAAGCTTTGAATTACTAGTAGAAAAAGAACCCTTGGTTGCTATGCTTTCCCACTCTACTAAGGGTAGTGCTAGTCATCCTGACGTTGATAAAGTAGTTTCGGCAACGGCTATCGCTAAAAGAGAATATCCTCAATATAAAATCGACGGTGAACTACAATTAGATGCTGCTATCGTTCCCGAAGTAGCTAAAAGCAAAGCTCCTAATAGTCCTGTTGCGGGTCTTGCCAATGTTTTAGTTTTTCCTGATTTAGATGCTGGAAATATCGGCTATAAATTAGTTCAAAGATTAGCTCATGCTGAAGCTTACGGTCCCATTTGCCAAGGCTTAGCTAGACCAGTAAACGATTTATCTCGTGGTTGTAATAGTGACGATATAGTAGGTGTTGTTGCCATAACTGCTGTTCAAGCCCAAAATAACTAAAAGAAATAAGAGGTGATATCATTGCATTTAAATAAAAAAGGTTTTACTCTAATTGAGTTACTAGCAGTAATTGTCTTACTAGGAATAATCATAGGTATTAGTTCTCCCACAATTGTAAGTATCATCTCTAATTCTAAAGCTAAAACTCGTGAAGTATCCATTGCTAATATCAAAAAGAGTGCTGTTCTCTACACTAAAGAAAATTCTGAAACTGTTGATTGGGTAAGTGAAGATCAAGAAGAATATACTTGTGTATACTTAGAAGATCTAATAACTAATGGTACTATCAAAAAATCTACTGCCGAAGAATTATTTCCTGATGAGAGTCTAGATAACATTGCTGTCAAAGTAAAAAGAGATCCTATTACTAAATCCATTTCCAAAGAAAATATTGGAGCACCTGGAACCTGCACCACCAATATAAATATAACTACCTCCCATACAGCAACCTCTGATACCATAACGGCTAATGCTACCTGTGAGACCGATACCGGTTCTTCCAATAGTCTTTCTTTCAAACTAGATGACGGAGACTGGTCTTCATCTGCTTCAGGTACTACTCCTAATACTCAAAGTAAAACTTATACTAGCCTAAAAAAATTAACCACTCATAGTATCTACACTAAATGTACTTATACTAAAGAAGGAAAGAGTCATTATAAAATAGTTCAAAATAATATAATTACTGCTAATTATGGAACTTTAATTATCAATACTGAACCATCTACTTGTTCTAAAACTAAAAAAATAAGTATTACTATCCCTCAGAGTGAAACTAGTATTGATTATAGTCTCGATGGTAAAAATTGGAAATCCTATACCGGACCATTTTCTATTTCTCAAAATAGTATCATTTATGCCCGCTATAAAAATGATACTAATAAGTACCGAGTTATTACTAAAACAGTTACCACTATTGATAGTAGTACACCTCAGATCACTAATATTACTGCTATTACTACTAATAATAGTGCTACTGTTAATTATACCGCAAGTAATACTGGAATTTGTGGTACTCCTAGTACAGAATTAACTTATTATCCTAAAAATAATCCTAATCAAAAAAATACTATTACTTGTTCTGATGGTACTTGCAATATTCCTAATTTGAAGCCTGGAACTACCTATATATACTCACTAACAATAAAAAATAAAAATGGGGAAACTACCCGCCAAGATGGTTCCTTCAATACTAGAGGTGTCGTCAACATTTCCTTTAATACTAATGGTGGAACTGTAACTGCATCTACTAATTATAATTA
>CAKPDP010000005.1 GCA_934149105.1 uncultured Bacilli bacterium
ATCATGTTATACTAATTTTAGTTAGCAGTTGTTACTACCTATAAATTGTTGCTTTTAATGGTTGTTTTACCAGAACCTTAAGGGCTCCAAAAGAAATATATCAGACTTATTGTTAAGCCTGTTTTTTTTAATACTTAACTTCCCGTAGTCAGTTTGATAAGGCCTGAGGTCTCCAAATATTAGGATTATTCCCTAATATATTTAAAATCTATTATATTATTTACTCTACGAGTAAAAACGTCACCATATTGCGACGTCATGAAACACTCAACCAAAAATGATTGAGCATTTTCTATCTATAATACCTAATTAACAACTACAAGTTATTTCTTTATTATAATTAAATTTTCGTCTTTATTTCATAATCTACAGAATTAAAATACGGGAGTTCGATTCTCCTTTCGTTTCAATATTGGTATCTATTATTCCATGTCCACGAAATCTTGTGTCTATATATCTATACTAACACCACACTTTTCTTTTTTTTATGAAATTTCATTTTTATTTTGTTATTCATATGCTTCTAAAAAATAATCGTGAACTTGTGGTATAATTATATAAAAGAGATATTAGATTTATTTTTTGAAATGGAGTGGAAGGTGATAAATATTGTGAAAAAAATATATATAATAACAGGAGCAACTGGCTTTTTAGGTAATAACATTATAAGAAAGTTAGAAAAATATGCTGATAATGAAATTAGAGCTTTTGTATTAGAAGGTGATTCTATTAAATCACTAGAAAACTTAAAATGCAAAATATACTATGGTGATGTAACTAAAAAAGAAACTTTATCATCAATTTTTGAAAATATTGATGATAAAGAAGTTTTTGTTATTCATTGTGCCGCCGTAGTATATATAAAATCAAAATACAATCCACTTGTTTATAATGTTAATGTTAATGGAACTAAAAATATAGTAAATAAAGTAATAGAGTCAAAAGCAAAACTTATCTATATTAGTAGTGTTCACGCAATTCCAGAACAGCCTAACAATGAAGTGATAACAGAGATAACTAATTTTAACCCTGATAATGTTAAGGGATTATATGCAAAAACAAAAGCAGAAGCCGCGAAGTATGTACTTGATGCAGTAAAAAACAAAAATCTTAATGCTTGTATAATTCATCCATCTGGTATTATAGGTCCAAATGATTTTAGCAATAGTCACTTAACACAGTTAGTAAAAGAAATTGCAAGTGGCAAATTATTTGCTTACGTAAAGGGAGGATATGATTTTGTTGATGTAAGAGATGTTGCAGATGGTGTTATCAGTGCATGTAAAAATAGTACTAATGGTGAATGCTATATCTTATCAAATAGATATATAACAATTAAAGAATTATGTGATTTGATTTGTGATGTACAAGGAAGGAAAAAAATTAAAATGGTATTACCAATAGGTATTGCCAAATTAGTAGCACCTTTATTTGAAATATATTATAATTTAAAGAAAGAAACTCCACTTTTTACAAAGTATTCACTATATACACTATCTTCCAATGCAAATTTTAGTAATGAAAAATCTAAAGAAAAGTTAGGATTTAAAAATAGAAACATGAAAGAAACAATAAAGGATACAGTTGAGTGGATAAATAAAAAGTAAAAAAAGATAAATAGTAATTTGAAAGTGATTGATAGTGTGAGAAAAAAATCTAAATATTATATTTTAGAAAAAATCACTAATTGTGACATAAGTAATGAAATGGCTTATTTTAAAAATGGAACTTTTTATATTTGTTGTATAGATCCCCAAAATATAATTCAGTATGAGTTTGATGGTATAAATGTAAAAAAATCATATCTTAAGTTAAATTATAGTGATATTCCAAATATAAGTCAGATACATTTTTTTGTAAATAGTATTGATGATAAATATATTTATTTATATTCCTGTGTAAAAAACGATGATACAGTATTGGAGGAAAAAAGCAAAATGTTCTTTCGATGATAAAAAAATGTGTATATATGATTAGGGAGTTAATAATGCAAAAGAAAAAATTAATTATCGTGACAAATTTTTTAATAGTATTAATAATTGTTGCTTTATATGTGTTATATCATTTTAATTATATTCCACATAAAAAATACACTAATGAAGATTTTAATATTAAGACTTATATAAGTAAAACCGATAAGGATAATGATGGTATAGATGATCAAACTGATATATTAAATCATGCAAAGGATTATATAAAAACAAATCCTAAATATAAAAGTAAATATTATGCTACGGGGTATCCAAATGATGAATATGGTGTATGCACAGATGTTGTTGCATTTGGATTACAAGGTGCAGGTTATGATTTAATGAATTTAGTAAATGAACATATAAAATCAAATAGAAATTTATATGATGTTGATGTTATAGATAAAAATATTGATTTTAGAAGAGTACAAAATTTAAAAATATATTTAGACAATAATGCAATTATTTTAACAACTGATATTAATAAAATAAAAGAATGGCAAGGTGGAGATATTGTTGTATTTAAAAATCATATTGGTATAGTATCCGACAAGAGAAATAAAAAAGGTATTTCTTTTATAATTCATCATGCTAATCCTTATCAAAGATATTATGAAGAAGATATTTTAGAATATCGTGACGATATTGTAGGTCATTATAGAATAAGTTAAATAAATTACAGACTCAAAATACCAAAGGACACCTTAAAAGATGTCCTTTAATCATGTCATCACCTTAAAGTAGTAATATTCATACTGCCTTAAAAATAGCTTTCAAATTTTCTCTGCTACGTAGAAAATAAAAATTTCTATCTTCCCCCTCCTCTAAATTATTTGCTAGCTTTAGGCTCCTTATTTTAAAAGTTTCGCCTATCAAGACTAGACACTATCTTATGTTTCTCACTTTCCTAAATCACTCTTCTAGACTTTGAGTAATAATAGCTCTGTACTCCTTTGATTATTCTCATCTGTATAAATAAGTAGAGGATCTACTGTTAATTTCTTTTAATTCTTAGTTCAGGAAATTAAAATTTTACTATTAATCTGTGTAGCACTATATAGTTTCTTTAAAATAGCACTATCTTTATTTACTTGATCGATACTAAGATGCAATTCTTTAGATTGTTTTGTAATCATATATTCTTAAAACTAGTTTGTATTAAATATTCTTGTTTCTTATTAAAGTTCCCTTTTTTGATAAGGACTCAAATATCCCTTTATAATCTTAAATTATAAGTTTATAAAATCTAAAATACCTCCCTTTCCCATTCTAATGGTCTAAAAATTATCAATTTTACACTTTAATTGCTAATTTTCTACAAAAAATTAGCCCTAAAGGTTGACAAATTAAAATTAAAAGCATATATTATATACTGATATACCAAAGCGGTATACAAGTATAGGAAGTGATGCTATGGGAAAGCAAGATGATATTATAAATACTGCTAAAGAGTTATTCTCGCATTATGGTTTTAAAAAAGTTTCCATGGATGAAATTGCCAAAAAATCTGGGGTAACAAAAAAGACCATTTACCATTACTATGCCGATAAGCAAGAACTATTTCAGTATTTCATAGATGAAGAATTAAGAAACATGAAGCAAAAAATTGAAGCCAATGCTAATAAGGAAGAATCTTTTTTAGAAAAAGTCACTGACGATCTTAAAAGTATTCTGACTATTAGTAAAGGTAATGAATTATTATCGTCTCTTATAAGAGAAAGAAATGAAGAAAAAATTCATGGTCCCCACTTTTTCCAAGTTTATGAAGATAAAATAATTGATTACATCGATGAAAAAGTTTCTCAAGAAATTGCTAACGGTAATATAAGAGAATGTAATTCACATTTAACAGCATTTATAATCTACAAAACAATATTTTCAATTATTTTTGAATATGACCAAGAAGTAGATAAAGAGAAAGTCATTAAAGAAGTAACATCTATTCTCACAGATGGTCTATTAATAAAGGGAGGTTTAAATAATGAAAAGTAAAAATAAAGATCAAGGAAAATCACTTTTTTCCTACATTATTCTAGCAGCGGTTCTTATAATACCTTTTATGTATAGTTTCTTCTATCTAAAAGCCTATTGGAACCCTTATGGTAAAGGTAATATTGATAATTTACCAGTTGCTATTGTTAATGAAGATAAAGGAGAAAGAGGAAAACAATTAATTTCTTCTCTAGAAGAAAAAAATACTCTAAAGTTAAGTATAGTTTCCTCTGATGAAGCCACTGATGGCTTATATAATAAAGACTATTATGCTGTAATAACTATTCCTGAAGATTTTACTTCTAGTATTGAAAGTGTAGGAACCGAAAATAAAAAACATCCTACTATTACTTATTCACCTAATCAAAAATCCAATTATCTGGCTAGTCAGATTATTGATAAAGTAATGACTACTGTTGAAAAGAGTTTAGATAATCAAATCAATTCTGAAGTTGTTAATACTCTAGCCGACAAATTAAATCAAGTACCTAGTAGTCTTGAAACTATAAGTGATGGTTTTGAAGAATTAGAAAATGGTACTACTAAATTACAATCAGGTAGTAATGATTTAGCTACTGGCCTTAATACCTTAAATACTAATTATAATGATTTTAGCAATGGATTAAGTACTATTAAAAGTGGTAGTGATACTCTAACTGCTAGTATTAGTTCACTAAATGATGGTATTAATACCCTAGCCACCAACACTGCTGCCCTAACAACCCTAAAAGATAATATACCTACTTTAACGGGAAGTGTTAGCTACTTAAATTCCAGCATGGCTACTTATAACACTAATTCCACAACTTATGTTGATAATGTTAATAACACTCTAACCTTCAGTGAAAATGCTGCTAAAATGTTAGTAAACATTTATGAACAAAATAATTTACCACAAGATGAATTATATTTAACAGCCAAGAAATTGTTGGAAAGTAATAGTTTTACAGCCTTAAAAACTAGTGGAACAACCCTTAAAGGTTATAGTTCTCAAATATCTAGTGGCTTAAATGAACTAAATACTAAAACAAGTGCTTTAAGTACTTTGCCAGAACAAATAGATGCTCTCCAAAGTGGAATATCTACTTTACAAAGTGGATCTAAGCAAATCAATCAAGGTATGCAAAGCCTAAATTCAGGTCTTAATAATTTAACAACTGCTAATAGTAAAATAAGTGCGGGAATTAATACTTTAAACCAAGGATCTATTACTTTAAATAATGGTTTAGGTACTCTAAATACTAGTGTTAAAAATGCCAGAGAAGAATTACAAAGTAAAATAATCAGTACTAAATCTGAATTAAAGTCCCTAGAAGGAATGAAAGAATATACTCAAGAACCAGTAAATATTGAAACTAAAGCTGTTAATGAAGTTTCGTCATATGGTACTGCCTTCTCACCATTCTTTATCTCCATTGCTTTATGGGTAGGAGCTTTAATGATGTATATTGTTCTTTACTACGATAAAGAAAATAGATTCTCTAAACTATCTATTGATAGTGATAAACATTTACAAAGAACTTTATGTTATCATGGCTTAGCTACTCTATCCGCAATTATTTTAGGAATATTATTAAGTACCCTTCTAGATTTTCAAATAACTAATTATTTCTTATATTATATTTCTATAATCTTAATAGCCAACACATTCATCGCTATAATAGAATTCTTAATTGTTAATCTAAAAGATATTGGTAAGTTTATAGCCTTAATCTTATTAGTACTACAACTAGCCGCTGCAGGTGGAACATTCCCTATTGAAACTGTAACAAAAGGGTTTAGATTCTTACATCCAATCTTACCAATGACTTATACAATTGATTTATTAAGAGAAGCTTTAGTTACTATTGAAAGTAGTCTTCTAACTAAGAATTTAATTATTGTTATCTGTATATTCATAGTCTTTACCGCCTTCAATGTTATTAAAGATATTTGCCACGATAAGAAAACTAAATAGTTAAATAAAAAAATATTCTCACTTGGAGAATATTTTTTTTGATCATTAATAATATTTCTTTTCTACTTTATCCAATATTTTTCTAATTGAATTATTAAGTTTATCAAAAATATGAATTGAACATATATAGAAGACAATATATAATAGTATCGTTTTAAAGGTAATCTGATTTAAATCAAAGAAATCATATTGGAACATAATTCCATAAAAGAAGATAGCAAGTAGCACTGTCAGTAACACTACTCTAATTGGAGTATAAGGTTTACAAATTCTAAATAAGTATATAAATCCTGTTGTTGCTGTCATAATAACAATGAGTGTTTGCGTAACATTAGAAGCAATCCCTAACTGTTGTTCAAATAAAACAATCATTATAACATTAAAGACCACCGTTAAAGCTGCTGGTAAACTATGTCCTACTACTTTAATCATAAAATTACCTTTGACCAGTTCTGTATTTGGTTCTAGAGCTAATATAAATGATGGAATAGATATTGTACAAGTTGTTATTAAAGTAAGTTGAATAGGAACATAGAAATATTCGGATTTCATAAATATACAAACTAAAATCAATAATAAAGTAAATATTGTTTTAACTAATAACAAGGAAGCTGATCTTTCAATATTATTAATAGTCCTACGTCCTTCTGCTACAATCTTTGGCATTGAAGCAAAATTAGAATCCAGCAAAACTAATTGACTAACATTTCGTGCTGCTTCACTACCGCTTGCCATAGCGATACTACAATCTGATTGTTTAAGAGCCAAAACATCATTAACTCCGTCTCCTGTCATGGCTACGGTATGTTTCTTCCTTTGCAAAGCTTTAATTATTTTTTTCTTTTGATCCGGAGTAACTCTTCCAAAAATATCATATTCTTCTACTATTTCACTAATATTACTATCATTAATTGTTGTTGCATCTATTCCTTTTACATCTTCTAAGGAAGCTCTCCTAGCAATACTAGCAACTGTCTTATAATTATCTCCTGATATTATCTTAACCTTAACACCCTGTTCTTTAAAGTATTTTAATGTCGCTGGTGCTTCTTTTCTTATCTTATCTTGGATAAGTAAGAAACCAATTACTTCTAACTTTTTAGGCTTTTCACTTAATTCTAAATCATTTCTTGCTAAAACTAAAACACGATAATTCTCTTGATACTCTTCTATCTCTTCTTCGTAATTCTTCAATTGTTCCTTAGGAAGTAAAAATTCTGGAGCTCCAATATAGTAGGAACCTCTCTCATCAAATCTTACTGCCGAAAACTTTCGTGCTGATGAAAATTCAATCTTATCTATAACTGTATATTTCTCTTCTAATTCATACTTTTCTTTTATTGCCTCCATTGTTGCATTAACATTATCAAAAGCATTAGCAACATTTGATAAAACGCCTCGGGCATTGTCTAAGTCCTCCTTTAATACTACCTCTGCAAGTTCCATCTTTCCTTCTGTTATTGTTCCTGTCTTATCCAAACAAATTACATCTACTCTTGCCAAAATTTCAATACAATATAACTGTTGAACTAAAACATTATATTTAGATAACCTAATAACACTAACTGCCATAACTGAACTTGTCAGTAAGACCAATCCTTCGGGTATCATCCCAATTAATGCCGCTACTGTCGAAATAATTCCATTAGGAATATCGTTACCATTTACCTGTAACTGATTATATAAAAGAATAATTCCAATTGGAATAATTACTATCGATAAAATCTTTAATAATTTATTAAATGAGTCCATAATAACGGAATTAACTTGTTTATTGTACTTAGCCTCACTACTAATCTTACTAATATAATTATCACTACCAATATGATCTACTCTAACATGACAAGCTCCACTAACAATAAAACTTCCCGATAAAATAGTATCTCCTGGTTTCTTAGAAATAGGATCAGATTCTCCTGTTATAAAAGCCTCATTAACTTCTACATTTCCCTCTAAAATAATTGCATCTGTAACCACTTGATTGCCAGTTTTAAGAACTAAAACATCATCTAAAACAATTTCATTAATTGCTAAATCATAGTGTTTTCCATCTCTAATAGTTTCTACTTTTGAAGCCGAAATAACAGATAACTTATCTATTGTTTTCTTAGCCATAATTTCCTGAATAATACTAATTATACTATTAGCAATAATTACTCCCATAAATAGACAATTCTTAAGAGAATATAAAACTCTACCACTCCATATTCCTGAAATAATTATTGAAAGTCCTAAAATTAAATTTAAAAAATTAAAATACGTAAAAAAGTTACTAATAATAATCTCTTTAGTAGTCTTCGTAGGCGGCTGATTATCATAATTAACCAAATTATTATTACATCTTTCTTGTACTTGTTCTCTATTAAGTCCCTCATCATAATTAGGATTATATCTCTTTACATTCACATTATCACTATCCTTTTTCTAATTATATCAAATCTCTTCTAAGAAGTGAATTATTATTCTTAAACATTCTATCTTTCCCTCTATTAAATTTGTTATTTCTAGGCTCCTATCATTTCTATCTTTACCCCTTCTGTCCTTAACTTTTTCATCAACACTATACCATATTAAGATTTATTCGTCAATAGTTTTATTGAACATTTGTTCGATATTTTGCTTGCTATGTAAAGTATCAAAAAAGTAGACAAAGTCCAAAAAGACATCAGTCTACTTTTATTTTATCACTTTACTAGATATCTTCTTCCTCTTTCCAAATAAAGACAAATCGATCCCGCTCATTATAATCTTTTTCTACTGTTATGTGGATATCTTTAAAATATTCTAAGGCTATTTTCTTAATATCTTCTCCCTGATCTTTACCTATTTCTAAAGCTATTAAAAAATTCTTCTCTCTATCTAGATAATCTTTAGATCCTTCTAAAATCTTTTTATAAAAATATAATCCTCTCTCTTTAGCATATAAAGCCAAATGAGGTTCATTATTTCTAACTATCTCCTCTATTTCTTCATCTTCCCTAATATAAGGAGGATTAGAAATAATGACTTCAAATTTTTCTTTTGTATCTATTTGAGAATAAATATCACTTTCTCTAAAATCTATTTCTACTTCGTTACCTAGAGCATTCTTCTTCGCTACCTCTAAAGCCTCCTTAGAAATATCTACTCCTAAAATATCACTATCAACTAATTTCTTTAAACTAATAGCAATACAACCACTACCTGTACCTATATCTAAAATTCTAACTCTTTTTTTAAATAATTTTTTAATATAATTACTAGTTTTTTCTACTAATAATTCTGTTTCAAATCTAGGTATTAATACCGAAGAATTAACCTGAATAATATTTCCATAAAAATCAACATTACCTACTATATATTGAACTGGGATACCTTTCTCTAAATCTATTAATCCTTCTTTTAATTTATCTTTATCTAAATATTTATCTAAATACTCTTTATCTTTCTCTCTAATCATTATCTTAATCAATAGTACTCTCTAATTTTCTCTTTTGATCTTCATTAATTAAAGCTTCAATTACTACTCCTAATCCTCCATCCATAATTCTATCTAAATTCATAGATGTAAAACCAATTCTATGATCTGTAAGTCTATTCTGTGGATAATTATAAGTCCTTATCTTTTCACTCCTATCTCCAGTTCCAATCTTACTTCTTCTCTCTTCTCCTAGAGCCTCTTCTTTTTCTCTTAATTTTAGATCATATAATCTAGTCTTTAATATCTTTATAGCTTTTTCTTTATTCTTAATTTGACTTCTTTCTGTCTGTGAATAAACAATAATACCTGTAGGAATATGAGTAAGTCTAACAGCACTATCAGTAGTATTAACTCCCTGACCACCACAACCAGAAGATCTTGTAATATCTACTCTAACTTCGTCCATATTAAGTTCAAAGTCAAATTCCTCTGCCTCTGGCATAACTAGAACAGTAGCCGTTGAAGTATGTACCCTTCCCTGACTCTCAGTAGCGGGAACTCTTTGTACTCTATGCGAACCACTTTCATATTTTAATTTTGAATAAACAGCTTCTCCCTTAACCATAAATTCAATATTAGTATATCCTCCAGCCGCTCCTTCTGTACTATTTAATACCTCTATTTTCCAGCCTTCATTAGTAGCATACTTACTATACATATCAAACAAATCACCTGCAAAGATATTACCTTCATCTCCACCAGCTGCGCCTCTGATTTCTACAATAACATTCTTTTCATCATTAGGATCATGTGGCAATAACTCTACTTCTAATTTACTAGTAATATCAGCTTGTTCCTTCTCTAATCTTGCTAATTCTTCCTTTGCAAATTCCATTAAATCCTTATCTTTTACCATTTCCTTAGCAGCCTCTATATCATCAATTACCTGTTTATATTTATCATATAACTCTACAGTTTTCTCTAACCTAGTTTGTTCCTTAGATAATTCTGTCATTTTCTTAATATCCGAAATAATTTCTGGAGACGCTAATTCATCTTTAATCTCATTATATCTCTTAACAATAACTTCTAATCTCTCTATCATGATCCCATCATTCCTTTCTTTTTATGTATTTGTATTATAGCATAAACATTCCCAATACTCAATATTCTCTTTCCCATAAAAAAATCATCAATAGTAATTAATTTGCTACTTATCGATGATCTTAATATTCAACTTTATCTCAAGTTTAATTTCTAACTATTTAACTAATTTCTTAGTCTTACCCTTATCTTTATCTTTAGTAACTTCTCTACCTTCATAACTAGCCACTATCTCTTCAGCCGTTGTTACTAAAGCCGGTATCTTTAATTCTGGTAATAAAACATCTTTACAATAATAAGCATTAGGAAGCGGACAATAATGAGCCAGTAAACGATATCTTTCACCATAATATAAATATTCTGCTATTTTTGTTTCAAAACTTTTTTCTCTACTAGTCATACTATCAACACTATCAAGATCTTCTACTACAACTCTTCTTTCTCTAAGGGCTTTTCTAGCCCTTTCTAATTGCTCACGAGGAATACTATCGGTATTAATTCTTCTCTTCTCTAGATCTTGTTTTGCTTTTTCTACTTCTTCACAAGTAGGAAGCCCTTTTCTTAACTTTAAATATTCTCTAGTTTCATCATCTATCTCAGTAATAATATCTTGATCATAATCAAAACCTAATATTTCTAAAGCTTCTGCTCTTAACTCTTCAATATTACCATTATATTTGTCACTTTCAAGATTTTTAAAAATCTCTTGCATTCCCTCTTTTGCAGAAATATCAAATCTCTCTAAACTACTCATAAACTCATCTTTAAAACTACTAGAAGAATGCGGATAAATAGTTGACTTCTCCCCTTCTAAACCACATCTTATTCCTAAAAGTTGATTAACTAAAGTAATTATTCCAACTTTATAAAATTCCTCCTGATTTTCCTTAAATCTACCAATTTCTTTTTCATACTTAAACAAAAATGGAACTTTCTCAAAAGCTTCTTCCAATGTTTCATATTTTTGCTTTGTCGACTTTGGCCAATTAGCCCAATAATTAACGAAATATTGATAATATGTTACTGCTCTTTCCATATTAACCCTCCTTTTCTGGGACATTATAATACCATATATTTATAAGAAAATCAAGCCCTATTTTCACTGATAGTTACCAATATTCTTTATATAGTTCGAAATAACTAAGTTTATGGTCTCTAACACTAGAAAAATACTCGAACATATGTTATTATAATAATGGTGATAAATTTATGAAAGAAAGAATAGTTATTCACGTCGATGTTAATAATGCTTTTCTTTCTTGGACAGCCGTAGAAATGTTAAAAAATGGTAGCAAGATAGATATTAGATCTAGATATTCTGTCATAGGTGGCGATGAAAAAGAAAGAAAAGGAATAGTTGTTGCTAAAAGTTATCCCTGTAAAAATAAAGGTGTAACAACTGGCGAAAGCCTCTATCTAGCTAGACGTAAATGTCCTTACTTAGAAGTCTATAAAAGTGATTTCTCCGTCTTTAAAAAATATTCTAACCTAATGTATAATTATCTTTGTAACTATTCAGATAAAATTGAACGTTACTCTATTGATGAATGTTTTATAGAATATACCAATTCTTACAAATTATTTGGTGATCCTGTTAAAATAGCCTATAAAATAAAAGAAGATATCAAAAAACAATTCGGTTTTACCGTTAATGTTGGTGTTGGTAACAATAAACTATGTGCCAAAATGGCTTCTGACTTTCAAAAGCCCGATCGCGTTCATACCCTCTTCATTAATGAAGTACCAACTAAAATGTGGCCTTTACCTGTAAGTGATCTTTTCATGATTGGTCGAAGTACTTCTAAAAAACTTCAAGAGTTAAATATAACTACCATCGAGTCTCTAGCTCATACTAAAAAAGAATTTTTAACTAAACATTTTAAAAGCTTTGGCACCATTATGTGGGAATATGCTAATGGTATTGATAATTCTTCTGTTGAATATGAAACTACTGATCCTAAAAGTATCTCTACCTCTACCGTTCTCCCTTATAATTATAGAGATTTAGATTTAATTAGCAAAGTCTTAAAAGAACTATCTATTGAAACTGGTAAAAAATTAAGAAACAAAAACTTATATGCTAACAATATCAGTATTTGGCTAAAATATAGTGATTTTAATAAATATAGTAAACAAAAATCTCTAGAAAATAGTATCAGTACTGATAAAGATATTTATGCCCATTCTCTCACCCTCTTTAAGTCCCTATGGGATCCTAATCGCAGTATTAGAGGACTATGTGTTGGAGTCAGCAACCTAACTGAAACCAACCTTAAACAATTATCCCTCTTCAGTAATCCTACTACCATTAATAATAATGACAAACTCCAAAAAACACTCGATCAAATTCAAAGTAAATATGGTAATAACGTCATAAATTATGCCGATATGTTCCAAAAGAAAAACTAATTTACAGTTTACCAATCAACCTATATCGTGTTATAATTTAATAGTCAAGGATAAATTCGAATCTGTAAAACAAGGAAGTGTAATATAATATGAATAAAGATATAATTAAAGAAATTGCTAATGAATTAGCAGTTAAAGATAAACAGGTTCAAGCCGTACTTGAACTATTAGAACAAGGAAATACCATTCCCTTTATAGCCAGATATCGTAAAGAAGCTACTGGTAGCCTTGATGAAGAGGCTATAAGAAAAATAAATGAAGTTTATGAATATCAAGTAAATCTTTTAAAAAGAAAAGAAGATGTTATAAGATTAATAGATGAAAAAGGTCTTCTTACTGAAGAATTAAAAAACTCTATTATGGCTTGTAATAAGTTAGTAGAAGTAGAAGATCTCTATAGACCCTTCAAAGAAAAGAAGAAAACTAAAGCCACCGAAGCCATTAAAAATGGTTTAGAACCACTAGCTAAAATAATTATGAGTTTTCCTAAATCTATAGATATAGATACTACTGCTAAAAATTATTTAAATGATAAAGTAACTACTATTGAAGAAGCTCTAGAAGGAGCTAAATATATAATAGCAGAGTGGATAAGTGATAATGCTAGTTATCGTAAATGGTTACGTAATAATATGTTAAATTATGGCTTTATCGAAACTAAACTAAAGAAAAAATCTAAAGATAGTGAAGAATTAGATCCTACTAAAACCTATGAAATGTATTATGATTATAATGAAAGAGTAAAATACATAAAACCTCACCGTGTTCTAGCCATAAATCGTGGTGAAAAAGAAGGAATCTTAACCGTAAATATCAAAGTAGATACTGACTATGTCTTAGAATTCTTTGATAAACACATCATCAAAAATTCTACTTCTCCCGTTGTTGAATTAGTTAAAGCTAGTATCCGTGATAGCTATAAAAGATTAATTTTCCCGAGTGTTGAAAGAGAAGTTAGAAGTGAATTAAAAGATCAAGCTGAAGAACAAGCTATTACTATCTTCGGTCAAAATCTTGAAAAATTACTCCTAACTCCCCCTATGAAAGATAAAATCGTCCTAGGATTTGATCCTGCTTATAGAACTGGTTGCAAATTAGCTGTCATCGATCCTGCTAGTAGAGTTTTAGATATTGAAGTAATCTATCCTCATGAACCTAAAAATCAATGGAACGAGGCTAAAGCACTGTTAAAGAAATTATTCACAGAATATAATATTGATATAGTAGCCATAGGTAATGGTACTGCCTCTAGGGAAAGTGAAAAATTAGTCGCTGAAACCATTTCTGAATATAAAGAACATAAAGTAGAATACATAATCGTTAGTGAAGCTGGTGCTAGTGTCTACTCGGCTTCCAAACTAGCTATCTCCGAGTTTCCTGATCTAACTGTTGAAAAAAGAAGTGCTATCAGTATTGCTAGAAGATTACAAGATCCTCTAAGTGAACTTGTTAAAATTGATAGTAAAAGTATTGGCGTTGGTCAATATCAACATGATGTTAGTGAAAAGAAATTAGATGGATCCCTAGACTTCGTCGTTAGTAAAGCTGTAAATAACGTTGGTGTAAATATCAACACTGCCAGTAGTTCTATTCTAAAATATGTCTCTGGTCTAACTAAAACTACTATCGATAAAATAATTAAATATCGTGAGAAAAATGGTAAAATAACTTCTCGTAGTAAGTTAGAAACTGATAAAGTCTTAACTAGTAAAGTCTATGAACAAGCCATAGGTTTTATGCGTGTTATAGATGGTGATAACCCTCTAGATAAAACCCCTATCCATCCCGAAAGCTATGCTGATACTATTAAACTATTAGAAAGTTTAAATTGTACTATAGAAGATCTAGGAACTAGTAAATTAATTGAAAAATTAGATAATCTTGATCAAGAAAAATATTCCCAAACCAATAATATTGATAAATATACATTAGAAGACATAATAAAATGTCTAAGACAACCTAATAGAGATTTTCGTGATGACTTTGATAAACCTCTATTAAAAAGTGATATTCTTAATCTAGAAGATTTAAGAGTAGGTATGGAACTACAAGGAACCGTTCGTAATGTCGTTGACTTTGGAGCTTTCATCGATATTGGACTACATGACGATGGCTTAGTCCATATTTCTAAATTAACCAAAGAATTTATTAAACATCCTTTAGAGGTTGTTCAAGTAGGTGATATAGTAACATGTTATGTTGATAACATCGATATGACAAAAAAGAGAGTTGGTTTATCTCTAATTAAGCCATAGAAAAGAAGGTGAGAACATGGTATTGACAAGTGAAAAAGCTTTAGAAATGCTCAAAAATTCTCTTGGCAAAACTCCACATGATGGTTGGATACATCATTCCATAACCGTTGGTAATTGTGCTGGAAAAATTGCTGAAGCCCTAAACTTAGATGTTGAAAAAGCTAAAACCTTAGGATATATTCATGATATTGGTAAATCCGTCGGACCCTTTGAACAACATGTCTTAGGTGGCTATTACTACCTAAAAAACTTAGGCTATGACGAAGAATATTACAATATTTGTCTCACTCACTCTTATCTTAATAATGATGTAGATTGTACCGGTGGAGGTCATCCTCGTGATATTCCCTTCCGTACAAACTTTATTAAAAATCACGAATACACTATCTATGAAAAAATTGTTTGTCTTTGTGATTTAATGTGTACTAGTGTCGTTAATACTGTTGATAAACGTCTAATAGACGTCATAATAAGAAGAGGAGCCTATGACAATACACAATATCATGTCAAAGAAGCTTATAAATTAAAAAGTTATTTTGATGACTTACTAGGTCATGATCTCTATGATCTCTTCCCAGAAATAACTGATAATTTATAAAGAAAGGAAAGAATAAAAATGGGTATTATAGAATTATTATTAATAAGCCTAGGTCTAGGCGTAGATGCTTTCTCTATAAGTGTTTGCCTAGGATTATCTCAAGATAAAATAAAACTATCAAAATGTATAATCATCTCTCTAGTCTTTGTTCTCTCACAAACCATAATCTTAAGCCTAGGCTGTTTCATTGGTAATAAACTAACTTTCTTTACTACCAATTTCAATCGCTGGATATCATTCATTATCCTCTATATAATAGGCTTTAGCATGCTAAATAATTCTACTAAACAAAAAAATCCTCATCTAAAAAACAATATCTTAACAGTTTTCTTCCTTTCCCTAGCTAGCAGCATCGATGCTCTGGCCGTAGGACTAACTCTAGCCTTCTTAAGTACCAGTTACTTAGAAGCCATATCTCTAATAGGCTTAACAACCCTAATTCTCTCCTTTTTAGGAATACTTATTGGTAAAAAAATAGGAATAAAACACGAAAGTAAAGCCGAATTCTTAGGAGGGATTATTCTAATCATCATAGGATTAGAACTATTAATTCAAAATATACTTTAAAACCACTTCTAATTTTAGAAGTGGTTTTAACTATTAATCTACAACATAAGAACTCGTACTTATTCAAAAGAAAAATTTTATTAGAAATATTACCATTGATACATTATTACTACTACTAACATAAACACCAAGGCAAGCATAAATTTCTGAGATAAAAGCTATAATAATAATTATAATAAATAAATATAATTTCTTAATATAATTTTAATAAATTAGTTGTATAATATCTCATATAAGGAAGCGATAATATGTCTAAAGATAATATTCCTAAAGTAAGTGTTATAGTACCTGTTTATAATAGTAGTAAGTATCTAAGTACCTGTTTAAATTCTCTTCTTTCTCAAACTCTAGATAATATAGAAATAATTATTATTAATGATCATTCTCTTGATAATAGTCTAGATATTCTTAAGTCTTATAAAGACTTATATCCTAATTTAAATATTTATAATTTATCTCATAATATTGGTCAAGGAAATGTCCGTAACTTAGGTATTAAACTATCTCATGGGGAATATATAGGTTTTGTTGATAGTGATGATTATATTCATCCTGATATGTATAAAACTATGTATGAATCTGCTCTTAAATATAATTATCCAGATATTATAACTACTGGCCTCATCTTTGTCGAAGACAACTATTATGCCACTAATGATCTATCTTTTATGAATAGAACTACTCACGGCAAAATAATAAATCCTAAAGAAAATCCTGCTTTCATTCTTAATGAAAGCCCTTCCGTCTGTAATAAACTCTTTCGTAAAGATATTATTAAAAATTATGAATTTCTTCCCCACTGCCTTTGGGAAGACATAGCCTTTAGTTATACTAAATTAATGGGATCATCCCGTATCCTTAAATTAGATGCTAATATCGATTATTTTTATCGCCGTAACATAAATAATGGTAGTGTCTCTTCTACCAACTATCAATATAATCCCCATATTATAGATATCTTTAAAGTCGCTGATGAATTAGAAATTGCAACCCAAGCCTCAGGAGCCTATCCTTATTTTAAAGATCAAATAAAATTACTCCAACTAGCTATCTGTTTAGAAAGAGTAACTGAACTAAATAAATGGCCTCTTCCTCAGTCTGAACTATCTACTTATAAACATAACTTTTATCAAGAAATATTTTCTCGTTATGGAAATCTTGATAACATTAATTTAACTAATCTTCAATTAATAGTCCCAATTCAAACTATAGAAGATTATTCAAAATTCTTAAATAATAAATCTAAACCAGTAACAAGAATTAAAGTTAGATATTCTTCTTCCTTCCCTGGTAACTGTAAATAACAAAAATGATAGACCACTTTTTACGTCTATCATTTTTGCTATTTACTTTTTCTCTATTCATTGGCCTTCAAACTACTAACCATATCGATAGTATCTACTCTTCTAGCTAAGTACTTAGAAACTAACCAAGATACTATATAAGTCCAAATGTCAATATGAACCCAAAAATCATAATTACCATCTAAACAAGCCTTAAACAAATAAGATGTTAACCAGTAACCAGTAGGAAGCCCAATAATAATTGACACTATACATATCCAACTATTTTGTAAAGCAAATATCTTTTTAATCTTCTGTTCCCTAAATCCTAAAACCTTCAAAGTGGCAATTTGATATTCCTTTTCTGAGAAAGATAAAATACTCATATTATAAATAATTACTACTCCTAACAACACCGCAAATACAATAATAATTATTATCATCTCTCTCATCATTGCTAACATACTATTAATAGTATCTTTTAATTCTTCTCTATTCTGTACTACTTCTACATTCTTAATAGTTTCATTCTTACTTAGATCTTTATTAGTATATACAGCATCTGGTTTATAACTAATTCCTAAACTCTCTATATACTCCCTACTAGCAGTAATACCCTGTACTTGGGAATCTCTATAATAACCAATAATCTCAGAAGTATAACAATCCTTACTACCATATCCACACCATTTAACCTTATCCCCTATTTCTACTCCCTTAGTCCCAGCAAATTTATAAGTAACATAAATCCCTTTCTTAGAATTTAACTTAATAAAATTATATTTCTTATTAATAAATCTAACATAATTATTAGAACTATCTATAAATATTGTATTAGTATTCTTATTACCAAATAATTCATCATCAAAAAATTGTGCCAAACTAATTCCTAATCCACCACAAATTCTTACGATTGTTAATAGTTTAGGATTATTAGAATTACCTTCCACTAGATTTTAACTGTACTTTGTGTTAAACAACATATTGTGGCCAGTTTATTAACTGAAATATCTTTTTTCTAAACAAAAGTCTACAACAACACCCAAAGCAAAATAATTAAAAAGTTTCCATAAATTTTAATTTTTCTCTTAAAGCAAGAATAAATGTTTGATATAATAAGAAATGTATTAAGAAATATTAACTAATAGTCGTAATAATTTTATCAATACTAATTCGTATGGTAAATATCATTTATATTATTGTCAAATAATTTTTGACGTCAACTATTATTTAATTATTCCAAAATATTGTTATATTTTCTCATGTGAATTATAATAAAATTATGAAAGGTAGTGTTAAAAATGGTTAATATATTTGATATCAAAAAAGTAAAAAAGGATCTCTCGACTAATAACAGTATCAACTTAGAAGATTACAATGCTATTGCTTCTCTTTCTAAGGAAGAAACTCTAAAAAAATTAACGAGTAATATTACCGGATTAACTTCTCATACTGCTAAAGAACGTCTTCAAATTTATGGTAAAAATAAAGTTATTTGCACTCAAAATAAAAGTTGGTTCTCTTTCCTTTTAGAGTCTTTCAAAGATGAATTTATTCTTATTCTCTTTATTTTAGCCATTGTCAATCTTTGGCTAGGAGAAGTTTTAGGAAGTCTCATCATTATTGTTATTGCCTTTATTAGTGCCCTTATTAAATTTTTTCAAAATTATTCTGTTTATAAATTTAATAATCGCCTTAAAGCTCAATTGATTTCTCAAACATCAGTAGTAAGAAATAACCATGATCAATTATTAAATGTTGAAGAATTAGTCCCAGGAGACATCATAAAACTAAATGCTGGTTCCTTAATTCCAGCCGATGTAAAAATATTAAATAGTAAAGATCTTTTTGTCAATCAAGCTGTCTTTACTGGCGAAAGCAAACCTATTGAAAAAAGTTCTACTTCGCAAAATTCTAATAATATCTTTGAGATAAATAACATAATTTTAATGGGTTCAAGTGTCATAAGTGGAACTGCTACTGCTATCGTTATAAAGACTGGTTTTAATACCTACATAGGTTCTATGGGTAAAGAATTAGATTTAAAAAAAGAACCAACTAATTTTGATAAAGGTATGAAAAGTATCACCAATCTTCTTATAAAATATATGATTGCTGTCTGCCTAGTTGTTTTAATAATTGATGGCTTAATTAAACATAATTTCTCTGAAGCCTTTCTCTTCGCTGTCTCTGTTGCTGTTGGTATAACCCCTAGTATGCTACCTATGATCGTTAATGTCAATTTAAATAGAGGTACTAAACAACTAGCGGCCAAAAAAACTCTCGTAAAAAAATCTGAATCAATCGAAAATCTAGGTTCTATGGATATTCTCTGTACCGATAAAACCGGAACCCTAACTGAAAACAAAATTGTTTTACAAAAATATATTAATATAAATAAAGAAGAAGATTTAACTGTTTTAAATTATGCTTACTTAAATGCTTATTACGGAACGGGTATAAAAAATCTTGTTGATACTGCCATCATTACCTATGGTAAAACTAATCATTTGGATACCAAACTTAAAGATTATCAAAAAATAGATGAAATACCGTTCGATTACAATCGTCGTAAAATGAGTGTTATTGTTAAATCTACTGTTGAATCTTCTGATTACCTAATGCTTACCAAAGGTGCTGTTAACGAAATATTAGATATTTGTACTACTGTTAAAATTAATGACTCCTTAACAGATTTGACTGCTACCCTTAAAGATAATGTTCTTGCTATTGCTCATGATCTAGCTACAGATGGTATGCAGGTAATTGCCCTTGCTATCAAAAAAGAGTATCCTGGTTCTGAAGCTTTTGATGGCAGTTATGAACAAAAAATGACTTTAGTTGGGTTAGTAGCCTTCCTCGATCCACCTAAAAAAGGTGTTAAAAATACTATCCTTAATCTAAAGAAAATTGGTATTAAAACTAAAATTTTAACTGGTGATAACCCTTATGCTACTAAAAATATTTGTTCCCTTGTCGGCTTAAACGATCAAAATATCCTAACTGGTAATGACATAGATAAATTATCTGATCAAGAACTTCTTTCTAAACTAGAAATAGTAGATATCTTCGCCCGTTTAAATCCTCTTCAAAAAGAAAGAATAGTTTCCCTATACAAAACTCAAGGTCACGTTGTTGGTTACATGGGTGATGGTGTTAACGATGCCCCTGCTCTTCATAAAGCAGATGTTGGTATTTCTGTTAAAAGTGCCACCGATATTGCCAAAGAAGCCAGTGATATAATTCTTCTAGAACAGAGCTTAAATGTTATTTATAATGGTGTTTTAGAAGGCCGAAAAGTCTACGGAAATATCATAAAATACATGAAAATGGCCTTAAGTGCCGATTTCGGCGATGTTTTCAGCATCATGATCGCCAGTATCTTTCTTCCTTTTCTTCCCCTACTCCCTATCCAAATGTTAATTCAAGACTTTATCTATGATTTTTCCCAAATAGCCATTCCGTATGATAATGTTGATAAAGAATTTTTACAAACTCCTCAAAAATGGAACACTGCTGGTCTTTCTAAATTTATGATGATTATGGGAATAACTAGTTCTTTAATTGACGCCATTTCCTTCCTAATCTTCTGGTTCATTTTAGGCTATAATTCTCTAGATAAACAAGCTTATTTCCAAACTGCTTGGTTTGTAACTTGCTTAATTACCGAACTAGCCATTATCTATAATGTTAGAACTTCTAAAAATCCCTTTACCTCTTCCCCACCATCTAAAATCTTAGTAAAATTAACTCTTGTTTCCCTAGTTTTAACCCTAGTTTGCCCTCTTATCTTAAGACCAGTTTCTAATTTCAATTTTCGTATTTTACCACTAGAATATTATTTCTTCCTAGTAATTCTCATTATCTTCTATTTTGTTTTAGTAACAATTATTAAAAAGATCTATATTCATAAAGAAGGAGAATGGTTATAAATTTTGTATAAAAATTTATAGATATCATCATAACTATAGTGAAGGTGATATCTATGAAAAAAATAATAATTCTCTCTTTTCTTGTTTTAACACTCTACCTAGTATACAATCACACTACTCAAGTTGAAGCTATAACCATTCCCGATAACGCTATTCGTTTAAGAGTAGTTCCCAACAGCAACTCAGCTTATGATCTAAATATGAAATCTCAAGTAAAAAAATATCTTGAACAAGAAGTTTATCCTCTTCTTCAAGATACAACTACTCCTCAAGAAGCCGAATTAATAATTAATGATAATCTCTCTAAAATTGAAGAATCCATTAAAACTATCTTTTCTGAAAATAATTATTCTTACGATTTTACTGTAAAATTTGGAGATAATTATTTTCCCAATAAAGAATATAAATCTGTAATCTATCCTGAAGGCTATTATAAATCCTTAGTTGTCTATATTGGAGAATCCAGTGGAGATAATTGGTGGTGTGTACTCTTTCCACCACTATGTCTTCTAGAAGCCGATGATACCGATACTAGCAATGTTGAATATTCTTTCTTTGTTAAAGAAATTCTATCCAAAATATTTTAGTCTATTATCCAGTATTCATAATATTATTAAATAGGTGAAATAATATTATGAATACTTTTTTAACTACTGTTGTTATAGGTATAAGTTTAAGTATGGACGCCTTTTCTCTAGCCCTTGTTTATGGAATGGAACCTCTAACTAAAATTCAAAAAATAACTCTCTCTTTAATCGTTGGTCTTTATCATTTCTTTATGCCTCTAATAGGCCTCTTCTTTGGAAATATTATAACTTCTCATCTTCCTTTTAAAGTAAATATTTTAGTTTCCATAATCTTTACTTTAATAGGCATAGACATGATCTATTCCAGTATCAAAAATAAAGCCGATCCCCTATCTGTAAGTCTCATTGGTTTCCTACTCTTTGGTCTTTCTGTAAGTATTGACAGTTTTACTACTGGTATTGGAATGAATATTATCAATAAAAATTATTTACAAGTTTCTACTATCTTTGCTATCCTTAGTGCCACATTTACCTATGTTGGCCTTCTTTTAGGAAACAAAATTAATAAATCATTTGGTAGTCTTAGTTCCTTAGTCGGAGGAATAATTCTTTTGATAATAGCCGTCTACTACTATACTATTTAACTTTATCTTGACATTGGTAACAATTTCGATTAATATAAAACTAACTTATTAAGAAGGAGGAGTACTATGTCTAAAATAAAAATAGAAGGGAATCATAAATTATCAGGAACTATCGAAGTAAGTGGTGCAAAAAACAGTGTCGTTGCCTTAATTCCCGCCTCCATTCTTTGTGATGAACAAGTAACAATCTCTAACGTTCCCAATATCACTGATGTTGATGCTTTAGAAGAAATTTTATTATATTTAAATGCTAAAGTTGTTAGGAAAGATGACACCGTAATTATAAATTCTAATAACATTCAAAATGCTAAAATATCTGAAGAATTAAGTAAGAAACTACGTGCCTCTTATTACTTTATGGGTGCCCTTCTAGGAAAATTCAAAAAAGTTGATATGTATTTTCCTGGTGGCTGTGTCATAGGTACTAGACCTATTAATCTTCATCTTTTAGGCTTTGAAAAATTAGGTGCTACTATCAAAGAAGAAAATAATCATTTCATAATTGAAGCCGAAGAATTACTTGGTAATAATATTTACCTAGATATACCTAGTGTGGGTGCTACTATCAACATCTTACTAGCGGCCACTAAAGCCAAGGGTAAAACCGTTATTGAAAATGCCGCCCAAGAGCCAGAAATTGTCAATATTGCTACTTTTCTAAATAGTATGGGTGCCAATATCACTGGAGCCGGTACCAATACTATAACCATCGAAGGTGTTGAATACCTTCATAGTAGTTATCATGAAGTCATCCCCGATCGTATTGAAGCTGGAACCTACTTAATAATCGCCGCCCTTTTAGGACATAAATTAAAAATAGATAAATTAATTCCTAGTCATCTTGAAGCCTTAACTTCCAAATTAAAAGAAGCTGGAGTTAAAATGACTATTGGAACTGACTATATTATAGTTAAAGATGTCAAAAAATATCACGCTATCAACGTCAAAACTTTAGTCTACCCTGGTTATCCTACTGACTTACAACAACCTATAATCCCCTTCCTAACCCAATGTGAAGGTACAAGTGAAGTTGAAGAAACAATTTATGAAAATAGATATCAAAATATTCCTGATACTATTAAAATGGGAGCTAACATAACCGTAACCGATAATAGAATAGCCACCATTCATGGAAAAACTCCTCTAGTAGGAAAAGACGTCTCCGCAACCGATCTTCGTGGAGGAGCATCTCTATTAATCTGCGGCCTAATTGCCGAAGGCACAACTACAATAGATAATATAAATTATATTCTAAGAGGTTATAACAATGTTGTTAATAAGCTAAAAAAAGTTGGAGCCCAAATAGAATTAATCGAAGATTAAACACAAAAATCCCCAAAACTGTTGAAAACATCAAAAAAACTTGTTATAATAATAAACGAAATTTATTTCTATGACTTTTTGTCATGGCGGAAGGAGAGAAACAATGAAAAAGAATATTCATCCTAATTATGTAGAATCTACTGTTACATGTGCTTCATGTGGTAACACATTCAAGACTATGTCAACAAAAGAAACAATTAACGTTGAAGTATGTTCTAACTGTCACCCTTTCTATACTGGAAAACAAACTATGGGTGGAAGAAAAGGACAAGTAGATAAGTTCAATAAAAAATATGGATTTGACAAAGAAGCTAAATAATATGTAAAAGCTTCTTTTTTATTTGCTAACCCTAATATTATTATTATATAATAATTATGAAAGGAGTATCTAATAATAGATATATGTGATAAATATGGAAAGAGCCTCAGGAAATACAATGATTCCTCAAGATGCCGCTCAAAAAGCTTTTTGTCTCCAAGGAATAGTTACAGCTTTAACTGATTTTGAAATTTCTAATAAACCTAAAACTTTTGACATGGGGCCTGTAGTACAAACAATTGAAAGTTGGAGCCTAAGTGGCTTTGATCAAGGATTTCCCATTGGAGAAAATATTACCTATAAATTAAATGAAAGTGATATTATTGAAGCCTTAGATTATAGTATGCCTGGTAATACTCCAGATGAAAAATTACAACTTTTTATAACGGATACTATTCTAAAGAAAATGACTGAAGATCAATACTACCTTTATAAAGATAAAGGTGAGACTCAGACAGATGCTTGCCTTAGAGTTGATAACTATTTAATGACAAGAGATCCCCAGTGCTTAACTGGAAGTAGTATTACTTCTAGTCCTAGACAATATGCCGTATTCTTAGGACCTGATAGAATAAATAATCTTTTATGTAGTGTCAACAAACCAAACGTTGTATCTTATTTAGGAGAAAGCAAGAATAAACAAAGGTAACCCCTAATTATTAATAATATACCAAGAAAAGGACTGATATAAATGAAAATAGGAATAACAAATGATCATCATGGTTTTCATTTAAAAGAAATTTTGACAGAATTTTTAGATGAAGCCGGTTATAATGTAATTGACTATGGAGCTAACACAGGAAATGTCGAAGACTATGGAATAGTATCTTCCGAAGTAGTAGATTTTCCTATCTACGCTTTTAAACTAGGCGAAGCCCTAAAAAATAAAGAAGTAGATCTAGGAATTGCCATCTGTGGTAGTGGCATCGGAATGAGTATTGCCCTAAATAAAATCAAGGGTGTCTACTGTGCTAAAATAAGTACTACTTCTGAAGCTATATCCTCTAGAGCCCATAATGATGCTAATTGCATTGCCTTCGGCCAAGATTTAGATGAAGAGCTAGCTAAAGAAATAGTTTTAAAATTCATTGAAACACCATTTTCTAACATAGATAGATATATAAAAAGAAATAATATGATTAAAAATAAAGAAAATGAATAAAATAATATTATATCTAATAATATTACCTCTAACTATTTGGGCTAGCGATAGCCTAAACATTAGTATTATCTTTAAACACACAAAACCATATCAATCAAAGGTTTTATACATATTATTAGTAATAAGTATATCTTATCTAGTAACAAACTTTATGTTAGATTTATTTTATTAGGAGTAAAGAAAGAGGGATAAGTATGAAGAAAATAATCATATTTACAGCATTTTTAGTATTTATTCCTTTTTTAATTGTCTATCTTTTTAATAAAACTGAAACCCAAGAGATAATTGAACTAAATAATATAACTACTACTAAAGTAAGAGTAAAAAGATTAAAGACTGGTACCATTGATACTCTCCCTCTAGAAGAATATGTCGTTGGAGTAATTGCAGGCGAAATGCCCGTCTCCTTTGATGTTGAAGCCTTAAAAGCTCAAGCCGTCGCTTCTCGCAGCTATGTTCTAAAAAGATTAAAAACTAATAAAGATAAAGAATATGATGTCGTTGACAGTATCACTAATCAAGTCTACTTAGATAATGCTTACTTAAAAGAAAAGTGGGGGAGTGATTACACTTCTAAAATAAATAAATTACATGAAGTCGTAAATAAAACCCAAGGAGAATATTTAGAATATAACGGAGAAGTAATAGACGCTCTTTTCTTTTCTACCAGTAACGGTTACACTGAAGATTGTGGTCAAGTTTTCAGCCTAGATTTACCCTATTTAAAAAGCGTCAATTCTGAATGGGATTCACAAGTTTCCTCTGTTTTCAACAGTACGAAAACTATTTCTCTCCAAGAATTTTACGAAAAACTAAATTTACCATATCAAAATAATTTAATTATTAAAGACATCAAAAGATCTAATTCTAATCGTATAACCTCAATAACAATAAATAATACTACCTTTAAAGGAACAGACATATACAATAAATTGTCTCTTAGATCGACGGATTTCTCTTTAACTCAATTAGGCAGTAACGTCGAAATAAAGACAACAGGCTTTGGTCATGGCGTCGGCATGAGCCAATATGGAGCTGAAGGCATGGCTCAAGAAGGTTATAACTACAAAGATATCTTAAATCATTACTACACAGATACTACTATAAAAAAATTAGAAAATTAAAAAAATATGTATATCTATTCTATTTTAGGTAATATTTAAAATAGAGGTGAAAGAAATGAAAACAAGAAAATTAAAACCATTTGTAGTACCAATGCTCTATACACTAGCTATCGCACTCTTTGTTGGTAGCATGTATTTTGTAGAAAAGATGATTAATTCTAAAGTCTTCAGTGACCAAACTGAAAATACTAATTATGTTAGTGACGAAATAATTGAAAATAATGACTATTTACCTGTAATTAGTACCAGCGAAACCTTCGTTAAGCCTTATACCGTAGATAATATCAAAATCGTTAAAAACTTCTATGATTACCAAGCTGAAGCTAAAGAACAAGAAGAATCCATAATCTACTATGAAAATACTTATATGCAAAATGCCGGAGTAGATTACTCTAATGGAACTTCCTTTGATGTCGTAAGTTCCATAAATGGTACTGTTGAAGATATTCAAGATGATGAAATCTGTGGTACGACTATAACCATAAAAAATGATAATAATCTAAAAATAATCTACAAATCTGTTGCTAACGTCAAAGTAGCTAAAGGTGATACCGTAACTTTAGGCCAAATAATAGCAACAAGTGGTAAGTCTAATATAAATTCTGATTTAGGAGACCATCTTCACTTTGAATTATATTTAAATGATGAAGTTGTAAACCCTGAAGATTATTATGACAAAACCTTAGATGAAATCTTAAAGGGTTAATCCCTTTTTTCTTCGATAAATATTCTTCTAATAATTTTACAAAAAAACTAAAATAAGTGTCAAAAACATTAATATTTTCTACTAAAAAAAGGTAAAATATGGTACAATAAAAAACAAGGGACGGTGATTAGCATGTTTAATAAAGACATTGGAATAGACTTAGGAACTGCTAACGTGTTGATATATATAAAAGGTCAGGGAATTGTTTTGGATGAACCTAGTGTTGTAGCTATCGACTCTGAAACAAAAAAACCTTTAGCTGTAGGTAAAGAAGCTCGTGACATGTTAGGAAGAACTCCAGGTAAAGTAAAAGCTATAAAACCTATGAAAGATGGTGTCATAGCGGACTTTGAAACTACAGAAGTCATGTTAAATTATTTTATAAAGAAAGTAAATGGACGCAGTTTCTTTTCACGACCTCGAATTTTAATTTGTTGTCCATCTAATATAACCCAAGTAGAAAAAAATGCTATTAAAGAAGCCGCTGAAAGAACAGGGGCTAAAAAAGTATTCTTAGATGTTGAACCTAAAGTGGCCGCTATTGGAGCCGGTATGGATATTTCTAAACCAAGTGGTAATATGGTTATCGATATTGGTGGTGGAACTACTGATATTGCTATCTTATCCTTAGGTGGAATAGTTAATAGTGCTTCTATCAAAGTAGCAGGTAATGCCTTTGATAATGCTATCGTAAAATACATAAAAGATAAATATAAATTATTAGTAGGCGAGAGAACTGCTGAAGATATCAAAATAACTATAGGTACAGTTTTCCCGGGATCTCGAAACGAAAAAATGGAAGTAAGAGGAAGAGATCTTGTTACAGGCTTGCCTCATAGTATTACTATAACTTCTGATGAAGTAGAGGAAGGATTAAGAGAGAGTGTTTATACTATAGTTCATGCCGCTAAAGGTATTCTAGAACAAACTCCACCCGAACTTTCTGCCGACATAATAGATAAAGGTATCGTTCTAACTGGTGGTGGTTCCATGGTTGATGGTTTTAGTGAATTACTATCTCAAGAATTAAAAGTACCAGTCTTTATCGCTGAATCACCATTAACTTGTGTCGCTGAAGGAACTGGTGTCTTACTAGATAACATTCATATGATAGATAACATCTAATTTATTCTTATAAATCGAGAGGATTAATTCCTCTTTTTATTTAGATTTTCCCCCAATGAAAGTGGAAAACCCAATTTAACTATTCTTAATTACATCTAAATTACCAGCCAAAATATAAAACAAAACTCAGCCAAAATGTAAAATAAAATTACCTAAACTCTTGTTTTTCAACACTTTAAGAACATAGAGGATCATAATGACATGACCCTCTTTTTAAGTTACTAACCCTAATCTCCCTCTAACTATCAAATAAACTATCACTCTAAATCTTTACCAAAAAAAGAATTCCCTCTCTTGAGAATTCTTCTTTATTATTTCTTAATAAAATTATATTTCTTCATAGTATTAATAACAGTATCCTTATCGACATCACCTGAAATCCTATTCATAATAGATTCCTCTTTACCATCAATAAAAATAAGGGTCGTTGGTGTTCCGTCAATAGAATACTCCTTATCAAACGCATCTTTATCAGAAGTACTATAAGTATCAATATCCGTATAATAAATATTTGTCTTATATTCAGAAGCCACTTCCTTAAGCTTTGGCTTGTAGCTAGCACAATGACTACAAGTAGTCTGACTAACACATAAAATAAATGATTCCTTATTCTCTAACTTTTCCTGAAATTCTGCATAAGTAAGTCCCACTAAATATTCCTTATTTTTATTATTCGAAGAAAAATATAATCCAAATAACACTATTAAGACAATAATTCCAATAATTAACACTAATCTAACTCTATTTTTGTTATTCATCATTTACACCTCCTAATTATAATAACACTTTTTCTGTCTATTTTAACTATTTTTATTTAAATTTTACAAAAAAAATGTTACAATGTAAGAGAATAGAAGGGAAGGAGAGTGATTATAAATGCCTACATTATCATTAACAAAAACCTTAATACCAGTAACTATATTATCACTCTTAATCCCCTTTACCAAAGCAGAAGCCGCAACTTGTGATAGTGATGATCTTGAGAGATTGACTTCTCTTGCCAATCACGTTGACTTCTCCTATACCTATAGTAAATATGATAATTCTGAGTATAATCCTTATCAATATGACATGTATTTATATAACTTTTCCCTTTCTAACTTAACAGAAGAATTATATGCCCTAAATAGTAAAAACATCTCTTCCTTCAAATTTGATTATCAAAACAATGAAGATGGAAAAGTTATAGAATATGGCCTAGAAGGTGGCGAATACTCTATTGATATCTATTCTAAAAATTGTAATAAAAAATTAAGAACTATATCCTTAACTCTCCCTTATTATAATCAATATCATAATTCTGAAAAATGCCAAGAAGAATCATATCAAGATCTAGATGTTTGTAAGGAATGGACGAAAAATAAGATCGAATTTGCTACTTATAGTACTACTATCGATAATTATGATCCCAATAAAGATAAAGATAATAACTCTAATCGAGAGGATAAAATACTTAAATTTATTCAAGATAATTTTCTCTATTTTTCTCTTGGAGCCGCCTTTATCCTACTAATTATCATAATTATTATTGTTAGCCTTATTAAAAAGAAAAGGAGTGAACTATTATGAGAAAAAAATCCCTCCTAATTATATTATTAACCATAGTTATTACTTTCTTTAACTTAAATACCGTTAAGGCTCTAGAGATATCATCTAATCCTACCAATCGAAGTGGAGAGAAACATAGCTATAATTCTAAAGAAGAAAGAGCCGAAGAAGTTGTTTATGATATTGAAAAAATGGAAATCAATGAAACCAAAATTTCTTTTACAGGTTGGGCCTTTCTCCATTATCATAACAATTATGGTGGCCGTGTAACTGCTATTGGAATAAAAGTTTACGATGTAAATAATAGTAGTAACGTATTAGAGGTAATGAATAGTACCTATGGAGCAAATAACTTTTATAAAACTATGCGTGATACCTCAAGTGGCGAATATGAAGAAAATAGATCAAGTAATCCTTGCTCTTCTATAAGAGGTTCTTGCTTATATAGAAATATGAATTTTACAATTTCTTTCAATTTAGATACTATAAAAAATAAATTTGATGATAAAGAAATTGGTTTCAAAATAGTAGTTTATTATAATACTGATAATGATGGGACTGCTAATTCTACAATCCTTAATGGTGGTGTTAATGGTAGTTTAAATTCATATGTTGAAAGAGAAATAGGTGTTGATACATCAGCTTGTAAATATAATGGCCAAAATTGTCCTGCAGGTTCTTCTAATTCTGATACTACTACCATTCATAAAATAAATGGAGAATTTGATTTAACGATTACCAACGTTGCTAAAACTATTAAAGTAACTGCCACCAGAGGCTATATAAGAAATTCTGAAGGCGACTCCTCTGGAGTTACCTTAAGTGGCAATCATCACCCCGTATTCTATTGTGGAAATTCTGGAGAAGAAGAGCCAATTATCCATTTTATCTCTTCTGAAATAATAAATTTCTCCGATGGTGCTACTCAAAGGTTATATAAAGTTCAATATGGTGGATACATCACAGGAAGTAGTTGTACTGGAAGTAGTAAGAGTGCTAAAGTTTATTCTAGTGGTAGTTATGAAGGCTATATCCCAGCTTCCTTTGTAAATCCTACATCTGTCCTAAGAATAAAAGTAAAAGGAGTTAAAGTCTGTAGACAACCTAATCAAGGTCATGATTTAACTTGTGCTCAACCTGAAAAAATCTTTGAAAATTATACCGCTTCCAATAATGGAGATTGTACTAAAACCTTTTCTACTGAAGATGGTAGGGTAGATGTTTCTTTTAAACAAAGAGGTGTCCTAAAAGTTTTACTTCAAAATACTTACATAAAATCTGGCCAAGCCTTCAGTATTGGAGCAACCTATACTGATACCATAAGTTGGACATTTGCAAGTAATTATGAATTTTCTGATGGCTTAAGTGAAGACCAAAAAAACACTGTAAAACAGAAACTAATAAGTTCCATAAAAGCTTACCTTACTGAAAGTGAACTATTTAATAATAGTAGTGCTAAATTCAAATTAGAAACCAAAGACCTAAAAGGTCTTTGGAGTACTGAAAAAAATGCCAATACTTATGGTAATGAATTCGTTGCCAATGCCATGAATTATGGAATGGGGCAAGGAAATACTATAACTGTTAAAGCTAAATATGAATTATTAGATGCTTGGACTAATGTTAATCAAAGCAATAGTAGTGGTATGCAACATAAGTATACTAACGATAATCCTAACACTAACAAAGACGAGCCTACTTGGATTAATAATGGTAAAATTTATTATACCGATCTTGATCTTGCTAGTGGTAATTATAAAATAACTGGTGAAATAAAAGGACTAAGTGCCTTAGCCTATGAAAAAGAAAATAAAACTATTTGGTATGCTAAATATAAATGTGGCATTACTTGTTACCAAGGCTACTACAACAAAGATGATGGCAATTCTGGTAGTATAACCAATTCTAAAGATGGTGGCTATCGCTTTAGTTACCGTGAAATAGATACATCTGATCCTTTTCCAATTATGTCTGGTCGTAGTTCTGGTAGCAAAAATAAAAGAGTAGGGATCGATAATAACTGGTATCAATATGCTGAAGCTATTGGTGAAAAGAATGGAGAAACCACTAAAGAACTTCAAAGAAGTAGTGGCCTAACCTCTATAATTGAAAGATTACAAAATACTTATAATCAAACTCCTCAATACGTTGTTAAAGTTGATAAAAAAACTATTACCAATGTAAAAAATTACAATTCTAATACTGATTATCTTAACCAATCTGGTTACTATAAATTAAGATATAGCTTATTCTTAGGTTCTACTCAAGGAACTGCTACTAATAAACAAGGAGTAATAGTGACAAGAAATATTAATACCCCTAATCAAGTTGGTAGTTGTGGTACTAAAAGAAGCGAAAACTTAAAAACTACTACTTGCTTCTGTGCTTTAACAGATGCTGCCGGTAACTGTGTTTACGATGGATATATAAATAACAATAAGGAAGGTGGTAGTTGATGAAATGGGGCTTCGCAGGTCTTGGAGCTCTTCTAGTAGGCCTTCTAACTCTTATGGGAATATTTCTTTTCCTAGACTCTACTATTGTCAATGAAGAAGATTATTATTCCCTAAAAGAAACCATGGAAGCCGCTATGTATGATGCTGTAGATCTTGATTATTACCAAAGAACTGGTGAAATTAAAATAATTCAAGAAAAATTTGTTGAAAATTTCACCAGAAGATTTAATGAAAATTCTGTTTTTGCCAATCAAGGTTATACCTTAGAATTTTATGATATTATAGAATCTCCCCCTAAAGCTAGTGTCAGAGTTTACGGAAGTACCAATGATTATAAATTAACACTTGACAGTAGCGATATGACGGGTTATGATATAATAAACGAGCAGAATGGAATACTAAAATATAGTGCTAATCACTTATATACTTATGAGTATTATGCTGTCGGAGGATTAAATGAATTAAATAAAGGACTGGTTTGGGGAATAACCTTTGGAAACATTCATATTCCAAAAGAAATTGCCGACAATGATGATCAATTTGCTAGCGATAAAAATGCTAGTTGTCAAATCGTTAATATTGAATATGCTGGAGCCATGACTACGGCTGCTGACTTCAAGACTTATCTAGAACACTATACCAAGTCTAAAACCACTAATGGTGATTATTGGTACCAAGGAACTGGTAATGTCGAAGATGGAGCTTGGATGACTAGAAAAGGAACTATTCAATACGTAGAACAAGTCAAAAATGATAGCGATGTCTGTCAAATAGAAACCATTGAAAAATTTAATCCTGATTTAAAAAATAATGTTCTAAATGATACAAATGTTAACCTAGCATCCGGAGAACTTAATCGCGGTTGCAAGGCTGCCGGTATTAAATATCGCATAACTTGGGAATGCACCAGTTAAATAAATATAAAGAAATAAAAGGAGGAAGAAGATGAAAAATTTACAATCATCATTCAAAAAATTTTTAGGAAACAAAAATACTGTTACTATCTTAGGAGTATTAATAGTAGTAATAATATTATACATAGGATACAATTACCGTATTCAGTCTAAAGTATCTTTAAAACAAGTTCCCGTAGCAAGTCAAACTATTGCTCCTAAAACTGAAATTACTGATTCTATGATTAAAACCGTTAATGTACCAGCTGATTTCCTAGTCGGATCGTATTATACCAATAAAGAAAATATTGTTGGTAAATACTCTAACTATAATGCTACCATAGCAGAAGGAAGCCTATTCTATACTGATTTAGTCGTAAAAGCTGAAGACTTACCAGATTCTGTCTTCTCAGAATTAAAAGAAGGCTATCGTGTTGTAAATCTATCCTTATCAAATCTAAAAGGATTATATGGTGGACCTGGTGAATATGTTGATGTTTACTTTAGTGGTATCAATACTGATAATAAAGTAATGTTTGGTCAATTCTTAAATGGTATTGAAATCTTAGCTATAGTAGATGAAAATGGTAACAATACTTATGGTGTAACTAGTGATGACGTTGGAGCACCTAGTACTATCTATCTAGCAGTACCTGAAGATCTATATGTTATGTTTGGACGTATCGAAAGATTAAACGAAGTTGTCCCTGATTTAAATTCTTACTTAGTCTTAACACCACACTTAACAGATCCAGATGTTGAAAACGTTGACATTTACTTAACTAGTGATGAAATCCGTAAGTTAATTAATGATAATGCTAAAGAAATTGATAAAATAAAAGAAAAAGTTGAAGCTAAAACTAAAGAATAAGAAATGGGGTGTAATCAATGAATGAATTCCAACAAGTTGATTTTGGACCGTTATTAGACTATCTAAATAATGATGATATAACCGATATATCTTATAGTAATGGTGGTCAAATTTGGTTAAAAAGCTTATCTAAAGGTGTATTCAGAGTTGAGAACCCAGGTGTCAATAATGCCCTTATGGAGAAAATAGCCTTTCAGTGTGCCAATGCCATGGGAAAAGCCTTCAATATGGCCAATCCCTTCCTTGATGCTGAAAGTGCTGAACTCCGTATGAACTTTGTTCACGATTCAATAGCCAGAAATGGTATTGCTGTTTTAATTCGTAAAACACCCGCTAAAATAAGATTAGTCAAAGAAAAAATTATCGCCGAAGATTATATTCGTCTAGACATTCATGATTTTCTTCTAAAATGTGTCGAAGGGCACTGTAATATCTTAGTAAGTGGTGAAACTGGTAGTGGTAAAACTGAATTTGTTAAATATTTAGCTGCCCATACCAAAGAAAATGAAAAAATAATAACTATCGAAGATACCCTTGAATTACACTTAGATAAAATCTTCCCTCATCGAGATATCGTTGCTATGAAAACCAACAACATTGCCTCTTACAGTGATGTTCTAGTAACCTGTATGCGTCAAAATCCTCGTTGGATTCTTTTAGCCGAAGTTCGTAGTGCCGAAGCCGTTATGGCCGTTCGTAACTCTATCTCCTCAGGACACAACATTCTTTCAACACTTCATGCTGATAGAGCCGAATCCATTCCTAATCGTCTCTATAGTTTGCTAGAATCTAATATTGATCTTGAACAATTCTTAAGAAGTATCCATCGCTATGTTCAATTAGGCGTTCATATCAAAGGTTACTATAGTAAAGAATTACAACGCTTTAAAAGAGAAGTAGCTGAAGTAGTAGAATTCTATGTAACCGATGATACTAATGAACCTAAGTGTAATATCATCTATAAAAGAACTCCTGATGGTAAAATGACTTTGCATAATCCTACCAAGTATTTACTAGACTATCTTGAAAGTCAAGGTGTCATTATGCCATCAGATATTCTTGTTAAAGAAGAGTTCCATACCCCTGAAGACGATACTTCAAAAAATGTTGATATCAACAGACCTGTTCAAAACCCTCAAGCCATGAATTTTAACATTCCCCCAACTAACCAACCCGTAACACCCCCAGTACCTAACCCAACAACAATTACCACACCACCATCCGGGAATAATTTGCGTACCAATAATTATCCAACTAATCAAACTTCACCCAATAATTATAGGCCTGGTGTCGTAAACTATAATCAAAATCCTAATAGCCAATTCTTTGGACCTAATGATATAAAATATCCCAATTAGAAAGTAGGTGACATATGGAAATAATATTAGTAGGTTTTATAATCCTCTTTATAGTAATGTATAGAAATAATAATGGTACTAGTGTCTATAAATTCTTTAGTGATACTTCTAAAGAACTATATGATCAATATGCCCCGTATTCCTATAAAGTAATGCATGATAAAATAAAAGAACTAGGATTAGAGTACACTAAAAAACAATATCTTATCCAAATTCTTATCTTTGCTTCCGTAGCGGGAATAGTAGGATATGTTTATTTCTATAGTATTATCGTAGCTATTGTCTATGCTTGTATTGCTGTAAGTATAATTCCTTATATAACATATCTAAGATGTAAAAGACAATATAGTGAATTTATCTTTGAACAAGTTCAAGTTTATACCACAAACACCATTATGGAATTTGCTACCACTCAAGCCTTCGTTAAATCCTTAGAAGGAGTAGTAGCTTCCGGTGTCCTAGAAGAACCAGTTCTATCTGACGTTAAAACCATGATAGCTATGTCTTATGAAAATGGAGATGTTCAAGAATCCATTAATTATATGAATGCTAAATATCCTTTCTATATGGTAAAAAATATGCATCAATTATTCTTACAAGTAACAAAAGAAGGTGCTAAAAATACAGGTGAAACCTTCGATAATATGTTAACTGATATAGATGCCTTAGTAGAAGGAGTATATCGTGATAGAGCCGATAGAAAACAATTTCATAGTCAATTTCTACTCTTTGGAGTTGCTCTTTATGGACTTGCCATGTTAATTCAATTATTAGTAGGTGTTGATAGTTACATAAGCATGATCGATAACATCTTTGTCGCAGGCATGTTACATGCAGTAGTTATAATAAATAGTTTATTTCTTCTCAAGGGAGAAAAATTTTATAACGAGAATGTAGGTGCAGAATAATGTATATAGAAATAATTTTAATAGCGGTAATTATCTTCTTTGTTCTAATTTATACTAATAAAATAAATGCTAAAGATGTCTTGAATGGAAGTTCTAACTTTGCCGATATCTTTAAAGAAAAAGATTATGAATTTCTTTTATTAGCCAAATATGGTGACAAAGTCTATGATGCTGAAGAAGTATACATGAAAAGAATTAAATCAGCCATCCTAGCAATGATAGCAGGTTTTCTTCTTTATCTAAGTAATATGTCTACTATGTACTTAGTCTTAATCTTTGTCTTTGGTATCGTTGTCTTTAAGTATCCATATCTAAGCTTAAAGAACTATTATCGTCGTCATTTAAACGAAGTAGATGCCTTATTACCATATTTCTTAAAAGGATTAGAAGTATTAGTTCAACACTATACTGTTCCTGTCGCTTTAGCTAAATCTATAAGCGATGCTCCTGCTGTCTTTAGACCAGGACTTCAAGAATTATGTCAAAAAATTGAAGCTGGAGACTCAAGTATTGATCCTTATATGGAATTTGCAGAAAGATATCCTGTTAGAGATTCTATGCGTATGATGCGTTTATTATATAGATTAGGTCTAGGAGAACAAGAAAAGAAACAAGAACAATTAGTTGCTTTCTCTAAATCTGTTTCTAGCTTACAACAAAAAGCTCGTGAACAAAAATATAAAAATCGCTTAAATCAAATGGAAAGACTAACTATGTTAATGTTAGTCTGTACCGGAGCTGGCTCCATGGTACTATTATTGGTTTCGATCTTAATGATGATGAGTAATATGTCGTAGTTAAGTTTTGAAATATATATTTAATATAATTTATGAAGGGAGGAATATAACAATGAAAGAAGCATCAGGTGAATTAAGTATGGTTGTAATAACATTAATAGCAATAGTAGCAATCCTTGCATTGTGGAATTGGATGCAGCCAACACTAACTGACTGGGTTAAAGAAAAATTTGGTTGGATGCAAGAGCAAGAAAAGAACACAGTTGATTAATTATAAAGAAGGTGAAAAATAATGAGAGATGCATTTGGTGGTACATTTTTAATGTATATGATATTGATCTTTGTAACCATCTACGTTACATTCTTAGCGGCAGCTTTAAAATATGTTCAAGCTTATCGTGTAAAAAATGAGATAATAAACTATATTGAACAATATGAAGGCTTTAACGAAAATGTCAAAACTAAATTAGAAGGTGCCAACGGTGAAGGTGGTTATTTACAAGGAATATCATATAATGAAAAAAGTGCTATAACTAATATCCAACACATAAATAATATTCCTACTAAAGAAGGAGAAAAATATTGTTCTGATTATGGTTATTGTGTCGAATTAAAATATTGCGATAGCAGTGATAAAGACAATAAATGTACCAATCAAGGTTATTACAAAGTAACTGCATATATGGCATTAGATTTCACTAATATTCTTAGTTTTGCGGGACCTATAAAATTAGGTGTTTCCGGAGAAACAAGATTCGTTACTTTAGAATTCTAAATTAATAAATAAAGAACTTTAGTAGTAGTTGCTAAAGTTCTTTTGCTAACTAAATATACTCTTAAGATAAATATTTACATATTTAGTAAATAATCAAAATATCATCTAAATAATAGAGTTTTTAATTCTATTATGCTAAAATATATTTAGATATAAAAGGAGGATATAATAATGAGTGAGACCCTAAAACAATATAAAAAACCTTTACTTATTTTAATGGTAGTAATAATAGTTTTTGTAATAGTTTTATTATTCATGTATGTATTTTCTAATAAGAAAACTAATTTATCTTATTCTGACTTAAAAAATACAATCTTAACTGCTGCTACTAATTATTGTGATAAAAATTGTTTTACTATGACTGAAAATACTATAACCTTATCAACTTTAAGATTAAGTGATGAAGGATATATGAAACCCATAGCGGACTTAGCTAAAGATAATACTTCTTGTACTGGTGAAGTAACTATTACTAAAAGTATCTCTGGTTATAATTATATAACTAACTTAGATTGTGGTGACAAATATCAAGATAAAACTATCGATGAAAAAATAGAACAAGATAATCCTGTTGATACTGCTAATTTATTTCAGATAGGTAACAAATTAGTATTCAAAGGCGATTATCCTAATAACTATCTTCAATTAGGAGACACCTTATTTAGAATAGTAAATATTAATGAAGATAAAACTATAACTTTAACACTTGCTAATTATGATAGAGAAACAACCTCAGTTTGGGATGATCGTTATAATAGTAGTGTTAATAAAACCGTTGGAATTAATAATTATTCTTTAAGCAGAGCCAAAGAACATTTACAAGAACTTCTTACTACTACTTATAAAACAACTATTAATAATAAAGCCCTAGCTAGAGATTATTGTATTGGAACTAGAGATGCTAATGATACTAACAATAATTATCCAGAATGTTCTAGTACTATTAATGATTATATATCTTTATTAACTACAACCGATATAATAAATGCTAGTAATGATTCTAATTGTAATTCAATTGCTAATTCTGCTAGTTGTCAAAACTATAACTATTTAATGGATTATAATGCTTATTGGTTAATGACTACAGTTAAAGATACAACCGAAAAAATTTATTCTGTATCAACTGAACAATTAAATTTAACATATGCTAATAACCGATTATCTTTAAGATTTGTTATAACCATATCTGGAAATGAAATATATAAGTCTGGAACAGGAACTGAAACCGATCCATATATTTTAGAAACCAACACCACCAATAATTGACAAATATATTAAAATATAGTATATTTAATACAAGAAAAGGAGAGATAATATGATGTATTTTTTAGAAACAGATGTAAGTGCATTCTGTCAAGATTTAGCACCAATATTAAAATTAATTAAAAATGGATTAATTCCTATTTTACAAATTGGTATTCCAATTATATTAATTGTTTTAGGAATGATCGATTTAGGAAAAGCTGTAATGGCAGGTAAAGAAGATGAAATGAAGAAAGCTCAATCGGCTTTATTAAAAAGATGTATTTATGCTGTTGCAGTATTCTTTGTCGTTACTATAGTAACCTTAATATTCAATTTATTTGCAACATCTGGAGCAACTAAAGGTGATAACAAAATTGAAGGAACTGCAAGTTGGAGTCAATGCTGGAATTATATCGATTAATAAAGAACAAATTTTTCAGAAAATTTGTTCTTTTGCTATTTATAATAAAAATATTTCTTTGTAACTATAAGTATTTATGATATAATTTACTTATAACAAATTATACATTAAGAAGGTGACGTACTATTATGTTTAAAAAAATTATATCAAGCCTTACATTAGTAGTAATAAGTATCTTTATTATACCTAGTGCAGTTTCGGCTAAAGAATATACCTTAACCATAGATGCTAATGGTGGAAAGATATATTCAGATGGTAGTAGCGAAGGGACAAGTACTATTACTAAAACAGGAGAAGTAGGAAAAAGAATAGAATTACCAGGAACTGCTGAAGTAAAAAAAGATGGAGATACAACGATATATGCTTGTTGGAAAAATACTGATGATTTAACTAAAAATCAGAAAACATATGAATCTGATCTCACACCAAGTTCTGGAGCTAAATGTACAGATGAATGTAATGAAATAGCCCCTGCTATTAGAATTGTCAAAATAGGGCTAATTCCTATCATTCAAATATTAATACCTATAGCCTTAATAGTAATGGGCATGATAGACTTTGCTAAAGCTATGATGGCTCAACGTGACGACGAAATGAAAAAAGCCCAAGGAATGTTTATTAAACGTTGTCTTTATGCTGTAGCAGTATTCTTTGTTGTAACCATAGTAACTTTAATATTTCATTTATTTAGTAGTGCTGAGACAGGAATAGAGGGTGCAGATGATTGGCTAAGTTGTTGGAAAGTTGTTGGTTTAAATGATGACTGTACTAAATAATTAAAGATACTTTGAGAAGCTTATTGAAGCTTCTCTTTACTTTTTACTTAAAAATTACTATTTAATTAAAATAAATACTTTTTAATAAATTTTATTTATGCTATAATTAAAGTGAATAATTTTATTTATTTTTAAATAAATGATTTAGAAGGTGAACTTAATGGACGTAAAAAAAATTAAGAAACTATTGTTTATTTTAATAGTATCAATAATATCTTTTAATATAGAAACTGTAAATGCTGAAAACACAGAAAGTGTCTGTAAGGCTAATACTAATACTGACTATGAAAAAATTTGTTTGTATCATACAGTTGGTGAAGAAAATGTTAGTTTAGTGACCTATATTGGCGACAATTCTTTTGTTGTTAAAGCAGACAACAGCAATATAAATGACTCCGAACTTTCGTCAATGTTACCAGCAGAATTAACTGTTAATAATACCAAGGGCGCAAATAATGCTAATTTATATATAAGTGTTTTGACAACTATTCCATCTGATTACAAACTTTGCCCACCAATAATCAAATTATATTATGCAACATATTCAATTTCAAGTGCAGGTTATGGAGGAACATCGTCTAGATATAAATCATATCTTTTCGGGATTGCTGATCCTAATGGCATGGCTATTGATTTTCCAATCATAAAACAATATCAGGAAAATAACGCAGCTTATTCTACAAAAGAGTTGTTTTATTTAAGTGACAATGGTGGAGTAAGAGATGCTAAAACTTGCAAGGTAGTAGATCAAAATGCTTTCCCTTCGGCCGATGATTTTGATTCTGAAGATTGTTCTCAACTTATTGATGAAGAGTTAATGGGAATGATTAATAAGGTGTTAAAATACATAAGGATAATAGTTCCTATTTTAGTAATAGTGTTAGGAATGGTTGATTTTGGAAGAGCTGTTTTAGCTGGTAAAGAAGACGGAATGAAGAAAGCTCAAGCTACATTCATTAAAAGAATTATAATAGGTGTTGCAATATTTTTGTTGCCAACTCTAATAAATTTAGTACTAAATTTAGCAAATACTGTTTGGAAAAATGGACTATTTAATAACAGTAATTGTGGAATAAAGTAGATAAGAAAGGAGAAAGATTCTTATGATGTTCTTATTTCAACTTGTACCATCTGAAAAAAATGCTACATCTGTAGTGCTTGATGCACTTAGAGCATTATGTTTATGGGTATGTAGATTTGTGTATAAATTAATTGCATTTTTTTATGAACTATTCATGAATATGACGCAAATAGAAATATTACAACAACCAGAGATAGAAAAGTTATATAAAAGAGTAACAATATTACTAGGCTTAATAATGCTGTTTGTATCGATTTTCTTTTTACTTAAAATGTTATTGAACCCTGATAAAATAAACGATAAAGAACAAGGCATGGGAAGTCTTGTGAAAAGAATAATAATTGTAATTTTAATGTTGGGATTTGTCCCAAGCATATTTACTATGGCTAACGAATTACAAAAAAAAGTTATAACAAGTGATATTATACCCAAAATATTACTTGGAAAAACATTTGCTGCAGGAGGAGATTCTTCCAACACCAGTACTTTTGCCCAAAATTACGGTAGAAGATTATCAGCAAATTTGTTTACAACATTTTATTACAAAAACGAAGACATAATTAGTGAAGATGATGAATGTACAGCTTATGATTTTATTGAACAAGAAATGGCAACGTATGGAACTATAGAAACAGCAGTAAGTTGTGTCAACAATAAAGGAACAGCTAAAGGTGAAATGGGCGGAGCTAACACCAAGGCCTATGTCATAGAATATGATTCTTTAGGCTCGGTTTTTGTAGGAATAGCAGTTTTATGGATGATAATAGTCTACACCATAAATGTTGGTGTAAGAATTATTCAATTTACTTTCTTGCAAGTTATTGCTCCAATACCCATCATATCTTATGTTTATCCACAAAAAGATGGAATGTTCCAAAAATGGGTAAGACAATCCATAACAACTTATCTAGATCTATTTATTAGATTAGGTGTTATCTATTTTGTATTTTATTTAACCGATTTAATATTTAATCATAGTTTACTTGATAATCTTAGTGAAACTAATACTAGATGGATACAAATAATATTAATATTAGCTTTACTAGTATTTGCAAAACGCCTTCCAAAATTACTACAAGAAATGGCAGGAAAACCAAATGCTGCAAGTTTAGGCTTTGGAGTTTCTGGCTCAAATGGAGCTGCTGGAGTTCTAATGGGAGCAGCATCTGTTGGTGCAATGGGATTCTTAGGTAGTACTGGTGCCGCAAGATTTACAGGTCTAGCAAAAGGATTAGTTACCGGTGGACTAGCAGGAGCATCAGGCGGCAATTATAATCAAAATATGCGTCCAGTAAAAGATAAAATGCGCAGATCAAATGAAACAGATGAGTGGTTGAAGATGCAAGGATATAGGGGGCTTAATAGATATTACCAGCGAGCAGTTATGGCTTCAGGTGGTATTCCTAAAGGAAGACGTTTAGAGCAGCAAGCCCTTCTGGATAAAGAATTCAAAGCCCAATTACAAGATGATGATCGTGTTAAACCATTTACAACTGCAAAGACACAGTTCTTTACATATAGTGGCCGCTATGAACAATTTATGAGCGATTTGGGCGGTGGTCTATATGGAATAATGGGAGCTGATGGACAGGTAAAATTAACCTATGATTCTCAAAGCGGTATAAGTTATGATGAAGATGGTAACGTAATTAATAAAAATGATTTATATACAGCACTTGATAAGATGGAAAAAAGAAAAATGGAAGTTGTTGCCAATGATAAAAATGAAAGAGGCGTACAAGCTGCTAGAAGAGCTATGACAAGAGCCCAAAGATACACCCCTGGCAGAAAAAGAGCTTACATTCAAGATCTTGCTGATAAAATCACCCGTAAAGACTTTAAGTACGGCAGATTTAATACGAATAGAAAGAATACCCTTGGTAGCAAGAGTATAAATCCTGGACCATTTGGTAGTGGCAGAGGACCAGGTATTTAGAAAAAAGGAGTTGAGAATAAATGAATGGATATTTAATTCCAGCTAATTCTAAAAAGGGAACATTAATATTAAACCTCTTCAGGGGCGTTGATTTAATAATCTTTGGAACAGGTATATTCATAAGCTTACTAGCATTGATGTTTGTGCCAACAACCAATGTTGTAGCCATAATAATATGCTTGTTACCAGCCTTAATAACAGGATTTTTAGTAATTCCAATTCCTAATTATCACAATGTATTATGTGCTATACAAAGTATTATAAAATTTTATACAAATAGAAGAAGATATTATTGGAAAGGTTGGTGTGCATATGAGCAAATTATCAAAAACAATGGAAAGTAGTGGTTTTACCGAAGATTGGATTCCTATAAAAGGAATAAGCAATGGAGCCATAGTATTAAATAATAAATACTTAGTAACAGGAGTAAAAATAAAGCCTCGAAATATCTTTATTTTAGATTTTATTTCTCAAGATAATGTTATTATAGGTTTAAAAAATTTATATAATTCTATTAATTTTGAATTCTGGTTAATAAGTGCTGATAGACCGGTAGATATTTCAAGTTATCTTGCTAATTTACAACTATTATATAGTCAAGTTCAAGAACCAGAAATGAAAAAGTTAATAATGCAAGATATCAATAAAGCCGAAGGTTTTATTGATAACAATGTAACCGATACTGAGTACTATATTTTATTTAGAGAGAAAAATCCAGAAGAAATAAATAAAAAATTGCGAACAATTATGACTGGACTTGCCAATTGTGGACTAGAATCTGCTCAAACGTCAAATGATGATTTAAGAGTAATTTTAGATAATTTCTTAAACGGGGGAGTAAAAACAGAGTTTAGGACGGTGATGAGTGATGTTATTTAAATCTGAGATAGCACCTAAAGGAATTGATTTTAATAATCCCTCTTCTTTTGTAATAAGTGACAAGTTTGCTACCATTTTAACTGTTATTTCTTACCCTAGATATATTAATCCTGGATATCTATCTGCCATAACTAATATATCTGGTGTCAAATTAGTAATTAAACATATCCCATTACCTTTCAGTGTCTTAGGGAAAATGTTAAATAAAGAAATATCTGATTTAAAAATGAAGTATCAGAATGAAAGAGATAGAACTATCCAAGAACGTATTCGTCAAGACGTAGATTCATTGGAATATTTTATTCAACAATTTACAGCCTCTCAGGCTAGTACCTTTGATTTCCAAATGCATATTATGATAACGGCTAATACTAAAGAGGCTTTAGATAGAAAAAAAGCTTCACTTAAAAATTATCTAGATGCTATGGAATTAAGAGCAATTCCTATCATGTTCGAACAAGAAAACATTTTAAAATCCATGTTACCAATTTTTCCTGATCAAAAAATAGAGCAAAGAATTGGTACTCCAATGCCATCACCAACCATGGCTGCTATGTATCCCTTTGTTTTTGATAGTATCAAAGACGAAGGCTTAGCAACTTTACTTGGAACCGATTTCTCTGGTGGTGTTGTCTTATTTAACCAATTCTTATACCAAATTCAAAAAGAAAATAACCGAACTAATGCTAATATGATAATCTTAGGAACTTCTGGTAGTGGAAAATCTACTGCTGCTAAATTATTATTACGTGCTCATATTAGAAATGGTTACCAAATAGTCGCTATCGATCCTGAAGGTGAAATTAGTGAAATGACTGAAAACTTCGGAGGACAAGTAATTGATCTTGGTAAGGGTGGAGAATTCGGAATGATAAATCCTCTTGAAATCATTATGGATGCCGATGAAGAAGAAGTAAAACAAGGAATGGGCTATACTGTTTTAACTAAAACATTACAGCAATTAAAAGCCTTTATGAAATATTATTCTCCTGATATTGAAGAAGATGTTTTAACTTTATTTAGTGAAATGGTTCAAGATACTTATGCTCGTTTTGGAATAAATGTCAATGCTGATTTCTCTCGTTATACATCAGAAAACTTTCCAACTTTCTCTGATGTTTATGCCACTGTCAGTGGCAAATTATCGGCCATGACTGAAAAGACTCACGAAAGAGATGTTTTAGAAAGATTAGAGCTTAAATTAAGACCATTTGTAAGAGAATTACAGTATTACTTTAATGGTCATACTTCTATTGATACTAGTGGAGATTTTATAGTTTTCAATATCAAAGAATTAATGAATTCCGATTCTAATGTTAGAGATGCCTTACTATTTAATGCACTAAGATTTGCTTGGGGACTATGTTTAAATTCAAGTACTACCGTATTATCAGTAGATGAAGCTCATGTATTGTTAGGAAGTCAAAATACTCTTGGAGCAGAATTCTTAGCCCAAATTCAAAGAAGAGCAAGAAAATACAATACTGGTACTATTATCATTACGCAACAACCAACAGACTTCGTTGGAGATAATATGATAATGCACGGAAAGGCTATCTTTGATAATGCTTCATATTACTTAGTAATGCAATTAAAGAAACAAGCAGCCGAAGACTTAAGTAAATTAATTGATTTAAACGACAATGAAATAGAAAATATAAAGAGATACAATCAAGGTAATGGCTTGTTTGTATGTGGAAATAGAAGAATGCAAATAAATGTAATAGTTACTGATGATGAATTAGAATCATTTGGACATGCTGGAGGATTATAGAATTCTCTATTACTTATAATTAGTAATAGTTGGAGTAGGTGGTGATGTTAATTGAACGATAAAATAAATAAACCTAATGCTGGCTCAAGAAATGCCAAAAATATAAATAGACAAGCTGGAAGAAATAATAACAATAACGCTTTTAATAAAAATAGTTTATCAAATAGCGGAAAAGATGAATTAGGTCTAAAAGGAAATACCCCTAATAATAGTTTAATTAACAGACAATCATCACCAAATAATTCCAATAATTCTAAAAATTCAACAAACTCAGATAAAAATAAAAATGAAACCCTAAATAATGAAGAAAAAAATAAAATAGAAGATAAAGCCGATAAACAGGATAAAAAAGACAAAAAAAATAAAAAAGGTCATAAAATTAGTACTTTGGCATTTTTATTAGATGGAGATTATTCTTCTTTGTCGGCTGCTGCTAAAACCTTAATTCAAAAAAAAATAATGTTATTAATTGGTTCTCTTGGTTGTGGAACCTTTGCCTTACTTTGTGGTTTCATAGTTATAGTAACAACATTAGCAATATGTTTGGATTTAATTTCTAGTAGTGGAAATGATAATAATAATTCCAATGTTGCCATAGGTGGAGAGTGTGGTTTTACCATTTCATCTACCCCTTTATCTAAAGATGAATATATAAACAAAGTAAATGAATATGCTAAAACCCACGCTAAGGCTAGTGGCTTAGCAGACCATGCTGGAGAAATATATGATAAGGCTAAAAGTATGAATTTAAATCCTGAATTAGTCTTTATCAGAGCTGCTGCCGAAGGCTATTCTCCTGGTGGCTCAACCTATAATTATTACGGAATGGGATGTACCAATACCGGAGGCATTAAAGCCTGTAAAACCTATAGTAGTGTCATGGAAGGTGTTGAAGCTTATTTAAAAAATATTTCTCAATATGATTCATTAAGTGGAATGATGTCGAGATACTCTTATATTGGTGACTATTGGTATAATCCAGGAAGTGCTGGAAAAGGTGGCTGTTATTATGCCTATGAAATCTATAATGAAAGTAATATTCCTTCCAGAGTAGCAACAGCTTGTAAAAAAGGCAATACTTGTAGTGGTAGTAGCTGTACCGAGACTACAGAAGCAGATCAACAAGCCTATGCTACTTATCAAGTCGAAGTATATATGGCAGGATTTAGACAAGATATATTTGGATTATCTGGTTCAACTAAATGTACAGGTTCAACTAGTGATGGTAACTTAAGCCTAGCTCTATTTGTAACTAATGGTGAGCAATTAAAAAGTAACTTATCAGACTTTTTAAGTTCCAATGGAACAGATTTAAATTCATACAATCAGTTCATATACAACAAAGTTAAAGAAGCTGGCTATGGAACAAAAAATGGTGCCGTTACCGCTGCACTAGCTCTATTCAAATATCTAGATCAATATGGCTATAGACCAAGATATTATTTTGGAGGAAAATATTCTGGATACGGAGTTCCAAGTACTCTTGGAGACGAAAAAGGTAGTCTTGATTGTTCTGGATTTATTTCCTGGGCTCTACACAATGGAGGATATAAATACTTTAGCTATGGATCAGGAGAATGGGGATCAGCAGGAACTAAGTGTGACAGAACTTCTGAGTCATGCGTAGGTAAAACAGGAGATCTAATTTGGCATAGTGGACACATAATGATGATAGTCGGTGTTGAAAATGGCTATTATTACATCGCAGAAGCAGCAAGTACAAATAGTGGTATGAGAATAAAGAAAGAGGCTATGCACATAAAGAAAGCAGATAAAATAGTTGACATGACATCATTCTATAACAACGAATCTAACAAAGAAACAGTAGAAACATAGCCAAGTTAGGAGTTGAGAGACTAAAAATGAAAAAAATAATTTTATCCTTGTTGTTAATAATTTGTTTGACAGGTTGTACTGCAACCTACAACCTAACCATAGATAAAAATGGAGTAAACGAAAATTTAAAAATAAGTTCAACTAGTTTAAATGAAAATTCTGAAATCTATGAGTACTACTTACCATTATATATAAATGATAGTGGAAGTTCTGATGTAAATGAGAAAATAGAGGGAGTAGAATATTACAACAGTGCTATAACCACGAATAATTCTTTAAAAGAATTAACTTATCAACACAACTTCTCGGTTGACAATTATTTAGATTCAACAATAATAAATAGTTGCTTCAATAAATTTTACTTTAACCAATATAACTACGATGAAGATGAAAATCAAAAATATATTAGAATTAGTAATTCGAGTGATTTTAATTGCTTTGATACTTATCCATCATTAGAAAAAGTAAATATAAACATCGAAGTCAAAGATTATGAAGTAATAGAAAGTAATGCCACTTCAGTTCATGATAATGTATATTCTTGGACAATTACTCCTACAAATCAAGATACAATGTATTTAATATATAATCCTGGAGATACATCAGATAAAGAACAAACAAGTATTTTTGATAATAGTCTTGTCCTTTATTTCTCAATAATATTAGCGACTGCATTAGTTATTTTCATCATTTACAAAATCTTTAAAACAATAAGCCAAAATAAAGATAAAGCCCCTCAAATATAAAAGCATACAAGTAATATTTAAACTAATAAAAAACAAAAAATTTACAATCAATTTATCAACAATAACTAGGATAAATGCATGAAGTTGACAAAAGGTTAATTTTATGTTAAAATACGTACAGAAAAAAGGAGTGATATTATGACTGAACACCAATTACCACAAAGTATAAAAGATTTATATGGGACAGCTTGTAGAAACTTAGAAATTGATCCTAAAGAATTAGCCGCAGTTGATTTCCCAGAGGATAAAAAAGAAATTATTGAAAATGCTTATGCTAGAGTAAAACAAGATTCATCAAAAGGACCTGAAATTCAGGAAGAAATGAGAAATTATCGTGCCATGTTGAGAATCGGTTATGGCTTGGCCGAAGGAATGTCCAAGAAGTCCTACGATCGAGTTGTTGAATTTGCTGACAAGAAAGTTCAACAAATAAAAGAACAAAAAGAAGCGGAAGATAAGAAAGTAGCCGAAGCTAAAAAGCAACAAGAAGAAAGAATGGAACAATTAAATAAAGTAAAAGCTACTTTAACATCAACTTTCCAAAAAATTGGTCTAACTCAAGAAGTAGAAAGCTTACAATACTTAAAAGACCTAAACGGAAAAATTAACTTTTCTCAGATATTTAATACATTTAATATCAATAGAGATAGATGTATGCAATCTTTAAAGGCTCAATTACAAAATGGAACCATTAGTTATGATGATTATAATATATATGGAAACTTTGTAGAAGAATTGTTTGGTAAAAGGAATAAAGAAGAACGTATAATGGATCCTGAAACTGGTAAAATAGAAGTTAAAAAAGATGAAAGAACTACTAAAGATATAATCCTAGATTTTGGTAAAACTCTTGCATCTTCAAAGAAAGCTCCTGCAGAACCTACACCACAACCAGAGCCTGAACATCAACAACCAGAGCCTGAACAATCTGAATCAAAAATAATAAAAAAGATTAAAGAAAGTAAACTTGGTAAAACTGTTCAAAAATTTGCCACTTGGGTAAAAAAGACTCCAATAGGTAAGTTCTTAAGTATCAGTGATGCTGAATGGGATAAATATCACAGAAATTTTGTTTCAAATCAACAATTAGAACAATATGCTACTCAAGGACAAGCTCCAGGTTATGTTGAAAGAGCCAGTGTTGAAGACTTAGAAGCTATGTTAAATAGAGACAGAAAATATAGAAAAGATGCCGATGCTAGAAGCCAAATGGCAAACAAAATATATGGTAGTTTTCATCAAAATCAACAACCAGTTCAACCTCAACAAGCTCCAGTAGAACAAGCACCTCAAAGAAGTGGCAGAAGTAGATAAAAAGAAAAGGGGAAATATAATTATGTTAAAGAATAAAATTATTACACTAGATGATGATACTGAATACTTTGTAGGTGACGAAATTCATCTAAACGAAAAAGAACATTATTTATGTGCTTCAAAATATGATAAATTAACTGATGATTGTGAAGATGATTTTTACTTCTTCAAAGTAGAACAAAATGCTAATGGAGAATTAACAATCACTCCTGTAAAAGATAATGATATGAATGAATATCTTTTAACAATAGAAAAAAATAAGAGTGAATAATGTCCTAACCCAAAGAGCCATGGCTCTTTTAATTTTAATTATCACTTTCTGCTTTTTCAAAATTCCCAATTTACAACCCCAATCATCCGTGCTATAATAAACATAGATTTTAATATTTGAAACACGACATAAGGAGGTTCATTATATGAAATTTCGTGCTGATTCCAAAGATATAAAAATTTTTATTGCCTTCGCTATCTTATTACTATATATTTGTGCTTTATTAGTCCTAAATGCCAGTTCCATGGCTAGAGATGGAACATTCTATGGAATAGTTCCATTCGAAGCCTTCATACCAGGAAAAGGTTATTTATCTGCTACTTTAGTCCTATTTATAATTGCCTTAGTAGGAATTATAGCTAGTTGCAAATCTTACTTTTTTGACCGTGAAAAGGGCTTCGGTCTAACTATTGGTAAAAAAGATAAAGGTTATTCTCGCTGGTGTAAAGACAAAGAAATGAAAGAGACTCTATATGAAGTTGATCCTAAATCTGAAACAACTGAACATGCTGGAATTGCAGTAATCAATGATGGTAAGAAAATTTGGGTTGATGACGGCGAAGCTCACAATGTTGTAATTGGTTCTACTGGTTCTGGTAAAACCCAAATAGTAGTTTTCCCCATGATTAAGGTCCTAGCCAAAGCTGGAGAATCAATGATCTTAACCGATCCTAAGGGTGAATTATATGAAGAGACTGGTGAAATGTTAAGAGAAAAAGGCTATAATGTTATAGTTCTAAATTTCCGTGATCCTCAAAAAGGGAATGCTTGGAACCCTATGACCCTTCCGTATCGTTTATACAAAGATGGAAACACTGATAAAGCTATCGAATTGCTAGACGATTTAGCTCTTAATATTCTATATACAGAAGGTAGTAATAGTGATCCTTTCTGGGAAAAATCAGCAGCCGATTACTTCACTGGACTTGCCTTAGGCTTATTTGAAGATGCTAATGAAGATCAAGTAAACATAAATAGTATTAATCTAATGGCCAGTGTTGGTGAAGAAAGATTTGGTGGACCCAATAGTAACTTTTTAAAAGCCTATTTTGATGGAAAAGATCGTTCTAAACCTGCTTATGTCAATGCTTCCGGAACTGTTTATGCCCCTGAAGATACCAAAGGTGGAATAACTTCTACCTTCAAACAAAAAGTAAAACTTTTCGCTTCTCGTGAAAATTTATCGGAAATGTTAAGTTATAGTGATTTTGACATGCATGATATTGGTAAAAAGAAAACTGCTGTCTTCATGATCGTTCAAGATGAAAAGAAGACTCTTCATCCTTTAGCTACAATTTTTATTAAACAATGTTATGAAACATTAATTGATGTAGCTCAAGAAAGTGGTGGACATCTACCATACCGAACTAATTTTATCCTAGATGAGTTTGCTAACATGCCCCCATTAAAAGATGTTACAACAATGGTTACAGCCGCTCGTTCTAGACATATTAGATTTACCTTTATCATCCAGAACTTTGCCCAATTAACACAAGTATATGGTAAAGAAAATGCCGAAACCATCAAAGGTAACTGTAACATAATGTACCTAATAAGTAGTGAATTACAAGCCCTTGAAGAATTAAGTAAAATGTGTGGTGAAGTAAAATCTAAAGAAAAAGATAAAACTGCTTCTACTCCATTAGTAACCGTTAGTGATTTACAAAGAATGAAACAAGGAGAAGTAATATCTATCCGTTTAAGAATGATGCCTTTTAAAACTAAATTAGCCTTTAACTGGAAAATGAATGCCGAAGGAGCCTGGGGTAAAAATTATCCTAAAGCTAGCTTCACTGAAAGAGAAAAACAAGAATTAAAAATCTTTGATATTCGTGAATTTATGAATAAGAAAAAAGAAGCTGAAATGGCTAAAAGAGGAATGAATTCTAATTCTTTCGCTGGCTTACCAGGTGGGTTTTCTATGGGACCTTCTTCCCTAGGCAGCAATAGACCTAATCCTTTTGAAAATTTTGTTCCTAACAAACCATCCGAACCATCAACACCAACTTTTGATAGTTTACTTCAACCAAAATCTAATCCTTTCACTGATAACCAGATTAAAGATAAACCTCAAGAACGTATAAATGTTGATGACATCGTTAAAATGATTGATACTAAGATCGCTGAACTTGAAGAAGAAGAAAAACAAGAAAAGAAAGAGAAAAGTGAAAAAATCACTATCAAACCTCTTCCAGAAGCTCAAATTCCTAATAACAATTCATCTAAACCAGCTTCCATTATCGATTCATCATCATATGAATCTGGAACCGACGATGATGACTTCTTCAATGACTTCTTCTCTGATGAATAAAAAATCTCCACAAATTTGTGGAGATTTTTTTGCCACTATTTTACTATATTTCTTGTCAAGTATATCTATTAATGTTATAATTCTAATAGTAACTTAGAAGTAAAGGAAGTAGATAGAAGTGTCAAAGAATAAAAAGATAACTAAAAATAAAGCCAAAACTAAAAAGAAATTAATTATTGATAAGCAAAAAATGTTTTGGGCCATAAGCCTTGCCGTTTTAGCGGCATGTTTACTTTTCTATGGCATCAGACTAATCTATTATCATCATAAATTTAATGGAAACGCAGACAATAGTAATACCATTTATAAAACAGTAGTAGCTAATAATCATGATGATAACGCTCTAACTAACATTGGTGATAATTATTATTTTGTTGGAAAAGATGTCAACAATTATGTGGAATACTCTAATATTATGTTTAGAATAATTAGATTAAATGCCAATGGAACAATAACTTTAGTAGCTGATCATGCTTTAAGTAACCTTTCTATGGGGGAAAATAAGGAGTTTTCTAAATCTTATATCTATGATTGGTTAAATAAAAAAGAAGATACTGATAATACTGGTATTCTCGAACAAAGTCTTAATGATCCCTCTAAATATCTTGTTAAGTCTCTAACCTGTACCGATAAGTTAGATTCTGCTAACAATAAAGAATGTCAAAAAGATGAAATTTCTTCTTATCTAACTCTTCTTTCCGTAGCGGATTATATAAATACTGGTAATATTGACAGTTTTGCCAACAATGGCCAATATTTCTATTTAAGTAATAACACCAAAGACAACGCTTCTTGGTATGTTAACAGCACTGGTAAAATTGGAACCATTGATGGAAGCGATATTTATGGAGTAAGACCCGTAATAACTCTTGCTAAAGATCTTGAATTAGTAAGTGGAACTGGTACTGCTACTGATCCTTATAAAATAGAAAAAAATACTGGTAAGTTTGGAAGTTATGTTAAATTAGGAAACGATATTTGGCGTATTTATCAAGTAGAAGACAATAATTATAAACTAGTCTTAAATGATTATTTAACTGTCGATTCTCAAAAATTAGAATCTAACTATTCTAATAAAACTTATAAATACAATGATACCGAATCTGGTAGTCTAGCCCATTATTTAAATAAAACTTATCTAAATTCCTTAAGCTATAAAGATTTAATAATTGATAGTAAATATTCTAATGGTTATTATACTAAAGAAGATTATCGTGACAGCTTTAATACCATGGTTGAAACTAAAGTTGGCTTATTAGGAGTAGGCAACATAATCTTAAATAATACCCTAGATGAATATTACACATCCACCGGTAACATCTCTGAAGGTAAAATGGTTTATGTCATTAAAAATAATGGTCACTTAGTAACTAAAAGTATTAGAAGTACTGCATATGTTGTGCCATGTATTACTATTGATAAAAATACACTAACTAAGGGCGAAGGAACAATCACTAGTCCCTATGAAACGGAGTAAATTATGTCAACGCTAAAAAAAGATAAAAAAGAAAGAAAAGATAAAAAGAAACCTAAAATATATAAATTAACTATCACTTTTATAATTATTGATTTCCTAATTTTAACTGGCTTTTTCATAACCTATGGACCAATTGATTATTTCCGTAATCTCTTAGTCAATACAGCTATGAAAACCATGGAACATCAATATCTAGCCTATATTTTCTACAATGAAACAATGATTCATAATATCATGAACAAAAATTATTTTGTTGAAATAAACGAAGAAGTAAATCTAGATGATATAGTAATTAATACTAAAGAAAAAGATAGTTACGAAAATGAATACGAAGAAGAACTATTAACTCGTGATAAAGATAACGATCTTTATAAAGTTATAAAACTAAAAGTTGGTAATGCTAATGCTCATTTAGTAGCTATCTATAAACCTGAAAAAATAAAATTAATTCACATTGATAAATTTGATGTTGGTGGTTACGGTGAAAGAGTTTTCTCTATGTGTAATCGTTTCGGTGGTGTCGTTTGTATCAACGGGGGTGGCTTTGTCGATAATGGCTATGGTTCTGATATTCCTATTGGCTATCTAATCAAAGACTCTGAAATAATTTATTCCCCAGATGGTGGTAAAAATACCGAAAGAGACAATATTATTGGTATCACTGAAGAAGGAAAATTAAAATTAATGAGTAATGTTACTGGCCAGGAAGCCATTGATGCTGGAGTAAGAGACGGTATGGTCTTTGGACCTTTCCTAATTGTCAATGGTAAACCACTAGAAATAGTAGGGGACCCATGGGGAAAATCGCCTCGTGTTGCTATCGCTCAAAGAAAAGATGGAGTTATGATGTTTTTATTAATAGACGGTAGAAACTATATCGACGGAGCAAGTCTTCAAGATCTAATTGATACCCTTCTATTATACGGTGCTTATAATGCTGCTAACCTTGATGGAGGACAATCTTCAAGTCTTGTTGTTGAAGGCAAATTAACTAACAATCCTCCTGCTGAAGCCAAAAGAACCAATGGTCGCTTCGTTGTCTCTGGTTGGGGCTTAATTCCTTAAACTAAAAATTCAAAGTAGACACTTCACTGTGCCTACTTATTTTTTTACTCCCTTTTTTAAACAATAATCTAAATAAGCTTGATACCCCCCGATAATACTTATTGCCTTATAATTCTTACACCTTAAATACTTAACTAATTCTAAACTTTTGTCTCCAACATCACAATACAAATAATATATATCTAACTGATTTAAATAATGCCTGTAATTTCTCTCAAGATGATAATAAGGAATATTAATAGAAGTAGGTATACATCCTTGACTAAAATCGTAGGCATATCTTATATCAATAATTATAGGATTACTTAAACTAATTAACTCTTCTAATTTCTCTATACTAATATAATTCAATATATCACCTCACAGTAATATATTTCTAAATCCTAAAAGTAATAATTTAATCTATCCATACTTTTTAAATAAAATTATCAACATTATCTTGCCTAAATATCTATTTTGTTATACAATATCCATTGCAATTTAAATGTTTAAAACATTTTTAATTATGGCCTTTGAAGAAAGTATTATATTTACTTTTTGACATTTATTAACCTGTTTTTTAATAAGGAGGTCAAAACAATAATTATGAATATAAAAGAATATTTAAATTGCAATAAATCTAAGAGCTTCAACGAAATCCTTTTCTCATATATTGATCAAAGCGGTTACAAAGACTCTGAGATTTATAAAAAGGTTGACATAGATAGAAAATTATTTTCTAAAATAAGATGTAACAATAATTATATTCCCAAAAGAAATGTAGTTATCAAATTATGTTTAGCCTTAAGATTAGAAAAAGCTGATTTTAATAATTTATTAAATTCTGCTGGCTATTCTTTAAGTACCAATCAATTTGATCAAATTATATCTTATTGTCTAGATAATAATGTTTACGATTTGTGTCAAATAAATGACTATCTATATACCTTTTGTAGTGCCTATTTATAGGTACTATTTTTCTTTATCAAAAACTATATATTTACCAACTTTCCTGTTCAAAACTATATTTTATCGTGCTTTACATATCTTTCACAAAGTGATATAATACAAAAAGAAGTGGAGTTGAAAAAATGAAAGATAAACAAACAATATATATATTTGGTCATAAAACACCAGATACCGATAGTGTTGCAGCCTCTATGACTCTATCATATTTAAAAAATAAATTAGGTTATAACACTGAGCCAGTAGTGTTAACACCTATCAATGATGAAACAAAATACGTTTTGGATTATTTTAAAGTTCCAGAACCTAATCTTTTATCTGACGTAAAAATAAAAGTAAAAGATTTAGATTACAGTAAAAATTATGTTGTTTCTGCCCATGAATCTATCTATAATGCTTATAATTATATGTCTAAAATGGGTATTAGTAAGGTCCCTGTCGTAGATGAAAATTCTCATTTACTAGGAATAATTAGTATGAAAGACATAGCTAAATCTGAATTTTCTAACCATTATTCTGAAGTAGACACTACTTATTCTAATATTTTAAATACTCTAGATGGTGAAGAAGTATTAAAATATGATGAAGATATTCAGGGTAAAGTTATGGTTGCCGCTTTTGATACTAATACAATCATCAAAAAAATTAAATTTGATAACCAAAGTATTCTAATAGTAGGCGATAGACATGATGTAATAGAATATGCTATCAACAGTAATATTAAATTAATATTAGTAACTGGTGGCCATAAAATAAAACAAGAGTTACTAGTAGAAGCTAAAAATAACCATGTTAATATTATTAGTATTAAAGCTAACACTCTAGAAGTAGCAAGACGTTTCTCTTTGTGTAATAAAGTATCTACTATTATGAATAATGATAAAGTACTTTGTATAAATGAAAATGAATATTTAAGTGAATTTATCAAAGTTGCTAATAAAACTAGATATAGCTACTATCCTGTATTAGATAATTATGATAGATGTTTAGGAATTCTTAGATATTCTGATGTTAATTATGATAATAAAAAACAAGTTATTTTAGTTGATCATAATGGTTTTGATCAAAGTGCTAATGGTCTTGAAGAAGCTGAAATTGTTGAAATAATTGACCATCATAATATTTCTTCTTCTTTATCTACTGGTGGTGCTATAAATGTTTTAACTAAGCCATATGGAAGTACCAATACTATTATCTATTATTTATATAAAGAAAATAATATTGAAATCCCTAAAACTATTGCGGGATTACTATTATCGGGAATTTTATCTGACACTCTAATTTTAACTTCTCCAACTACAACTGAGAAAGATAAAGAAGCAGCCTCTTCCTTAGCTTCCGTAGCGGGTGTAGATTATGAAAAATATGGCTTTGATATGTTGAAAGCCAGTACTTCAATTGAAGGAAAAACAATAGATGATGTTTTAACAACTGACTTCAAAGTTTATCCAGCTGGAAGCCACAAATATTGTTTAAGTCAATTTTTCACTGTTGGTGTAGACGAAATAATGTCTCGTAAAGATGAATTAATCACTAGATTAAATGATCTTTCTAAAGAAGCTGGTTACGTTTTCACTGTCTTCTTAGCCACTGATATTTTAACTAATGGTTCTTATATTTTCTATAGTGACAATGCCGAAGACACTTTAAAGAAAGTATTTAATAAAGAAGACATAACTCAAGGTGTATTTATCCCTGGTTTAGTTTCTCGTAAAAAACAATTAGTTCCATTTGTTCAAGCTGAACTAACTGATTAATAAAAAAACAAAATTAATCAAAATTATTATTCTGCTCTAAATTTTTTGCAGAAAAATAAAAAAATTCTAAAAATCACCTCAAAACAGGTGCTTTTTTCTTTTTTCTGCTCTTTTTTATCACCCAAAATTAAATTTCTGTCATTTGCTTTCTCTTTGTTTATATATTAAACTTAAAACAAATCATGAAAGGAGATCTTAAATAGCCAAAGATCAAAAACTTGAAAAATACAAAGAAATCGATGAAGAACTGCAAATGGTTCCAATTACCTTTGATTATGTTTTTAAATAATATTTTAAAACTAATATAAAAGAACTAAAAGAAATATTGCTGGAAATACTCGAAATAGAATTATCACCTGAAGAATGTGAATTCCAAAGCTTTAGAAAAAATAAAACTTTATCAAATAAATTTGAATGTTCGTGAAAGATATCCTGAAGTTTCTACTAGAGTAATCTTAGTCTATGATAAACTTAATAAACAAATAGTAGACAACAGCATGATAAATGTCTTGAAATATCTTGATTATTACCGAGTGACATATCATAATGAAAACAGAGATACCATGAATAAAAGTGGTCTTTGGTTAGCTAGTTTAACTGCCACCAATTTTCAAGAATTATATACTATGACTAATTCTTATTTAAGTAAAGAAATGTCAGAAAAAATAGTGAATGAGATGATAGAAATGAGTAAAGATAATTTTGTTTTACATGAATGAAATAAAGTCTATTTTGATGAAATGATAAAAGAAAATATTCGTAATGAAGGAAGTGAAGCCGGCTACAATGATGGCTTAACTGAGGGAAAAGAAACAGTAATAAAAAATATGTTAAAAGAACATTTAGATATTAATCTTATTTCCAAAGTAACGTCAACTCCTCTAGAAAGAATAAATTTAATCAAAGAGAAATTAAACTTCTAGTATTATAAAACTTTCTAAATAATTGCTTTCTTTCTTTTAAATCTTTATAAATGTTCAATTTTTTGCTATAATTAAAAAGAAAGAGGTGAATATATGAAAATATTATCAGTAAATGCTGGAAGTAGTTCCTTAAAATTCCAACTATATGAAATGCCAGAGGAAAAAGTATTAATTTCCGGAGTATTTGAAAGAATAGGAATTGAAGATAGTTTTTATACTATTAAATTAAATGGTGAAAAAATAAAGAAAGAAGCAACCCTAAATAATCACGCTGATGCTTTCAAAATCTTAGTTGATGAATTAATCAGTAATAAGGTTATAGCACAAGCTGACGAAGTAAAAGCTGTAGGTCATCGTACTGTTCAAGGTGGTGAAAAATATGATCACACTGTTGTTATCGATGATTCTGTAATAAACGATATGGAAAAATATTCTTCTTTAGCGCCTTTACATAATCCTGCTTCAATAACAGGTATTAAAGCTGCTCAAGAAGTATTCAAAGATGCTTTACAAACTGCTGTTTTTGATACTGCTTTCCATGCTACTATGCCAAAAGAAAATTATATTTATCCCGTTCCTTATGAATGGTATGAAAAGTATGGTGTTAGAAGATATGGTATGCACGGAACTAGCCACCGTTTCATTTCTCAAAGAATTAATGAAATTTTAGGAAGAAATGATACTAAAGTAATTACTTGCCATATTGGTAATGGTGCTAGTATCAGTGCTGTTGTTAATGGTAAATGTCAAAATACTTCTATGGGACTAACTCCTAATGCTGGAGTAATGATGGGTTCTCGTTGTGGTGATATTGACTGCAGTATTGTACCATTTATAATGGAACAAACTGGAATGACTACTAAAGAAATAGATAATGCCTTAAATAAGAAGAGTGGCTTACTAGGTGTAAGTGGTGTAAGTAGTGATTCTCGTGACGTTGAAAATGGCATTAATGAAGGCAACGAAAGATGCATTTTAGCTCAAAACATGTACGTAAGAAGAATTATTAACTATATTGCTATGTACTATGTTGAAATGGGGGGTGCTGATGCTATTGTCTTCACAGCGGGTGTTGGAGAAAACTCTATTAGTACTCGTAAAGAAATAGTTGAAGGATTAAGTGCTCTAGGAATTAAATTAGACGAAGAAGCTAACAACTGTCGTGGTCAAGAAGTAAGAATTACTACCGATGACTCTAAAGTAGCTTGTTATGTAATTCCAACTGATGAAGAATTAATGATCGCTAGAGATACTTATGAATTAACTCAAAAATAGAAAGCAGGTCTTCATGAATAATGTTTATAAATTAATCTATAAACAAATAAAAAAATACAATAATATTATTATAACAAGACATATAGGAGCCGATCCTGATGCCTTAGGAAGCCAATTGGCTCTCAAAGAATTAATATTAAATACTTTTCCTGAAAAACAAGTTTTAGCAACTGGCAGTTATTCTACCAAGTTTAAATTTATTGGTGCTTTAGATAAATTAGATGACAAACTTGACTTATCAAAATGTCTCCTAATTTGTTTGGATACTCCAGATATCAAGAGAATAGATGGAGCCGCTCCTCAAGATTTTGCTTACGTAATAAAAATAGATCATCACCCTAAAGTTGATGATTTTGGAGATATTCAAGTTATCGATGACAATGCCTCAAGTACTTGTCAGCTATTATTAGAATTAATTTTTGCTACCAAGTTAAAATTAACTCCTTCTATTGCTAATAAATTATACTTAGGTATTGCTGCCGACACTGATCGCTTTCTCCACCCTTATACAACCGTAAAAACTTTTGAATTAGTTACCAAAATGCTAAAAGAAACCAATATCGATTTTACATCTCTCTATCCACCTTTATACACAAGACCAATAGAAGAAACACGATTCCAAGGCTACATTCTTGAAAATTTCCGTGTTACTGATAATGGCGTAGGATATATAAAAATAGATGATAGCCTTTTAAAAGAATATCAAGTCGATACTGGTACTGCTGGAAGCTTAATTAATAATTTAAAATACATTTCAGGAATTATTATAATAATATTTTTAACTGAAGATAAAAAAAATAATATTATCAAAGCTAACATCAGATCTGAAGGACCAGTTGTCAATTCTCTGGCAGCCATTTATGGTGGAGGAGGACATAAATATGCCTCTGGGGCTCGCTTAACCAGTTGGTCTCAAGTTGATAACTTATTGTCTGATTTAGACAAGTTAGCTAAAGACTATAAAGAAACAGAAGAAATTTCCAAATAAAATCTTCCGTTTTTTTATTTTTCTTTATTTTTGGGCTTTTTACATAAATACTTTTTTTAAAAATAATCTCTAAAATACTTCCCTTTTAATAATTATTTGTTATAATGAAATTGTAAGAAGCCTATCGTAAGTTTCCTACTATCCTTATATTTAGCCCTTCTTTATTTAAAGAAAAAGATTAAGAAATCTATCTAGATCTAAATGTTTAAGGATATCTTAGCATTATACTATTTAGTTAATTTTAACAAATAAAATAATTGTAATGTTATAATAATATTGAAAGGAATGATAAATATGAAATGCAATATACGTGGAGATAAGTTAGAAGTAACTGAAGCTATAAGAAATTATATTGAAGAGAAAATTGGTCGTTTAGACAAATATTTTAAAAGTGAAGAGCTTTCAGCTAACATTCTAATCAAAGTAAGAGGAACTAAAGATATAATTGAAATTACAATTCCTACTGATAAATATCTTCTAAGAAGTGAAATGGAAAATGATGATTTATATGCTGCTATTGACTTAGTTAGTGAAAAATTAGAAAGACAAATTCGTAAAAATAAAACTAAACTTCAAAGAAGATTAACTGAGTCCCCAATTAAAGAATTTGAATTTGATTATGAAATCGATGAAGAAGAACAAAAAGATAAAAAAATTGTTAAACGTAAAAATATCGAAACTAAACCAATGGACGAAGAAGAAGCTATTTTAGAAATGGAATTATTAGGTCATGACTTCTTTGTTTACAAAGATATGGATAAAGAAGCTGTTTGCATTCTTTATAAAAGAAAAGACGGTAATTACGGTCTTATAGAAACGGAGTAAACCCTATGCAAGATTTAACCTTAGTCGTAATGGCCGCTGGTATGGGAAGTCGTTTTGGTGGTCCTAAACAGATAACTCCTGTCGGACCAAGTGGCGAATTCATAATCGATTATTCCCTTTATGATGCCATCAAAGCGGGCTTTACGAAAGTAGTTTTTATTATCAAAAAAGAACATCGAGATATATTTAAAGAAACTATCGATAAAAGAATTGGAGCAAAAATAAAAATAGAATATGCTTATCAAGAACTTGAAAATATTCCTGTTCCTGTTTCTATTCCAGAAGATAGGCAAAAGCCTTGGGGCACTTCTCATGCTATATTAAGTGCTAAAAACCTTATTACCAGCCCTTTTGCCATTATCAATGCCGACGATTTTTATGGAAGAGATGCCTATGAAAAAGCTGCTACCTTCCTAAAAAATTCTACTAGTCCCAATGAAGCTGCAGTAATATCCTATCCTTATGGTGTAACTAGTAGCCCCTTTGGTAGTGTTAAAAGAGCAGTACTAGAATTAAATGAAGATAAAGTCGTAGAACTTACAGAGTCCAAAATAGAAACTATTGGATTCAAAGCCAAAGCCTCACCCCTAAGTGGTGCCGAACCTTTTGAAATAGAATTAGATCATCCAGTATCGATGAATCTCTTCTGTTTTCATCCTGAGTTCTTAGATCTAATCGAAAAAGATTTTATTGAATTCTTAAATAATCCCAACAATCTTCAAAATGGTGAAGCCTTAATCCCTGATACTGTCAAAAAATATATTGATAATAAAACTTTAATCTTAAAAAATATAACCTCTAAAGGTTTATGGGCTGGAGTAACCTATAAAGAAGATTTACCAGCTTTACAAAAAACTATTCATGATTTAATAGACAAGCATGAATATAGTTCCAATTTATGGAATAATGATAAAGGAGCATAAGTATGGAAAATTTAACCTTAGTTGTCATGGCCGCCGGTATGGGAAGTCGTTTTGGTGGACCTAAACAAATAACTGCCATCGGACCAAGTGGCGAATTCATAATTGATTATTCTATCTATGATGCCATTCGAGCGGGCTTTACAAAAATTGTTTTTGTTATTCGCAAAGAACATGAAGAAATATTTCACAATACAATTGAAAAAAGAGTAGGGGATCGTATCAAAATAGCCTATGCTTACCAAGAGCTAGATAATCTACCAGAAGACTCTCATGTCCCATCTAGTAGAACTAAACCTCTAGGTACAGCCTATGCTGTCTTGTGTGCTAAGCCTTTAATAGAAGGACCTTTTGCCATCATTAATGCCGATGATTTTTATGGCCAAGATGCTTATCAAAAAGTAGCAACCTTCTTAAAAAATAATTCTGATCCTCATAAAGGTGTAATGATATCTTATCCTATCGTTTCTACTACTAGTAATTACGGTAGCGTTAAACGTGGTGTCATTGATGTCCAAGACTCTTATGTAACTGAGATAACAGAATGTTCTATTGATGTCCAAGATAACATTGCTTACTGTCACCCTCTATCAGGAGGAGCCGATTTTACTACTACCATCGATCATCCTGTATCTATGAATTTATTTGGCTTTAACGAGAATTTTATGGATCTTTTAGAAACTGATTTTCAAGAATTTATTCATAAAGATCCTGCTTATCTAGAAGAAACTGAAATCTTTCTTCCTGATACTGTCAAAAAAAACATCAAAAATGGCCAACTAAAATTACAAAATATTGTTTCAACAGGAACGTGGGCTGGTTTGACCTACAAAGAAGATCTACCTGAATTTGAAGAAAAAATCCATAATTTGATAAATCAACATGAGTATCCTACCAATTTATGGACTACCGATTAAGAACTAAAATGATACGAAGAAGTACCAATTTAGTTCTTTTTCTTTTTAATATTTTATAATATACTTGGTGATGACTATGAAATATATAATAAATTTAATCAAAAGCCTAATTCCTATTATCTTAATCTATTTAATCTATTTAATTCTTGCTATCGTTATCTCTTTAGTTTACGTATCTCTAACTAACAACGATCTAGAATCCTTTATAACTAATTATTTATCCTATTTCCTTCTTCCTTATTTTATTATCATTATAATTTTTATTTTCCACAAATATTCTCAAACCGCTCCTCCTTTAAACACCCTCCCTTATCTTCCTTGTCTTTACCTTGGTTTCTCTCTAACCCTTACCCTAAACATGCTCCTTTTTCTACTCATTCCTCAGGAAAGCTCTACCACACCCTCTCTTTTTACCGCTATCATCTTTAGTTCTATTCTTGGTCCCATCTTTGAAGAAGTAGTTTTTAGATATTATTTCTTCAATAAATTATCTTCTTTTTCCTCTCCTTTCCTCACAGTTATTTTAAATAGTCTTATTTTTGCTATTATCCATAACACCATAAGTGGGATCATTTTTGCTTTCTTTATGTCCCTTTGTATCAATCTAATTTACAACAAATATCATAACCTTATTTCTTGTATTATCATCCATATGATCTGTAATTTTACTGCTCTTTTCTTATCAGAATTTAACTTATCTATTCTTCTTCTTTCTCTTCTTAATCTCTTCATCTCTATCCTTATTATCTTTCCTCACTCTAAAAAACAATCTCTTATTAGTCTATAAAATTAACTCCAAATAAAAAATAACAGGCCCTTTACTTTTAATCTCTTTTATTATAAAATATAACTGAGGAACAAGGATGTGGTTTTGATGGAACAATATAATTTATTACCCGCTGATACGTATATTGTCTATAACAAAACTATTTTAACTAATACTGATAGACAAATATTAAGTATGTTATATCAGCCAATCATTGGCCCTTTACCAATAATATTATATTTTTCTTTATGGTCTGATTTAGAAAAGAATGAACTCTTAAGTAATGAATTTACGCATCACCATCTAGAAGCCAACATGCACATGTCCTTATCGGAAATTTCTCAAATAAGAGCCAAATTAGAAGCTATTGGTCTTTTGAAAACACTTGTTAAAGAAGATACCATTACTAGTTATATCTATGAATTATATTCTCCTTTAAGTGCCCATGAATTTTTTAACCATCCTATTTTAAATATTGTTCTCTATAGTAATGTTGGTAAAAAAGAATATAATACTCTAGTTGATTATTTTAAAACTCCTAGATTAAACACTAATGGTTATACTGACATTTCTGCATCCTTCAATTCTGTCTTTGGTTCTGTTCCTATGACTTCCTATGAAGCAATAAATGACAGTATCAGAAAATATAACAAATTAAAATTAAATATTAATACTAATTTTGATTTTGACTTTTTAATCGCGGCCATGCCCAGTAGTGTCAATAAAGAACGTCTCTTTACCAAAGAAAATAAAGAACTAATTTTAGAATTATCTTTCTTATATGAAATAGACGCTATGAAGATGCAAAATATTATCAAAGGCTGTCTCAACGAACGAGGAACTATCTCTAAAGATGAATTTCGAAAAGCTTGTCGCAATTATTATCAATTTGATAATGCTGGTTTATTACCCAGTTTAATTGATACTACTCAACCTAATTATTTAAGAAAACCTATTGGCGAAAATTCTAAACGTGCCAAAATGGTCTATACCTTTGAATCCATCTCTCCTTACAATTTATTAAAAAGTAAAAATGGTGGAGCCGAACCAACTAAAAGAGATTTACGCTTAGCAGAAGACCTAATCGTTGATTATAAATTAAAACCAGGTGTTGTCAATGTTTTAATTGATTACACCCTAAAGACTAATAATAATAAACTTAATCGTAGTTTCGTTGAAACTATCGCCGGACAATGGCAACGTTTAAAAATAGAAACTGTCGATGAAGCCATGTCCGTTGCTGAAAAAGAACACAAAAAATATAATAAAACCTCTCCTAAAATCAAAAAAACTACTACTACCAAAGAAGAAAAAATTCCTGAATGGTTTGATAAAAATATTGATGTTCAAGAAGCAACTTTAACCGAAAAGCAAAAAATAGAAGAATTATTAAAGGAGTATAAGTAATATGGAAAGTTTGAAAAATGTTATCAATAATAAATATTATAGTTTAGATTACAAACTTGAAAAAGATTTTAGCACTTCCTATGATCAAAATACTACCTTTAAAAAAATCGTGGATAATTTAGGCTTACCCCATAAAGAACTTATGAAATATACTACTAAGATAGAAGATAGTGCTAAAGAACTAAATCATTGTAGTAAGTGTCCTAATATCTTAAGTTGTAAAAATAGTGTTCCAGGCTATATTTATTATCCCTTAATAGAAAATGAAAATCTAAATTTTTGTTACATTCCTTGTAAGTATAAAAAATCTTTAGATAATATTAATTCCTACAAGAAAAATATTTATATCTACGATATCCCTAAAGAAATCGAAGAAGCTTCTATGAAAGAAATAGATACTGATGATCCTAGACGGTTCGAAGTCATTACTTGGTTAAAAAATTATATTGATAACTATAAAAAAGGAAATCCCCAGAAAGGATTATACTTAACAGGAAATTTTGGCTGTGGCAAGACTTATTTGGTCGCTGCCATGTTAAATGAATTAGCCAAATCTAATTATAAAGTCGCTATTATTTATTATCCTGATTTTTTAAGAAGAATAAAAGAGTCTTTCAATAATGACTCTGATTATGGTAATCTAATTAATACCATTGAAAAAGTAGAAATATTGTTAATTGATGATATCGGTGCCGAAACCACTACTCCTTGGGCTCGTGACGAAGTTTTAGGAACTATCCTTCAATATCGTATGCAAGAACACCTAGCCACCTTCTTTACCTCTAATTTAACCCTTAAAGAATTAGAAGAACATCTAAGTGTTTCCACTAAAGGAATAGAAAAAGTCAAGGCTCGTCGTATAATAGAAAGAATAAAGCAACTAACCGAAGAAAAAACCATGATTAGTACTAATAAAAGAAAGTGAGAGAGAAATATGAATAATCAAGAAAATAAATTTACTCAAAGTTTTACAGATGAACAAGGGGGAAAATCAACTGTTGTTATTGAGGGAAGACCTAATAATGCTCCTAAATTATCCAAAGATAAATACAAACTAGTCGAAAATATTAAAACTAATTCTAATCACTACCTAACTAAAAAAAGTAAAAATATTTTCACTGCCGACATCGGCGTTCATAGTCCCGGTTTTGCTCCTATCATAACCTTATCAACCATCATTGCCTTATTCACCGTCGTTATCTTATATATTATTTTCAAATATTAATCTAATTCTAAGAAACAAATATAACAAAATATTTGTTTCTTACATTATCTAGGAGGCTTACTATGAATTATATATCATTGCAAACAAAAACTAGCTATTCCTTACTAGAAAGCCTAAATAATATTCCTGATCTAGTAACTAAAGCTCGTAAACTAGGTTATACCTCTTTAGCTATAACTGATCATAATAACATGTTTGGGGTTATGGAATTTTATAATGCTTGTCGTAGTCAAAATATTAAACCTATTATTGGCTTACAACTAGATATTAATTCTTCTTATATCTTATTATATGCCCAATCTAATCATGGCTATCACAATCTAATAAAACTATCAACTATTAAGTCAGAAAGAGCTATAACTATAGAAGATCTAATTACTTATAAAGAAGATTTAATCTTAGTTATTCCTTCTGATCATTTTGATCAAACTATCTATGATCTTTATAAAATAAAATATGTAGGTTATCATACTTACTCTAACCAAAACTCTCTAACCCTACCTAAAGTCTATATCAATGATGTCTCTTATTTAGAAGAAACTGATTATAAATATTTAGATTACTTATATATGATCAAAGATAATAAAGTTTTAGGAGAATATGAACTAAATACCCATAAACATAAATATCTTTTACCTTTAGAAGAATTGACCACTAAAGTTGATCTTGAATCTCTATCCAATGCTTCTTCTATAGCCGATCTTTGTAATGTTACTATCTCTTATACGAAAGGCCTTCTACCAGTATATGACCCAAAGATAGATCCTTATAAGTACTTAACAGAACTTTGTCAAAAAGGCCTAAATAAAAGATTAAATAACCATATCCCAGAAGTATATCAAACAAGATTAAATCATGAATTATCTGTAATTAATCAAATGGGATTCTGTAATTATTTTTTAGTCGTCTGGAATTATGTCAAGTATGCTAAATTTAACAATATCTTAGTAGGCCCCGGCCGTGGTAGTGCTGCTGGTAGTCTTGTTAGTTATACTCTTGGTATAACCGATATTGATCCTTTAAAATATAATCTTCTTTTTGAACGCTTTTTAAATCCTGAACGTGTTACTATGCCCGATATTGATATTGACTTTGATAGTGTTAAAAGAGAGAGGGTAATAGAGTATGTTACTAATCGTTATGGCTCTAAAAGAGTAGCGGGTATAATAACCTTCAATACCCTAGGAGCCAAACAAGCTATCAGAGATGTCGGCCGTGTTCTAGATATTTCCCTTCCTATAATTGACGATATCTGTAGACAATTAAAAGACGATCTAAAATCATCTCTAGCTAATTCTAAATTAAAAAACTTTATTCTTTCTAATCCTAAGTTGCAGAAACTCTATCAAATAGCCCTTAAACTAGAAGGCCTTCCTCGTCATCTTTCTGTTCATGCAGCCGGTATCGTTATGAGTAATAAAGATCTAGATGAAACTATTCCTATTTATAAAAACCAACTAGGAATGTATGTAACAGGTTATTCCATGAATTACCTAGAGCCGTTAGGCCTATTAAAAATGGACTTTCTTGGTCTTTCTAATTTAACCCTTATAAGTGATGTTCTTACTAATATTCGTACCCAAGAAAAATTAAATATCACTTTTCAGAATATTCCTCTTGATGATCAAAAAACTCTAAATATCTTTAAAACCGCCCGTACTGATGGAATTTTCCAATTTGAATCTGCAGGAATGCGTAATTTCTTAGAAAAACTAGATGTCTCTTCTTTTGATGACTTAGTCGCCGCTTTAGCACTTTATCGCCCAGGACCTATGGACAACATTGATACTTACATAAGAAGAAAGAAAGGTCTAGAACCTGTAACCTATCTTCATAAAGATCTAGAGCCTATCTTAAAATCTACTTACGGTATAATTATCTATCAAGAACAAATTATGCAAGTTGCTGTTACCTTAGCGGGTTACACCTTCGGCGAAGCCGACATCTTAAGACGTGCCATGTCCAAAAAGAAAGAAGCCATTCTCCTTGAAGAAAAGCCTAAATTTATACAAGGCTGCCTTTCTAAAGGCTATACCCAAGAACTAGCTACCTCCGTCTATGATCTAATCTTAAAATTTGCTAATTATGGCTTTAATAAATCTCACTCCGTTGCCTATGCCATAATAGCCTATAAAATGGCCTTTCTTAAGACTTATTTCCTAAACTATTTCCTAGCCAGTACCCTTACTAATGTCATTGGAAGTGATACCAAAACTAAGCTCTATATTGCCGAAGCTCGCCATAATCATATTACCATTGAAGAACCCGATATTAATATTAGTACTAATAAATATCAAGCTTCCAATGGTCAAATTCGTTGCCCTCTTTCTATCATCAGAAACGTTGGTGCTACTATTAGCAATGATATTATCAAAGAAAGAACTAATGGCCCTTATATCAGTTTTACTGACTTTGTCAAACGAAATTATCGTCAAGGTCTCAATAAAAAAACTCTCGAATTTCTAATTAAAGCCGGTTGCTTTAAAAATTTTGGTTACAATGAACAAACCCTAGTAAATAATCTTGATCCTATCATCAATTATGCCGATCTATCCAAAGATATAGGCATACTTGAACTAGAAGAACCCCTAATTGAGATCTTCCCTGAATATTCTAAAGAAGAATTAATTGAAAATCAATTTCAAGTCTATGGTTTCTACCTAAGTGCTCATCCCGTTTCCATTTACAGAAAAGTAACTGACCTAAGTATCCCTGATTTACCTAAATACTTCTCTAAAACTATAACCATCATTCTCTATATCGACAGTATCAAAGAAGTATTTACTAAAAATAATGATGTTATGGCCTTCGTTCAAGGATCTGATGAATATAGCACTATCTCTCTAACAATGTTTCCTAAAACATATAAACTATACAATAACATTAAAAAAAATAATATAATTAAAGTAATAGGTCGAGTAGAGAAACGTTTCGATAAATATCAAATAATCGTAAATTCCCTTGTCATCTTAAAATAATCAAGATCCTTATCTTTAATCTCCTTATATTATTTACTAATTAAAAGATACCCTAAAATAAATCAAAAGGGTATCTTTTTGGTAATTCTACCTCAAAACTCATTATTTCTTTTGTCGTTGGATGTTGAAAAGTAATCTTCTTAGCCACTAAAGCAATATCAATTCCCGGCTTCTGTTCTTTATTATATTTAACATCTCCCACTAAAGGATAACCTCTACTAGAAAACTGGACTCTTATTTGATGACTTCTTCCGGTTTCTAAATAAATTTCTACCAAGCTCATCTTCTCTTTATAATCTAATCTCTTATAAGTAAGCCTAGCTTCTTTCCCTAAACTTTTATCCACTACATAAGATATATTCTTTTTCTCATCTTTCTTTAAATAATCTAAAAACTTACCTTCTAAGCTAGGCTTACCATATACCACAGCGGCATATACTTTCTTAAAACTATGATCCATAACTTGCTTTCCCAATCTAGACGCCGCCTTTGAAGTTTTAGCAAAAACCATAATTCCACTAACGGGTCTATCTAATCTATGAACTAGTCCCAAATAAACATTTCCCGGTTTCTTATCTCTAACCTTTATAAATTCTTTTAACTCTGATAATAAATCTTTATCTCTACTACTATCCTCACATACTGGCATATTAGCAGGTTTAAATACTACTAGTATATGATTATCTTCGTATATTATCTTAATCTTTTGTAACTCTTCCATATATTCCACAAGGAAGTATTAATTTATCTTTCGTAACGGGAAGACCTATCTCACCTGCATCGATTTTTGCCCCTTTAAAAGTTTTCTTTAAAATATTTTCTAAACTTGTTGGCGAAACTCCTGTTGTATAAGAATTAACTAATAAAAAACTGTAGTCCGGATCTAGTACAGCATAAGCCTTATCTAATAATTCTTGTAAATTATCTTCTAGTCTCCATACTTCTCCATTAGGACCTCTTCCATAACTAGGCGGATCCATAATTATTCCCTGATAAGTTCTTCCTCTTCTTTTTTCTCTTTCTAAAAATTTAATAACATCATCAATTATAAATCTAATCTTATTCTTTTCTAAATGATTTAAATACATATTTTCTTTGGCCCATTCGATCATACCCTTTGAGGCATCGACATGTACAACCTCTGAAGCTCCTGCTTCACTAGCGGCCATTGTTGCACAACCAGTATAGGCAAATAAATTTAAACATCTAAATTCTTTCTTACCAGAGTTTCTTATTCTTTCTCGAATAAAGTCCCAATTGGCCGCCTGTTCTGGAAAAATTCCTGTATGTTTAAAATTAGTCGGAGCTACTTTGAATACTAAATCTTGATACTTAACTTCCCAACTATCATGTATCTTCTTCTTATATTCCCAATATCCTCCTCCTTTGTTGCTCCGATGATAATATCCATCCCATTTTTCCCATTCTAAATTCTTATCTCTATCCCAGATAATTTGGGGATCTGGTCTTCTTAGTATTACCTTTCCCCATCTTTCTAGCTTTTCTCCCTTACCAGTATCTAAACATTCATAGTCTTGCCATTTATCACTAACTATCATACTTCTTCACCTCAGTACTACCATTATACAAAACGATCCTTAAAAAAGCAAATTAATTTGCCTTACTCTATAACAATATTCTTACTATTTTTCTTTGGTAATTCCTGTTTAGGAAAAGAAATCTCTAACACTCCATCCTTACAACTTGCTTTAATATCTTCTTCTCTTTTAGATCCTATATAAAAACTTCTCCTAGCGTCTCCGACAAATCTCTCTCTTCTTACATAGCTGATCCCTGTCTCGTCTAATTTCATAACTTTAATATTTAGATATCCATTCTCATAGTCTATCATAATATTTTCTTTTTTAACCCCAGGAATATCAATTACTATAAAATACTTATCATCAGTATCAATAATATCTGTCTTCATACAATTATTATCCCCAGTCGCTGGCCTTTCATATTTGTAAAAATATTCATTAACATTATAATTCTTCCTAGGTAACATAATATCCCTCATTTCTAAGTTTATTATGTTTAAAAATCATATCTTTATACTTATTTTTTTATAATAACATTACTATTTCCATAAGGTAAATAACAAAGTGCACTAAGAGTGCCCAATACTGCCGCCAGTAGAAATACATAATCCTCTTTTAAATTCTCAGGATTCTTCTCATTCTTTAACGAATAATAACTATTAAAAAGAAAATATAGCCAAATAATTACTCCTAACATCCTATTATTTTGATAAATTTTATTTATTTTCTCTTTCTGAATTTCTCCAATATTTAATATACTCTTCTTTTTCTCTATTATAATATAAAAAGATATAAAAGCACTAACAACACTTAAAAATAAAAAAATAATATCTCTATTCACTTGGGCTAATTCCCTTTGCTCTTCTCTCATATTAAATTATATTAAAAAAGAAGCAACATATTAATTGCTACTTCTCTTTACATATTCTTCACGTAATACTGATACTACTCTCATCACAAAATCTAAATCTTTTTCTGTTAATTGATAACAACCATCAGTAATATACTTAATCTTTTGTTCATAATCTAAAGAACTTGTCTTCAAATCAACTAAGGAAGCAATATCAATTTTAAAGATTACTGCTATTTCTTTAACCATTGTTATAGTGGGATCGACTTTACCAGTCTCAACTCTGGATAAGCAATTTCTATTGACGTTTAGTTTCTGTGCCAAAACTTCCTGCGACATACCACTATTTTTTCTAAGAGTTCTTATCTTATCACCAATTCTCATCCTACCCTCCACTTCCCAAAGACATATATCCTTATTATATCTAGGCTCCTATTTTAAAGAAATATCTCGGTAATAATATTAACAAAATGCTTAAAATTATAACAAAAGTAATTATCTAATTAAATTATAAATCTCCTTATTAAAGTTTTATAGTTTCTTTCTACTGACATCTTTTAGCCCTTTACCTGTTTTACATCTTCTTCCATCCATGATATAATAGACATACAAAAAAGTCCTAGGAGGTAAAAATGATTACAAAAGAAAAATTACAAGATTATGCTACTAAATTAATGTTTACTATGAATGATTCTGAATATACAACTTTACAAGAAGAATTTACCATTATCTTAAAACAAATGGATCTAATATCTAAGATTGATAATATTTCTTCTATTGAACCTATGACCTTTCCTTTTCCTTTAGAAAGTGTCAGTTTAAGAGAGGATATCCCTAGTGATTCTCTCTCTACTAGTGATGTTCTAAAAAATGCTAAAGATGTTGCTAATAACGAAGTAAAAGTACCAAAGGTGGTGGAATAATGACTAATAAAATAACGGCTTTAAATATTTCAAAACTAAGAGAAAAGCTAGATAATAAGACTTTAACTCCTGAAGAGTTATTTCAAGATGCTCATTCTAAGGCTTTAAAATATCAAGAAGATTATAATTCTTTTGTTACAATTCTTGATGATATGGATTATACTCCCTCTTCTAGCCCTCTAGATGGTATCCCCTATGCCTTAAAAGATAATATTTCTACTAAAGGGATTCTCACAACTGCTTCTTCTAATATTTTAAAAGATTATGTTCCTATCTATAATGCTACTGTCTATGAAAAATTACGAAATAGTGGTGCTGTCCTTTTAGGTAAGACTACTCTAGATGAGTTAGCCATGGGTGGAACAGGTACTACTGCCCATACTGGTGTTGTTAGAAATCCTTGGGATAAAACTAGATTAATTGGCGGTTCTTCCGCGGGATCGGCATCAGCTGTTGCCCTAGGTATTGTTCCTTTTTCTATTGGTTCTGATACTGGAGATTCTATCCGTAAACCAGCGGCCTATGGTGGTGTTGTTGGCTTTAAACCAACTTATGGGCGGATTTCCCGCTACGGCCTTTTTGCCTTTGCTTCCTCTCTTGATCATGTAGGTTGCTTTGCTAGAAATGTTCAAGATGTTGCTACTGTCATGAATGTCATCAAAGGCCATGATCCTAAAGATATGACTAGTCTTCCTGATGACAATGAAGATTATACTAAGACTTTAAATAATGATATTAAGAATCGTAAATTATTCTATTTTAAAGAAGCTTGTGATCCTGAAAACTATAAAGATTCTTCTGATCCTGAACTATTAGAAACTTTAACTAAGTTCCATGAAACTTTAGATATCTGTAGAGAACTAGGTTTCATCGTTGAAGAAGTAGAATTTGGTCATGAACTATTACAAGCCTTATATCCTACTTATATGACTATCTCTTGTGCCGAGGCCACTAGTAATAATGCTAACCTAACAGGTATCCAGTTTGGACCTCGTGGCCAAGGCCAAAATATCAACGAAATCATGATTGATGCCCGTACTAAAGGTTTCTCAGAATTAATTAAAAGACGTTTTATCCTTGGAAGTTATATTCTTCAAAAAGAAAACCAAGAAAAATTATTCCTAAATGCTGGCCGTGTTCGTCATCTTGTTGTCGATAAAATGCATGAACTATTTAAACACTATGATGGTTTAATAATGCCAACTTCTGGTGGCATCGCACCTCATTTTACTAGTGCCTCTGATAAATTATCCGATCGTTATCTTATCTTAGAAAATCACCTTTGTATCGGTAACTTTGGAGGTTTCCCTAGTATTTCTATTCCTAGTGGCTTTGTTAACAATATGCCTATAAGTATCAATATTACTGCTAATATTAAAGAAGATGCCCTAGTTTTAAATATGGCTCATGTCATTGAACAAAGATTAGGTTATCAAGATCAAATTGCAAAGGAGGATAAATAATGTATAAAACAGTTATCGGGTTAGAAGTTCACTGTGAACTAAATACTAAAAGTAAGAACTTCTCTAGTGCCAAAAATTCTTTTTCTGAGTTTCCCAATACTAATGTTCAAACTGTCGATCTAGGCCTACCAGGTATTTTACCTGTTGCCAATAAAGAAGCTGCCCGCAAAGCCTTAAAAGTAGCTTTAGCCTTAAACTGTGAAATTCCCCACTATCTTCGCTTCGCTCGTAAAAACTATTTTTATCCCGATCTACCTAAAGGCTATCAAATAACTCAACACCAAAATCAAGATCCTATCGGTAAAAATGGTTACTTAATGATAAATGTTAATGGCCAAGACAAAAAAGTTCTTATCCACGACACTCACTTAGAAGAAGATACTGCCAGCCTTGATCACTTTGGCGATTTTTCCCTTATCGATTATAATCGCTGTGGTATTCCTCTTCTAGAAACAGTAACCGAACCCTGTCTCAATTCCTCAGAAGAAGCTATAGCCTTCTTAGAGTCTTTAAGAAACTTATTCTTATATTGTGATATCTCTGAAGCTCGTAGTGATAGAGGGCAAATACGCTGTGACGTTAACGTCTCTTTAGCACCCCTAGACTCTGATAAATTAGGAACTAAAGTCGAAATGAAAAATATTAATTCCTTCAATAATGTTAAACTAGCTATTGAATGTGAAGTTCAAAGACAAACTGAACTTCTAGATAAAGGCCTTCCTATTGTCCAAGAAACAAGACGTTTTTCTGAGGAAAATAGAGAAACCTATTCGATGCGTGAAAAAGTCGATGCCATTGATTATAAATACTTTACAGAACCTAATATTCCTCCTATTCCTCTTACTAGTGAATTTATTGAAGAAACTAGAAACCAAATCCCTGAACTAGCTTATTCTAGAATAAATAGATATATTAAAGATTATTCTCTAACTAGAAGAGATGCCAATATTTTAGTAAAAGATCTTAAAACAGCTATTTACTATGAACAAGCTATCGCTCTAGGAGGTAATCCTAAATCTCTAGCTAACTGGATTGTTACTAATATCAATAGTTACTTAAATGAAGAAAATCTAACTATCGATAAAATATCCTTAACTGAAGATCAATTAGTTTCCCTTCTTGATCAAATAAATACTGGTAAAATATCTACTAAACAAGCTAAAGAAGTCCTAGAAAAATCCCTTTCTGAAAATAAAAATCCTCTTGATCTAATTAAAGAACTAGGTCTTAGTCAAATAACTGATCCTGAAGAATTAAGACTAGTCGCTAAAGAAGTTCTAGATGAAAACCCAAATCTTATTACCGACTACAAAAATGGCAAGAAAGTATTTGGATACTTTGTTGGCCAAATCATGAAGAAAACTAATGGTCGTGCTAATCCTCCTCTTGCTAATCAAGTCCTAAAAGAAGAACTAGAAACAAGGTAATATGTCAAAAAGTTTTATCTTTATCCAACTGCTAGGCTTTGTCGCCTGGCTTTTCTTAATTCTTAGTTATCATCGCCAAACTACCAATAAAATCTTAATTTTTCAAATCATCTCTGTCCTTTTCTATGGATTACACTATTATCTTTTAAAAGCCTATTCTGGCCTTGCAATCTGCCTCTTTGAGGCCTTAATTAACTTCTTATACTATAAAACCGACAAAGATAAATATATCTTCTTAGCCACCATTCCCCTCTACCTGATCCTTGGTTTTTTAACTTTTTCTACTATTATCAATATTCTCCCAATTATTGCTAGCCTTATTGATAGTTATTCTCTAACCAAACATAAAAATTTGCTCGTTATAGGCTCCATAATTTCCCATCTTCTTTGGATAATATATGATTTATTTGTTATGTCCTATGCCGGAGCCTTAACCGATACCCTACTAGTAATATCCAATATCTTTGTCCTTATCTTTGAATGTCGTCCTCGAACAAAAACTAATCTTCACCTTAAGTAAGATTAGTTTCTTTAGTTTACATCTCTTTTTACTTTTTTAAATTCTAATAAAAATAATTGACTAATTATTAAATATTCTATATATTGAACTAAAAAGGAGGCTTTATGACAGATAAATTTTATAATTATTTATACGATTATTTAACTACTAAAAAAATAATTACTAATATTAAAGTACGTGATCAAAAAGAAAAAAGACTTATCGCTAGCCAATATCTTACTTCCTTATCTGATCATCACCATAAAATATTAAGTAGTCCTAAGTCCACTCCTAAGAAAAATTTACTCCATCTATATTTCCAAAAATACGTCATCAAATATTCTGATATTCCCCTAAGTTATTGGAAATCTCAAGAACAAATTTATCTGGATCAAGGCTTAGGGCATCATCACTTAACAGAATCAGAAAAACAAAAGTTAGGAGAAATCATTATAAACGATCAAAAGAAATCTTTAGAAAAGATCTTAAACTATTTTACTTCTGATGATGCCCTATTTTATCCGGATATTCTAAAATTTTGGGCCTTTCAAGGTTTAATATCCTTAGGTAAGTACGATAAAAATACTCATCACTTTTCTAAAAGAACTAAAGGTACTACTACTAAATTCCCTGAAATAAATAGAGAAGCCCTTTCTTTATCTATAGAAACTATGCAAAACTATCTAACATCTAATAATATTACTGATCAAGAACTTTATACAACCATTTTTCAAGATAATGGTGGTTTAAATACTTCTTTTGCCAAATTATATAGTTATTATCTAACTAAAGTTGCCACTAACATAAATAAAGAAACTTCTTCTATCAAAGGTTTGTGGATGAAATATCCCCAACATTCTAATCACTTAAAACTAGTAAAAGATCTAGAAGGAAAAGGTACTGGTTGGTGTACTGTTGGTGAAAATGTTGCTAAAAGTCAACTAGAACGTGGTGACTTCTATGTTTATTATACTAAGGATAAAAATGACAATTTTATCTATCCTCGAATTGCTATTAGAATGAATGGTTCTGATAAAATAGGGGAAATAAGAGGAATTGCTCAAGATGAAGAGATGGAACCAGAAATGTTACCTATCTTAGAAGAAAAACTTCAAGACTTTCCCGATGCTAGTTCTTATAAGAAAAAAATATCTGATACTAAAACATTGACAACTATTTACAATAAGTATCTCCATAATTATGAACTAACTCTTTCAGACTTAGCTTTTATCTATGAAGTAGAATCTAAAGTAACGACTTTCTCAGAAATAATAGGATCTACTACCGATCCTCGCTTAACAGAAATAATTTCCACTAGAAATTATCTTAGTGATCTAAATAGAATTCTAGCTAGTGATAAATATCATTATCTAAATTTAACTCTTTCTAGTGCCAAAGGCCTTATCATCCCTAAAACCTTTACTGGTTGTCTAAATATCAATAACTTAGAAACTGCCGAAGGCCTAATAATTCCCAATAACTTCTATGAAACCTTAAATCTTCGTAATCTTCAAGATGCTAGTTCCTTACATCTTCCCGCTCTCTATCCCGGTTTTCTAATCTTAAATTCCTTAGAAGACGCTACTAATCTCTATCTTACCGAAGGGTTCACTGGTACCCTAAGCCTTCATGGTTTAGAAAATCCTTCCACTCTAACTATTCCTGATCATTTTAAAGGAACTATTTCCTTACCTCAAGATATTGATCTTTCTAATCTTCATTTTCCTAAAACTTTTTCTGGTCATCTCAAATTATACGATCAAAATACAGGTACGTATAATGACATTATTTTACCTAGATCTAAATCTCCTAAATCCAAATAAAAAGAGTTAGTTATCTTTCTTTCAACTAACTCTTTTCTTATAGTATTTTATCTATTATTCCATACTTTAAAGCTTCATCACTATCCATAAAATTATCTCTTTCTGTATCTCTTTCTATAGTCTTAAGATTTTTAGAAGTATTCTTTGCTAAAATTTTATTTAGCCTATTTTTTAGTTTTAGAATTCTATCAGCAGCAATCTTAATCTCTGTCGCCTGTCCCTTAACTCCTCCTAAAGGTTGATGAATCATTACCTCTGAATTCCTTAAAGCACATCTTTTTCCTTTTGTGCCACTAGCTAGTAAGAATGCTGCCATCGAAGCCGCCATTCCCACACAAATACATGATATATCACTCTTAATAAAATTCATTGTATCATAAATAGCCATTCCTGCTGTAATACTACCACCTGGAGAATTAATATAAATAGATATATCATCATGATTAATACTATCTAAATATAATAGTTGAGCAATAATATTATTGCTAACCTCATCATTAATTTCTCCACTTAACATAATAATTCTATCCTTAAGAAGTCTAGAATATATATCATAAATTCTTTCATTACTACCATTTCTTTCAATAATTGTTGGAATCACTTTATCACCTACCAATATTATAGCTACAATTATTGAATATTATTAATAAAACTCTAGGACAATAATCGACCTCCCTCTAGCAAATAATTATTATAAATATAATCTCTATCTTACCTAAATCTTCCTCCTAGCCAAGCTTTAAATATTATCAATTAGTTTAAATATTAATCAACAACTATTAACATCTAATTCTCTTAAAAATAAATTAACAAGCCCAAAAATAATCTTGACAACTAAAAAAATCCCATATACAATATTATTGTATAGTCTAAATTAAGTAATATTAAATTTTTTCTATAAACAAAATAAAAAAATAGAATGGAGGTGTACAATGAACGAAACAGCGTTCTCCATTTTATTGTTTATTCTTGGATTAATTTTAGGCCTTGGTGCTATGATTTTAGGTTTATATATAAAAAATAAAATGGATAAGAAACAAGCCGAATCAATCATTGAAAAAGCTAAAAAAGAAGCCGAAAAAAATAAACGTGATATCATTTTTGAAACCAAAGAAGAATTACATAAATTGAAACTTGAATCTGAAAAAGAAATAAAAGAAAAGAAATCTGAAATAAAAGAAAGCGAAAACCGTCTATTACAAAGAGAAAATAATATTGATAAAAGAGATCAAGCTCTTCAAAAAAGGGAAACTCTTTTAGATGAAAGAGAAAATAATCTTTTAGATAGACAAAAAGAAATTCAAGAAATAAAAGATGAAATGGAAAAAATCAAAGATCAAGAATTGCATTCCTTAGAAGAAATAAGTAACTACACTAAAGAACAAGCCCATAATGAAATAATGAAAAAAGTTGAAGACGATATGTCTAAAGAAATTGCCAATTACATCAGAGAAAGAGAATCTGAAGCTAAATTAGAAATGGATGAGAAAGCTAAAAATATTTTAGTAAATTGTATCCAAAAATATGCCGCTGATGTTACCAATGAACAAACTGTCTCCGTTATTAGTCTTCCTAATGATGAAATGAAAGGAAGAATTATTGGTAGAGAAGGACGTAATGTTAGAACTATTGAATCAGTAACGGGAGTAGATTTAATTATTGATGATACCCCTGAGGCTATAGTAATTTCTAGTTTTGATCCTTTAAGAAGAGAAATTGCTAAATTAACTCTTGAAAATCTAATTAAAGATGGTCGTATCCACCCTGCTCGTATCGAAGAATTATATGATAAAATGTGTAAAGAAGTTAATTCTCGTATTCGAGAAATTGGTAAAAACACTATCTATAAATTAGGTTTATCCAAAATGGATTCTGATTTAGTCGAGATAGTTGGACGTCTTCAATTCCGTAGTAGCTATGGCCAAAATGCTCTTCATCATTCGATTGAAGTAGCCGAATTATCAGGTTTAATTGCTGCTGAATTAGGAGAAAATGTTAATCTTGCTAAAAGAGCGGGACTTCTTCATGATATTGGTAAAGCCATCGATTTTGAAATGGAAGGATCTCATGTTCAAATTGGTGTTGAATTAGCCAAAAAATATAATGAGGATGAAGTCGTTGTAAATTCTATTGCTTCTCATCATGGTGATACCGAAGCTACCAGTATTATCGCTGTCATTGTTGCTATCGCTGACACTATTTCGGCTTCTAGACCTGGAGCCAGAAATGATTCTACTGAAAATTATTTCCAACGTCTAGAACAATTAGAAAGCATAGGTAATTCTATTAAAGGTGTTGAAAAGACTTTTGCTGTTCAAGCTGGTCGTGAATTAAGAGTCATGGTTAAACCAGAAGAAATAGATGATTTAGCAGCTTTTAAAATAGCTAGAGACATTAAAGAAAAGATCGAAAATGAAATGCAATATCCTGGAACTATCAAAGTAACAGTTATTAGAGAAACTAGAGCTTGTGAAGAAGCCAAATAATAATCTTTTGATTTGAGAATTAGTTCAAAATAACGAACTAATTCTTTTTATTCTCGATTAAGATATCAATTCTTTTCACTTTACACTCCCTTTTTCCAATTATCTTAAAAATCTTTACCTAAATCCTTCTTTTTGCTATAATAAAATTATAAATAGGAGGAAAAATATGAAATGTGTTGCTATAAAAGGACCTAAACACTTAGAAATGTCGGAAATTTCTCATCCGGTTTCTAAAAATGGTTCTGTTGTTATTAAAGTTTTAAAATCTGGAATTTGTGGTTCTGATATTCATTACTGGGAAAGTGGTCAACCTGAAGGCTTGGTTATGGGACATGAATTTAGTGGAACTGTTCTAGATCCTGGATCCAGAGAAGATTTAAAAGTAGGGGATAGAGTAACTGGACTTCCCATTTCCCCTTGTGGACATTGTTCTGCTTGTCTAACTGGTAATGTTCAATATTGTCTAGAAACTTGGAACCATGCCGTTGGATTGTCATTAGATAATCCAGGAGCTTATGCCGAAGAATTAAGTATTCGCCCTGATATGGTTTTGAAGATTCCTACTAACGTCAGTGATGAAGCTGCTGCCATGGTAGAACCTGCCGCTGTAGCACTTCATGCTGTTCACCTAGCCGATATCAAAGTCGGAGCTAAAGTCTTAGTAATTGGTGGTGGTATCATCGGTCTCTTGTGTGCCGAGTTATCTAAAATGGAAGGAGCAAGCTACGTTGCTATGACTGAAACCAATCCTGCTCGTAGCCAAAAAGCCTTATCCCTTCAAACTGTTGATGAAGTATTTGATGCTACGGATAAAGATTTATTATCAAAATTAATGACAAAAACTCAAGGCGGATTCGATATTGTTATTGACTGTTGTGGTAATTCTCCAGCCGTTTCCAGTGGAATTATGTTTACTAAAGTTGGTGGAACTTTAATCCTAGTAGGAGTGTCTTTAACCCCAATCACTATCCCAACCGTTATCGGTGTTATGCATGAATTAAAAATCTTAGGATCAATTGCCTATACTAAAGAAGAATTTCAATCTTGTCTTGACTTAATCGCTACTAATAAATTAGATATCTTAAAATTCTTAGATGATGTCGTTCCTCTAGAAAAAGCTCAAGCTTCCTTTGAACGTTTAACTTCTGGAACTGATTCAGCAGTCAAAATAATAATTGACCCTAATCTTTAATCTAATAAAAAAATTACTAGAAATCATTTCATCTAGTAATTTTTTTCTATATCTATTTTAGTTTTATCACTAATTCTTTGCTCTTAAGTCTTTAATTTATATATAACTATCTCTAACTTTCTTCACTATTCTAATAGTCATTTCTTTTTCTTTTAATTTCTCTAATTGCTTCTTATTAGTAAAAAACAAATAACAACACATAACAAACCCAATAATTCCTACTTCTAACATAATTCCATTCTTAAATACTGGTTCCTTTATTATCACTGATAAGTCAAAAAATATTCCTATTCCCCATAGTACTATGCATAAAAAATAAATAACCATTAAATTTTTGATTGTCCTACATTTCATATCCAATTCCTTTAAAATACCTACTGTTCTCAATTATATTACCCCCTAAGCTCTTCCAAATATTGGTTAGTATTCTAGCATTTTCTTATCCCAAAGTCAACCAAAAACCCGTAACTTTTTTTAGAAAAAGTTACCTGAAAGTCTTGTATCAAGTTACTTAATTATTGTATAATAAATAAAGAAAAGGAATGATATTATGGAAACTTACAAAATAACAACACACAGTGAGCAAGAAACAATTGAATTAGCTCAAAATTTAGAATCTGAAAAATTTCCTAAAATGGTTATTTGTTTGAATGGTGATCTTGGTAGTGGCAAGACTGTCTTTGCTAAAGGCTTTGCTCAAGCTATGGGAATTACTGATGTAACTTCTCCTACCTTTAATATAATCAAAGAGTATGTAGGAGAATTACCATTATATCATATGGATATGTATAGAGTAGAAGGTAATGTTGAAAACTTAGGCTTAAATGAATATTATGAAAGAAATGGTGTAACAATTATTGAATGGGCTGAATTAATAGAAGACTACCTTCCTGAAGAAAGATTAGAGATAAAATTTAAAATAATAGATGAAGAAACTCGTGTTTTAGTAATAAATGCTTATGGTGATAAGTATATAGCTATTTGTGAGGCTGCTTTATGATAACTCTTTACATAGATACATCCGATCAAGATGTATCTATTGCTATTATAAAAGATAATCAAATCTTATCTAGTATTATTAAAACTATTCCTAACCAACACTCTATTTACACCGTACCATTTATTCAAGATACCCTAACTAAAAGTAATCTTGAACCAAAAGATGTTGATAATATCATGGTTGTAAGTGGGCCAGGATCCTTTACTGGTCTTAGGATCGGAATAACAGTCGCCAAAGTTTATGCTTATTTACTAAAAAAAGAATTAAGAACTCTTTCTTCCCTAAAAATCTTAGCTCTTTCTAGCAAAGGAGATTATATTCTTTCTCTTATAGATGCCAAACATGATAACTACTACCTAGGACTATATGATAGAGAATATCATGAAGTAATCCCTGAACAGTTTGCTAACATTACTACCGTTACAACTTTAATTAATAAATATCATCCTCAAGTAGTTAGCAACACTAATCTTACTCTTGATAATATCTCTGTTGAAGCCCTTAAAATAAATATTCCTCAAGTGGTATCTTATTACCTAACTACTACTCCCAGAAATCCCCATACCGTCGTTCCTAATTATCTAAAATTACCTCAAGCCATGGAAACTAAACATGATTAAAGAAATAAATTTTTTAGAAACCAATCCCTTTGCTAGAAGAATAGAATTCTTTTTAAATGATGATACCACTATTGGCTTTTTAGATTATTCTTTAATCTACGATCGTATGGAAATAAATAACTTTAAAGTAAATGAAGATTATCAAAATCAAGGTATAGGTACTAAATTAATGAGTTACTTAATAAGCATAGCCATCATTGAACGTGTCGTAAATATAACCCTTGAAGTTAGAGTTAGCAACGACAAAGCTCGTTATCTCTATAAAAAATTTGGCTTCAATGAAGTCGCCTTACGAAAATTTTATTATGGAGATGAAGATGGCATATTAATGGAAAAACAGGTGATGTAAATGAAAAATAATCAAGATATAATTTGTCTAGCAATCGAATCTAGTTGTGATGAAACTAGCATGAGCCTTATCAAGAATGGCCAAGAAGAATTAGCCACTGTCGTTCTAACTCAAATCGATATTCATAAAACCTTTGGTGGTGTTGTTCCGGAAATAGCTAGCCGTAGTCATGTTGAAAATATAACTATTGTTATAGAAGAACTATTTAGTAAAACATCTTTAACCCTAGATGATGTTGATATAATAGGAGTAACCTATGGACCAGGCTTAATAGGATCTTTATTAGTGGGCCTAGAAGCAGCTAAAACTATTGCTCTAATTACTCAGAAACCTTTAATACCTGTTCACCATATTGCAGGCCATATCTATGCTAATAACTTAGAAAAAAGATTACAATTTCCTTTAATCGCCCTCGTTGTCTCAGGAGGACATACCGATCTTGTTTATATGAAAGAAGATTATTCCTTCCAAAGAATTGGATCTACTCTTGATGATGCCGTTGGTGAAGCCTACGATAAAGTAGCTAAAATCTTATCCCTTGATTATCCAGGTGGACCTATAATCGATAAATTATCTAAACAAGGCCAAGATACTTATAACTTGCCTCTTCCTCTAAATGATGATTCCTATAATTTTTCTTTTAGTGGTATCAAAAGTGCTGTTGTAAATATTGTGCATAATGAACACCAAAGAGGGAATACTATAAGAGTAGAGGACATGTGTACCTCTTTCCAAAACCGTGTTGTTACTATTCTTAGCAAAAAAACTATGAAAGCCCTTACCAATTATCAAGTTAAAAATCTTATCTTAGCGGGCGGTGTTTCTGCTAATAGTGGTCTTCGTGAAACTCTGACCAAGCTTTGTACCGAAAACAATATTAATATTTCGATGCCCAAAATTGAACACTGTACGGATAATGCTGCTATGATAGGGGCTGCCGCCTATTATGCTTACCAAAAAAATATTGTTTCCGATCTAACGCTTAATGCTAAAGCTACTGATAATTTATATAATGTAAATAATGAATAGCCACCTTGGTTTAATTATTATTCTTCTTTATAAAATTACTACCCCTTAGTTTATTTGCTAGTTTTTGGTTAAATTTTTATCAAAAGCACCCCCGATAAATAAGTAATTACCTTAATGTTTCCTTGCTTAAGATTAATTTATTACCCAAAATTGCAAAAAAGCCAAAAAAGTTCTAAAAAACTATTGAATTATTCTAAAAAATAGTATATACTTAAATAGTCTTTTAGATTGATGCCTAATTAGCTCAGTCGGTAGAGCACTCGGCTGTTAACCGATAGGTCGTAGGTTCGAGTCCTACATTAGGCGCCATTAAGACATATACAAGTCCTTAATAAGGACTTGCTTTTTTAATGATTATTATAGAAAAGAAGCCCAATTGGACTTCTTTTTACTTTATATTCTTATTAAATCTCTCTAAAGTTTCAATTATATTCCTAGCAAATTTAATATTAGTCATATATATACTATCTGTATGATTATATTGATTATAAAAAGCCGAAGGCTCTAAAATAGTCATCATAAATAAAGTATTATTCTTAAAAGTAACCCTGATCGATATTCTAGAACAACTATTCTTAGTAAACGGTATTGAATGAATATCATTTTCTTTCTTTTTCTTAAGAACTGCTGTCTGATCTTCTAATAATTCATAATCTTCTATTTCATCATAGATACATTTAATATTATTTTTAAATCTATCATGTAAAACAATAGTTCCATCTTTATCGATACTAATACCTGTTCCTATTTTATTTAAATTTTGATATACTGGTATAATTCCACATAGATATTCTTTTTTCTTTTCTATAAGTTCTTGCCTATATTCATTATCCTTAATAAATTTAACAAAATCATTAACATTATTAATATAATCACTAATAGTTAAAATTATTTGATTAAAATTAATAACCTGATTCATTAAAGCTCGCCTTAATATTTCTATTAAATAAATTTCTTCATATTTTATAATTTTATAACAATATTCATTAATAATCCAGATCCATCTATCCGTAGCAATTAAATAATACTTATTATTAGTTTTCTTTTCTTGAATAACAAAAATAAACAAATAAGTCTCCCAAATTGGAATAGTATTATCGATTTTAATTGCTAGATCCTTAGTTAAATTAGGACACAATAAACATATCTGTTCCACTCTTCCTTCATTAACTATATTCTTATTCTTAATATCTAAACGCAATAAATTCTCAAACTGTAACGATTTATTTACAGCTTCCTCATATTTAGCTCTTTCTTTATCGAAATTTTCTTTTTTTTCTTTAATCATACTCAAAATATTTAACTTTATCATATAACCATATCCTTATTATTTTTATCATAACATAACAAACAAAATGGGGCAATATTTATTTACAAATAATCTAAAATATTATATACTTAGTATAAATATTTTAAGAAATTTCAGGTATATTTAAGGAGTGGTAGTAAGTGAACAAAAATAAAGTGATGAAAGTTTTTGAACAGTATATGAAAAAATTTAATCTTACTAAAAATTCTACCAAAGCTAAATATTTTCATGCTTTAAAGGTCATGGAATTATCCGAACTCGTAGCGACCGCCCTAGGAATTTTTAGTGAAGAAGAAATAACTGTCTGTGGTTTTATTGGCTTATTCCATGACTTAGCAAGTTTTGAAGAACAAGAACATAGTATTGACAGTGAAAATGAAAATACTGTTCGTAAAACTGTGGATATAATTTTTGAAGAAGGTCTAATTCGTAAAGTAACTCCTGAAACTAAATATGATAATATCATTAAAATTGCTATCTATTGTTATAATAAATCTACTTTTCCTGAAAAATTAGATCCTAAAATCATTCATTTTTGTAGAGTCTTAAAAGACGCTCATACTTTGGAAACTTTCCGTTTAGTTCTTAACTATCCTTATGTAGACTTCCATATCGATAGTTATCCTACCGAATTAGTTTATAACACTTTTAAAGAATTTAAAACCATTGATAACAAGATAAGTGATAATAATTCTGATGATATAATAGTTATTTTATCTCAAGTCTTTTCTCTAAGTTATCGTTATAGTTACCAATTGTTAAAAGAACAAGACTATATAAGTAAAATAACTAAATCTCTTTTAATTAAAGATAAAAATATTGCTCGTTTCTTTAAACAAATCGAACATGTCTTAAATGGCTATGTAAATAGAAAGATAGGTGTCTAATTATGCTTACCAAAAAATATGATCATAAAAAAGTAGAAAAAGGAAAATATAACTACTGGTTAAAAAATAATTATTTTAAATCTGGAGACTTAAATAAAAAGCCTTATTGTATAGTAATTCCCCCACCTAATGTTACTGGTAAATTACATTTAGGCCATGCCTGGGATACGACTATTCAAGATATATTAATTAGATACAAAAGAATGGATGGTTATGATGCCCTTTGGTTACCAGGAATGGATCATGCTGGTATTGCAACTCAAGCTAAAGTTGATAAAAAATTAAAATCTGAAGGCCTAAATCCTCGAAAGATGCCTAGAGAAGAGTGGTTAAAATTTGCTTGGTCTTGGAAGGAAGAATATGCTAACAATATCCATAATCAATGGGCAAAATTAGGCTTAAGCCTTGATTATTCTAAAGAAAGATTTACCTTAGATGAAGGATTGTCTAAAGCTGTTCGCAAAGTTTTTGTTGATTTATATAATAAAGGCTTAATCTATCGTGGTGAAAGAATTATCAATTGGGATCCTGAAGCCTTAACAGCCTTATCTAATGAAGAAGTAATCTATAAAGATGATGAAGGAGCTTTCTATCATTTAAAATATTACTTAGAAGATAAATCTAATTATATTGAAATAGCTACTACGAGACCAGAAACTCTTTTTGGAGATACCGCTGTTGCCGTAAACCCTGAAGATGAACGCTATAAAGATCTAATTGGTAAGAATGTTATTGTTCCTATCTGTCAAAGATTAATTCCTATTGTCGCTGATGTTCATGCCGACCCTGAATTTGGAACAGGAGCCGTAAAAATAACTCCTGCTCATGATCCTAATGACTTTGAAGTTGGAAATAGACACAATCTTCCTCGTATTACCGTCATGAATCCTGATGCTACCATGAATGAAAATGCTGGTAAATATCAAGGCTTAAATCGCTTTGAATGTCGCAAACAATTAGTCAAAGATTTAGAAGAACAAGATCTTTTAATCAAAATTGAAAAAATGGTTCACTCTGTTGGCCATTCTGAAAGAACTGATGCTGTTGTTGAACCATATCTTTCTAAACAATGGTTTGTTAAAATGCGTCCCCTAGCGGATGCCGTTCTTGAAAATCAAAAAGAATTGTCTCGTAAAGTTAATTTTGTACCTGAGAGATATGAAAAAATTATGAACCACTGGATGGAAATAACTTATGATTGGTGTATTTCTAGACAATTATGGTGGGGTCATCGTATCCCAGCTTGGTATAAAAATGATGAGGTTTATGTTGGCATGGAACCGCCACAAGAAGAAGGCTGGACGCAAGATCCTGATGTTTTAGATACTTGGTTTTCTAGTGCTTTATGGCCTTTTAGTACTTTAGGTTGGCCCGAAGAAACAGAAATGTATAAAAGATATTATCCTAATAATGTCTTAGTAACTGGTTATGATATAATTCCTTTCTGGGTAAACAGAATGACTTTCCAAGGCTTAAAATTTACTAATTCTAGACCATTCAAAGATTGCTTAATACACGGCTTAATTCGTGATAAAGAAGGAAGAAAGATGTCCAAAAGCCTTGGAAATGGTGTCGATCCTATGGATGTTATTGAAGAGTATGGTGCCGATGCTTTAAGATTTTTCTTAACTACTGGTACGTCCTTAGGAACTGACTTACGTTATGATGAAGAAAAAGTAAAGTCAACTTGGAATTTTATAAATAAATTATGGAATGCTAGTCGTTACGTTCTAATGAATTTAGAAAATTTCCAAGAACAAGATTATACTTTAGACAACTTATCATTAAGTGATAAATGGATCTTAACCAAATTAAATAATACTATTCAAAATGTTCGTACCTCTATGGATAAATATGATTTTAATATTGTTGGTAGTACCTTATATTCTTTTATTTGGAATGATTTTTGTGATAAATATATTGAATTATCTAAATTCTCTAAAACTAATACCACTAAATCCGTTCTATTAAAAGTTCTAACTAACATTATTAAAATGCTCCATCCTTTTATGCCATACGTCACTGAAGAAATTTATCAAACTCTACCTTTCAAAGATAGTGACAGTATAACTATTTCCTCTTATCCTACTTTTAATTCTGAAGAAATATTCCCATCTGAAACTAACACTATTGAAAACACTTTAGAATTTATAACAGAATTCCGTAATCAAAAAGCTGAACTAAATATAGGAGCTGACTTTAAAGTTATCAACAAAATTGTTGATAGTGAACTAAATACTTTAGTAATTAATATGCTAAAACTAGCCGATAAATTAGAAAGTACCAGTTCTAATCCTAATTTAGTTATAATTAAAAGAGAGAATTTAGAAATAGATATAGATTATGATAATAGTAAAAATATCGAAGAAGAATTAAAAAATCTTGAAAAAGAGCAAATTCGTTTATCTAAATCTATAGAAAGAAGAAAATCTCTTCTATCTAATGAAAATTACTTAAATAAAGCTCCTGCTAACATTGTTAATAAGGAAAAAGAAGATTTAGAAAAAGAAGAACATCAACTTCAAGTAATTCTTGAAAAACTTCAAAATATTAATTTATAAAATAAAAAAATATTTAGCTTTATGCATAAATATTTTTTTTATTTTCACAATAATATTAGAATTACTTTTTCTTGAAAAACTTCCTTGCCAATTCTAATCATCAGTGCTATAATATAGTACCATCGAATAAGAAGTAATAAAGTATTTACATCTAATTGTAAAATAATTTAAAAGACTAGGAATAACATTCATATTATATTTTAAACTGATATAATATTATTGTATCAAAATATATTAAGTGGTGATAATATGCAGTATAACAGAGAAATCAACAAAATGCTTTTAAAATTAAATATTCACAAACTAATAATTAGTTTGATTATTTTATTCGTTATTCTTTTCTTTATTTTAAAAGTTTTCTTTATTCCTAGGTTAATCATTCTAGGACCAACTACTATTGAACTAAATAGTACTTTTACGCCCAAATATGAAGCTACTAATTTTTTTAATAATTATAAAAATAAAGTTGTTGTTAAGAATACTGTTGATACCAGTAAAGAAGGAAATTATGAAGTAACATATTCTCTTAAATATTTATTTTTAACTATAACTAAGAAACAAATAATAAATGTTTTGTATACTAAAGCTCCTACTCTAAAGTTAGAAGGAAGCCAAGAAGTAAATTTATGTCCAAATGCCAAATTTCAAGAACCAGGTTACAGTGCTTACGATGAATATTACGGTGATGTCACTTCTAAAGTTAAAGTTTTTCAAAATGATAATACCATTACTTATGAAGTGAAAAATCGTAACGGTAAGAAAGTAACAGCTACTAGAAAAATAAATTATGTCGATACTGAAATCCCTACTTTAACTTTGCAGGGAAGTAATCCTCTAATTCTAGTCTCGGGTACTTCCTACACTGAACCAGGCTACAATGTAACCGATAATTGTACTCAAAATCTTTCTTCTAAAGTCCAAGTCTCTGGAACAGTTAATACCAATAAAGTAGGGGAGTATAAATTAACTTATACAGTCAAAGATGATAATAATAATTCTGCGACCGCTACTAGAATTGTTAAAGTAATTTCCCCTGAAACCAGCCAAGGTATTATTTATTTGACTTTTGATGATGGACCAAGTAGTACCATTACTCCTGCTATTCTAGATATTTTAAAAGAAGAAGGAATTAAAGCTACTTTCTTCGTTACCGATAAAAGTGATAGTTTAAACTATTTATTGTTAAGAGAAAAAAATGAAGGACATAGTCTTGCACTTCACACCGCCAGCCATAATTATGCCAAAATATATACCTCTGAAACCAATTTTCTTCAAGATTTAACTCAAATTCATGATAAAGTCTATAAAGTAACAGGTGTTGATACCAAAATAATTAGATTTCCTGGTGGAGCCTCTAATACCATTAGCAAAAAATATTGTCCCGGTATTATGTCCAATCTGACTAAGACTGTCGAAGGCCAAGGTTATACTTACTTTGATTGGAATGTTGACTCTGATGACGCTGGAAGTGCTAAAACTTCGCAAGATGTCTATAAAAACGTTACCACAAGCCTTAAAAAGAATAGGGCTAATGTTGTTTTAATGCATGATTTTGAAAATAATCATAAAACTCTAGAAGCCTTAAGAGATATAATTAATTATGGAAAAACTAACGGTTATGTCTTCAAAAGAATAACTTCTAACACCGAACCAATTCATCATCATGTCAATAATTAAAAATTTATAATTTACAACCTGCTCTACTAATAGTATAATTATATTAAGAAAAATAGAGGAGGAACCCATGAAAATTCAATTAATAATTATTATAATAATTGTCGCTATTCCCTTTTTACTAATTTCTTTTTTTCTAGGATTAAATTCTACTATTATTAGAGAAAGAAATAAATTACTAATAAAAATTCAAACACCCGTAGACTTAGTAATTCAAAAATATCAATTGCTAACAAACTATGTAATCGCTCATTCTCAAGAATTAAATAATTTACTACCTTTATTATCTTCTCTACCTGAACCAGACAATATCGATGAAACTAATTTTATCAATCTAAATGATAACTTACCCTTAGTAATGAATCAGCTTGATAGCAATTTACCTTCCCATCTTAAGAAATCTTATCTTCAGTTTCAAAAAGATTATTCAGAAATAAATTCCAGTTTAGAATATTCTCTAACTCTAACCAATGAAAGTATTCAAAATTATAATAAATTTCTTCATAAATTTCCTTATAGCATCATTTCAAAACTTTATCATTATAAAGATATCGAAAATTTTAAGGCCTAATTCCTTTTCAAAACCCCATTTTTTCTTTTTAAGCCCCTAAAATATCTCAAAATAAGTCAAAAAAATTCAATTTAGGTATTTATTTTTTTGAAATATTATGATATACTTAACGAGTAATCAGATTTATGGGCTGTTAGCTCAGTTGGTAGAGCAACTGACTCTTAATCAGTGGGTCTAGGGTTCGAATCCCTAACAGCCCACCATATTTTGATTTATTTAGATATTTTCCTTAAAAAATATTGCATGAAGAAAATATCTATGTTATAATACGTAAGCAAAGCCGAAATATCGGCACAAAATGGGCTTGTAGCTCAGGTGGTTAGAGCGCACGCCTGATAAGCGTGAGGTCGATGGTTCAAGTCCATCCAGGCCCACCATTTTGTTTATGGCCAGTTGGTGAAGTGGCTTAACACACTGCCCTTTCACGGCAGCATTCATGGATTCGAATTCCATACTGGTCACCATTTGATTTTAAAATCTTGTTAAAAGATTATTAATAAATACTTTGAATAGGACATGGTTATTAAACAGTTTTCATCTAGAGAATTATCGGTTGGTGTAAGATAATGAAAAATTTAATAATTACTACCTAGGAGTAGAGCTCGAAAGAGTCTCCGGTCTAACCGTTATGAAAATAAAGTACCAAGAAGGATGGTACCGTGTCCCAGACACTCCTTTATCGGAGTGCTTTTTTCTATTATAAGGAGGAAAACAAATTGGGAAAAGTAATATCTTTTAAAGAAGGAATTTCTAAACTATCTTATTCAGTTCTCTTGAAAAATCATCTTACTAATGATCTCTGTGAACAAGAATTAGAAAGTCGACTTAACACTAAGAAAAAGAAATTAACCTCACGAAAAGTATCTAAAATTAAATTTGAAAGGAATGATTAAAATGATAAATATAAAAGAAAATCCGAATCTAAATACCCTAAATCATAGTTGTGCTCATCTCTTAGCGCATGCTATAAAACACCTATATCCTAATGCTAAATTCTGGGTAGGACCCGTAATTGAAGATGGCTTCTACTATGATATCGATTTAGGAGACATCTCTATCAAAGAAGAAGATTTACCAGTTATTGAAAAAGAGATGAAGAAAATAGCTAAATCTAATAAAATAATTAAAAGAATTGAACTTTCTAAAGAGGAAGCTCTAGAGATGTTTAAAGATGATCCTTATAAAGTCGATCTTATCAACAACATGGATGATAATACCCTTATAACAGCTTACAAACAAGATGATTTTACAGATCTTTGTCGCGGCCCTCATATGCCTACAACCAAGTCCATGAAATATTTTAAATTATTAAAAGTAAGTGGTGCTTACTATAAAGGTGATTCTAAAAATAAAATGCTACAAAGAATTTATGGTGTTTGTTTTGAACAAGAAGAAGATTTAACTAACTATTTAAAATTATTAGAAGAAGCTAAAGAAAGAGATCACCGTAAGATTGGTAAAGAGCTAGAAATATTTACTACTTCTGAATTAGTAGGTAAAGGCCTTCCCTTATGGCTTCCTAACGGTGGCTTAATTAGATTACTTCTAGACCGTTACATAACTGATAAAGAATTAAAATTAGGTTACCATCACGTTTGGACACCTAGCCTTGGTAGTAAAGAACTATATATTACTAGTGGTCACTGGGATCACTATCATGATGATATGTTTCCTACTATGAAGTTAGATGATGAAGAATACGTTTTAAGACCTATGAATTGCCCTCATCACATGATGATTTATAAAAATTCTCTTCATTCCTATCGTGATTTACCAATTCGCTTAGCGGAAATTGCCAACGATTTCCGTTATGAGGCCAGTGGAGCCGTCTGTGGTATTGAAAGAACACGTGCCTTTACGCAAAATGACTCTCATATCTTTGTACGACCAGATCAAATAAAAGATGAATTCGCAGGTGTTGTTAAATTAATCCTAGACGTTTACAAAGATTTTGGTTTTGATAACTATGAATTTAGATTATCTCTTCGTGATAAAAATGATAAAGAAAAATATTTTGATGATGATGTTATGTGGGAAAAAGCCGAAAATGAACTAAGAACCGTTCTAACTGAACTAAATTTACCTTTCTATGAAGCTGAAGGTGAAGCTGCCTTCTATGGTCCTAAATTAGATGTTCAAGTAAAGTCGGCTTTAGGCCATGATGTAACTCTATCAACTTGTCAATTAGATTTCTTACTACCAGAAAGATTTGATTTAACCTACATCGATAAAGATGGTACTAAGAAAAGACCTGTTGTAATTCATAGAGCAATTCTTGGATCTCTTGATCGCTTTGTTGCCTTCTTATTAGAAGAAACCAAAGGCTCTCTTCCTACTTGGTTATCACCTATTGAAGTAAATATCATCCCTGTCAATAACGAATATCATCTTGACTATGCTAAAGAAGTTGAAGCTGAATTAAACAAATATGATATTAGAACTTCTCTTGATACTCGTGATGAAAAATTAAGTTATCGTATGCGTGAATCTCAAACTAAGAAAATTCCTTTTACCCTAATTCTAGGTGATAAAGAAAAAGATAACCATGAAGTAAGTTATAGATTACATGGTGAGACTAAAACTACTACGATGTCCTTAGAGGATTTTACAAAATATTTAACTCAAGTAATTGCTAACAAAGAGTTTTAGACACTTTTATTAAAAAGAATTAAAATAAAGTTCCCAGACTATCTATTTTAATTCTTTTTTGTTATAATTTATTTAGGTGACTATATGAACGAAAAAGTTTTAGAAGTATTAAAATTTTTAGAAAGCAACGGTTACGAAGCCTATATTGTAGGAGGTTATGTCCGTGATTATCTTCTTGGTAAAAAATCCCATGACATAGATATTGCCACCTCTGCCACTCCTAAAGAACTATTAAATATCTTTGATTGTATAACTTCTACTAATGATAAATATGGATCAGTAAGTATCCTCTACAAAAATGAAAAATACGATATAACTACTTATCGTAAAGAAATAAAGTATGAATCTAATCGTAATCCTGTTAAAATAAAATATATAAAAGATATCAAAAAAGATTTATTAAGAAGAGACTTTACCGTTAATACCTTTTGTATCGATAAACATGGTCAAGTACTAGATTTCTTAAATGTTCGATCTGATCTAGATCATAAAATTATTAAAACCGTTGGTAATCCCCGTTATCGTCTTAAAGAAGATGCCTTAAGAATTTTAAGAGCTATTCGCTTTGCTACTATTCTTGACTTTAATATTGAAAAAAAGACACAATGCTTTATCAAGAAATATGCTCCTCTTCTCAAAAATTTATCTACTACTAGAAAAAAAGAAGAACTAGATAAAATCTTTTCTTCTCTAAATCGTGAAAGAGGAAGAAAAATAATTTTAGACTTAAAACTTGATAAACAATTAGGCCTTACTAACTTAAAAAATATTACAATGTGTGATGATTTAATAGGTATCTGGGCTCAATTAGACTGTGATAATCTCTATCCCTTTACCAAACTCGAAAAGTCTCATATGACTCTAATTCGTAGCCTTCTAACCGAACCCCAATTAGATAGTTATTCTATCTATAAATACGGTCTTTATATCTCAACCGTTGTTGCACAAATTCAAAAAAAAGATATTGCCCTTATAAATGAACTTTACCAAAACCTACCCATTAAATCTAAAGAAGAAATAGCCCTTAAAGGTAATGATATTGCCACTATCCTAAATAAACCTCAAGGCCCTTATTTAAAACCTTTAATAGAGGATTTAGAATCCCAAATACTCTCTCATAATCTTCCTAACACCAAAGAAGATCTTACTAAATATCTTCAAACTAAATATTAGAGAAAAATACCTATTTTCTCTTTTTTCTACGCTAAAAAAATAGTATAATCAAAGAGGTGATATCTATATGAATACAAGAAAGAAAAAAATTCCTAAATATCTTTTCCCAACCCTTATCCTCATTTGCGTACTCTTCCTTTTTTTCACGTTCCCACATATTACTAACAACTATTATGAAAATAAGATCAAGTCTCACTTAAAGTCGCAAACCCATAAAGACATAACTTACTTCAATAAATATAATAATTACTATATTATCAAGACTGATAAAGATTTAATTGCCTATGATCATAAATATCAAGAAATATTAACAGAAAGTCTAGACAAAGTAGCATCTTTAGATTATGATATTATCTACAAATCAGGTTCTTTTATGTATGAACAAACTATTACTAAGAAAAATAAAATTATCTATAATTACTATGATATTCATACAAAAGAAAAGATTTCTACAATAGAAATAGAGGTATAAAGATGACAGATAATTTATTAACAATTTTAAAACAAAAACCTATAACTATTCCCCAAGTATTATTTCAAAATTATAAAAACTTAAATTTAACTCCCGAAGAATTTTTAGTCTTAATCTATATTCTTAATATTGGTGATAAAATCCCTTACAATCCTGAATTATTTGCCACCGGCTTAAGTCTAAATAAACTAAAAGTAATGGAATTAATAAATAACTTATCTGAAAAAAATGTTCTTAATATCAAGATTGAAAAAAATAAAAATAATCGTCAAGAAGAATATATCTATACCGATATTCTTTATGATAAATTACTTAAATTAATTCAAAATCAAGATCAAGTATTAAATCCTGATACTACTGACATTATTGATATTTTTGAAAAAGAATTTGGAAGACTTCTTTCTCCTATGGAATTAGAAAAGATTAAGAGTTGGATAAATGATAATTTACCTAAAGAATTAATTGTTGAAGCCTTAAAAGAAGCTACCTATAATGGTGTCCATCGTATGAGTTATATTGATAAAATTCTTTTTGATTGGCAGAGTAAAGGCTTAAAGACTAAAGAAGATGTAAAAAAAGATCGTAACAGTTACAAGCAATCTAAAACTAAGGAAATAGAAGTTTATGACTACAATTGGCTCGAAGAAGATGAATAATAATATTAATATCATCTTAAACTATCTAGATACTCTCTATCCTAATCCTCGTTGTGAATTAAATTATACTAAAGATTACGAACTTTTAATAGCTATCGTTTTAAGTGCTCAAACTACCGATAAAAGGGTAAATAAAGTAACTAAAGTTCTATTTACTAAATATCCCTCTCTCGATGCCCTAAATACAGCTTCTCAAGAAGACATCGCCAATATTATTAGAGAGATAGGTACCTTTAATAAGAAAAGTATCTATATCAAGAATATTGTTGCCACTTTAATTAAAGATAATAATTATACTATTCCGAACGATCAAAAATATCTAGAATCTTTACCAGGAGTAGGGCATAAAACTGCTAACGTCTTTTTATCCAATATCTATAACGTTGATGCCATTGCCGTTGATACTCATGTCTCTAGAGTTAGTAAAAGATTAAATCTAGCTTCTAAAGATGATGATGTTAAAACTATTGAAACTAAATTAATGCGTATTGTTCCTAAAGAAAAGTGGGGGAGAACTCATCATCAATTAGTTCTCTTTGGAAGATATGTCTGTAAAGCTATCTCTCCCCAGTGCCAAACTTGTCATTTAAAAGGAATCTGTCCTTATTATAAGCAAAAGAGTTAAATCCTTCTTCGATTTAACTCTTCTTTTTATTTAATTGTTAATGTCTGTTTCGCTGTAATACTTTCACCTTTATAAGTTGCCTTATAACTAATAGTATAATTACCAGCACTTAATTTATTAACATTACTAACTAATTCACTAACACTACTAGCAGTACTATTTACGCCATTACCACTAATTGTAATTGCCATAGTTGCTTCCTTTGTAACATCACTATTATCACTACTTAGCATAACTGTATATTCAAAATCACTATTACTAGCACTTCCTACACTAGCATAAACAGAACTATTAGTAAGTACAATTTTTAAAGTATCACTTGTAGTATTATTACTACTACTATTACCAGATACCGTTACTTCTTTAGATATCCCATCACTAGCATTACTCTTAAATAACTGATATTCTGCTTTAACTACTAGAGTTATATTTTTACTACTAGTAGTAGGAGTATAAGTATAATTCTTATTGGTTGTCCAACCAACCCTTGAAAGATTACCATTACTATCTTTGATATAAATACCAAAGCCATAACCACCTAATGTATTAGCATTATAAGTTAATCTATCTTGTTTAAACTTACTACCACTCTTACCAAAAGTTGCTTGATTAAAGTAACTATTTAAATAATCATCAGTAAGTACTTTTGGTGTTTCGGCTTCCCAAGTTAATGTAACACTACCTTTATTAGATGTCGCTTCTAACTTCGTAACATCTGCTAATTTACTAAATCTTTCTGAAACATCAGCTGGTTCTGAACCATCTACAAAATATTCTGTTGTAATCATATTAGCAGGAGTAAATTCACTAGGAAGTTGAATTGGAACTGTTTCTTTTTCAATTTGTACAGCCTTTACTGATTTTGGAGTTTCCCAACCACTAGATTCCTTTGGAATATTTTGCATAATCACACTCATAAGTCGATCTTTATAAGTACCTCTAGTATTATAACCATCCTTAGGTGTATCGTAACCATACCAAAGAGCTATTGAATAATTCTTTGTATATGCCACTGTCCATAAATCATTCTCAGCATAATCTGGTAATTTCCATCTTTCTCTGGTTGCATCATCAAAGTTTGTCGTACCAGTTTTAACTGCTACATGTGAGCCACTAACTCTAGATCCACCACCAAATCCATTGTTGGCAGCATATTCCAAAGCATTATTCATTATATAAGCTGTTGACTCTTTCATAGCTCTTGTCTCATCACTTTTTTCTACTTTATATTCTTCAGTTTTACCAGTTGATCTATATTCTATTTTTGTAACTGCATGAGCCTTTAAATAATAACCACCATTAGCAAAAGCTGAATAAGCATTAGCAAGTTGAACTGGAGTAACTCCGTCTGAAAGACCTCCTATCGCGTAAGATTCATAAGCTACATCATTCGTTACACTAATTCCTAATTTCTTTACAAATTCTACTATCTTTTTATTTCCTACTTTTGAATTAACTTCTTGGAACGCCTTCAATGCCGGGATATTTCTTGATTGAGCCAAAGCATCTTTGATATTCATCATACCTTTATAATTATTATCCCAGTTATTTAAAGTTGTCCCATTAGTATAACTCCATTCCTCATCGACTAATAAAGTACCAGTTGAATAATTTAAGTATTCTATCGCAGGACCATAAGCAAATATTGGTTTAGCAGTCGATCCTGGCTGTCTCTTAGTAGTCGTTGCATAATTCCAAGTACGAGCCGCATTATCGGCCTTTCTACCTGTACCAACTGCTACAATCTCTCCAGTATTGCAATTAATTACAGCCGCTCCTGCTTGAACCTTATCATTTTCCCATTTATAAGTTTCACCCTTGAAAGCCGAATCGATACCATCTTGAATACTAGTATCTAAAGCCGTATAAATTTTCATCGATACCAAATAAGGACTATATCCTGTTTTTTCTTCAACTTCATCAATAACTGTATCTATATATCCTTGATATTTGTTATCACTATCTTTTAATCCTACTAATAAACTACTAATATCAATACTACCAGCAGAATCAGCTTCTTCTTGCGTAATATAACCATGTTTAACCATAAGCTTCAATACTGTCTTAATTCTCTTTGTGGCATTTTCTGGTTTGTAATAAGGATTATAAGCATTAGGAGCCTGATATAGCCCTGCTATTAAAGCTGCTTCTGGTAAACTAAGTTCTGATACAGACTTACCAAAATAATATTCACTAGCTTCTCCAACTCCATAAACATTACTTCCCAAAGAACTATCATTAACATAAAATTCTAAGATTTCTTCTTTACTATATTGTCTTTCCATATAGAAAGTAGCTAAATACATATCTTTAAATTTTCTTATAATCGATCTATCTGTCGAAGTTAAATTATTTTTAACAACCTGCATTGTCAATGTTGAAGCTCCACCTGCCGAACTATTTCCCAATATCTGGCCCACCGATGCTTTTAAAAATCTTGGTACATCGACACCATTATGTTGGAAAAATCTTGAGTCTTCAGTTGCCACAATCGCATCTATTAAAACTTGTGGTAATTGATCGTAAGTAACTTTTTCCCTAAGTTCATATCCTAAATTAGCAATTTCTTTTCCATCGGCACTATATATAACTGTCTGTTCCTGACTTTCTAAGGCCTTAGGATTAAAATCGGAGGTTGTAAAAACTATATACGCTAAAAAACCACCCATTGCAAAAATTCCTAATGCCATTAAAATAATCAGTAAAGTGAGTACCTTCTTCCACCAAGCTCTCTTTTTCTTAGAAGAACTATTTTTAATGTTTGCACACTTCTTTTTCTTCTTCGAAGTCTTTTTCACTTCTTCATCATCCTCCTTAAGATCCGCTAGTAACTCTAGAGCGTCATTATCACTAACTATTTCTATTTCTCTATCTGACTCGGCTTCGCTAACCTTCGGTTTCTTTTTTTCTTCAATTTTCTTCTTGGTTTTCTTCTCAATTTTTTCTTCATCTTTTTTCTTAGACTGACTATTCTTTTTCTTTAAATCCATCTCTTCACCATACTTTCTTTTTCTATAATAATTTATCTATAACATTTAAATAATTCAATCTTGGTCTAAAAGCCATCTTTAACGGATATCCTACTTCTTCAAAATAACTTAAAGGAATAGACTTTCTTTCATTACTATTAACAAAATCAATTAAATCTTCTCCTAATAAAATATAATTTAAATCTAATAAGTTAAATCTTACTATCAAAAATCCTATCCCTCCTTGTTCTATAACTTTCTTAAGATGTATATATTGATGCTTATGAATATTACTAAGTGGAAAACTAGTCTTACTATTAGTTTCCTTAGCATCAAACTCTATATATTTTCCTTTATATAGTCCATTGTAGTCTAGAGTAGACGGAGCTTCAAAATAAGCTTCATTAATCTTTGATTGTCTATAATCTACTTTTGTTATCTTTATAGGAGTTGGTTTCTTATAAATAAGAGCTATATCATTTTCTAAATAATACTTATTAGTAAGATTTATATCATCCTCTAATATCATCCCCCTATTAGCGTAATTAACAATTTGTTTGGTTCTATAATAAATCATAATTATCACCAAGTAAATTATACTATAAATGAAAATCTTTATCTATATAATGTGTAAAAAAACTACTATTTATCTATCTCTAAAGTGTAAATAGACACTTAAGTGTAAAGTAGTAAATTAGTTACTATATCATATATTTTACTATGAAAAAATATAATCACAAGAAACTACCTACCTTTATAAAAAAACTAATCCTCGTCCTAATTCTATCTTTTCTCTGTTCCTTTCTTCTGATAAAATACTATAACACTAAATTAACTCCTCTTCTTCTAAACTATGCTGATACTAAAACCAGAGAAATTGCTTTAAAAGTAATGAATAAAGCCTATTCTGAAGAAATATCTTCTAATTATCCTACTAATCTCTTTAATATAACTAGATCTTCCTCTAATGAAATAGAATTAATAAATTATGATACTAAAGCCGTCTCTGAACTTTTAGGAAAAATATCTTCTCACATTGAAAAATATCTTCATCATTTAGAATCTGGTAATGTAGAAGAATTAGGCATGTCAGGAGAAGAACTAAATACTTATTATGGAAATGGCCTCATTTATACCATAACCTTAGGATCCGCTACTAACAATATCTTTCTCTCTAACTTAGGACCTAAAATACCCTTAAAACTAAAATTAAATAAAGATATAGTAACGGGAGTTAAAATTAGTGTTCAAGATTATGGTTTAAATAATGCTCTAATCGAATTAGATTTAACTATTGAAGCTAATATGCAAATATTTCTTCCCTTTACTAGTAAAGTAACTACCATAACTTTTAATACTCCCTTATCAATAGAACTAATAAATGGTAAAATTCCTAACTATTATCAACCAGGATTAGAATATAAAAATACCCAATAACAATTGAAATGTCCTTTATTTTATGATAAAATAAATTTAAATAATAAAGGGTAGGGTGAAGAGATGCAACAAATATTAGAACATAAAAAAGATATTTTACTCGTTTTTTTAATAGGATTTTCTCTAGCTATCATGGCCATCTATCAAACCTATGCCTATGATATTAATTCTAATCTATTAACAACTAATAGACCTAGTCCTGATCTGAAATATACCATAAATGTTAGTCTAGATAATAATCTCCCTTATACTATAACTATTAATCCTGGCGAAACTAAATTATTAGATTTAACTCTTGAAAATAAAAATAATATTAATTTAAAATATCTTCTTTATACTACTGAAGAAATAAAAGATAATACTCTTTTAGCCGTTTTAAATACCAGTAATAATAATGCTTCTGGAGTAATCTCTAAAGAGAGTAAAGCTGTTGTCAGTTTAGTTATTATCAATAAAACTAATTCTGCTCTTACTTATGATCTAAATGTCTTATCAGGATATGAAAATGGCGGTACGCTAACTCCTCCTAAAGGAACAGCTATAACCACTACTTATTCTTTCCCTAATAGTCCAGAATTAGATGATAATATGATTCCTATTGTCTATGATGAAGATTTATCTAGTTGGGTAGTAGCGGATATAACTAATACTGATTATAAATATTACTGGTATGAATATGCCCTAAAAAGATGGGCTAATATTGCTATTATTGATAAAAAAGATATCCTAGATATCTCCAATCATGAAAATACTGGTTTTAATAATAATGCCACTATCGATAATGGCACTGTAATTTTAGATAAACAAGATAGTTATATTGATTGTAATTTAAAAAATTATGACTTTAGTAATTCTTTAACAACCGTAATTAGAACTAAAATAACTGGACTTAATGGTGAAAGTACCATTATCTCTAATCTTGATAATGGTGGCTTCTCCTTGTATTTAACTTCTGATAGTTATTTGGCTATAAAAATCTATTCTAAAGAAGATAATACTATTCATGATTTAAAATCTAATTATCAAGTATCTTTAAATGATTGGTACACTATTGTCTTTAAATATGATAATGGTAATCCTAGTCTCTATGTTAATGGAAATGCAGCTGAACTAGCTAATAATTCTAAATTAAAAGGAATAAAAATTAGTTCTTCTTCTCTAACCCTAGGAAAATCTAATTATCAAGGTAAAGTAAATAATTTCCTTATCTTTACTAGTGCCCTTTCTGAAGAAACTATTCAAAAATATTTCTCTAAAAATCTAAATACTACCAATATTATTAATGATTTAAATAACTCTAATAACAATCTCCTTCTTTATTATGATTTCTCTGAAGGTCAAAATATTCCTATTGGAACTATTATTAAAGAAAATCCTTCTCAAGATAACTCATTAACTATCTTATCCTATTATACCTGGATTCCTCGTTATAAATATAAAGTTTGGAACCTTGAAAAACAAAGTGGTCTTAAAGAAGTTGATCTAGATACTGGTACTTATAAACCTCAAGAACAAGGTATAGATATTATCTTTGAAGAAGGAATAGCAACCACAGGAGAAATAACTTGTAATTATAATAATCAAGCTCCTACTACAGAAGCTATGCTCTCAGAAATCTGTCTAGGAACTAATGGTGAATATTATACTCATCCTGCCTTCAAACTAGGAACTACTGAAGTATCAGGATTATGGGTTGGAAAATTTGCTTCCACTCTTGATAATAATAACAATTTAATTATTAAAAATAATCAAATAAATAATCTTGTTAATCATAATATTTCGGAAGCCCTATCCTATACAACCTCTCTTCTAGATAATTCTAGTTATAACTTTAGCTCCAATATTGATGCTCATCTTATTAAAAATCTCGAGTGGGGATCTATTACTTACTTAACACATAGTAATTATGGCCTATGTACTAATAATAATTGTTCCGTAATCTCTAAAAACACCTATTTAAATTCTCAAAATCAATATCAAACAGGTTGTGGAACTTCTGATAACGCTACTACTTGTCTTAATTATGATACTAAAGATGGTCAAAAATCTTCTAGTACAGGTAATATTTATGGTATTTATGATTTATCAGGAACAGCAGCAGCATATGTTATGTCAAATATTACTGATAAATCTCTAACCATCAGTGAAGCTGGAAATAACTTATTATCTCTAAACTCTAGGTACTATGATACCTATCCTTTAATTACTGATAATAATCCTTATTCTCAACTATCTCTAAATCGGTCTCATCTAGGCGACGCCATAGGAGAAATATCTTTAGACACCTCTAAAGAAACAGGTGGTTGGTATGGTAGTAACCTAAATCTTGGAACTAATTCATGGCTAACTAGAGGTGGGAATAACCAAACTAACTTCTCTTTAAATACTGCTACTGGGGGAGCTGATCCTAATATTGGTTTTAGAAATATCTTAATAAAAAATAATAAAAACTAGTTACAAACTATTTCCTTGTAACTAGTTTTTATTATTTTATCTAAACCTCCCCTTAATTTGTGGTTAAGCACTTAATCTATGCTAGATTGAGTGCTTTTCTTATATAGTTTACTATTTTACTAAAACAAAAAGTAAGGCTATTAGTAAGAAGATAATAATGATTAAAGAAGAGACTAAAAAATCTTTCTTATGCATAACTATCAGCCTCCTTTCTCTCTAGACGGAGGCAAGCACTCAACAGTTAAGTTTCCCTACCAAAAATTATACTATATAAATTATTATATAACGCCCGAACAATAGAAGATTTTTAAAAAAATAAAAATTTGTTGTAACAGACCTTTTGTAGTTGTATTCCCAGACCTTTAAGCATTGGTATTAACAACGCTTTTTTTTAATTATCTAAAGTACAAAAGTCGGGTTGTCTCCCATACATATAACTAACTAGATTCTGTTAGTCCTAACCAATTTAAAGGTTTAAATTTTCTTTCCTAACTAATTTTATTACTACCTGTTTTCATCTTAAAAATATTTAATAACATTTAAGTTAAACATCAAAAATAATAAAATATTCATGATATAATTAATAAAAAACGAGGTGATAAAATCCATGGATAGATTATTAAAATTATTAACAGAAATTAATTTAAATACTGATTATTTACCTTATTTTAAAAACTCTTCGATTAAAGAAGTTATAGTTTATGATCAAAATAAATGTTTTGATTTTTTAATCGAAACTACCACTAATCTTCCTCTAGAAGTCTATCAAACTCTTCTTACTAAATTAAAAATGAAATTTAATAAAATTGAAACCGTTGAATTAACTATTATTCCTCAAAATATTGATAATTCTTTTCTTCCTAGTTATTTAAATTCCTTTTTCTCAGGTTTATCAACTAAATATCAAATCTTTAAAGATCGTGAGTATAATCTAGAAACTACTCCTAATACTCTTATTTATCCTGTTTATAACCAAATTGAAATGTCTAATCTAAAACTAATTGCTACCGATCTAACTACGGCCTTAAAAAGATATGGTTATAATTATCAAGTTGAATTTAAATTAGAAAAATCTGAAGAAAATAAAGTTCTAAAAGAAATAGAAGAAGAAAAGAGTAGGGTAGTTGCCACTGTTTCAGAGTTTTCTAAACCTGAAACAACTAAATCTTTTGAACCCAAGAAAACAGAACTCTCTCCCAATAAAAATTATCGCCCTAAAAAGAGTAATGATATTACTAAAATCAAAGATATCATCTATGAAGTTGATAACATCAATATTGAGGCCAAAATCTTTGGTATTGATATCTTTGAATCCAGTAAATCTGGTTTTAAGATCTTTACTTTAAAAGTAACTGACTATAGTGATAGTATGTATCTTAAGATCTTTACTAAAGATGAAGATGAATTTGCTAGATTAAAAGATCTATTAAAAAATGGCAAATGGTATCAGTTCTATGGTAAAGCTAGTGATGATAAATACGCTGGGGAAATAGTCTTTATCTCCAGATATAAAGATATAACCCCTGTTGATGGCCATGAAGAAGTAAGATTAGATACAGCTGATCCTGATAAGAAAAGAGTAGAACTTCATACTCATACTAAGATGAGTCAAATGGATGGTTGTATCGATGAAGTAAAATTAGTCAAACAAGCTATTAAATGGGGTCATAAAGCCATTGCCATAACCGATCATGATGGTTGTCAAGCCTTCCCTCATGTCTTTAATGAAGTAACTAAATACAATAAAGAATTAGAAGCACCTTATAAAAGCAAAATTAAAGACTTAACAGCCCAAATAAAAGAAACAACTGATCCAGATGCCTTAGCAAATCTTAACAAAGAGTTAGAAGAAACCAAAGAAGCTCAAAAACATCTTCAAAAATTTAAAGCCTTATATGGTGTTGAACTAGAAATGTCTGATGGTAATCTAGATATTGTCGTAAATCCTAATGACAAATTCCTAGAAGATTCTACCTATGTTATCTTTGATACCGAAACAACAGGTTTCAACGCTGGATTAAGCGACAGTATGATTGAAATTGGTGCTGTCAAAATGAAAGATGGAGCCATCATCGAGAATTTTGATGAACTAATAAACCCCGGTCATTCTATTGATCCTGAGATAACTAAATTAACAGGAATAAGTAATTCTCTAGTTTCTGGTTGCCCTAACGAAGAAGAAGTAACTAAAAAATTTAAAGACTGGATTGGCGATTTACCATTAGTCGCTCAAAATGCCAAATTCGATCGCTCAATGCTTGAAATGGCTTATCAAAAATATAATTTAGGTACTCTAGATAACACTATTTTAGATACTATGGTTATTTCTCAAATAATCAATAAAGATCTCAAAAGACATAGCCTAACGGCCCTAACTAAAAATTATGGTATTACCTTTGAAGAAAATGATGGCAGTGATAACGGTGAAAAACACCATCACCGTGCTGACTATGATGCTGAATTTACTGGTTATGTTTTCTTTAAAATGTTAAGACAATTAGACACTATGGGTATCAAAACCTTTAATGATTTATCTAAACTACCTACAGACCTTGAAATAAATAGATGGTGTCGTGAATGTCATGTCAACATAATCGCCAAAAATAGAAGTGGTCTTAAAAATATGTTTAAACTAATCTCTTTTGCTAGTACTAATTATCTGGTTAAATCTCCTCGTATTCCCAAAAAAGTTCTAGCCCAATATCGTGAAAACCTCCTAATTGGCAGTGGCTGTTACAATAGTGAAATCTTTAAAGCCGCCCTAACTAGTAGTGAAGCTAAATTAAAAGATCTAATGTCATTCTATGATTATATTGAAGTTCAACCTCCTACTAATTATAGCCACTTAATCGCTAGACATGATATAAATACTAAAGAAGAAGTCCTTCTAGCTTTAAATAAAATAATTAAATGTGCTAAAGAATTAAATAAATTAGTAGTAGCAACCAGTGATGCTCATACTCTAAATAAAGATGATAAACTTTACAGGGAAATAATTATTAATCAAAATGTTCCTGGTAAAGGTCGTCATCCTCTAGCAAGATACCTAAACACTCCTGGTTATGAAACTATTCCTGATCAATATTTAAGAACTACTAACGAAATGTTAGACGAATTTTCTTTCTTAGATCCTGATCTAGCTACTGAAATAGTTATAACTAATCCTAACTCTATCGCCGATATGTGTGAAGAAATAGAAGTTATTATTGATACTGGTGGTATTCCTTTCTCTCCTAAAATCGATAAATCCGTTGAGACCGTAATCGATCTTGTCTATACCAAAGCTGAAAGCTGGTACGGAAATCCTCTCCCTACCGATATTGAAGAAAGAATAGCCAAAGAATTATATGGCGATAGCCTCTTAGCTAGCATTAATGATGAATTAAAAAGAGAAGGAAATCTCTCTGGTGACGAACTAAAACAAGAATCCTTTAAAAGATTACATGCTGCTATCATTAAAGGCGATGACGAAGTAAAGAGAATTGTCCGTAATAATATCCAAATAAATTCTCCTGAATCCCTTACTGACAAAGAACTGGATAAACAATTAACTAAAAGTCTTGGTGGTATCATCGGAGGAGGATTCGACGTTATCTATTTAATTGCCCAAAAATTAGTAAAACACTCTAATGATGATGGCTTTCTTGTAGGATCCCGTGGCTCAGTTGGTTCCTCTTTCGTTGCTACCATGATGGGTATCACCGAGGTAAATCCTCTCGCTGCCCATTATCGTTGTCCTAACTGTAAATTAAGTATTTTTAACAATCCTGATGGAACTCCTTTAGGAGCTACTTACTCTAGTGGCTTTGATTTACCTGATAAAGAATGCCCTAATTGTCATATTCCTTTTATCAAAGATGGCCAAGACATGCCTTTCGCTACCTTCTTAGGATTTAACGCCGATAAAGTACCAGATATCGATCTTAACTTTTCTGATCTAAATCAAGCCTCTGCCCATGAATATACCAAAGTCTTGTTTGGAGTTGATAATGTTTATCGTGCTGGAACCATTGGTACTGTTGCAGAAAAAACTGCCTTTGGTTACGTTAAAGGATTCTGTGAAGATCATGGTATCACTATGCGTACAGCCGAGATCGAAAGACTAGCAGAAGGTTGTACTGGTGTAAAAAGAACTACTGGTCAACATCCAGGCGGTATCGTTGTAATACCAGGTTATATGGATGTCTATGATTTTACCCCTTATCAATTCCCTGCTGATGATCCAACTAGTGCTTGGCGAACTACTCACTTTGATTACCATGCTATCGATCAAGACGTCTTAAAACTAGATATTCTAGGCCATACCGATCCTACTCAATTAAGAATGATCCAAGATATTACCGGAAAAGATGTTCGTGATGTTCCTCTAGATGATAAACCAACTATGGGTATCTTCCTTTCTCCTGAACCCCTAGGAGTTACTAAAGAACAAATAATGTGTGAAACAGGAACCCTAGGAATACCAGAATTTGGAACCCCATTCACTATTGGCATGTTAGTAGATACTAAACCTAAAACCTTCTCCGAACTAATAAAAATATCGGGATTATCTCATGGTACCGACGTTTGGTTAGGTAACGCCCAAGAACTAATAAGAAGTGGAACCGTCGAATTTAAAAACGTTATTGGTTGTCGTGATGATATCATGGTCTACCTAATGTATCATGGCCTAGAACCTATCAAAGCCTTCAAAATAATGGAATTTGTTCGTAAAGGTAAAGCCTCTAAAGATCCTGATACCTGGTTAAAACATAAAGAAACCATGGAAAAAGCTGGCATCGAAAAATGGTTTATCGATTCCTGTAGTAAAATAAAATACATGTTCCCTAAAGCCCATGCTGCAGCCTACGTTATTAGTGCCTTTAGAATTGCTTACTATAAAGTTCATCACCCCGAAATATATTATGCTACCTATTTTTCTACTCGTTTTGATGATTTTGATATTGAAGTAATGATCAAAGGATATGATGCTATTAAAGAAAAAATAATTGAAATAAATAATAAAGGTTATGATGCCAGCAACAAAGAAACATCCATTCTAGAAACTTTAAAACTATCCCTAGAAGCCACCGCCAGAGGTATAAAGTTTGGTCACTTAGATATAATGAAGAGTGACGCTAAAAACTTCACCATCGATACTGATAATGTAACCCTAATTCCTCCTTTTAGAACCATTGATGGCCTAGGAGAAACCGTTGCTAACAGTATTCAAGAAGAAGCTAAAAAAGGACCGTTTATCTCTGTTGAAAACTTCCAAAAACGTTGTAAAGTCTCTCAAACCCTAATCGATAAAATGCGTAGCATGGATCTCTTTGTCGATTTACCAGAAAGTAGTCAGTTAAGTTTATTTTAACTAACTACTTTTACTTTATCCTTGACTATGTTATAATTATAATAGCAAAAAGAATACAAGGAGGATATAATGAACGAAGAATTAAAAAAAATAGATGCTTATTGGCGTGCAGCTAACTATTTATCTGTAGGACAACTTTATCTTTTAGATAATCCCTTATTAAAAAGAAAGTTAGAATTAAAAGATCTAAAAAAGAAAGTAGTAGGGCATTGGGGAACAACACCTGGCCAAAATTTTATTTACGCCCATTTAAATAGAGTTATAAATAAATATGATTTAAATATGATTTATATATCTGGACCTGGTCATGGCGGTCAAGCCCTAGTTTCCAATACTTACTTAGAAGGTACCTATAGTGAAATTTATCCTAATATAACCGAAGACGAAGCCGGCTTAAAAAAATTATTTAAACAATTTAGTTTCCCAGGTGGCATCTCTAGTCATGTCGCTCCTGAAACTCCCGGTTCCATAAATGAAGGTGGAGAATTGGGCTACAGCCTCTCCCATGCCATGGGAGCTATTTTAGACAATCCCGACCTCATCGCTACCTGTGTCGTTGGAGATGGCGAAGCTGAAACAGGACCTTTAGCCACTTCCTGGCAAGAAAACAAATTCATAAATCCCGTTACTGACGGTGTCGTTTTACCAATTTTACATTTAAATGGTTACAAGATAGCTAATCCCACTGTTCTATCTAGAATTCCCAAAGAAGAATTAACTTCCTTCTTTATAGGTACTGGCTGGGAACCCTATTACGTAGAAGAAGACACTATCGAAGGTATGCACCAAAAAATGGCCTCTACTCTCGATACTGTCATTCAAAAAATAAAAAAAATTAAAGATAATGCTCTTAAAAATAATGATTTTACTAGACCTCGTTGGCCAATGATAATTTTCATAAGCCCTAAAGGCTGGACTGGCCCTAAATTTGTTGGTACCACCAAAATAGAAGGCAGTTTCCATGCTCACCAAGTTCCTATCACTATAAATAATTTAAGTGATCTAGAATTATTAGAAAACTGGTTAAAAAGTTATCACCCCGAAGAACTATTTACTCCAAACGGTCAGTTGCTTCCTGAATTAAAAGCCTTAGCACCTAAAGGTGATAGAAGAATGGGGGCTAACCCACACGCCAATGGTGGACGACTACGAAAAGATCTAATCGTTCCTGATTTCCGTAAGTATGCTTTATCTGTACCTTATCCTGGAGAAGTAGTAACCAGTGATATGACCGAATTAGGAAAATATATCCGTGATTGCTTTACTCTAAACGAAACTAATCACAATTTCCGTGCTTTTGGTCCCGACGAAGCTTTATCCAATCGCCTAAATTATGTCTTTGATACCACTAATCGTCAGTGGGACGGCCTCTTAAAAGAAGGCGATGAATTATTGTCCCCTTACGGACGTATCATGGATTCTATGTTATCAGAACATCTTTGTGAAGGCTGGTTAGAAGGTTATATCCTAACTGGAAGACACGGTTTCTTCAATAGTTATGAAGCCTTCATCAGAATTATTGATTCCATGGCTAGCCAACATGCTAAGTGGCTAAAAGTCTGCAATGAACTATCTTGGCGCCAAGACATCTCGTCTCTAAATTATATTTTGACATCCCACATTTGGCAACAAGATCATAATGGCTATACCCATCAAGATCCAGGATTCCTAAATCATTTAGCAACCAAGAAATCTGATATTGTCAGAATGTATTTACCACCTGATACCAATTGTTTAATCTCTTGCTTTGATCACTGTATCAAAACCAAAAACTATATCAATGTCATTGTTGCCTCTAAACATGATCGCCCTCAATGGTTAACCATGGACGAAGCTATAAAACATTGTAGTAAAGGTGTTTCAATTTGGAAATTTGCTAGTAATGATGCTTATACTGATCCTGATATCGTCTTAGCTTGCTGTGGCGATACACCTACCTTAGAAATTCTAGCTGCCACCTCGATCCTCCGAAATCATTTCCCCGATCTAAAAATAAGAGTTGTCAATGTCGTTGATCTAATGAAGTTAGAGTCGCATACTAAACACCCTCATGGCCTTACTGATCCTGAGTATGATGCTCTCTTTACCGAAGACAAGCCCATACTTTTTGCCTTCCACGGCTATCCAACCCTTATCCATCAATTAACCTATAATCGCCATAATAGAAATCTTCATGTTCATGGCTATCAAGAAGAAGGCACTATTACAACTCCATTCGATATGCGTGTTCAAAACAAAATCGATCGTTACAACCTTGTCATATCGGCTTTGGAACTCTTACCAAACTTAGGAAATAAACGCTCAGATCTAATTGAATATTGCCAAGATAAATTAATAGAACATAAAGAATATATTCATACTCATGGTATTGATTTACCAGAAGTCTCTACTTGGACTTGGAAAGAATCTATGAAAAATATTCCTCATCAATAAAAAGAAAAAATAAGTTGTTGTTATAAACTTCAACTTATTTTTTTATGATCGGTCTATTAGTATATTCTCTTCTAATAAATTCCTCATTTTCATTAACTAACAAACTATATATATTATTAACTCTAAACTCAATATCTAATAAAAGTGATATTCCTTCCTTATATCTAGTAATAATAGGAATATCTATATCTTTCTTTATCTCATTTAAATGCCTCTGCCCATTAATAGTAAATCCTAAAATTCTAATATAATCAAGCTCGATCTTATTATTTTCTTCCTTTGTAAAATTGGTTAAAATATGAACTAACATTCTATTTATACTATTATAAGTATATCTCTTAGTTTTAATCATAAAGACTAACTCTTCCCAAGACTTAGCTTTTACAATAACTTTCTTAATCCTATTCTCTATTCCTTCATTAACCATATTATACTTTTCTAAATCTTGACTATTATTTATTATTTGATATTTTAATAAAGGAAATAACTTCTCTCTATTTACTTCTTTATATTTATAAATTCCTTCTTCTGAGACAACATATTTATCTATATCTTTTTCTTCTTTTAATAAATTTCTAATGGCACTCCCACTAATAATATCATCCTTAACATTAGTATCATGATAATTATTAGTCCTCTTAATTCCTATTGGGATAATTGGCAAATTTTGTCTAATTATCTCCTTCATATATGCTAGTGCTAAAATATCATTTGGTCTCTCTATTTTACGAGACATCATTTTCTTTATTGCCGTCCCAGTAGCTGTCGGATAATTATAACCACTATCCAATAATTCTTTAACTAAAGTATCATATTCTTTATTATTAATCTGTAATAAAGCCATCTCATGAATACTTTCTACATCCAATTGTTCCACTCCAAATATCAAATAATTAATTTGTAATATTCCCAATATCTTAACAGCATATTTAGCAAAAGTATCCGCACTCTGACTAGCATAAGCAAAAGGAAATTCTACTACTAAATCCACCATATTGTCTAAAAGTACCTTAGTTCTTTCCCATTTATCACACATTATTAATTCGCCCCTCTGTGAAAAATAAGAACTAACTAACACTATAATTCTAGAATTAGGAAACTTTTCCTTTACCTTTTTTATTTGATATAAGTGTCCTAAATGAAAAGGATTATATTCTGCAATAATACCAATATTCTCCATCGCTCTCACCATATAAACTATAACATAAAAAGAAAACATAATCAAATTATTACCTTTTCTCGGGCCTTTATTAATTCTAAACGACATTTACATCTCTTTTTTTCCGTGCTATAATATTGAAAAAGAAAGAAGGAAAAAATGAAGCAGTCAAAAAAAGAATTAAAAAAAGTAAATAAAGAATTGAAAAATATTCTTTTGCAAATAAAAAAATATATTTTAAAGCTCTTAGAAAATTCTCCTCTTGTTCTAACATTTATCATTACTATTATTCTAAATGAAATTTTATTAAGATATCTAACAGTAGGGAATCCCTTTTATTATAAGCCTTTCTTTATTGATATTGGAATAATCTTTATAATTAGTTCTTTTTCTTTCTTATTCAAGAAAAAGAATCGTCCTAAATATCTTCTTACTATTTCTTTTGTTCTCTCTTTAATTTGTATTATAAATTGTAATTATTATTCTTATTATTCTTCCTTTGCCTCTGTTTCTCTTTTAGCTACTTCTTCTCAATTAGGAGGAGTAGGAGATGCAGTTTTAGAAGTAATAAAGCCCGAATATTTTATCTTTATCTGGCAACCAATCTTTCTCTTTTATATTCATACTAGATTAAAGAAAAAAGAATCTAGCTATTTAAAGGGAATCAATAAGAAAGATAAAAGATTATATTTCCCAGGCTACATGGGAGTCGGTGCTATCACTCTTGCTATAATAAGTATCTTTATTACTGGAACCGACTGGAGTAGATTTACTAAAATGTGGAACCGTGAATCAGTTGTAACTACTTTTGGAGCCTATGTTTATCAACTAAATGACTTTGTCCAGAGCCTTCAACCTAAAATTAATAATCTCTTTGGCCATGATAAAGCCCTAAAAAAAGTAACAGATTATTATGCTGAAAATGGTTATGAAGCTCAAAATATTCAGTCTAATGATTATACTAATATCTTTAAAGGTAAAAATGTTATTGTTATCCATGCTGAAAGCCTTCAAACTATTGCTATGAATCGTTCATTTAACAATCAAGAAGTAACACCTAATTTAAATAAATTAGCCAAAGAAGGTCTCTTCTTCAGTAATTATTACTCTCAAGTAGGAGTAGGTACTAGTAGTGATGCTGAATTTACTTTCAGTACCTCTTTAATGCCTTCTTCTCGTGGTACAGTTTTTGTTAGTTATTTTGATAGAGATTACACTTCTATTCAAAAACTATTTAAACAAGAAGGATATTATACCTTTAGTATGCATGGTAATACCGGCGATATGTGGAATAGACAAACCATGCATAAAAGCCTAGGTTATGATGATTTTTATAGTAAATCTTCTTATAATATTGATGAAACTATTGGTCTAGGTCTATCTGATAAATCTTTCTTCAAACAATCGACAGAAAAACTAAAAGAAATAGCTTCTAAGCACGAAAATTGGTATGGAACTATCATTACCCTAACAAACCATACTCCATTTAATGATCTCGATAAAATGGATGAATATCCTACTACTGTAACTGTCAATATCAATGGAGAAGATGTAACTAGAAACTACTTGAATGGAACTACTCTAGGAAATTATCTCCGTTCTGTTCATTATGCTGATCAAGCCATAGGTGAATTTGTAACCGAATTAGATGAAGCTGGTTTATTAGATAATACTGTCTTAGTAATATATGGTGATCATGATGCCAGAATCAATGAAAAATACTATAATATTTTATATAATTACGATCCTGTTACCGATACTGTCAAACAAGAAGGTGACGAAGGTTACATTGACTATAATGAATGTAAATATCAATTAGATAAAAAAGTTCCTTTCATTATTTGGACCAAAAGTCAGAAGTTCCAAGCCGAAATTACTACTCCTGCTGGCATGATCGATGCCTTACCAACTCTAGGAAATATGTTTGGAATTCATAGTAATTATCAATTAGGTCATGATATTCTAAGTATTAAAGATAATGATAATACTGTAGTTTTAAGTGATGGATCTTACCTAACAGATAAAGTCTATTATAATAATCAAAATGGTCATATCTATCAATTAGGAACAGATGCCGTCGATAAAGATTACTTAGATAAAAAATCAGAATACGCTAACGCTTTAATTGATGTTTCTAATAATATTATTACCTATGATCTAATCAAAGAATTAAATAATACTACAAAATAAAAAAATTTGGACAAATTTAATCATCCAAATTTTTTTTGCTTATTATTTATTAGATATATATTTTTATGTAGAAAAGCCCTCAAAGAAGAAAAAAGAAAAGTAGAAAAACTAGCAACATATATTTAGTTTTACTACTTATATTCAATCCTAAATAACTTTGCATGTACTACAATTCTCTTTGTTCCCGAATTAGTACAAGTCTGTAAAGTTAAAATTTTATCATTTACATCTACTCCTACATTAAAGTTATAAATAGTCCTACTGGCAATCGTTCTCACAAAAGTTTCAAACGTCTGATCTGTAAACCCAGTTGTTAAATAATATGTCTCAGGAGCAATTGTATAAACTGAAAATATTTGCCATACCGTATTAGTGGTTTCCGTTGATAATTTTATATATCTATTACTCTCCGTATTAAACCAAGACTCTTTAAGTAAATTATTAAGTGAACTAAACATTTTTCCATTAAGAGAATTATGAGCATAAATAATAGTATTTCTTCCAAAAGTTTCAAAATTATCTCTATAATCTCCAAACACCCAACCACTATAATAACTATTTTTATAAAAATCATGCGATAAATAATAAGAATTATTATCTGTCTGAACTACTGGATAATCAACACTAGTACCATTTACCCATAACCAAGCTACTGTATCAGAATTTATTTTCTTATTTTCTTCAATATCAGCATATTTAATTTCTGCCCCCGGACTATAATAAGAATTATTATCGACTTTAACATCAATATCACTACCATCATCCAAATTATTAGATTCATCTTCTACTAAAATCTCTGTATCCTCAGTAATCCAATTCGATAATACTTTAACTCTCTCATTTTGTACAAATCTCCTCGTTAAGTAAAAAACACAAAAAAGATAAACTGATACCGACAAAATTAGTAATATTAAAGTTCCCCAAGATTTTTTAAATTCTTTCTTAAATCTCTTATCATTCTTTCCGTTAAATATATAACAAAATCCTAAAATCAAATATTTAGGAAAGAAACTAATTACCTTCCAAATTCCTAAACAGAAATATTTTCCTAAAGTATATAAACATTTAAAAATTTTTTTCATATTCACCTACATCCTACATAACTTATACCATCTAATTCAATTATATCATATTCCTCATTATTCAAAAACATAAAACAATATTTTATTGTTTAAACTTAATTTTTGTTGTATAATACACTTGAATTGAAGAAGAAATTGAGGAAGATATATGAACGAATTAAAAGTAGGAGATAAAGTAGAAATACATTGTTATAAACATAATGGTAAATTACATAGACAATCAGACGAGACCACCATCATCGACATAAAAGAAGATTATATAGTATGTGGTAACAATAAAACAACTATTGTTGATAGTGACGGTTCTGTTAGAAAGACTAAAGAAACGGCAATTTTATTCTTTTATAAGAAAAATTGGTTTAACATCATAGGTCAATTAAAAGATTATGGCATATATTATTATTGCAACATAGCTACTCCATATATAGTAGATGAAAATGTCATAAAGTATATTGATTATGATCTGGATTTAAGAGTTTTTCCTAATGGTAGTTTTAAAATATTAGATCGTATGGAATATAAATTTCACAAAAAACAAATGAATTATTCTAAACAACTAGATTTTATTCTAAAATATGAATTAGGAAATCTAATTGATAAAGTAAGAAAAAAGGAAGAGCCTTTTGATAAAGAAAGTTTAAAAAAATATTATGAAAAGTATAAACAGATGCTAAAGCAGGAAGAAATTAATAAGAATAAATGATTTAGGGTTCAACCTAATTTTTTTATTTTCAAGTTTCTCAAGAGAAATTTAATAAAAAAATAGTAACAAAATGAATTAAGATGAATATATTTATATTAAATATTGCTTCGTAACATCGAACTAAATTTTAACTAAAGCAATAATAAGGAAATAATTTAATAATTTAGCAAATAAATAAATGAATAAACTAACATAGAAATAAAAATCATCAACTTAAAATAGTAATAAATTCTTACTTTTTAAGTTACATTTTCTGTCCTTTATTTTACAAAATTCAATTTATTTCAAAAAATGTCGAAAAATCCCAAAAAAGCATTGACTTTATTTTCTGGATTTGGTATCATGGATATGCACTCAAGAAAAACGGGTGTTGATAAAGCAAAGAAGCTAAGAAAAAGTTAAGAAAAAAGTTGAAAAACTTTG
>CAKPDP010000006.1 GCA_934149105.1 uncultured Bacilli bacterium
ATTTATTGCAATAATATTATCATTTTTTATCATATAAGTCGTCATTCTAATATTACTCAATATTACAATTTTGTAATATAATTTAATTATGTATCAAGGCTATTTCTTTATTTTAGAAATAACCTTTTTTATTTTAGTATATAGAATTAGTATTTCTATACTTAATTTTAAAATTGCAATTAGCATACTTACTCAGCCTTAAAGTAGTTAAATTACTCTGAGGATCAACATCTACAACTAACACTCTTTTTCCTTGTTTAGCCAATGCTACACCAAGATTAAAGGTTGTTGTTGTTTTACCAACTCCTCCTTTCTTTTAATTTAGCCACATTAATTTAATAAGATGGCTATGTATTCCATTTCTGGCATAAAAAAAGAACTGACCATTTTTAATCAGTTCAAATATGTTTAATAAATTTTATTTAATTTTAAAATTAGTTCATCAATAGGTTCTGTATATATACCCTGTTTTAATTTATCATTTTTAAATTGTATTAAGGCATTTAAAATTATGTTAGTTTCTATATTCTTAATAGGTAGTTTTATTTTTTTCATTATAACCACACTTCCTCTGTTTCTTATCTATATTATATAGGAATATGGTTAATAAGTTAATTGTGCAATTTAGTAAAAGTTTTTCATAACTCCTACACATTTATTTTTTAACATTTTTCAACAAAAAATATGTTTTAAATGTAAAAAGAGATTTTATTTTTTCCCTTTATTTTCAAGGGTTTAATAGTGTTTTTTCATAACTTCCCACTTACCAATTAATTCCAACTGATGGAAAACTTTTTTGACTATCATTATTTTTCTTTTTTGCTCTACTTATTTTCGATTAAATCGGTATAATATATAATTTCTTTACCTAATTTTTTTGCATAATCTATTTCTAAATTTGTACTTTCTCCAATATAATTATTTATATTTACTACCAATATAGCATCTGATAATTCTATTCTTTTAAAATGTGCCTCTTTCAATTTTATTAATTGCTCTTCTGTTGCCTTCATATTTTCTAATACTGGATATACCGGTGTAAGAATACAATATCCTTCTAATGCCATCTTTTCAGCAACTGTCATCATCTCTTTTTGAAATTTTAAACTTCCACATAGTGTTATTATCTTCATTTTGTAATCCTCAATCCAAATTATTATTTTATTTCCTCAAGTTTCTTTTGATCTTTTATTTCTAATTTTTTCCTTTCTCTTTCAAGTTCTTTTAAACTCTTTTTAGGTGTTGGCATTTCTTCCGGCATCATTCCACCAATATCTGCAATTGCCTTTCTAACTTTTTTTCCTACCTCATAATGTACATCTTTTGCTTCTTTCTCACCTTGTACATTATCTTTTAAAAGTTTTTGCTTCGTTTGATTTATTCTAAATAAATTAGCAACTAATTCATCTTCATTCATATTATCTAAAATATCTTCTCTATATCGTAATTTTTTTCTTTTAAATATATCATCAGCGGTTTCACCATTATATAAACCTTTATACCCTGCATTATGAAACTCAGCCATATTTTTAACACCTGCTGCAGAAGCAACTCTTTGCAAAGTATAATTACCTTGTCTCGTTAATTTCCTTTGATAAAATCTTTTTTCGTCATCTGATAATGAATCATATTCTTGCTCTGTTATTTCTTGTTTTCTTGTTTGAATAGCAAAATAGGTTTGTCCTAAAGCAACAACTTCTTTACTTGGATCAGCATTTTGTACTATTAAATAACATATATATCTTGAAAGTTTATAATCTTGTATATTAGCAGTGGCATTATTATTTTTTTTGACAACCTGTTGACCTCAACAAGTTGTTCATCTATATTAAGCCCAGAATTTTTACAAGCATCTTTTGCTTTATTTAAAACCTTTAAGAAGTTTCTCCAGTCTTTATTTATAAGACTTCATAGGAAGTTTCCCATAAGTCGGTTTATACCAGCATAATATTATTTTTATAACCATTATCTCTAAACCATTCTAATTTATTAAAATTATATAATTATTCTTTAATATTAGTAATTATCTTTCCTTCTTTATCATATTTATAAAATCCTTCTCCACTAGCCTTACCAAGTTTACCTTCATCTATATATCTTTTTAATAAACTAGCCATTCCTTTAAAATTATAAGGTGCTATAAAAGAAGGAATCTTCACATACATATTAACTATATTATAAGCTGTATTAATACCAACTGCATCTAAAATTTGAAAAGGTCCCTCAGGAGCTCCTGTCCCTAATGTCCACGCCATATCGATACTAACAGGATCAGAAATACCATTAACATATAAATCTAATCCCGAAAACAAAAACGGTATCAACATTGAATTAAGCAAATAACCTGATTTCTCTTTTTTTACAGGCAATGCCACCATATGAATATCTTTAGCAAAATTCATTACTTTCTCAAAATTATCCATATTAGTTTTGTTATGTGCCATAACTTCTGCCGTATTATTCTTCCAAATAGAATTAGCAAAATGTAAGGCTAAAAATCTATCTGGTCTTCCTGTATATTTAGCCAACTTTGACGGTAACAAAGTAGAAGAATTAGTAACCAGTATTGTCTCTTCATCCATAACCTTAGCAAGTCTCTTATAAAATTCTATTTTAGCTTCCATATTTTCAGACATAGACTCTATAACTAAATAAGCTCCCTCTACAGCTTTTTTCAAATCTAACTCTATTCTAATATTCTTCCAAGCTTCCTCTACTTTTTCTAAACACTTATCCTTATCAAATTCATCATAATCCGCTATTCCTCTACACCAATTATCATAACTCTTTCCAGAATCTTCTGCCATTTTACAAATAGCACTTTTATATTTTTCTTTTAGTTCATCTAGTTTAGGTTGTGTATGTCCAATACTACATTCTGCTCTTAACCAAATTACTACTTCAAATCCTGAATAAGCCGTTTGGAAAGCAATTTGACTTCCTAAAACTCCTCCACCCACTACAACAATTTTTTTCATCTTTATCAAACTTCCCTTCAATTTATTATTTTAATTATATCATAGTTATTTCAAACTGTAATCATTTTACTCCAAAAAAATTTACCACCTAACATAAGATAACATCAAAAAAAAAGATAACTAACTTTAAATCGTTAATCATCAATTCTTTAAGCATCAGTAGCTTTAAAATTATAAACTGGCTTAATAACTTCTGTAACTTCTACCGTTGGAATAATATTCTCTAGTATTTCTGTAATTGATTTGTATACAAAAGGAGCTTCATCAATCGTTGTTTCAGTAACAGAAGTTGTATAAATATCTTTCATAGATTTCTTGTATTCTTCTAAATCAACCATTTCTTTAGCTTGCATTCTAGACATAATCCTTCCTGCCCCATGAGGTGCCGAATTATTCCAATCTTCGTTACCCTTACCAACTCCAATAATACATCCATCTCGCATATTAATAGGAATAATAACTCTCTCTCCCTTTAAAGCCGATATTGCCCCTTTTCTAACAATATTATCTGAAAAAGAAATATAGTTATGTACTGACTCAAAATAATCGTTCATGTTTAATCCTAAATAATCAGTTATAGTCTTAGCCATTGTATATCTATTTAAAACCGCAAATTCCTGGCATATTTTCATATCATGTAAATAATTTTCTCGATCTTCCCCTTCTAAATAAGCAAGTTCATATGGTATTCTATTCTTATTCTCTTTAAATTCTTCTTGTAAATCAATTAAAGCTTTTTGAATTTCATTTTCTCTTCCTTGATCCTTATATTCTTTTACTAATTCATTACTTTTTTCTTTATATAGTCCATAATCATAATTGCATAATTTATTAGCAACATCTTGATAATAATTAGCAACCTGCGTACCCAAATTTCTACTTCCTGAATGAATTATTAAATACTTCGTCGAATCTTTAGCAATATCTATCTCTATAAAATGATTCCCGCCCCCTAAAGAACCAATAGATTTTTGAAGCCAATCATATCTTTTTAAATTTTCATAACAGTATAATGTCTTCATATCAAAAGAAGCCTTTTCCCAATCATTAACTTTCATTCCACTAGGAATATTCTGTTGAATAAATTCATCTAATTCTTTATAATCAATATCTACTTTTCCTAATTTAACACACAGCATACCACAACCTATATCTACCCCAACAACATTAGGAATAACTTTATTTCCTAAATCTCCCGTAAAACCAATTACACATCCCGATCCAGAATGTACATCTGGCATAATTCTTATCTTACTATCTTTAAATGCCTCTTGTTCCAATAACAAATCAATTTGTTCTCTGGCACTATTTTCAATATTTGATGTAAATATTTTTAAATCTTTCATTTTTATCCCCCCTAACTTATAATTATTTTACAATTCCAATCTTTTTTAACGGCCAAAATCTAAGATTAGTCGTTCCTTTTATATCATCTTCTTTAATAAAACCTAATCTTCTAGAATCATAAGACACACTCCTATTATCACCTAAAACAATATAATAACCTTCTGGTACCAAATCATACTTGCACTCACTATCAAAACTCTCTGTAACCTCGCAAATAGAAGACACATCAAAATCATCCGTATCCCCATAAGCATATTTATCTTCTACAACCTTATCGTTAATATATAATTTATTATCCTTATATACAACTTTATCTCCAGGCATACCTATTATTCTTTTTATAATTAATTCTTGATCTTTCTGATCATTAATAACAACAATATCAAATCTATCCAATTTTTTTAAAGTCTTATCAAGTTTATCCAAAATAAGTAATTCTCCTTCATACAAAGTTTTCTCCATCGATGGACCATTAACAACCACTGGAGTTGCAATAAAAGTTCTAAAAAGTATCACTACTACCACAATAATCACATAAGGATATATATCTTTCACAAATTTCTTCATTTCAAATCACCTTGTACTTATTCTAACACAATAATATTTATTCGTAAACTCCATTCATAATAAGCAAAAATAGATATTTCAACCATTTCTTCAAGAAATTAATCAAAATATCTATTTTCTTACTAATGTTATCTATATCTCCTGTAAAACAGATATAATCATAGGCTTATTACCGGTTTGAATAAGTAAATACTTACCTATTTCATCTCTAATAGCCATTTTAATCTTATTATATTCTACATAATTACCTTTAGTATTATTCTTAATAATCTCTAAACACATAATTTTAATATTATCAATAAGCTCAGTACTATCTTTAACATAAATAAAACCTCTAGTAAGTATTTCTGGACCCGCTACCAATTCCTTAGTCTTTTTACTAATAGTAGCCGACACTATCAAAATACCATTATCAGATAACATCTCACGATCCTTAAGAACAACTTCTCCTATATCATCAGAAGAATTACCATCTATTGATACAACACCACAAGGAACTCTTTCAAAAGTATTTAAAAGTTTACCATTCTTTATAGTAGCAACATCACCATTTTCCTTCAAAATAATATTTTCTTCTGGAATACCAACTTTAACAGCCAAATCAGCATTTGCAACTTGACAACGATATTCTCCTTTAACTGGAAAATAATATCTTGGTTTCATCAGATCAATCATCATCATCAAATCTTCTGAAGAAGCATGATGAGATACATATTTTTTAGAAGGCAATGTTACAATATTAACATCTTGTTTAGAAATATCATCAAGTAAGCGATAAAATGTTTTTTCTCTACCCTCATAAATTGGAGTAGCTAAAAAGATTGTATCGTTTTTTCTTAATTTAATAAACTTATCATATCCTCCAACAATCTTTGTAATATTAAAATAAGGTTTTTCACGTTCATTAGAATTTAAGATAACAACATCTGGATCATTTAAATTAGATAAATCACCTAAGTTTTTCTTATCAACTAATAAATATTTATTTTCAATAGCATCGCTTATAATACTTTGTAATCTTTTACCCATAACAACAACTTTTCGCTCTGTTTTAGATACCTCATCAAATAATTCCTGAATTCTATATAAATGTGAATTCAAGACATTAAATATAATTCTACCTTCCGCATGACTTAAAGTCTCTCTAATTAAATTTGCAATTCTATGATTAGGCGTAGTATGGCCTTCTCTACTCGCATATATAGACTCACATAATAAGCACAAAACACCTTGTTTACCAATATAAGCAAGTTTACCAATATCTGTTTGATATGGCCCCCTCATCAAAGAATCAAAAACAAAATCTGAAGCATAAAATATAACTCCATCTTTAGTATATATAGCATATCCAAAATTATCTGGTATTGAATGCGATAATGTTACTGGAAATACCTTAACACTCCCAAAAGATAACGTTTTATTAGCTTTCATTTCCACTAAACACTTAGTATCCAATTTATATTCTGCAAATTCTTTTCTTACAATATCCATCGTAAATTTAGAACCATACACCCTAACTCCAGGCAAATCTTTAATAACATCTGTAAGTGCCCCTATATTTTCATAATGACCATGTGTTAAAAAAATACCTTTAATTCTTTTTCTATTTTTCTTTAAATATTCTATATTAGGAATAGTATAATCAATACCCAAAGTAAATTCATCAGCATATTTAAGCCCTGCTTCCAAAACAAAAATATCTTTATCTACTTCAATGACATACATATTCTTCCCATTTTCATTTAATCCGCCTAAACCAAATATTTTTATTTTACTCATAAATTTCTCCTTTCTTCTTGATTTTTTTTAATTTAAATAATAACAAAGTATTAAAAGACTTAATAATTATAGCAAATAATTGCTATTATTACAAGTCCCTTAAATATTACCTAAAATTAATATTTTTCTTTCAGTTTTATTGTTATTACATCATTGCTTGTAAATTTAGTACCTTCAGGCATACTCTGTTCATAAACAAAGCCTGTCCCCTCTACCTTATAATTAATTCCCATTAAATTTAAAATATTAACAGCTTCTTTATAAGATAACCCCGTTAAATTCAACATTGTATCATTATAATCACTACTAATCAAAATAATAGTATCACCAGCATACACCGTATTATTTGCACTAGGATATTGCTTTACAACTTTACCACTTGTTCCTAAAGCAATTACCTTTAAATTATTCTTTTCTATTTCACTTTTACTACTAGTCAAATTTTTATTTAAATAATTTTTTAAAACGACACTCTTACTTTCTGTAGCTTCAGTATTTATATTCATATATTTACTAATATTAACAACAATATCCTTAACTGCTGTTGCCAAATAATTAACCGTATCTTTAGGCCTTTTAATAGCCATATAAATAATAAGTTCCGGATCGTCAACAGGATAAGTTCCTGCAAAAGAATATATATAATCACTACTACCAGTCATGTATCCTCCTGTTTTATCATTCCATATTTGTGCAGTACCAGTTTTTCCCATTAAAGGATAATCAGCCATATAATAACTACTACCGGTACATTCTGCCTGACTAGTACAAACGATACTCTTCATAAGTTCTTTTATTTTAGCAATCGTTTCTTTACTAGCGATTTCCCTTACTTCTTCCCTCTGACCTTCATAAGTAACTTCTTTAGTATTACTATCCATAATCTTGGATACAATATAAGGTTTTAGCATCTTACCTTCATTAGTGATCGCTGTCATTGCTTGAACAATTTGCATAGCAGTAGTAGTAACACCTTGGCCAAAGCCTGCAGTCGCTACTTCTATCTCATAATTAAACTTCATGTTACCAGCCACTTCACCGAATAAAGGAACACCTGTTTTTTGACCAAAGCCATATTTATCGTAGCAATCTTTTAAAACCTGTTTAGTAAGTCCATTCTTAACCATATTAGCAACTGCTATATTAGAAGACATAGCAAAACCTTTATCATAAGTTATATCTCCCCAACCTGATCTCTTCCAATCATTAATTGTTGTCGAAGTACCATCAGTTCCTGTATAAGTCATGCTACCAGACGTATACGTAGCATTACCATCATATAACCCATTTTCAATATCACACATATAACTAAAAATCTTCATAACACTACCAGGTTCAAAAGCATTACTCACGATTGGATCTAAATAAGAAGTTATATTCTTCTTATTTGGATCAAAAGAAGGTTTCGAACCATAACCCAATATAGCTCCAGTTTTAGCATCCGCTATCAACATAAGTGCCCATTCAGCATTCGACTTTGAAGAGGCTTCCTCTAAAGCATTTTCGACAAATAATTGAATATTTGAATCAATAGTCAAATAAACATCTGAACCGTTAACAGCTTCCTTTACAAATTCTCGACCGTTAGCAATCTTATAACCATATCTATCCCTTTCATAAGTTACACTACCACTTTTACCAGTCAAAGCATCGTTAAAATAGGATTCAATTCCCATCTCACCAACTTTCCACTCATTACCATCAGCTAAAGTTTTATTAACAGTATATCCCAATAAATATGAAGCAAAATCTCCATTTGAATAATATCTCTTTGTACTCTTTTCAAAGCCAATTCCTGGTAAATTTAATTTTTCAATAGCTTCCTTCTGAATCTGGGTTAAATTTCTTCCACCAGGTCCTAATTCAACTTGATAAGCATCTTTACTAAGAAGAGTCTTAAGTTCACTTTCTGACATGTTTAAATATGGAGCCAAAGTCTTCGCTGTCATCTCCACATCACTAACATGTTGTTGTGTCGTTACTCCTTCACTACGTGACGGATCTAAATAAGCAATAACAGTATAACTAGCAACATCTTGTGCCAAATTATTACCGTTTTTATCATAAATACTTCCTCTATTAGGAAGAATAATCTCTGTTTCCATATTTCTATTCTTGATAAAAGCCGTTATTGTAGATGAACCAACTGAATAATTAACCATACATAAATAACTAATTCTAACTGCAAAAACAGCAAACAAAAGCACTACTCCAAGAATAAACAATTTATTTATCTTAATTCTATTTAAATTAACTTTTCTAGGTTTCATCCACATCACCTCACTATCATAATTTTATCATAAATTTCCTCTAAAAAAAACTTTCCCCACTATTTTTAATTTTTTTCTCTACTTATTGTCAAGTACGATATTATTTGCTACTTCTAAGCTTCCTAAATTAAACTATTTTTCCTACTGTCTTTACTATCTCTACCAACATTCTCAATATATCATAGAAACAATTGTTTGTCAATAGATAAGCAGTACATTTGTTCAGCTTTTGCTCTGTAATAAATAATCAAAAAAAGCTCACCATACATATAGTAAGCTCCTCTCTTATTTTCTTATTTTATTGCCTTAATATTTTCACTATTATAACTTAATCCTTCATCTTTACTAACAGCTTCCACATTTTCTAAAGAAGCCATCTCATTTATCTTCATTGATAAACTAGTATTAGTATTTTCTTTTTCTTCTACTTCATTTTTTAAATACTGTACTTCTAAATTAACTTTAGCTAAAGCCGTTTGAGCAAGAACTATCCCCACTATTAAAGCTATTACAATAACTGAACCAACCTTATATAAAAAACTTTCTAACTTCGTAATCTTCTTCTTCTTTATATTCTTTTTCATCTTATATCATCATTCCTTTATTCTTTCTATAACTCTAAGTCTAGAACTTCTAGCCCTATTATTATCTTCTAACTCTAATTCACTTGGTGTAAGTCCTTTTTCAATTATTTTATATTTCGGTATATATTCTTGAGGAATAAACGGTAAATCTTTAATTTCCGAACTAATCTCACTATATTCCTTAAAAATTTTCTTGACTATTCTATCTTCCAAAGATTGAAAAGTAATAACAGCTACCCTTCCCGAAACATTTAATAAATCTAAACTATCTCTTAAAGCTCTTTCTAAAACACCCAATTCATCATTAACTTCAATCCTAATTGCTTGAAATACTCTCCTAGCAGGATGCCCATCTCTCATAGCCTTCATAGGCATTCCACTCTTTATTATATCAACTAGTTCTAAAGTTGTAACAATATCCTTAGTTTCTCTATATTTAACTATTTTCTTAGCAACGCTAGTAGCGTATTTCTCTTCTCCATATTTTCTAAAAATATCAACTAATTCTTGATAAGAATAATTATTAACCACATCATAAGCCGTCAAACTCTTACTAGTATCCATTCTCATATCCAATTTCGCATCTTTATGAAAACTAAATCCTCGATCCCCATCATCTAATTGAACTGAACTAACTCCCAAATCAAACAAAACACCATCAACTTTAGTTACACCTAATTTCGTAAGCTCACTAGTAATATTAGCAAAATTGCTTCTTATTATCTTAAAATTATTCCCAATTTCTTCTAGCTTACCTTGACTATAATTAACAGCCGTTTCATCTTGATCGAAAGAATATAAATATCCTTTAGGAATTCTCTTTAGTATTTCACTACTATGTCCAGCATACCCCAAAGTACAATCTACATAAATCTTACCATCTCGAATATTTAAAAGTTCAATACTTTCATTAAGTAATACACTCTTATGCAACATCATCAAAACCCCCTTCGATAATACTTTCAGCTATATCACCAAAGCTCTCATAATTATCATCTACTGTTTTCTGATATAACTCTTCATTCCAAATTTCTAGACGATCTAGAACCCCAATTATCACACATTCTTTTTTAATTTTAGCATACTCCAACAAACTATTAGGGATATTTATTCTACCTTGTTTATCAAATTCTAATTCTCTAGCTCCCGCTAAAAAAAGTCTCATAAACATCCTAACATCTTGCTTCATAAATGGTAACTTTCGTAATCTCTCAACTATCTTTTCAAAATTAGTGATTGAATATACAAACAAACATCCTTCTAATCCCTTTGTTACGATAAAATTATTTCCTAATTCTTCTCGAAACTTAGAAGGTATTATCATTCTACCTTTAGTATCAATACTATGACGATATTCTCCTGATAACATAGTATATTCCCCACTTTCCACCACTATTTACCATCTACACCTAAATTTTAGCCTATAATCTTCGAAAAGTAAAGTAATTAATTTAATTTTACGAATTAAAAATAATAATTTGTAAACATAAACTATATTATAGATTAATTACTTTTTTTTTGATATACTAAAAATATATTAAGAGGTGAAAAATGAAAACAATAAAAAATATTTCTATATCCTTAGGACTTGTCCTGTTATACCTTCTCTTTACTAATATTCCTGTAATATTCATGTATCTACTAGGAATAGATTATAATAAATTTAATCAAACTATTAAAATATTATATATGTTTATCTGTAACATAATAGTAATGACTATAATTATAAGTATTTATCATAAAACTCTCATCAAAGATTTTAAAAATTTTTTTAATAAAAACATTTTTAACAATTTAGAAAATGCTTTTAAATATTGGCTTTTAGGCTTTATCGTTATGGTCGTTAGTAATCTTATTTTAACTGCTATTACCGAAGGTATAGCTAGTAATGAAGAAGCCGTTCGTACTCTTATCAAAGCAGCACCTATCTATATGTTCTTTGATGTCTCCATCTATGCTCCATTAATGGAAGAATTAATCTTCAGAAAAAGCATCCGTGATATAACTGATAGGAAATGGCTCTACATCTTAACTTCTGGTTTAATCTTTGGAGGACTTCACGTTATAAGCTCTATCTCATCACCAGTTGATCTTCTTTATTTAATACCTTATAGTTCCTTAGGAATAGCCTTTGCTTATTCTTATTATAAAAGTAATAATATTTTTTCTTCTATAACTATGCACTGTATGCATAATACCTTATCATTTATTCTTCTAATGATCTCAGGAAATATAATCTAATGCTTAAAAAAATATTTATTATAATCGTTAGCCTATTCTTACTAGTAATGGGAGTCCTAGTCCATAGCCGTTTTGTTTCAACAAAAGGCCTAATAACCAAAGAATATTCTCTTCAAGATAATAGCCTTCCAACTAGTTTTAATACTTTAAAAATAGTTCACTTCAGTGACATTCTCTATAGTGCTAACACCAATCATAAAGATATTGAAAAAATAGAAGAAGAAATAAAATTAATAAATCCTAAATTAATAGTTTTTACAGGTGATCTTGTCAGTAATAATTACAAATTAAAAGCTAAAGATAAAGAATATCTAATAAATATTTTATCTAATCTCGATGCTGCCTATGGTAAATATGCTATTCTAGGAGACAGTGATTATAGTGATCTTGCTACCGTTAAAGATATTTACCTAAATAGTGGTTTTCAAGTTTTAGATAATGACTATGACATAATCTATACCAAAGATAAAGAAAGTATCTTTCTAGGAGGTATTTCTAGTAGTATTCAAAAAGATGCCGATATTGATGCCGTTATGAGTTATTTTGATAATAATAACGATATTGACTACAAAATAATTCTCCTTCATGAACCCGATTACCTAGATAATATTATTCCTAAATATAATATCAACTTGATCCTTGCTGGTCACTCCTTAAATGGCCAAATAAATATTCCTCTAATAAAAAATATCTTCTTACAAGATCAAGCCAAAAAGTATTATAAAAACTACTATAAAATAAATAATACCAATATCTATATATCTAGTGGTATTGGTGTTGTTAAAAGTAACTTCAGACTAAATAACAAACCTTCCATCAATTTCTATAGACTAAAAAACGAGCAATAAACTCGTTTTTTTATTAAACAATTTCTACCTCAATCAAAAGAGCCTTGTCCTAAAACAAAACTCTTTTTAACTATTTCTCATAATCACAATTAATACACTTTATCTTATCTTTCTTTTCCACCAAAATACTATTACATTTAGGACAATATTCCCCTATAGGCTTATCCCAAGAAGCAAAATCACACTTAGGATAATTATTACAACCATAAAATATCTTACCCCTCTTAGTCTTTCTTTCCACAATCATACCATTACACTTAGGACAAGGCATTATCTCTTTTACTTCTTTAGGTTCTGTCTTTATATACTTACACTCTGGATAATTAGAACAAGCCTGAAATTTACCATATCTACTCTGTTTTATAACCATCGGACTACCACAATTAGGGCAAAGCTCTCCAGTCTCTTCTGAAGGCTTCTTCTCCATATTACTAAAAGCCTCTTTAACTTTAGGTTCAAAATCATTATAAAATCTCTTCAATAAATCTACATACTTTAACTCTCCTACAGCTATCTTATCTAAATCATCTTCCATCTCTTTAGTATATTTAACATTAATAATATCCTTAAAAAATTCCTGTAACTTATCCGTAGTCTCTATTCCTATCTCTGTAGGATGGAATTTTTTATCAATTACTTGGACATATCCCCTCTCACTTAAAATACCAATCGTAGTCGCATAAGTACTAGGTCTACCTATTCCTAATTCTTCCATCTCTTTAATTAACTTACTCTCGGTATATCTACTAGGAGGATTAGTTGTATGTCTACTATATTCAATATCCTCAGTCCTAATAATTTCTCCTTTTTTTAAATTAGGTAAAATCTTATCAGCAGCCTCTTCATATTTAGCATAGACTTTTAAATATCCATCAAAGACAACTACCTGTCCATTACTCTTAAACTTATAATCATTATTATCTAATACTACACTAGTAGCTTCCAATTTCGCACTCTTCATTAAAGACGCTAAAGCCCTATAATATATCAAACTATATAACTTATATTCATCTGAAGATAAATAAGGTTTAACCTCCTCTGGCGTTCTTCTAATACTAGTAGGTCTAATCGCTTCATGAGCATCCTGAACATTCTCTGTTTTCTTACTCTTCTTAACATATCCTACATATTCTTTACCATAATTCTCCGTAACAAACTCATAAGTAGATGCAATAAATTCATCACTAAGTCTAATTGAATCTGTTCTCATATAACTAATTAAACCAACTGTCTCATCTTTTAAAGCTATACCTTCATATAACTTTTGGGCTATCATCATTGTCTTTTTGGCCGTAAAATTAAGCTTTGTTGAAGATTCTTGCTGCAAAGTCGATGTCGTAAAAGGATACTTTGATTTTCTTTCTTTCTCTTTCTTAGAAATACTCTCTACTACAAAGTCATTGCTTAATTTTCCTAAAATATTCTTAGCGTCATCTTCTGTCTTAATCTCTAATTTCTGATCCTTAAAACTATCTAACTTTGAATCCATTTTTTCAAAGTGAGCATCTATCTCATAATATTCTTCCTCTTTAAAAGCTTCTATCTCTCTTTCACGATCGACAATCAATTTAAGAGCTACTGACTGTACTCTACCAGCACTCTTACCTCCTGTTTTAGATTGCATAAGCTTGCTCAATCTAAAACCTATTATTCTATCCAAAATCCTTCTCGTTTCCTGTGATTTAACTAAATTATCATCTATCTTTCTCGCATGTTTAAAACTATCTAAGATAACCTTCTTAGTAATTTCATTAAAGACTACTCTCTCATAATCCTTATCCGATAATCCCAATGCATCGTATAGATGCCAACTAATAGCTTCCCCTTCCCTATCAGGGTCGGTAGCCAAATACACAAAGTCTGCATCTCGTACCTGTTTCTTAAGTTCCGTAACTAATTTCTTTTTTCCTTTTATAAATGTATAATTAGGCTTAAAATCATTCTCTACATCGACACCTAAACCATACTTTCCCGTTGTAGCAAGATCTCTTATATGTCCCAAAGATGAAACAACCTTATAATCATTACCCAAATATTTTTCTATTGTCTTACTTTTACTAGGTGATTCCACAATTACTAGCTTTTTTCCCATTGCCTTACCTCATCTTTCCATACCATTATATCCTAAAACCAGACTAAGTCAAGTAAATTTTTTTTATTTTACATTTTATTCCTTTTCTCTACATAACTAGTTATTTTTTATTTCTAACTAATTTTAAACTCTTTACACAATCTTTATCTTCTCTTACCCATTCTTTATAACAACTATTATTATATATCTTTTTATCGTCTATTGGCCCTAACCCATATTTCTTTAATACCTCTACAATATATTTATTTATATACTCATAACTCTTATCTGAATAACAGCCAGTATCTCTATAAGTCTTAATAAAACTATCTCCAGCCATCTCTAAAAATTCACTCTTAGTCATATATCTAATATCTTCTAGCCTTTTTCCTCTAACCGCTCCTCTTTCCATTCCCAAATTGCTAACATAGATCTTACCTGAAAGTGTAACTTTCCCATATCCTAGTATCATCTCATTATCAAGCATTCTTCCTATAACCTCACATAACTTCATGATCCCAAAACCATTAATTCTTAATAAATCTCTTCCATCTTTTTCCATCAAATCCCTAACTATAGCCACACCCCCTCTTCTTAAACAACCATAAGTACTTCTACTTAATCCCAATACCTGAATACTATCATGCTCTTTAATTTTCTTCATTATCTCTATTCCCCTTTCTGGAAACAGTATTTTATTATAAATCTCCATCTTTGTCAATAATTACCCCATACCATTCATTACCCTTTACATATCTTTATCTAATTCAAAGACCTCCATCTAAATAATTGACTATTAAGAGAGAAACAATGTATAATTATCTTAATATTATAGTAATGAAAGGATGTCATAATATGTGTGGAATAACAGGATATATAGGAACTAAAAAAGCTCTTCCTATCCTAATTAATAGTCTTAAAAAATTAGAATATCGTGGTTACGATAGTGCTGGAATAGCCTATTACTATCATAACAAAATAAACATTAAAAAATCCCTTGGTCGTATCTCTAATCTCGAACCTCAACTAGATTATACCCTTGATACTCACCTAGGAATTGCTCATACCAGATGGGCTACTCATGGAAGCCCTAATCTAAATAACGCTCATCCCCATACTCAGGGCCATATCACCCTAGTCCATAATGGGATCATTGAAAACTATCAAGATCTAAAAAAAATCCTCCCTCCTAGATATAATCTTAAAAGTACTACTGATAGTGAAGTAGTTTGTGCCTATTTAGATTATTTATATACTCAAACTAACGATATCTTATTAGCCTTATCTAAATTAAAAGATACTATCCAAGGTTCCTATGCCTTGGCTATCATCTTAGATAATAATCCCCGTAGATTATTTGCTATCAAGAAGGATAGCCCCTTAATAATAGGTATCTGTCAAGATGAAAAATTCTTATCCTCGGATATTCTAGCTATCCTAGATTATACCAATAACTATATCTTAATAAAAGATAACGATATCATAGAACTATCTCCTAGTACCATAAATATCTATAACTCTAGTCTCCAACCCCAACCCTATCAAATCCTAACTTATACTTCTAATAATATTCAAAATTCCCTAGGGAATTTTGACCATTACATGCAAAAAGAAATCTTCGATCAAGAACTAGTGATCAAAAACTTAATTACTAATTATAATACCAAAAATAAAATTCTCACTACCCTTCCTGATCTAACTACCTACAAGAAAATTCATATCGTAGCTTGCGGTAGTGCTTATCATGCCGGTTTAGTAGGAAAATACTTACTAGAAACCTATGCCAATACCGAAGTATCCGTATCCATAGCCTCTGAATTTCGCTACCAAAAACTATTCTTAGATAAAAATTCTCTTGTCATTGCCATCTCCCAGTCCGGAGAAACCGCCGACACCATCCAAGCTATTAGAATTGCTAAACAACATAATAGTTCTACACTTGGAATCGTCAATGTCTTTGCAAGCACTATCGCAAGAGAAGTCGATACCGTAATCTATACTAATGCCGGCCCTGAAGTAGCCGTTGCTACCACTAAAGGTTACACCTCTCAAGTCTTTATTTTCTCTCTTCTAACCATTAGCATCATAATTCGTAATAATCTTCTTTCTAAAAGTTCCCAAGAACAAATATTTTCCTCTCTTGAAAATCTTCCTCTTTTAATCCATAACACTATTAGAAAAGACTATTCTTCCTTTGTAAACTGTTTAAAAGATCATGATCATATCTTCTTCTTAGGAAGAACTATCGATTATTACCAAGTCTTAGAAGCATCTCTAAAACTAAAAGAAGTATCTTATCTACATTCTGAAAGTTATCCCGCTGGTGAACTAAAACATGGAACCATATCTCTAATAGAAAATAATACTCCCGTTATTAGTCTTATCTCTATCCCTGAACTATCTTCTAAAACCATCAGTAACATCAAAGAAACTATCTCTAGAGGTGCCACTTCTCTTATTATCGCTACTAACAATATCTCTATCCCTAAAGATAGTTATAATAAACTAATTACTATTGATTCTACTAATCCGCTCTTCCAACCCCTTATAAACATTCTTCCCTTCCAAATCATCGCCTACGAACTAGCTAAATACTTAAAAAGAGATATCGATAAACCAAGAAATCTTGCTAAATCTGTAACAGTAGAATAAAACAAGAAGCTTCAAAACTTCTTGTTTTACTATTCCCTGATTTTCTCTATCTCTCTACAAACTTCCTCTAAATAACGATCCCCCTCTTCTCCCTCTACCATAACTCTAATATAAGGTTCTGTTCCCGATACTCTAACTACTATTCTCTTATTTCCCTCTAATTCTCTATTCAAATTCGCTATATATTCCTTAATCTCCTTATTTTCCCTAAATAAATTCTTCTCTCTATCCGTAACCTGAATATTCCTAGTAACTTGTGAATATTTTTTCATAATTTTTCTAAGTTCCGATAACTTTTTCTTAGTCTTAACCATCATCACAAGAACTTCTATCATCGTTAATTCACCATCACTACTTTTTTCCTTATTTAAAAAAGTAATATGTCCTACCGGTTCTCCTCCCAATTCACAATCATTCTTTATCATCTCTTTAATAACATTCTTATCTCCCACTTCTGCTCTCTTAAATTTTATATTATTCCTAAGACAATATTCTTCTAATCCCAAATTAGACATCTCTGTTCCTATAATCATCTTCTTTTTCTTAAATAAATTATTATCAAGATAATAATTTGCTAGCATAGCCAATATACAGTCTCCATCTATATAATTCCCTTTATCATCAACTATAACACATCTATCCCCATCACCATCAAACGCAAAACCACCATCATATCCCCTAGCTACCACTAATTCCTGTAACTCCTCTATATGCATAGAGCCACAATTCACATTTATATCATCTCTATCCATATGATCATTAATAATAACCGTCTTTTTTCCTAATCCTAATCTATCTTTAAGTAACTTAATAGTACTAGAAACTCCCCCGTTAGCACAATCAATAGCAATATTTAAAGAAGAAAAATCCTCTCTTACTCCTTCTACCAAATGATCTATATATTCTAGTATTTTTCTCTCCCTCTCTCTATCTTCTACTTGATCCTTACTTATCTCTTCTCTATCATCGTTACTAATCTTAGAAACAAAACTCTCGATCTTATCCTCTACTTCCCTCTCTATCTTAAATCCCTTATCAAAAATCTTTATCCCATTATAATTTCTAGGATTATGCGAAGCCGTAATCATAACCCCTATCTTCTTCTCTTTATAAGAATAATACCCTATCAAAGGTGTTGGTACTATTCCTAAATCTCTAACCTTGACTCCTCCCGATCTAAGTCCTTTCTCTAAAGATCTACTAAGTATCTCTCCACTCTTTCTTGTATCTCTTCCTAATATAACCACCTTATCATCTTCTATTATAGAAGCGACCGCCTTACCTACTTTATAAGCCAGATCTCGATCTAAATAATCAGGATATATCCTTCTTATTCCATCTGTTCCAAATAATTTATTCAAACTAATTACCTACCCTTTCTACTATTACATTCTTATCTTTAACAATTCTTCCTGAAGGTATATATCCTCCAACTCTCAATAAAGGATATATCCAAGTATTCTTTCCAATATAACTACCTGGAAGTATCACCGTATTACACCCTACTTCCGAATTATCCCCCAATATTACTCCCATCTTCTTAAATGATATCTCTATCTTCTTATCCTTATCTTTAATCTCAATATTCTTCTTATCAAACCTCAAATTACTTATAATAGCACCCGCTCCTAAATGTGTTCTATACCCCAAAATAGAATCTCCAACATAATTAAAATGTGCTATCTTACTCTCATTAAACATAATACTATTCTTAATCTCACACCCATGTCCTACAACACAATCAGATCCTATAATAACATTCTCTCTTATATAAGCATAAGGCTTAATCTGACTAAAAGGCCCAATAATACAAGGTCCCTCTATCAAAGCCTCATCACTAACAATAGCGTCTTTACTTACAAACACTCCCTCTTTAAGAACATAATAATTATCTTGATCTAATCTTGATCCAAATTCTTCTATATATTCCTTAATCTCTCCCAAAATCTCCCAATAATTATCTTTCTCTTTTAACTTTTCCCCTATTATACTTTTCTCTAAATCTAATATTTCTTCTCTCATTATATCTACCTCTATATAAAAATTATAAAACAGTTCTATCTATAAATCAATAATCTTCCTTCAAACTAAAAAATAGAAACCAATTATTAGTTCCTATTTCTCTATAAGTTCACTATTCTTAATTATAAATACATTCTTATCTTTATAAAAAGCATAAAAAACATCTTCTAACTTAATACTTCTCTCTTCTAATAAAGACAATACCCAATTTCTATCCTTATTCAGGATCTTCAAAGTATCCTTCTGAATATCACTATCTAATATCAGTGGAAGTGGTAATGGCGTCTTCTTCTTATCTTTATCATAATTAAAAATTGATAAAGTTCCATTAGTTTCTAAAATAGCATATTCTACCTCTTCAATACTTCTATAACCTTTTTCCCTTATCTGCACCAATAAATCATCTAAATTATACTTCTGTTTCAACATTTCCTTATAATTTACCTTACCATTCTTAATTATAACTGAGGGATTACCATCTAATAAACTCCTAAACTTAGCTTTTCGAAGAGTAATAAAAGAAAGTGCTATTTGCAAAACTGTAAGTCCTATAATAGGAATTACTGAACGCATTATACTATCATCAAAATTCTCTATACTAATAACTGCCAACTCTGCAATCAAAATAGAAACTATCAAATCAATTATCCCTAATTGTCCTACTTCTCTCTTTCCCATTAATCTATATATAAGTAATATAAAAAAATAAAAAAACAAAGTCCTCATAATTATTATAAAATAGTCCATTTCATCACCCTTAATATTATGATAAAAACTTAACCAATTTATACAATTACCTTTGTTTTTTTATTTTTTTACCTATCTAAACATCCCTAAATATATAATAAAGCCTAAATATATTACTAACATTATTATTCCATTAATTCTCTCACTAGTCTTATTCTTATCAGGTACTCCTACCACCATAGCCATAATAATACCCGCTACTAAGCCACCAATATGAGCCGCTAAATCAATATTCTTAACCATTAAACTAATTACTAAATTAACAACAATAACTGGTATTATTTGTTTTGTCAAAGAATTACTTAAATAAACTCTATAATAATATCCAAAATAAAGAAGTGCTCCTAAGAGCCCAAATATAGCCCCACTAGCCCCAGCACTAAGAGAAGTCTCATTAAAAGCTAAAGATAAAATACTACCAGCAATACCACTAACTAAATAAATAGCCAAATATTTTCCTTTTCCAAAGAAATTCTCTACCGCCGGACCTATAGCATACAAAGAATACATATTACAAGCTAAATGTATTATTCCAATATGAATAAATATACAAGTAAGTAATCTATAATACTGATGCATATTACAAGTCAAATATTTAAAATTAGCCCCAAACATCAGCAAAGTAGCACTATCAGAAGAACCATTCCCTAATATATACATCATTCCAAATACCAATATACAAATAGTCATAATCGTATACGTTATAACGGGCCTCTTCGTCTGAAAAATCTTTCCTAACTTCGAAGACTTTTCTACATTTTTCTTATTCATATCTTCAGTAATTCTCATAAATAATTCAAGTCCCTCTTCTTTATAATCTGTCTTCTCTGCTATATCTGGAAATATCTCTACCAAATTATTCTTTCTAATACTATCTACATCATGAACATAAACATTAGTCGAATTCTTATCATCAGTTAAATTAACACTATCTCCAAGATCAGTATAAATATTTAAGGTATTCAACTTAAAACTTAAAGTCTTTCTCTTTAATTTCTTAATTATTTGTTGAACCTTAAATTTATCATATTTAAGTTGTTCTTCATTATGTATATAATGTCCAATAATTCTAACTATTCTATAATCATCATCTAAATTTTCTAACCAAACTTCATCCTCAATACCATGTAATATTATTGGATTATAATTTTTTTCAGTTATAAAATAATGAACTAAATTCATAATTAATAAATCTTTATTATCTAAATTTACTTCTTTCATTTCATCACGTCCTGATAGTATTATACTAAATATTCATAAATAAATAAAGTCTCTAAAAAGAAAAAGAGCCATTATCCTTTCGGACGTATTCTCTTCTTTCTTCTTAATGTATCTTTATTATTCTCGATAGCAACTCTCTGAGCCATTGCCAGTGCCACCATAAGTGATAGTGTATAACTACCTCCATACGATAAAAATGGCAGTGGAACACCCGTTAAAGGACCTATTCCCATAACTCCTACTAAATTGATACAGACATGTAATAAAACATAAACACACACCCCATAAGAAATTAACGCTCCATATAAATTAGTACTATTCTTTGCTATTCTAAATAATCTATATATAACAAATAAATAAGCTAAAATAACTATAATCCCTACTATTAAACCTAATTCCTCAACAATAATTGGAAAAATAAAATCTGTATAAGATTCTGGTAAATACAAATATTTTTGAGTGCTCTTTCCTAATCCTTGTCCCGTAAGTCCCCCATTAGTAAAAGCAATAAAACTATTACATAACTGATATCCTGTCTCTTCCTGATATCTATCACAAGGATTCTTAAAATTAAATCTATTTAATTGATAACTTTTTAGAAAAGATCCCTTCGTTATTCCAAAAACTATTCCTAATACTAAAATACCCACTATTAAAGTTCTATTTATATACTTTCTATAATTTCCCTTTAAAGGTACTGCATAAAACATTAAAGCCGTTAAAATAATAATTATCAAAGCCGTCCCTAAATCTGGTTGTATTATAACTAATCCTACCACTACAACACATAATATTAAAGGCTTTATCAAACTCCAAGTCGACGTCAACTTCTCTTTATTCTTATCATAATAACCCGCTAAAAAAATAATTACTATTACTTTAGCAAATTCACTAGGTTGAATATTTATAGGTCCCAAGCTAAACCAGCCCCTAGTCCCCTTATTAATTGTTCCTAAAACTATTAATCCCCCCAATAGTAAAATAATCAAGATCATTAATATAGGTGCTAATTTCTTTAATACTTTTGAAGGTAAATTAATTATTATTAAAAAGAAAATACTCCCTATTCCTAAAAAAGCCCCTTGTCTTATAAAATAATAATAAGGACTATATCCATATCGCATATAAGATTCCATTGAAGAAGCACTAAGTACCATAATAAGACCAAAAACAAAAAATGCTATCGTTATAAATAATAATGGCTTATCCATTTTCATAAAAGTCTTCCTCATCCTATCATCCTCTATTAATAGGATAACATAAAATAATTATTTTTTATATCTTTTTTTACTACTTTACAAAAAAATATTCCCCTCTAGTAAAGAAAAGAAACCAGATCTCTCTAGTTTCTTACTAACAATTAACACCCTTAATCTTGATCTCATTAGGTTCATCGTCATCTATTTTTTTCTTCTTTTCTTTAGGCTTCCTAGTAATTCTCTTTTCTTCTAACCATAACCAAATCTGATTAGAAATAAATATTGATGAAAATACTCCTACAATAAATCCTACTAATAAAGCTAAATTAAAATTAACTATCTCTCTTGCTCCTAATATCATTAAACAAATAACTGGAACAATAGTTGTAACTGTCGTTAATATATTTCTAAAGAAAGTTCTTCTAACACTCATATTAACTAACTCTTTCAAAGTCTCTTTATCTTTAATATTATTCTTATACTTATTTTTATAATTTTCTCTAATCATATCAAAAGTTACAATCGTATCATTAATAGAATATCCAATAATAGTAAGAACAGCCGCAATAAAGATCGTTGTTATCTCTACTTTAAATACCAAGAAGAATAATACAGTAAGTAATACATCATGGAATAATGCTACCAAAGCTGATATTGCATAATTAAATTTAAATCTAATACTAACATATATAACAATACCAATACAGGCAATCAACAATGAATAAATAGCATTCTTTGTAAGTTCTTGCTTAACTAATTTACTAACAGTATAAATATCTGTATCTGTATCATATTCATTCTCTAACTTCTCTGTCAAAGTTTTTATTTCATCTTTATCTAATACTTCATCTATCGTTATTGTAACATCACTATTAGTCTTTTCTGTCTTCTTAAGAGTATATTTACTCTCTTGTAATTCATCTGTTAATTTTTGAATTTCTTCACTATCTGTAACATTCAAAGTAATACTAGTACCACCAGTAAAATCTACTCCTAAATTAACTCCTGTTGTTAAAGCTATAATACTACCAACTACTATTAAAATTATTGGTAAAACTAATATTCTCTTTCCTACCTTAACAAAGTTAACTTTTTCAAAAGGAATTCTAACTTCTTTACTCTTAACAATCTTTTTCTTATTAACTCCTATAAATAATCCTAACTTATCATCAAAGAATTTTGTCTTAACAAAGAATCCTAACATAAGTTTAACTAACACTACCATTACTAATATTGTTGAAACAATATTGATCATAAGCATAGTAGCAAATCCCTTAACAGAACTTTCTCCAAATATAAACAATACTATTGCTACTATAAGTGTCGTAATATTAGCGTCAATTATACTACTAAGAGAACTCTTAACTCCATCACTAAAAGCTTCTTTTAAAGAATTTCCCTTCTTTAAATTTTCTTTAATTCTCTCAAAAGATATAACATTAGCGTCAACCGCCATACCTATACCTAATAACATTGCCGCTATACCAGGTAACGTTAATACGCCTCCTATCAAATAAAATAACAAAAATGATAAAAGTGTATATATAACTACCCCTAAACTAGCCACAAAACCAGAAAATCTATAAACAACCATAATTATCAAACAAACTAAAATTATTCCCACTAATCCCGCTACTAAAGTTTGATTTAAAGAATTAGCTCCAAAAGTAGCTTCAATTGTTCTAGATGATAATTCTGTAAGTTGTGTTGGTAAAGCTCCTGAATTAATAAGTTCTACTAAGCTTTCTGCTTCTTCTTGCGAAAAATTACCTTGAATTATAACATCACTGGCAAAGCCTTGCCTAACAGTCGCTGCACTTAAACAGTGAGAACTAGATAAACTACCACAAGTATTCTTCTCACTACTATAACTATCTTTCGATGCATCATAATCAAGCCATATAACTATAACATTATTATCCATCTTTGATACTTTACTAGTAATATCATAAAAAGTATTTTTATCTCCAATATTTAAACTAACTGCCGGTTTTCCATTACTATCCCTAGTAACCTTAGCATTACCACCTAATACATCAGCAGTCATAAGTAGCATATCATTAGTATCCCTAAAAGTTAAACTAGCTGTCGAAGACAAAATCTCTCTAGCTTCTTCTTTATTAGTAACACCCGCTAACTTTATTCTAATTCTATCTTCTCCCTCAATAGTAATCTCTGGTTCACTAACACCCAATATATCTATTCTTTTCTGTAAAGATTTATAAGTATTATAAACCATATCACTATCTAATTTAGTATCTTCTTCTAAAGGAGATACCTGATACAAGATCTCAAATCCCCCTTGTAAATCTATACCATAATTAATTATATCTAATAACGGTTTAAATCCTAAAGATCCACCAATAATAAATATTACACATAAAATAGTCCCTAATATCATATTAGCTTTCTTATTCTTTAAAACAATTATAAGAACAATAGATATAACTAAAATAATACCTAAAATTAAATAAATTAATTTTAAATCCATCTTCTTACCATCCCTTCTAAATTTAATACAATTAATATTCTAGCATACTTTAAATAATAATAAAAGAGTAGAATTATATTTTCTACCCAGTTTTCTTGATTTTAATACAATCTAGTTATACAAAAGCCTTGTTTCTTATCTCCAAGAAACAAGGCCTATATTCCCATAAATAATCTCTTTATTTATTTTCTTCTTTGTCCTACGCATTCCTTCTTACTCATAACAAATTCCTTATTATTATTAACTATTACACTATCACAATAAGGACACTTACCACCAGTTTCAATATCTTTTATAGGAGCTCCACAACTAGGACATTTCTCTAATTTTTCTTTCTCCATATTTCTATTAAGTGTTATTAAATAATCAATCGAATTAGTTATATTCTTATTACCTCTAACAACATTATTATTACTATCTACTACATAATCTTTAAGTTCAAAAGTAACAAACATCTTAACTTTTTCTACTCCATTACTTATATCAATATCAATAATTCTTCCTGTAACAAAAGTAATATTCTCCATAATATTCTTCTGTTTCTTAGCTTTCAATACTTTAAGTTGACTATTATACATATTAAATAGTTCATCAGTTGTATACTTTCTTAAATCATCAAAATCAAAATCCATCCAAGCTTTCTGAACCTTAACATAGATATCTGATACTATCTTATTCATCTCTTTACTATCGATACTACTATCAATATTCTTAATTTCCTCATCTGTTAATCCTCTATAATTACTATTCATACTAGCAAAATTAGAAGAATTACCCAATTTACCTTTCTTAGAAGCCTGAACACTTACTGCTATTATAATAATCATAACTACTAATACTATTACAAACTCTCCTAAAGACATATCGGAACCACCTGAATAACTAGAAGAACCTGAATTCCAACTATCACTAGAACTCCAATCACTACCAGAATCCCAACTACCACCACTATCATAAGAAGAATCCCATCCCGAATCTAATGGCACTACTCTAGCCCTAACTTCTGTCTTGCCTAACATTAACATCAAAGTAAGTCCCATAATCCCCATTACTTTTAATACTTTCTTCATCATTAACTCCTTCTAATTAATTTTATCTAATATATAATTATATTTTTCTAAATTGTAACTAGTTCCACAATAACTACATATTCCATTATCATTAACATCAATAGAAGCACCACATCCTGGACATCTTCTAATACTACCTTGTTCTTGATAATCTCTTTTCTTTTTAAATATTAAATTCTTAACTACCTCTATTCTCCTTGTATTATCCCCTCTTACTAAATTACCCGACTCACTATCCAACATATAATCCATATATCTAGTAACTAACCTAACATAAACTATAAACTCTTTATCTGTAATCTCTACTCTCTCTATCTCCGAAGACTTAACATTAAGTTCATCATACATCTGAATGAGTCCCTGATCCTTAATCCTCTTTAATTTATCTTCTAACTCTCTATACAATTCTTCACTAACAAAATGCCTAATTGTTTCTAATTCATCTAACATCAAAGCCGTATATACCTTAACAAAAATATTATCTATATAACTCTTAAACATTCCTTCATTAAAATCTGGATCATTCTTAACTAACTCTTCGATCATTAAAATAACACTCCTTCAATCTTTCTCTTATCTTTAAAATAATTGGCTAATTCTATATCATTACTATTAATAATATCTTGAACCATCTCAGCAATTCCTAAATTACTAGCTTTAACCCATCTCGTATCTTTTAAATAATTCCAAATATCATCTCTACTAATATATGTAATTCCCTTTTTCTTAAGTAATCTTAACTTAACTCTAAAAGCCGGATCTAAAGCTTCATATAACTCCTTTAAACTTTTATATTCATCCATCTTTATCACCTATCTATACATATTGTATCAAATTTATCTAAAAAAGTCTCTACTTCCTCTTAATTTTTCTTAATAATTAATTTGCTACTTCTAGTCATCATAAAAAAAGACTATTTCATAAATAATCTTTCTAATTACTTTTTATTTTATCTATCTTTGTATTAATATCTTCTTTAAAGAATTTATAAGTTGCTATTAATACTATTGCCACTGGCAAGGCTACAACAATACCCCAAAATCCTCCTATAATACCTCCTGCAAAGACTGCAAAAATATTAACTAAAGGATGTAATTGATTAGTCTTACCATAAACTTTAGGTCCTATAATATATCCATCTATATTAGGACATACTAAACATATTATTAAAGTTAAAATAAATAATTTAACATTAATAACAGAGGCTATTAACAAAGCTAAAATATTAGTAATAAGTCCTCCAAAATAAGGAATTATTGTTGTAACAGAAGCTAATATTCCTAATATCAAATAGTTAGGGTGTCCTACTAAAAAGAATAAAATAGTATACTCAAAAAACTGAATAACAATATTCTTTCCTAATCCCGAAAAATAATTACCTACTTCCCTATCTATTCTTCTTAAATATAAATACCACTTATCATCATATTCTCTAACCTTCGTCTTAATAAAACCTCTAATCTTATCCATATCCATAAGAAAATATATTGATACACAAAGTGTAATAATCCCATTAGTAATTATACTAATACTAGTATTTAATATATTTAAAGCCCCATCACTAATATATTTGCCTACATATCCTATTATCTGTGATGAAATATCCTTAACAGAAGTCTGTAATACTCCTAAATTAAGTTCATACTTAGAAGATATATCTGTAATAAAAGTTGTTATATTATTCGTAAACAATAATATTTGATCATACAACATCGGTACCACTAATATTCCTATTAATACTAAAAATCCTAAAGTAATAAAACAAACAATTGCGATACTTAACCACTTAGGAAAATTATTATCTTGTAATTTTCTAACAAAAGGATATAAAGCATATGCAATAGCAAATCCTAATACAAAAGGAAATAAAATATTCCAGATCTTTCCTATTATCCCAAACCATAACCCACTAATAGTATAAAGTAATACTATTATTAAAACAATTAAAGCTATATTAACTAACTTAAAATTAATTTTATTCTCCTTCATCAGCATTATTCCTTTCCAAAATAATTGTAACAGGACCATCATTAACAAAATCAACCTGCATATCAGCTCCAAAGACACCACATTCTACTTTTATATTATTATCCCTTAATTTTTGATTAAATAAAGCATATAATATTTCAGCTTCTCTACCATTTAAAGCCTTTATATAACTAGGTCTTCTTCCTTTACTACTATCAGCATAGAGAGTAAATTGACTAATAGATAGAATACTTCCCTCTACTTGTTTTAAAGATAAATTCATAATTCCTTCACTATCATTAAATATCCTTAAATTAACAATCTTATCTACCATGTATTCTATTTCTTTATAAGAATCTCCCTGCGTAAAGCCTACTAATAACATAAGCCCTTTATCTATCTTTCCATAAACTTTATCCTTAACCGCTACGGAAGCCCTAGAACATCTTTGTATAACTACCTTCATTAAATAATCCTCCTCTCTACCTTTAAGACAAAATCAAAATTTCTTAAATCATTCATAAATTTTTCTAAAACATCTTTATCTTCAACTAAAATAGTCATATTATAAACCTTCATATCACTTCTATTAATTGTATTAACACTATCTATAACAATCCCACTAGTACTAGCTTTAGTAATTATCTCTAATAATTTATCACTACTATTAGTATAAATAATTATATCTGTAAAATATTTCTTTTTCTCACTATCAGGATTCCATTTAACAGGAACTACTCTCTCATCAATGTCTATTATATTCTTACAATTAGCTCTATGAACTGTAATTCCTGATCCTCTAGTAATATATCCAATAATATTATCCTTTGGTATAGGCTTACAACAACTACTTAGATTAACTTTAATATCCGTAATACCCGCTACTAAAATATCATTCTTATTATCAGTAACTTTATTATTCTTATTCTTCTCTAAAATCTTAGGTTTATTCTCTTCTTTACCTAAAATTATCCTTAAAACATTACCTACCGTATACTTAGAAGATCCTATTCCAATATAAAGTTCTTCTACATCTTTAATATTTAAATAATTTAAAATAGTATCTATATTCTTATTAGATAAAACTTCACTAACCGTTAGTCCTCGTCTCTTGATCTCATTCTCGATCTCTTCTAGTCCTTTTTGTCTATTATCATCTTTTTCTAACTTACTATAAAAAGATTTAATCTTATTTCTAGCCTGAGAAGTAGCAATAAACTTAAGCCATTCTTTATTAGGACCCTTACTACTTTTATTAGTATTAACCTTAATAATATCTCCTGTCTTTAACTTATAATCCAAAGATACTATATTATCATTAACAATAGCACTAACCATATAATTACCAACATCACTATGAACCTTATAAGCAAAATCTACTGGTGTTGATCCTTTAGGGAGCTCTATAACATCACCCTTAGGAGTATAAACATAAATAGAATTATTAATTAAAACATCATGTTTAACATTATTAATAAACTCTAGCGGTGTTCCCGCACTCTCATTAAGTTCTATAATACTACGAAAGATCTGTAACTTCTGTTCCATTTCATCTTTTAAAGCTTCTCTACCATTACTATTTTCTTTATATGACCAATGAGAAGCAATACCATACTCTGCTATCTTATCCATCTCATAAGTACGAATCTGGATCTCAAATAATTTACCATCTACTCCAAAGACCGTTGTATGTAAAGACTGATACATATTTGTCTTAGGCATAGCTATATAATCCTTAAATCTTTTTGGTACTGGTTTATACTTCGAATGAATAAGTCCCAATGCTAAATAACACTCTTGAGTTGTATCAACAAATACCCTAAGAGCTAAAATATCATAAATATCATTAAAACTCTTTCCCTTAGCTAATTTCTTATAAATACTATAAACACTTTTACTTCTACCCTTTATCTCATGCTTAATACTATGATCATTAAGTAAATCTGATACTTCACTAATCATCTTTCCTACTGACTCATCTAATTCTGCACGCTTATTATTAAGTTTCTCTAAAATATCAAAATAAACATTAGGTTTCAAATAACGTAAAGACAAATCCTCCAATTCACTCTTTATCTTATAAATTCCTAATCTATGTGCAACTGGTGTCAAGATCTCTAAGTTTTCTTTTGATTTTCTCTTCTGTTTTTCTACACTCATAACTTCTATTGTTCGCATATTATGAAGGCGATCAGCTAATTTAATTATTATAACTCTAGGATCTTCTGACAAACCAACGAGGATTTTTCTCTGATTAGCCGCTATCTGTTCCGTCGTACTAGCAAAATGCAACTTATTAATCTTTGTAACTCCATCAACAAGCAACCCTACGTCATTTCCAAATAAAGAGCTAATCTCTTCTCTAGTACCCGATGAATCTTCAATTGTATCGTGAAGTAAAGCCGCACATATAGTAGCTCTATCCGAACTAATCTCCGTCAATATTAAAGCTACATGTAAAGGATGTTGAATATAATCTTCCCCACTAATTCTCTTCTGTCCAAAATGTTTCTTAGCAGCATATTCATAAGCTTCTCTAATTGATTTTAAATCATCACTATTATTATCATAAACAGAAACCTTCTCAATTAAATCATCAATAGTTAACAATTTGTTATCTGGATTATTCATAGTACCACCTCTTATATATACTATATTATATAACAATAATTACCATTTTAAAAGAAAAAAAATATAAATAACCTTCCCCTCTCCTTATCATTAATCCTAGTTAAATAAAAAAATTGCAACTTAATTATTTAACTAATTCAAAGTTACAATCTATTTATCTTCTTCTACTCTAATTTTCGGTAAATTAATACTTCTTTTTTAATCTAAATCTAATTTATTAATATATTCTATAAAGTAAAGAGGAATATTAACTATCTTTCCATCTCTATTTAAATTATTCAAAGAAAATCTAAATGAAATTTCATTATCATTTTTAGCATTATACTTTGTTAAACTATTATGATTAGTACTTTTATCTGACTTTACCTCAATAGGAATTATTTTATTATTCCTCTGAATTACAAAATCAATTTCATTTCTATCAAAAGTATAATAGTTAGGTGCTTCATCTTCTAAATAAGTCAATACATTAGCAACATAATTTTCTGTAAATGAGCCTTTAAATTCTTCCAAAAGTTTATTTCCTTCTAAAATAATTCTACTATCTAAATTAGACATTCTCCTAAGAAGTCCTACATCATTCATATAAATTTTATATGCCGATAAATCATAATAAGCTTTTAAAGGAAAAGCACATTTATTTACCAAATAACACTTTGAAATTAAATTAGCATCATTTAACCAATTAAGAGCACCCTCATATTCTCTAGCTCTTGCTCCCTCTTTTACTACTTGATATATAAATTTTTTGTTTTCTCTTGCTAATTGTGATGGTATTCCGTTCCAAATAAGAGATATTTTATTAGCTTCATTAACATCAGTATGTTTAGAAAAATCATTTTCATAAGAATTTAATATATTCTTTTGAATTTTATTAACCTTTTCTATATCCTTATCATTAACCCAACTATATACAGCCTCTGGCATTCCTCCAATTATATAGTATGTCTTCAACTTTTCAATTAACTTATCTTCAAATAATTTAGGAATTTCTTTAACCTCTTTTGTTTCTCTCATAACTTCTACTAAATTTTCTGCCCCATCTGCTATTAAAAACTCACTAAAAGTCATTGGATATAAATTTAGAAAATCTACTTTTCCTACTGGGAACGATGTCCTAGAAAGTCTTATTCCCAGAAGTGATCCAGCACAAACAACATGATATTCTCTAGCTTCTTCGCAAAAATATTTTAATGAATTTAAAGCATTAGGACATTCTTGTATTTCATCAAATATAATAAGCGTTGTTTTAGGATTTATTTTCTTTCCTGCTGCTAAGGATAACTGTTCAATAATTCTTTTAGGATCTTTCGTTCTCAAAAATAATTCTGCTAACCCTTCATCGTGATCAAAATTAAAATACACTACATTATCATAATTTTTCTCTCCAAATTCTTTCAAAATATAAGTTTTACCAACCTGTCTTGCTCCTTTTAAAATTAATGGTTTTCTATCATTGCCATTTTTCCAATTTACTAGTTTTTCAGTTATAAATCTTCTCATAATATCACCATCCAACAATAGTATATCACACTTTTGCAAGAAATATTTCAAAAATATTCACACTTTTGCAAACATTTTAGAGATATTTATCACATTCTTGTAAAATTAACTGCATTTTTTTTATAATAAATTCAAATATTTTTCTAACATTACTCTCTATACTAATTCTTCATTTTAACGAATTATACCGTTATCGGCAGTATGTGCCAATAATTTTTCTCACTCTACTAAAATAAATTTCTAAAGTCATTGACGAAATAACCTAACTATTATATAGTTATATTATTAGTACTTAAGAAACTTTTGAAGCCTTAAGTCCTTTTATTATCTTTAGTTCTGTAATTTATCTATCTCTTTATTAATAATATTCCTTGTTTTATTTAACATATTTATAGTTTCCTCTTGACTATTATTACCACTCCCATTATTACTATAACCATTATCATTAAAGCCCTTCCTCTTCCAATCTCTCTTAAAATATTCACTACCACTAGTACAAAGAGTTTGCCCAATAAGCATAAAAAAATTACCTAGTGCTTCTTGCTCTGTTGAATTAAGTTCATCTATTAGGGCAAACCCAATAGCAAATGCTGTTAATGTTATTAACTTAGCTTGACTATTATCACTCATAATAAATTATATAATATCATCTTTTAATTTATGTTAATTATTAAAAGCAACTCTTCTTTTTTCTAGAGTTGCTTTTACTATTTTCTTACATCTTCTCTGGTACTTCAATTCCCAAAGTATCTAAAAGTAACATATTAATATCATATACTACCTTCGAAAGTGCTAAATAAGACATTTTTTTATCTCTATTCTCTTCTGATAATATTCTAGTATCAGCATAAAAATTATTATAAGAATTAGATAATCTATATAAATAATCACATATATCATTTAAACTCTTACTCTTAATCGCACTATCTATAACCTTAGGCATATCTAATATATTAAGTATTACTCTCTTCTCTAAATCACTATAAATACCCTTAAATTCATATTTATCTATCTTCTCTTTACTTAGTAAAGATTTAATTCTAATTGTTGAATATAACAAATAAGGACCTGTCTTTCCTGTCATATTGCAAAACTTACTAGGATCAAATATATAATCAGTCTCAATAGCAGGAACTAAATCAGCATATTTTAAAGCCGCTATTGCTATCTTAGAAGCTATTTCATCTTTATCTTCTTCTTTAACATTATCCTTCATAAGTTGTCTTGTCTCTTTTGTAACTAAATCGATCAAATCAGATAAAGTCATTACCCCTCCATCCCTTGTCTTAAATGGTTTTCCATCTACTCCATTCATAGTTCCAAATCCTACAAAAGATAATTTCAAATCTGGAGAAGCTATTCCAGTTTTATAAACGGCTCTAAATACTTGTTCAAAATGTAATTTCTGTCTCTTATCTGCTACATACCAAATCTCATCTGGTTTAAAAAGCTTCTCTCTTTCCCAAATTCCTGCTACATCAGTAGCTTCATAAGAGACAGAACCATTAGATCTTGTAAGCATTAATGGTGGCATAGGATTTATATCATCACTCTCTGATACATCTACAACTACTGCTCCTTCACTCTCTGTAACATAACCCTTCTTAGAAAGATAATCTATAACTTCTGGTAAATAATTATAGCAATCACTTTCTCCTTCCCATAAATCAAAAGAAGTATTAAGTTTAAGATAAATCTTCTTGATCTCTGTTACTGAAGTATTAATAATATGTTGCCATAAAGCCTTATAACCACGTCTTCCTTCTTGTAATTCCTTAGTAATAATCCTAGCTTCCTCTAAATATTCTGGATCTTCCTTAGCCTTATTAGAAGCATAAGGATATATCTCCATTAACATCTCATTAGTAACCGGACTATCACTAGGATATTCTCCCTTATACTCTGGATCAAAATAAACTAAATCTGGATATCTCTTCTTAATTTCTAATATTACCAATCCTAATGGTCTTCCAAAATCTCCTAAATGAACATCACTAACCGTACTATATCCACATAATTTACATAATCTCTTTAAAGCTTCTCCAATATTTGCACTCCTCAAGTGCCCAACGTGTAACACCTTTGCCACATTAGCTCCACCATAATCTAAAAAAACTTTCTTAGATTCATACTTATTAATATTTATCTTTACATTCTCTAACAATAAATTCATATAAGTAACCAAGCTAATATCTTTAAAAGAAACATTAATAAATCCTGGCCCCGCTACATTAACATTACAAAAATCTGGTAATTTATTAAGCTCTATTGCTACCTCTGAAGCTATATCTCGAGGATTTTTATGATACTCTTTAGCTAATCCCATTATTCCATTATATTGATATTCTCCCAAATCTGGTCTCGAAGAATTAATTAAATTAACTGAAAATACTTCATATCCACACTTTTTTATTACTTCCTGTATCTGCAATTCCTTATCATATAAATAATTATCCATACTATCCCTCTTTTTCCAACTACTCTATTGCTAACAAACTAACATTTTGTTAGCCTATTATAACATAACTTCCTTAAAATACCAATAATTATTTTATTAGTTCACTATTTCCTGTCGCATAATCAATAGAAATTCCTTCTTGAACATTATAAACAAACACATTAAACTTAACTCCCTCACCATCATCTTCTACTGATTTAGCCTCCATAAGTACTCCCTTACTAAGTAAATTATCTCCTTCAAAAATAGGTGTTACTCTATATAAAACATGATTATTAGTCTTTTTTACATAATCAGCTACTTCATTTTCAAACTCTAACATTCCTTTAGTATTCATCTGTCTAGTACAAGTAATCAAATTCTTCTTATTAGCATTCTCCCCTGTAAGTTGATATCCTATCAAATGACATCTATTATATAAATACTTACCATCTACTATATCATATTTAATAGTATGCCAACCCGTTGGTTTAATCATCCCAATAGATCCTCTCTCTTCTGCAGGCATAGTCTTAGTAGAAACTCTAGCAAACGCTACTCCACATCTTCCTAAACTATCTAATTCACTATATATTTCATCTTCTTTATTATTATAATCTTCTTCTGTAAAATTAGGTTCATTATTATTAATAACAACATAATCTTCTCCACTATAATCAGGTATACTATCTATAGCATAAGTCTCTTTAAGATAATTATTATCTAAAATATTACTAATGTTATCTTGATAAAGATAACCTATTCCTAGTAATAATATTAATCCTAAAGTAACAATCCTTCTCTTATTCTTCATCTTACCACCAAACTAACTATTCATAGCCTCTAGCTTTCTATTAGCAATATCATAAGAATATTTATAATACTTATCTTCCTTATATATCCTAATATATAAAGTATTACTATCGTAAGACACATTAATAGGATCAACATCCTCATATGTATCTAATTCTCTATCTATTAATTTATTAGCATTAATATCCATAATAACAACTTTCTTATTCTTTATTCCTACTACTACATCATTATATTCATAAAGATAATTATATCCTTCTAATAGTACTTTATTATCTTTATCAATAATCTTATATTCATTAGTACTATAATCTGCTACCATAAAATATTTCCCATCTGTACTAGTTAAATTATCATAAGTAGGTTCCATTATTACCTTTCCCTCATTATCTAATATTCCCCACTTAGTTCCATTAAAAGCTAAAATCTTATCCCCAACCACTATATACTGAGAATAACTATTACTAATAGTCTTATTAGTAATACAATTAAATAACAAAGTATTATCAATTACCACCAAATTATTCCCTAACATCTTAACATCAGGAACCTCTGTATCATAACGATATTTAGAATAAACTGTCTTATCTCCTACTACTTTTTTATCTGTACTTATACAAATACTTTTCTCACATTCATAAAAATAAACATATCCTATACTTCTCTCATAATAAACTTTATATCTTATAACTATTACTAAAATTAATGTAAGGATAGACAAAAGTCCTCCTAACCATACTATTCTAAAATAATCTATTTTCCCTTTTTCTTTTTTCTTTCTCATATTATCTAGCCTCTACCTAATTATATCATTTATCTTTCAAAGAAAAAAGAGTTTACCACTCTTTATCTTGAAAAACTTCCTGCTCCCCTCGCTGGAAAACTTAAAATATTTCTTGGATTAAATGAATAACTACTAAATCCTGTTGCATGTTGTCCATTAGCAACTCCAAAATGTAAGTGACCTCCCGTAGTACATCTATCATAACCACCATGAGCCGTCGCTGTACTATATCCTCCTGAAAGAGCAATTACTGTATTCGTTGTTACAGTTTGTCCAACACTTACATTAACTTTTAATAAATGCAAATATGCTGTTGTATAATTAACTCCATTAACTGTATGATAAATATAAACTTGATTACCACCACAATTAGAAAAAGTAATTCTAGCTACATACCCCGGAGCGGCAGGATAAACATTAGTACCTTCACTAACACCTAAATCTATTCCATAATGACCATATCCTGCTATTCCTGTCCAGTCTTCTCTAACACCATTAGTATATTCGGAAGTAACTGTACCTCTCATAAGAGGATAAGTCCATCCCTTAGCATTTACAAGCACGCCTGTGCTTCCATTATTACGAGAATTATTATATCTATTTATACAAGTACTAATCTGTTCTGAGCCACTACATTTATAAGTATTCTTATATAATTTTATCTGTTTCTCTAAATCTTTAATATCTGTTTCGATATCTGTACCTTCAGTCGTTAATTCTTTTAAATTGGCATTCAAAGTAACTAACTTATCTCCCAAACTAGCTTGTTGACTCTCTAAATCTTTTTGCTTACTAGTAAGCTCCACTTTCTCTTGCTGTAAATTATTTACCAAAGTATTAAGTTCATCCATAACTTTATTATTATAGTTAGTCATCTGCGATACTATAGCATAGCGATAAATCATATCTGTATAACTATCAGCTTCAAAGATATATTCTAAATAAGTATTATTATCACTATTTGAAAGTTGTAATGTCTGTAGCATTTGATCACATTCATCTTTCTTATTTTGAATCTCTTCTTCACTATCTGCAATTTTCTTTTCCGCTACCTTAATATCCGATCTAGCCTTAGTAATATTAGCATTAATAGTAGCAATTTCATTCTTCAAACTATCAAGTTGACTTTCCGTCAATTTCTTATTACTATTAGAAACACTAAGTTCATTTTTTAACTTAGATAACTGTTCTTCCATACTATTCAAAGTCTCTGCATTAACTGTTTGAACACTTTGACAACAAGATATAAATAAGACGATTATAAAAAATATCTTTACTACCTTATTCTTCATCTTACCACCTCTATCACAATTATAAAATATTATCAAATTTAAGTCAATATCTTAGTATTTATTAAGTCTTTTTAATATTATAATGATATAATTATATATGTTGGAGGAGATAATGTGATAAATCAAAATAAACAAATATACAATAAAGAAAAATTTAAACCCTCTCCTTTAATCTCACCAATTCTTGGTATATCTGATAAAAAAATATTATATTCTCAAAAAAATGAAAATTCAAATACATATAATAAAGAACCAACAGCTACCAAAAATATTGAAAATGATATTATTGTATCAAAGCAAATAACGAACAATAAAAAAGTCATTAATAATCAAGAAACACAACCAAAACAAAATACAAAAATAACTAACAATAAAATTATTTTCCCTGAAAAAACATTAATAATAACAAAAGAAAAAATTATTCTTCCATTTACAACTAAACAAGTTGAAACCATTTTTAAATCATATCCAGATAAATATACAAATCTGAACCAAATTATAGATTCAAAATTTACTTTATCTACAATATTATATAAAAAGATTATTCTTTCTAAAATAATAGAAGTTTATAAATTAATGAGAGTAAAAAATAAATATTCATTACACAAAACATTTTCAATTTGTATTGAAGTAATTTTTAATACATATATTTTTCCAGCCATAATAACTGCTTGCAAAAACCTTGATGAACTAGAAATATATTTAGATTGCCTAGAAAAAAATGAATTAAACCAATATCCTTGTTTTAAAATTATATATAACTGTTAAAAAAATGAGAGAAAAATAACTCTCATCTTTAATCAACAATAAAATTAACATAATCACTTGTCTTATAATTGCCTGCATCATCATATAATTCTGCAACAATTCTATAAGTTCCTTTAGATAGACTTTCTTTAAAAGTAACGTCAATATTATTAACTAATTCTTTTTTATTGTTAGTAGTAATAATAGAATTATTAATTACTATATTATTACTAGAATTTTTTGTTTCCTCATAAATAAATGGAGCAGTTCTTTCAATTGCTTTTATTTTTATATCCATATTATTTAATACACTCTCATTAGAGAAATTAATTTTTATGTTCCTACTTTCTTCAGTACCAAACTTAATTATTTTTAATTTATCATAAGAAATATTATCACTTACATTAGTTGATAATTTAAGTCCAAAATTCATTTTTATATCAACTAAATTAATACTGACATTAGATAACTCATGATAAATTCCTCCAGATAAGTATTCAAAAGTAAGAACATAATTACCAGATACCAATTGATCTTGAGGTAAAACATTATTCATACAAATAATTATATTTACATCTTTATCAATTTCTGAAGTATCAATATTATTTAAAATATCAAATTTTATTTTTCCATTCTTAACTTGATACTTTTTATTATCGATTATTAAAGTTGTCCCTTCTGGTATATCAACATAATTATTTTCTGAATTTTTTAGGCTTAGTTTTAAATATAAATCTTTAGAATCAATTTTTGTATTAGTATTTAAAGAAGAAATATTTAATTTTCCATTCAATTTTATTATTCCGTTTCCTTCATAAAAAGTTTTATCTTTTTTTATAGACAAATTACAATCTCTTTTTTGAATATTTACTACATTGTTAGCAGTATCTTTTTTTACTTTTGCAAATGAATTATCCCCATAAAGAATTTCTAAGCTAGGATAATAACTATCTTTATTAATTCCCTCAGTATTATTAAAATCAAATATAAATTTATATTTTTCATCAAGTGAATATGAAGTAGTACCATTTATTTCATTAATAGTTTTAGTTACTGAATCAGAAGTATCAAAATTAGAAATTTCTACATAATTATCCCCTAATTCATTTTTAAACTCTGTTAAATTAATTTGTGAAACATCATCTTTATCTACTTGATAAAAATAATACTCATCATTTATTTTCATCACAATAGAAGTACCTACAGGAATACTAACAGGTGAATTATTACTATTAGAGATTAACTCTAATTTTCTATTAATATTTGTATAATCATAGGTATCATAATCATCATTAGTTAAATAATAATCAACATCAATATCTGATGTAAAAATTCCATTATTTAACATATAAATATTTTTATCATTTGAAATACTATTTATATAATTCCTACCATATTCACTACTACTAGTAATATCAATTGAATTATCAACACTTACATCCCCAGATATATAAAAATAAATATAATTTTCTCCTTTTAAATCATTAACGGTTTCTTTGTCAGCTTCTCTAATAACATACTTATTTTCTTCTCCACTTACTATTGCAATTTCTTCCGGTAAATTTCCTCCTATTTTTAAATAAGGAAAATCCAAACCACCTTTGATTGTTTTATTTCCATTTTCTAATAACTTAGGATTCAAAATCAATGTTGTTTGTCCAGTAATATCTCCCTGTATAGTTAATGAAACTAGACTATCTAAATATAATTCACCACCACCATTAAAATTACCAGTAATTTCTCCATTTGCCGATATTTTTAGTCCACTTCCCTGAGGAATAATTAAATTTTCAATAGATTTAATCCCTTCAAGTTTTCCATCTGTTCCTTTATTTTCAAGTAAAACATAACTATTATCAAAACTAACCGTTGTAGCCCTATCAATACCATTCATTGTCTTATACTTAGCTGTTGAATTTCCAGACCAATAATTTTTAAAATTAACCTCAACATTACCTGCTACAGATCCGAGTTTCATTGAACCATAATTCTCAACATTAGTATTAATTCCTTGAATTAATACATTAGAACTACCTTTAACTGTTGTAAAATCAGAGGCATCTCCATCACCATCTGCATCATATCCACGACCGCCACCATAAACAAGTCCAGATATTGTTATGTTTTCATTTGAGTTTTCTGATCCAATAGTTACATTAGTATTACCATTAATATAACTTTGATCTCCCCCTCCATATATATTTTCAAATTTACCAGAGTTAATTTTAATAATAGTATTACCAGAAACTATCCCAGAATATCCTCCACCAAAAACAGAAGATAATGATGAATTAGAAATATTTATATCAGAAGTTCCCAAAACATTACCAGAATTTCCACCTCCAAATACATTTCTCTTTACCGAAGAATTATCATCGATAACTAGTTTAGTATCCTTAAGAACATCTGCCGAATCACCTCCAGCATAAACCATTCCATTAACATCAGATGAATAGATATATACTCCAGTACCGCCTTCTACTACACCAGCATTACCACCGCCATATACAGAACCATTTATCAAGCTTTTGCCACTTACAATAACAGAAGTATCTCCCATTACCGAACCTAAACCTTTAGTATTTTCTGAATACAACAGCTTATTTTCAAAATCAATTCCCTTAGTATCAGAATCTAACAAAGAAGTATCTCCAGACCAATTAAATTTTCCATAAGTGCTACTACTATAACTAGGTTTTTGAGCAGTAACTTTAACATTAGCAGATAATAAACCGTTATTATTAAAAATTGACAAAATTTCATATTTAGGCATCTCATACACATCATCATCTATAGGTTTATATACAGTAACTGGATCAGGTTTCGTTGAGCCATCACCACCACCATATACATTACCATATACTATAGAATTATTTATAATCTCAATTTCAGTATTGCCTAAAACCTTAGATATCGATCCTCCTCCGTACACATTACCAGAAGTCTTATCGTTCAACTTGCCTGAAGTCCCAACAACAGAATTATCCAATTTAATATAAACATTTTCAACTGTAGCAAGTGAAAGATAAGCTGAAGCTGAAAATACGTTAAAGGTAATATACCAAGGTTGTAAATTAGTAAAATAAACTTCCTTATATGCCGCTATCAAAATATAACCTGTCTCTGGATCATATTTTGGATATTCCTTATACGAACTCTCCCATCCAGATGGATATAGAGTTCCTTCTCCTACTCCTGTAATCCAATTATTAGCAGAACCATATAAGTTGCTAGATAAATAAGAAAAATTAGTAACTTGTGAACTTCCAAATCCACTTCCATATATATTTCCTTTTACAGTAGAATTTGAAAAATCTAAATTTACGTCTCCACCTTCCCCCATAACTACAGAAAAATTATCAGAATTTAAATTACTAACATCTTTCTCTACAAATGACAATGTAGAATTGGAATAAGTATAATCTTTATATTTATCAGGAATTTTCAAAGTATTTCCATTGTAACCTCCACCATATACATTTCCCAATATTGAAGATTTATTAATTCTTAAAGAAACATTTCCATATACATTAGAAGTAAAATCTTTACCTCCACCATATACATTAGTTATTTTTGTACAATTTTCAATTACTAAAGAAATATCACCAAACAATCTACTCTGAGAAGAACCTCCATATACATTAGTGATAACTGGATCATACCGAGAATTTCCCGAATTATCCCCTTTAATTTTTATATTTCTATTCCCAATATTAATTGTATAAGCTCCCTTATTACCACCTTCTATAGTTTTAATTGTACCACCATATATACTAATATTAATTGTTCCATATGTTTTTTCAACTATATTTGTAGCAGCACTCTGATAACCAGCTGTCAATGCAGAATCTATCTTTGCATTATCTGTAACATACCAATTTCTTTCCCAGCCATATTTATCTTCACCGCTCCATCCCAAAGAAAATGTATAATAAGTTCCACCACTTAAAACAACAGTTCTAGTCTGAGAAACTCTAAAAGTATTAATTGTTCCATCAAATCTATTAGTAGTTTCAAAACAAAAATGATTTTCTTCAGATGCTTTTCGAGAAAATAATTGAAATTCAGAACCAACATTTTGAGTACCAAATAAACCACTTTTCATTAATTTATAATTAATATTATCAAATCGATAAGAACCATACCAATAATTATAATACCCTTTAGGTTTTATATTTAATGTATATTTATCTCCATCATTCTCTTGATAACTTTTAAAAGATGCACTTCGTATTTTATTTGACCCTATACTAGTAGAAGTACCATATTTTCCACTAAAACCAAATATACCACTTTCTTTAGATGAACCATTATTTTTATAATAATCTACATCACCAGCTAACATTATTACAGTATGATAAGGATCTGTTTCATCTAAAGTATCATCACCTCTTAATCTTTCATAAACCTCATCAATTGTTGCTAACTTAGAATTTAAACTATTACCGATATTATCATCACTGGCACCAGTCAAATTTGTACTTTTTTCCTCATCCAAATAATAATACCCTGTATCACCATCCTCAGAATAAATCATATTTTCATATTTATTTTCTATAAAATAAACTTTTCCCCAAGTTGCTTCAAGATTTAATGTTTTTATTCCGTCTTTTTCTTCAAATAATTCATTATCAATATTATCCAAATCTAAATAATTTCCTTGTTGAAAAACTGTATTCATAGGAATATAACTATCAGTACCAACAATATGCCATCCTGTAAATGAATATGCCCAAGAAGACTCTGTAACATCATCATCAAAATAAAAAGTTTCACCATCTACAATATTGCTATTAGATAAATTTAACTTCACATTATTGTTAGATAGTAACTCAGAAAAACTATAATCTGGAAGTAACCATCTATTATCCAAAGTAGAATACACTTTAATGGAAAAATTATCAAATAATACATTATATTTTTTAGTAGAACTACTATCAGATTGAGAAATATCTCCTTCTGAAAAGTTTATAACTAATGGAACTCCTTCATCTGCTTTAGATTTGTGAACAAACTTATTTATACCTATAATTAAAGTTGTAACAAGAAATAAAATAATCGAAATACTAATAATAATATTTAATTTTCTTCTCTTCATAAAATATTTCTCCTCTCTTTAATTAACAATAATATCCACCCCTAATTTAATATCATCATCATTTACTTTTTTAATAAATACAATATTAAATTCATCTTCATTTTGATAATTAGATAACGGTAAATTAAAATTATTTGTATTACCATTCGTTGTAACTACAACATCATTAAGTATTGACTTTGATTTATCTAAAACTAATTTAGTATTATCATAAATAATACTTTTATTTAATATTACTCCGTTTACTTGGAAATTCAATTCTACATAATCTGAATAATCAATCATTTCTATATTAGGTTTTGTTTCTGATATATTAATCTGTATTTCTTTACTCAACTCTTTCACAAAAGGACTTATAGATTTTATAACTAGCTTTAATTTTAAAGTACTTAAATCATTATATTTATCGCTCTTGCTTACTTTTAAAATATAATTATTTTCAGAAACTTTATTGCCAATCAAAATTTGATCTTCAGTTATTAATTCGTTATTTTGATAAATTTCAGTATTTAATTCATTACTAGTATCATTTAATTGTTCTACACTAACTTGGTAACTAACATCATCTAGTGAATACAAAAGTGTATTTTCATAGTTCTTAACATTGAAACTGATTTCTAAACTTCCTGTTCCAGACCAATTTTTAGAAAATACATCATCATCATCATCATTATTATTGGATGCAATATCACTTAAAAAATAAAATTCCTTCGATTCAATTGAATGAGACGTAAATAAATCCACCTTATATTTAGCAGATAAATTTACAACAAAATAAGAAGAAAGTAATATCAAAGATACAATAATTGCATATTTTATTTGTTTGTTTAATTTTTTCTTGTTCTTCATATTACAATCTCCTTTCATCTATAATTTTTAATCAACTTGTTCCGAAACAACTTTTACTTTTATTAAATCCATTGATTTACTAAATTTATAATCATTATAATTCTCAGCATCTTTATTCCATCTAATTATTAATTTATACTTATCACCTTTATCCTCTGAATATCCTAAATAAAATTCTTGAGTTTTATTTGAATTCAAAGACAATAATTCATACTGATTATTTTCATTTAATTGATATATAGAAAAATTTAAGGGAAGATTAGCATAATCATTAATGATTTCTATATAATATTTCATTGTCACTTCGTTTTTTCGTTTATCACTCTTATTAAAAATTTCAAATTCAAAAGATTGTTCACTGTCAGAATCAAGAGGACCTATCGGTAAATTTAAAGTCGTTTCATTATCTATACTAAGAGCAACCGAAGCAACTTGTCCTTTTCCACTTCCAGACAATGCAGAGTGATAACTAGCAAGCGAAAAAAAGGTAGAAATTATTACAGTAATAATAGTTATACAAACTAAAGTTCTTAAATTTATCTTTTTTATATACTTCATATTAAACTCCAATCTCTATAAATTTTTATTATATTCTATCCTCTTTTTTTCTCTTCTCTTTCTTCTAACTAACTTTTTAATATTACTTGTAATGAATGCATAAAGTAAAATAAAGATTACCAACAAAAAAATATGATTCTCAATTAAAAGAAATAAACAACCAATTTTAGGAATTATCTTAATTACTTTTCCTTCTATATCACCTTTTTCTACTAAAAAATCATCTTCAGCATTATTGTTATCGCCCTTCGCTATATAACTTTTTTTACCATTTTGGCTTTCCTTAATTTGTATTATCCGATGAGTAACAATACTATCGTTTTCATGATAAGAAATAACATCTCCTACCTCATACTCACTATCATTTTCAAAATTTTTAACAATAACAATATCTCCAATATCTATTTTAGGTTTCATACTTCCAGACACTATAATATAATATTTCATACCAAAAATAGATGCTGTCTTATTAGGGAAAAAGGCAGATTGAATAATCAAAAACAAATTGCATAGAATGATAGGAACTAAAATAATATACAAAATAATACTCAATACATTTTTAATTTTTTGATTCTTACTTTTTCTCTTAGCAATCGATTCAGGAGTATAGCTTTCAATATTCATAACTCCACCTACTTTTCCTTTTTAACCAATATATCACTTGATAATAACAAGATTAAAGCAAACATAGTAATAGAAATACTAAACCCCAAAGGATTTTTAAAAAAAGTTAAAATATTACCTAAATACTTTATTTTACCTACATAAACTCCTGTTATATCATCCTTACTTATCACAGGATCAACACTATTATTAGCCTCCCCCTTAGTAGTAACTATGTCTCCTTCTATTTTTACTATTCTGTGAATAATTTCATTACCTTTATTGTTTTGTCGATATGTAACAATATCTCCAACCTTTATATCTTTTACTCTTTTTACAATAACAAAATCATTTATTTCTAGTTCTGGTTCCATACTCCCTGATAAAATAATTGCTACCCTTATTCCAAAGGGATAAAAATCTTTAAAATAGTGTGTACTAACAACTACAAACACATAAAACAAAGATATTAACACAAATAAGCCACATAATATTCTTTTTAATACTCTTATCATTTCTGATTAGCTCCTATATTTATAGAAAGTTTATAATTAGCATCTATACCTTCACCAATAGAAGTATCATTATCACTATCGATCCATTTCCAATCTAATGTATAAGAAATAGCCTCTTTAGCTTTAACCACTATATTTCTTTGTTCTAGCTTAGAAACATCTTCGTATTTTTCTTCACTACCAGTTAAATAAATACCTTTACTTCTTAATTTATACTTCATATTAATGTTATAAGGATTTTCTTCTATCATTTTAATATCTACTACAATATCAAAATCATTATTATTTCTTATAACAAAAACATAACTATTTGATGAATTTGGAGCAATCTTAGAAGTATATTCATATGCCTGATTACTAAATATTCTAAGTGTTTTATCTCCCCAAACAGTATAATTATCACTAACTATTAAACCATTATTATCATCTGGCTTATCTTTACCAATATCAGTATTTTTATTATTACCATCACCAAATGTCGACTCTGTATTTGATAAATCATCATTTTTTTGATCACATTTTGAACAATCACAACTAATATCAAAAATATCAACATTTCCCGTTGGCGTTAACGAATCATGATGATTAATATAACCAAAATTAAGAATAAGGAGATAAACTAAGACTATAAGTAATATACCAAAAAATAGAACAATCTTTAGTACTTTATTCCTATCTTTCATATTCTTTATCTCCTTTTCCTTCTTCTAAATATTTTTAATTAATATTAATCAATTTGTGTAAATGTAGACGTTACTTGAGTCTCAACAGTTGGTGCTGTTGTTGCTTCTCCTAAAGCCGTATCAGCTGTATCTCTATCTGTACCATCAAAAGCCCATCTCCAGTAAATAGTTACTTCTTCACTAGTCTTACCATTTGTCTTTCCATCATAGTCTAAATTAACCTCTTTTGTTAACTCACTAGCCTTTTTCCAAGTAGTTTTATCTAATGAATATTCAATTGGAACATTACTTGTATTTGATGTTTCTTTTAATGTAACTACAGCCTTAACATCAACTTCTGATTTATTTGTTAAAGTTGTAGTAAATTCTCCACCAGTACCTGGTGCTATTTTACCTGTAGCAACATTTTCTTCCTTAGCAGAAAGATCTGCCTCTTTAACTGTATCAAATAAACTTATTGTTGCATTTTGTTCTTTATTTAAATTACTAGCTTCTACACTAAATTTAGCTACTGTTGCAGTATCACTACCACTTAATGCTCTAGTATATTTAGCATAAGTTCCACTTACAAAATAACTACCTACAGCAATTACTCCTAATAATAACATTACACCTAACTTTTTAGTATTATTCTTCATTTGATCCACCTCCTCTCAAATTGATAATCTATATATAAACACTACAACGATAATGCTTATACCTTATTAACTATTTATCTTCTTTTTTATTTGCTCTCCTATATTCTTCTAATTCTTTTCTATCGCTAAGAGATAATTTACTATTATCAATCAAGATAAAGATAGTTTCCCCAACAGCAATTATTATTAAGGTAACAATAAGAGTTGATGGTTTTTGCATAAATAATAAAACATTCCCAAATCCTGAAATTTTATTGATATAAATTCCTTCTATATTATCTTCTTCTACATAACCACTATCTTTTATATTATTGTTATCACCTTTAGTAACAAACTTCGTTACCCCATTATCTTTTATAATTTCTACAATTCTATGAGTAACAATATAATTATCAGTATCTTTAAAAGCAATAATATCATTAACCTTTAAATCATTAACATCTACATTCTTTACAATTGCCAAATCTCCCTTATATAGTTCTGTTTCCATAGATCCTGATAATACAATAAAAGGTTTATATCCCAATATTGTAGGTATCTCATCAGGATTAGTTTTTTTTTGAACAAATACAATTCCAATCAAAATAACTAACAATACCAAAACACTTATAACTATATATCCTAAAACTTTTCCTACCTTTTTCATTTTTACTACTCCTACGTTAATATTAACAAGAAAAAAGATTCTACTATGTGTATAAACTTTCTCTTTATTCTCTCTAGCATGAATTAATTATATCATGAATTTTCTAATTTTTATACATAATCCTCCAAAATTCTTAATAAAAATAAATAAAAAGCATAGATTAAATTTCTATACCTTTATTAACTCTCTATAATTAACTTAACACTACCATTATCTAAATAATCATCATCCATAAGCATATATTTAGCCTTATACTCAAAATCATTCTCTAACTCTTCTCTAGCTCTTAAATTATCCTTTAACTTATTCTCTTCTAAATAACTATTATAATAACTCTTAATCTCTTCTAATAACATATCTTTCTTATTGTCACTATCAATATAAGGAATAACTATCTTATTAATAAAATCTCTATAATAAATATCTCTTGTACTATTCTTAATCTTATCTCTAAGAACATTCTTATCCATAACAAATCCCTCTATTTGCCTATTCCTTAACATATCTTCTAAATGCGTAAGCAAATTACCACTCTTATACTTCTTATAAAGTTTATATTCCTGATCGTTACCCTCATCTATTTCATCAACATAACAAAAAATAATCTTCCCAATCTTAAAATAAATTCTATCTCCCTTAATTATCTTATATCTAATATTATGTAAATATAAATAATTAGCAATATCTACCTCTTCTAAATAATCTACCTTCTCATCATTAATCGTAAGCAAATTACTTCTTCTCTTTTCAATAATCTTTGTCATATAATCTTTCTTAGATATTCCACTTTGAATAAACTTCCTAGTAATCATATAATTATGATAATCATTAATAGTATCATAATCATAAACATCTTTATTAAAATATAAATACCTATAATTAACTATATACTCTCTCAATAATTCCTTATTACTAAATATCTTCTTCTTAAAATAATCTTCTATTATCCTATATTTTTCTCTCTCTTTAATAACCTTAACATCATTATCTCTTTGGTATTTATCAATAATCTCACTATACACATATACCAAGATCTTAAGATCATATTTCTTTAAAATAACTTCTAAAGAATCTTTAATCTTACTTCTCTTAACTATTACTATAATATCTTTATCTTGATATTTCATCTTATCTTTTAAATATCTAATTTTACTAAGAAATAACATAATCTTTTGATAATCATTCTTATTCTTAATATCAACATTATCCATAACCATTATTAATTCTCTATCTTCTAAAGACAAGCTAACCTTTTCATAGATATTATCAAAATATTCTTTATCTACATCTAAATGCTTCTTAATATATTTCTTATTATGATGTTTAATAAAAGAATTCTCTCTTAATTTTATCTTCTTAAACTTCAAATAACTAACATTATCTTTAAGTTCTATATATTTCTCACATTCCTGATCTAAATAACTATATTTATACCAAAAATCTTCATACATCTTCTTAGTAATATATACATCCTTAGCCATAAATCTAGTATATTTCTCTAAACAATTATCTAACTCTTCTAATATTACCTCTAGTTCCACCTATCACACCTGCCTTATAATCTTATTGGATTAATATCTACCTCAACCTTAACCTTATCATTAATCTTATACTGCTTATCTATCTCTTTAAGTACTACCTTTAACAAAGTATCATCTCTATACTTAATAATACACTGAAAAGAATATATATTATTGATCTTAAAAACATTAGCCATCGTTGGCCCTAAAACCACATATTCCTGATTCAATCTATATCTTAAATAATCCCCTATCTTATTAGCTTCTCTAAATCCCATATCATAATCCTTAGTCGATATCTTAATCAAAGTCAAATAATAATATGGAGGATACTTCAACTGTTTCCTAAGTTTCATCTCTTCTTTATAAAAATTTATATAATCATGCTTCTGTGATAAAACAATACTATAATTAGTATCATTATACGTTTGAATTACTACCTCGCCTTTCATATCTCCTCGGCCCGCTCTTCCTGATACCTGACAAAGTAATTCAAACGTCCTCTCAGCACTTCTAAAATCTGGAACATTCAACGACGTATCAGCATTAATAACCCCTACTAAAGTAACTAAAGGAAAATCTAATCCCTTAGCAATCATCTGAGTTCCTAATAATACATCATATTTATGTTCCCCAAAATCATTAATAATCTTCTCATGCATTCCTTTTCTAGACGTAGTATCCATATCCATTCTTACTACCCTAATATCATTATACATCTTCTTAAGTTCTTCTTCAAGTCTTTCCGTCCCTAGACCAAAATCCTTAATTTTCTCACAACCACATTTTGGACACTTTCTAGGTCTCTTAAGAGCATAACCACAATAATGACATCTCATAATATCACTAGTCTTATGATAAGTTAAACTAATATCACATCTCGGGCACTTAAACGTCTCCCCACAATTACCACAAGTAAGCATCGAAGAATAACCTCTTCTATTTAAAAGTAAAATTACCTGTTCCTTTTTATCCAATCTCTCTTGAATTTTATTTTTTAACAATTCTGAAAAAATAAAATTCCCTTTCCGTAACTCTTGCTTCATATCAACTATATTAACTAAAGGTAGTTCTCCCTTGCCTGCTCTTTTTGTTAATACCAGTAACTTATAGACCTTATTACCCGCTCTAGCAAAAGACTCCAAAGTAGGAGTAGCACTTCCCATCACTATTGGACAATTATTATACTTTCCCCTCCAAATAGCAATATCCTTAGCGTCATACCTTGGATAATTATCTTGCTTATAACTGGTAGAATGCTCTTCATCAATAATAACAATTCCCAAATTCTTAACTGGTGCAAAAATAGCACTTCTAGCCCCTACAACAATTGAAACCTTATTTTCTTTAATTTTCCTATATTCATCATATCTTTCTGGATCCGATAAACCACTATGTAAAATAGCTACTCTCTCCCCAAATCTTGCTACAAATCTACTAACAATTTGTGGTGTCAAACTAATCTCCGGTACTAACATAATAGCTTGTTTTCTCTCTGCAATAACCCTAGAAATTATATTCATATACACTTCCGTCTTACCACTACCTGTAACCCCATACAATAAATAAATTAAATTACTATTAAGATTACTAACCACCTCTGAAACAACTTTTTCCTGTTCCTTATTAAGTATTACTTTTTTATCCTCATTATGATTAATATATTTATATCTATAACCCTCTTCTTGTTCTATCTTTATTATTCCTTTTTTCTCTAAAGTCTTAATATTACTAGACATCTTTGTAACAACAACCCTATCTTCCCCAAGTAATTGTTCTATTATTTCTCGTTGCCCCTCAAACCTACACTTATCTAGATATTTTCTAACCTCTTCCTTACTAACATTCAAGCTCATATATTTAATCATCTTTATCTTAATATTAGTCTTCTCACTAGCCTTAAGTGCCTTAGGTAACATAAGTTGATATGCCATAATCAAAGAACATAAAGTAACCTCACTAATATATTTACCTAATTTTAACATCTCATCATTCAAAACCTGATAACTATCTATTACTTCTAATATATCTCTAACTTCATATTCTGTAACTAAATCATTATCTTTAACAATCTCTAACACAAATCCCTCTAAAGATCTATTTCCAAATGGTACCTTAACTCTATATCCTACCCCTATCTTATTCATTAAAGAAGAAGGTACCCTATACATAAAAGTTTTATCTAATTTCTTGGCCCCTATCTCTACTATAACCTTAGCATACATATAACTACCTCCTCCAATTATTTATTACTTATAATTATAAAATAAATATTCTTATATTTTTCATAATCAACTTCTAATTAACAAAAAGACTATTATAGAAATTTATAAAAACATACTCATATAAGGCAAAAAAAAAGACACTCATGTTATTTAACATCTTCAAGCATCTTTTTATATAAATTATATTGTCTAATAGAAAATTTATTTAATAGATTAACACTTAAAGCATCATCCATAGTAATTATAGACTTACCATCATTATCTGCCTTAACTTGATTTAACATATCATAAAATAATTTATAATCTTCTTTAGTATATTTGTGTTCAATATTTTCAGAAGCTTTACTATTCATAATTACTCCTAAATCTAACTTCTTCTCTTCTTGTTTTTCTACTAATTTATTAAACTCCGGAATATAATTATTTTCATCTATCTTTTTATCAATTACTTTTTCTTTTCTATCAGAAACAATCACTGGTTTCATATTCATAAGAACATTTAAACCATTATTAGAATCATCATTTCTTAAACTATCTAATCTAACATTCTCTTTTTTAACAAAATCATTAAAATTAATACTATTATTAATATTTTCTACTTTCAAAACTTTTTTATCTACATCATTATTACTTATAACATTACTACTCGTATCATCAATAAGTTTATCTTTAACATCAATAACACTAGTAACAACCTTACTATCTTTATATAAAGGATGTACTTCTAAATTCTTATTAATATCTTGTTCATTTATACTAACTTCTAATTTGTTAACATCACAAATATCATTCATCTCTACAGCCTCTGATCCCATTTTCTTATTTTCAATAATAAGTAAAATAGAATTTATAATAGATATAATTAATAATACTAACATCCATAATATAAATACACTAGTTGTAAGTTCAATCAAAGTTACAAAATAATTATTTGTATACATACTATTACTAGATAAAATATCTATATCATTACTACCTACAGTATTAATTAAAATAAGTAATAAGAAATTAATTGCAAAAGCCATACCTTTATTTATATTCTTATATAATTTACTCATATTAGTACTAACAATAGATAATATCAAAATAATATTTGTAATTAAAATAATTGCTATATAAACATATAAAGAAGGGAAATATATATTTCTAAATATCATATTAAATATATTATCAAACATCTTAAACAAACTATTACTATTATAGAACAAAATAATTGTAAATCCTAATACAAAAGATAAAGTAATAATTAAACCCATCTTTTTATTATTAATCAATTTTAATCTATTTATAATAAAAACAGTCATCGAAATTGCTAATATAGCAATGAATAAATAATTATTACTAACTAATTTCCATAATAAACCCATTTTATCTAAAATATTTAAATATTCCATAATATCCCCCTTCTTTCTTATTTCTTACTAATAAGTTCTGCTATATATATAGTTTGTTTTGTATTATCTTTTAAATTACAAGTAATAAGAGTTAATGTACTCTTATTCTTATCCCTATAAATACTTACTGTCCCTGTTTTTAAAACATCATAAATATTTACTATCTTATAAGTATAAGTAACATTATTATACTTTATATAAGCTAAATCTCCATTTCCTAATTTATTTAAATTTGTAAAATAACTATTAGCATAATTACCAGAATGAGCCGCCAATATAACATTACCATAACTAACATCCGGATAATCCGATTCTTTTAAAATCATAATATTAGAATTAACTTCATTTAAACTAGAATCCTTATCATAAAATCCTCTTGAAATACCAGCCTTAGGAATACTGATTGTTGCTAAATAATATTCATAATTATTATCAGAAGAATTATTGTTATCTACATTTTCCTCCTCTTCCACAACAGTATCGGTATTATTATCAGTTTTTTCTTCTTCTCTATTCTGATCCACCTCATCTAATATTTCTAAATTAACACTACTAAATACCAAGTCCCTTTTCTCTTTAACATAATTAGATAACAAAAGGGTAAAACCTATCGTTATAAGTAATACCCCAGTTGTTACTATAATTCTATTTTTCAAACTACTTTTGTTCATTTTTCTTTAATAACCTAACTAACATTATAGATCCTGCTACTACTATTCCCAATCCTACAATATAAGGAGTAGTTTTAGCTAAAGATAATGTATTAGGAACATCAGGTATTATAGTAGGTGTTTGTTTATCGTACATAATTATTTTATCTACTGTCTTACCATCTTGAGAAACTTTTCCATCTTTATCGATAACAAAAGTAATGCTTTCAGCCTTTTCATAGCCATCAGGTGCTGTAATCTCAGTTAAAGTATAAGTACCTGCTATTAAATTGCTACAAGTATGTACTTTACCATCAGAAGTCCATTCACATACAACAGTACCTTTTTCATTCTTAACCTCTAACTTAGCCCCTTTAATTTCTTCAGAATTAGCTATATCTAATTTACTAATCTTAACATCAAAAGTCTTAGTTTCTGGTTTGTTTTTCATAACTTGAGTTGCTGTAACTTTACCTGCTACTACTTTAAAAGTAATAGTCTCAGTAGTTTTAACATAGCCCTCAGGAGCTATAGTTTCTGATAAAGTACAAGTTCCTTCTGGAACATCACTAAGTACTACTGGTTTTGTTGTTGAAACCCATTCTTTATTATAAGCCCCATTATTACAAGTTAACTTCAATGTAGCACCAGGTAATTCCTTACCATTAGTAGCATCTACTTTACTAATAGTAACTTGTGTTTTATTAATAGAACCACTTAAATCTACATTTTTAGATAAATTCTCTGAAGTTGTATAAGACATTATTTGATATTTTGAATTACTAGGATTATATTCATAAGAATTATAAATCTTCTTACTAGCACTTACACTAACCTTAACACTATTAGTTAAAGTAGTAGCACTACTAGCAGGAACCTTTACCCTAAATCCTCCACTAATATCTTCCTTAACAGTACCCCTAGGTGCATTAGTAATTGTTACACTATAGTTTCCATTAGAAGAAACCTTAATATCATTTGATACATAATACTTACCATCACTACTTAAAGTAAAAGTTAAAGTATTAGTACTAGTACTTAAAGATAAACTCTTATCTTGGGAAGCACCATTCTCTGCTGCACTAACTAAAGATTTAATAGCATTAGCAACATCACTATTACTATTATAAACTTCTTTTCTTAAGTTCTCAACACTATTAGAGTGTCCTACCATACCAGTATCACGTAAATAAATCCATAACGCGCTCTGAGTAATGAAGTACTCTGTATCATTACTGTCATTAACTCCCATAGCCAAAATATAATCTTCACCAGCATCAGTAATCTGACTACCCAACGAATAATTAACTCCATTAGGTGTTCTAGCCGAATAAGTCAAGCAATAAACATATTCACCTGTATTAGTAACATATTTAACATGGAAGTCTTCCAAAGTACTAAATGGTGCATCACTCCATATTCTACGACTCATATTAAGACTACTTGGTGCACTAGCAGCCTTAACAGTAGTTAAAGAGCCAACAAACACAGCAGCAAATACTAAGATAGCTATCAAAGTAATTCCTACTTTTTTCATCATATTATTTAATTTCAAAATGTTATTTTTCATATCCATCCCCCCTGAAATTGTTATCTATATTATCACAACTCCAACTTCTTGTCAATACTTTCTAATGACTTTTGTAATCTTTTCGTTAATAAATGGTAAAAAACCGATATTTTATAAGTGAATATCAGTTAAAATATTTTTTATAATCTAAAATTTTTTTCCCCTTACTATATACAAGGTAAATATAATTACCTGAAGCTTCTCCCAAATAAGTCCCTTTAGAAATTGTATCATATATATTAACTGCTATATTATCTAAATTCCCATACCAAATCCCTATTCCATCCTCATCTTCAATTATAACCGTCTTCCCATATCCATCCTTTTCTCCAATAAAAGTAACAATCCCATTCTTTAAACTAGGCACTAAATAATTATCTCTTACTTTTAATCTTACGCCATCTTTATATTCTTCTAAATTACTATAATCTAACTTTGAATTAAATACCATAGATATTCCTTGTATTTTAGTATCAAATCCAAAATAATTCCCACCCAAATATTTATCATAAAACTTCTTTGTTTTCATAAAAGAAAAACTATCTTCATAAACATAATATTTAACATTATCCCTTAACTTAGAATTATTCTTTGTCCCAATCAAAATAATTAATATTAATATTCCTAAAATCAAGATCTTACTAATCTTTCTTTTTAAATATTTTCTAACTCTTATCATATTAAATTATATTATTGCCAAAACAACTTATGCATGATATACTTTTTCTTGGTGATATCATGAAGAAATTTAATATGATCGACGAAGAATTTATCTGTGAACATTGCCATAAACAAGTTCCTAAATTAAATTATACTGCTAGAGATCATTGTCCCTATTGTCTATATTCTAAACATCTAGATATTAATCCAGGCGATAGAGCCTGTACTTGTCAAGGCCTCCTTGAACCAATTGGCATTGAAAAATATAAAAACACTTATAAAATTATCTATAAGTGCCAAAATTGCCATATTCTCCATAAAAATATCGTCGCTCAAGACGACAATATCAATACAATAATAAAACTATCTGTTCAATCTAACTAGTAAACATTCCATATACTACAAAAGATAATACCATAAAAACTACTAATAAAGCTCCTGTAACAATAGCAACCATATTCTCTGGTGCTATTTTTTTTAAGATAGAATTACTCTTAATTTTCTTACTATCATCTTTAGTAAAATAACTACTAGTATCAGCCATATCATTATTCCCATATATTTCTGATATTTCTGGAATATCTTCTTCTTTTTTTACAACTTCTTCCTTGACAGGCTTATTTCTTCTCCTTAAACTATTTAAATTAACCGTATCTATACTCTGCATATTAATTCCCATTGTACTCTTTAAATTTAAATCTGGAGCACTAATTGATTGATTATAATTTTTTTGAACAGTATATTCCTTTTTAGTATTATTTTCTCCCATCCAACTCATCTCCTCTAAAAGCCATTATTTGAGTTTTGATTATTATTATCATAATTATTAAATTTATTAGGATAATTATTATTAACATTCATATTTGTATTAATATTAGTATTCATATTATTTGAAGGATTCATAATCATCCCTGGATTATTAACCATATTAGGATTATTATAAGCATTAGGATCTGGATATAAAGTATTAGTAGAAGAAATATTATTAATAGGTTCTGGATTTATAGGTTTAGGTTCTACTACCCTATTATTAACTTCCCAGCCATTTGCATAATTACCATTAACATTCTGAACATTATTTAAACTATTATTTTGACTATCAGTACTAGAATTATTAGGAGTAATAGGTGTAATATATTCTAACTTAGGACTAAACGTAGGTTTCTGAGAAGATAAAGGAACATACCCCATCTTATTAGAATTAACATCATTACTATTAGTATTAATATTATTACTAACAGACTCATTATTTACATTTACTGGATTAATATTATTAATACCCATATTAGAATTATTAATAATATTATTAGAAGGATTATTACTTAATACTTGATTATTATTAATATTATTCAAATTCTCATTACTAAGAACATTATTAGAACTGTTCTGATTAACCATATTCATATTATTATTACTCTGTCCATTAATAATCCCCATATTATTTGCCATAGGCCCATTATTAACCATTTGATTATTATTAGGTATATTATTATTAATAGGTTGATTATTCATATTATTAATACCATTATTAATATTAGAACTCATATTTTCTTTATTCTTTTGTTTTTTTCTAGAACCACTATCCGCTACAAAACCAATAATTGTAATAATTCCTAAAATAACAATTATTATTATCCATACATAATTTTCACTTAAAAAATCAATAAAACTCATCTTATCTTCCCCTCTTTATCTCAATATTATAGTACCATATTTTCTAAAAAATTGCAATTTTCTATTCCTTATTTTCTACTAAATCAATCGCTGCCTTAGCTGTCTCCAAAGACTTATCATATTGTCCTTTATAAAATAGTGCCGTAGCCTTCTCTAAACCGCTATCTACCATCGGATAACTACTTCTATAACGATTGCCATATATAATAGTATCTTCACTCATCATAGCCAATTTTATCATATCATTAGTCTTATTATAAATCTTAAAAACCAAATCCCTGGCATTATCTACTCTAATATTAAGAATCTTTATCACGATCGGTTTCTTTTCTAACTCTTTACTAATCTCTCTAATCGCATCTTGAGCTTCCTTAAGTTCCACAAAATAACTACTAGGTATAACCGGCAATTTATAATCCTTAATCTTATTCTTAGCTTGTTTCAATAAATTCTTAATAGAATCCAATTGTTCCTTCGCCCTATATTCATCATCTTTCATACTCGTAATTGAACGAAGTTGATAATCTAAATCATCTTGAAGACGAGATAATTTAATACCTAAACCATCCAGCTCTTCCGCTAACTTTGAATAAGCAAAAGTTTTCCCCTTTCCATGCTCTAGCAAAGTCTTAAAATCCTCATTTATCTCTTCCAAACTCTTATTAAGTAAACTAAATTTATTAATTTCTTCATTAGATAAATCATAAGTAACTTTTATATCATCTATCTGTAAATAAATATCTCTAACCACCTTATTTATCTTTTCTAATTTATATCTAAATTTCTTACTATCTTCTTTAAAACGATCCTTAGAATCTTTCTCTCTGTCAAAATCATTAAGTAAAGAATCTAAATAATCTACTATCGTCTTAAGTAAAAGTTGTGCATCCCCAAGTTTCAACTCTTTCAATTCATCTATTATCTTTTCGACTTTACTATTAATCTCTTTTAGATTATATTCTACATTCAAATAATCTAAAGGATAACCATCTCTAACCATTCTACTATATTGTACTGAAGCTTCATTATATCTACCTGGTATAACCACTGTAGCCATAACCACTATCTCTGGTATATCTTCCAATAACTTCTTCATCTCATCTATACAATCTGTTATTATCGCTACCTGTTTTTCTACTTCAACATAATCATTCTTATCCATAGCTTGCTCAAACTTCTGAAATTCAACATCTATCTCTTCAAACCTCTTCTGAATTGGCTCCGCTACTTCCCCATATTCCTTTATTGTTCTCTCAAACTTTGTCTGAAGTTCCCTATAATTAACTTTAAGCTTTGTTATAATAGCTCTATTTCTTTCTTCACTCTCTGTAATTATCCTAATTTCATTTAATAATTTATCAGCTCTTTTTTTTAAAAGACTAAGTTCCAATTCAACATTGGATATTTTTTTGATCGCACCCTTATAGTCTTTTCTTTCTACCAAATAATCTGCTTCACTAATCATATCTGTAACTTTATTTAAATCTTTATCTTTTATCTGATTAAAAGTCTGATCCCAATTTTCTAACTTTGCCCTTAAATTATCTGTCTTAACAAGATCTCTAACCTTCGATATTTCTGTAAGAACCGATACATTAACAACTCCATTCTTAGTAATATCTAGATCATTAAGCTCTTTTTTATACTTTTTATTCTGGTTATGTTTTACAATTACAATTGATGTAACTATTAAAATTATGGAAACAACAGTAGTAGTTGCTATTACTATTAATATGTTCTCCATAACATCACCTTCCAATATAACTCATAATATTATTTTAACACATATTTCTAATTTTTAATCATAAAATTATTTTTTTACTTCTAATATGTAAAATTTTAGTAAATTAATAAAGAAAAAAAGACCAACGGTCTTAAATATCTTTATGGCGGAGACAGAGAGATTTGAACTCTCGCACCAGTTTCCCAGTCTACACCCTTAGCAGGGGCGCCTCTTCAGCCTCTTGAGTATGTCTCCATAAAAGCTTACAAAACTAATTCTACCCCAAATAAATAGATTTGTCAATTCTTTTTCCAAAATTCCCTCTTTTTTATTTTTTTCTTAAAAAGCAAGCCTAAACTTGCTTTTTACTAATTATCTACTTAATTCTAATTCTTTGACCTACATATATCAGATCTTTATTCTTAATACTATTTAAATTAACTAATTCTCTAACACTAGTATTATATTTCTTAGCAATACTACTTAAATTATCCCCGTATTTAACTATATAATATAAATTCATATCATTATTATCTATATTCTTAGGTATCTTCAATACCTGCCCTACCTTAATCAAATTAACATTCGTAATCCCATTATAATCTGCTAATTTCTGATAACTAATCCCATACTTCTTAGCAATTTCACTAAGAGTATCACCTGCTTCAACTATATAACTACTATAATTATTTTTATTCTTTATAATCTCATTAACTATCTCTTGTATCTCTTTATAATTATATCCTGCCTTTCTAAGCCTTTCTTCTCGATCACTACCATTTCCCCACTTACCTTCTATAACTTCTTCTGCTAATTCCCTATTACTTTTCTTTTTATTGTTAATTTCACTCCCCCTAATATCTTTCTCCATTATATTTAAATCAACATAACCTTCTATTCCCTCTAGCAAGCCTTTATTAGTATATTGCCATATATCATAGTCAATTTCTTTTCTAGGTTTACTATCACTATACTTAGCACACCAAATACTATATCCTAATTTCCTAATCTTTTTATAATCCAAATAATTAATAAACCAGTTCTGATTACTATACACTCCCGCTTTATAACCATTATCTTCTATCTGCTTACAGAACTCCAAAGCCATTTCTGTAAGCCTATTCTTACCCAAATATCTAACTCTATCATCTTCCATATCTATATAAACCCTAAATGGCTTAACATCAAAATCCTTAAGTAATCTAAGTACATGCTTAACTTCACTCTCTATACTCTCAGATCCTTTTATACCCTTAGCATAGGAATATAAATATACTCCAAATTGAATATTTTTCTCTATACATCCTAAAACATTTCTCAAAAATTTAGCATCATCCTGAAAAGTCAAATCATCTCCATAACCTAATCTAATTATCATAAAATCTGTCTTAATTTTATCAAAATCAATATCCTCCTGATAACTAGATACATCTACACCTCTAATATTATCACCTCCACTGTATCTTATGACATTTCTAAATTTCTAAACATTATAAACATATACCTTAAAATTTAAAATCATATATATCATTATCTCCAACATAGAAAGAAACCTCTTTAACACCATACATATCATTAACCGATAAACTAATCGTATAAATTACTTCTTCTAAGATCTTATCACTACCACTATTAATAAGAATAGTATCATTAAAATTAAGTTTAATCTTATCATTATCTATCTCATAACTATTTAAAACCGTATCAACATTAAGATAACTAACTAAATTACCATCTTTGCTAATAGGAGAATTAGCTAATTCATCTATAATAACCTTAATCTTATCTTCCTTCATAGTATTATTAATATATTTAGTAATAGGAACATAATAATAATTATCATTATAACTACTAACATAATAAACAGTATAACTATCTATATCATTTAAAGATGTAAGTTCATATTTTTTATTAATTCCCAAGCTCTTATCCAAACTAGTTTTAAGAGTTTTAGAAGTTTTAGGAATTACTTCCAGATCATTTCCTTCAACTTGGATCTTAACCTTATTAATTCCCTCAATACTAGTCAAAGTATAAACAATCGCTTCCACCATTTTTTCAGAATATTTTTCCGAAACATCCATAAATTCCTCTGAAAAATTAATAGTCAAAACTCCTTCTTCTAAAGACACCCCCAAAACCTTTGTTCCACTAGGTATTATACTTCTAAAACCATTAGGTATAATATTACTTTTTTCACCATCTATTATTAACCCCTCCATTAAATCCTTAGCTTTAACAGAAGCTTCACAATCACAAGTACTAATAGTAGTCCTAGCAACATAATCATCACTATCAATTAAATATATTGTCCCCACACTACCATTATTATATTCTACTTCTGTAGGAATATCTAACTCCTTATCACTTGTAGCACTAGGTATTAAATAAAGTATCCCTAACACTATCAGTGATAAAGACGCTACCAATATCTTTCTAATAGACATCCTTTTTAACATACCATCACCTAATAAATTATATTATTCTTCTTTTCAAAAATACCATCTTTCCTCTTTCAAAAGAAAAAAGCCCTAAGGCTCATAAAGATAATTCTTTTAATTTAATAAGTTCTACTACTGCCTGTGCACGACCCTTTACTGATAGTTTTTGCATTACATTAGAAATATGATTTCTAACAGTTTTTTCACTTATCTCTAATATTTCTGCTATATCTCTAGTTGACTTATTTTCCACTAGTAAATTAAATATTTCTTTTTCTCTTTTTGTTAAAATACTTTTACTCATGTTTCCCCTCTTCCTTAAGGATGGTAATTATGTTAATTCATATTATTTTATGTAAAAGTATTTTTTTAGTTAACAAAATAGCCTATTTACTTTAAATTTAAGCCAAATAAATGTTAAATTTAATTAAATAAACTACCAAATCTTCAAATAGAAAACCTACCTGAGTTAAATAATTAATTAAGAAGAAAACTGTACCGAAATATACATCTTTTTATCAAATTGTTCTTGTACTAATCTCATAATCTCATTAGCAAGCTCTGTTGTACCTTCAGTATTACCTATAACCACTCTAATTTGGTTACCTTTAATTTTAACAAAAACTTCTTTATTATATTTATCCTTAATAGTACTCTCTAAGGCTTCTTCTTTAGCACTATTTTTATTTATACTCTGCAACTCCTCATAAGCCTTATTTTTATCCTTAACAGATATATTCATACTAGTCAAAGTTTGTTCTAATTCTTTAATTGTCTCTTGAACTGAAGTATCATCTTCTACTTTCATTGTCTCGATAGTACTAGCTTCCGACATATCAACATCGACATTACTAGAATTATCCTCATCTTGTTTAGTAGTCTCCGTACTATTATTATCTTTCTTAGTATCACTAGCAAGTTGTAATTCATTAGGCATAGTAATATAATATACACTAAGAACTAAAACTAAACTAAATAAAGTTAAAAACCACATATTTTGTTTATTTATCATGTCTCTCCTCTTTTCTAATTAATTATATTAAACAGAAAAGTAAAAAGACCTAAATATTTTTAATTAATACATTCCCTCTATTTTTTGCACATCTAAATTTGTTAAATTATCTACTTGCCACTTTCCTTCACTATCTCTAGTACAAGTCAAATTAACAGTATAAATAATCTTATCTTGAGCTTTCTCTAACTCTGACAACTTATAATCGATATAACTACTACTACCATAATCAGAAGAACCTGAATACTCACTTTCTACTCTATCAATAACTTTCTTATAATCCATAACTTCTATTTCTACTTCTACCGTAGCCATATCCCCATCTTTAGTTTCCTTCTTAACATCATAAACCAAATTCTTATATTGACGTTCTAATATCTTTCTATATCTATCTCTCTGTTCTTCTGAAAGTTCATAATTATCTAAAACCTTATCCATATCTTCATCTATATCTTTATCTAAAGTTTGATACTTAGATAGCATCTCTTCTACCTTACTAGTAGGAGTATTCCCTAGTTCACATCCCATTAAAAAAATAACTAAAATTACTGGTAATATAATCTTTATGATCTTCAAATTCATCATCTCCAATTATATATTACCCCAATAATTTTAAGTTATGTATTATTTATTCTTTTTTTTCTTAATAATTACTTCTACTTTTTCGCATCTCAAACATAACATTGTTATCCTCTTCTTACAGTTAGGACACGTTACATGTTTAATTCCTCTTTTACTAGGAAGACTAATTTTTAATACTTTCTTACACTTAGGACATTTTTTATAAATCTTATCTCCTGTCCACTTCTTCTTGATATTTTGAAAAAAATCTTTAACACTATTTCTAACTTTTAAGTATCTATTATTTTCTACTCTTCTTCTTTCTTTATTTTTTGATAATACCCTATAAAAGATTACTATCACTAACAGTAACTCTATAATTGTCAAAAAATCTATTTTCAAAAATAAATTGACTAATATTAGTATTATATATGTTAAAAATAAAAATTTATATAATTCATCTATTCCATACCTATCTTTCATAAAATTATATAATTTATAACTAAACTTATTCATAAGAATTAATCTTCCTCCTAAAATTAATAATATATACAATAACAAAAATAATACTACCTGCAAAAGCTGCAATAATATCTTCCATTGTATCACAAACTCCAGTATCCAAATTATGTTGCAAATTAATATTAAATATACAATCCGAACTAAATTCTAGCATTTCCCAAACACCTGCACATAAAAATACTATTCCCATTCCAAACAAAATATTAAACCACATATTCTTATCATCATATCTACCCATTCTCTTTAAGACAAATATAGCACATAAGAAAGTAAAAGCCCCAGATAAATAATGTGTAAATATATCAAACCACCAAATCTTATTATATAAATTAACTATGCAACCTAAAAAGTCCGCTAAAAAAATAAAAATATTCAAAATCAATTTATCTTTTTCTTCTAACCTAAACTTAGTTTTTTTTAAAACCATAGGTATTAAAACAACAATAACAATTGATATATAAGAAAATAACCTATCGTATTTCCAACTAATTAGTTCTCTATAACAAAGTACCCCTGTACATATAAACATAATTATTGATAATAGTTTATTTATGTATTTTACCATAATTATTTTTCCTTAACTCTTTTCCTAGTTTTATCATTTCCATATAGAACTCCTAAGCCTAAAGGATCATTATTATGATTAAGATCATAATCTCTGATTAATTTATTCACTCTTCTTGCCTGAATAATTTTATGAGCACCATAACCCGCTACTAATCCTATGGCACCACCAATTATAAATTTAGTCTTCTTTTCCATACTATCCCTCCTAAAACACCCCTATTATACTACTAACTTAATTAAATTAATAGTAAATTTTATTAAAAATTATTATTTAACTCTTCCCAGATCAATTCTTTACTGTAACCTAAATTCATCAAATTAACATATAATTTTTGCTTCGTATTGTTCTTTTTAGAACTATTCTTAGTTTTAACAATAATCTTATCTATTTTCTTTCGTAATAATTCTTTATCAAACAAATACCAATACTTATCTATTATATTATTATCTATTCCACACTCTAACAACTTATTCTTAATTTTATACTCTCCCCAATTAGTAAGATTTAATTTATCTTTAATAAAACATTCTGTAAAATATTCATCATTAAGTAAATTACAATCTTTAAGTTTATTTATAATTTTCTCTTCCTCTTCCAAAGAAACATCCTTTTTCCTTAAATAATCTCTAATTTCTTTAGTACTTCTAACTCTAATACTAATATATTTAACACAACTATTATAAATTTTATAAACATCGTTATCTTCTATTATTTTAGATAATAATTTACCATCAATATTATTCTTGTATAACAAGTTATTATCTAAAATAACATCCTCAAAAACATCTAACTTCTCTCCATCTTCTAAAAAAACTTCATATTTAGAATTATCTTTCTTTTTATACTTAATAATTTTCATAAAATCACCAACCTATTTTTTTAATGTTCGGGATCTTCCCTTATTATTTTCTTTTTTTATTACCAAGTTATCACTTTCATCATATTCAATAATAGTCAAATCTCCCTCTTTACTAATTTTTCCCCAAGTATCAGTTTTGAAATATACTAGGCCGTTGCTATGTTTAAAACTTTTCCCTTCTTTTAAAGAATCATCATCAGATCCTAATTGGCACAATACTCCTAAAGTATCATAATCTAATTCTGCATTACTAATAGAATCCACTATTATATTTTCAATCTTTACAAAAAGATTATCTTTTTCTTCCCAAGATCCAAGTTCCACTTTTCTTCCTTCTAATAATGGTGAAAGAGTACTAACATTAAATCCTAAAGGGTAAGAAAAAGGCACCCCTACTCTTTCGGACTTTTCCTTATTCAGTTTCAAGATTTCATCCAAAGAAATAGCATTCTTTATAATATTTTTATTAGTAAAACTAATTATTTTCCAAGAATTATCTCTATCTAAAAACATAACCGCATCCCAAATGTTTCTACCCATATTTTTTTTAATATCAAAATCATTAACTCTAAAATCTGCTATTTGTAAAAATTCTGAATAAGATAAAATATCAGCATAGCTATAAACACATCCTTGATTCTTAGAAACCTGTTTTATCTCTAAATCTTCTTCCTGTAAAGTTATTACTTGCCTAACTTTTGTCTTCTTTCTAATCTCTTTACTAACATTCCTATCTATACCATAATTAAATAACACATCAACTTCTAATTCATTTAAACATTCTTCCATCTTAGTAAGACTTAACCCATCAGGTATCAATAAAACTATTGCTCCCAATCTATTAGCAGCCAAAAATATAGGTAACACTTGATAATAATTATTCATACATACTGCCACAACATTACCATTATTAACCCCTAACTCTTCTAATGATTTAGACATAATAATAGCATTACTTATAAGTTCATTATAAGTTACATTAAATTCTCCTCGTTCTACTGCTATATTATTTCCATAAAAACCACTTAAAAAACTAATAGCACTATAAATACTCCCATTAGAAATAAATGGTCTTTTTAGTTTCCTTCTTAGATTATTAATTTTATCTTCTATTTCTAAATTCATATAACATCTCCCATTAATTAATTTAATATAACTTCAAATTAGTTCCCCACCTCTTAGTTTCAATAAAATTAATCATGAAATTTTACTCTAGAGTTTCTTTCCAAAAAATCTTCTGAACTAATTTTATCTAACTCATTATTTTTTTTACTCATCACTCCCATCTTCATATCATTTTTTCATCTGCACCCATCATATCAAACAATTGTTCATGAGTCAACCTTTTTATTTCAACTTTTTCTCTTAAAATTTTAAATTCTTAAGTCATAATATCTTATAAGCAAAATTTACTATCACTAAACTTTAAAAAAATAAAAAGAATAAGCATTACATCATCTTATTCATTTGTTTCATCATTTGATTAACCTGCTTTTGCGTAGGTGTTCTGCCCATTCCACTCATCATTGCTTTAATCATTTTTTCATTAATAGGTGGATTTTTTTGTAAATATTTTTTCATATAATGACGTGCTATAAAAAAGCCTAACGCTCCCCCTACTATTAAACCGATTACTAAGTATAATATATCTCTTAACATATTATCTCCTCCTACTACTAATTTTACTAAATAATATTCTATTTGTCTAGTAAAATACTAATAAATAACTTATGGTTTATCCATATTTACTAAGTAAATAATTCCAATACTATTCCAAAATAGTGCTAAAAAAAGAAGCAACTTTTTATTAAATATCATTATAACAATATACTATTGAACCGTATATCAACCATCTATAGATACTATTAATCCTATTATAAATGAAGCTTTATCTTTCATCATATCATCTTTTATCAATACCCAATCTGTATCCTCCTAAATTATATCACACTTCCTAATTTATTTGCTACTCTCATTTCCCATATCAAACTATTTTTTAATCAGCAAAAAGAAAAGAACTTCCGTTCTCTTCTCCTTAATTATCCTTTTTATTAGGTACTAACACTTCTTTACCACCCATATAAGGTTGTAATACCTTAGGGACATTAATACTACCATCTTCCTGATAATTATTCTCGATTACCGCAATTAAACCACGAGGGCTTGCTACTACTGTATTATTCAAAGTATTAACTAAATAATTACCCTTTTCTCCCTTAGCTCTAATACCAAGTCTTCTAGCCTGTGCATCACCTAAAGTTGAACAAGATCCTACTTCAAAATATTTCTTTTGTCTAGGACTCCAAGCCTCTACATCACAAGACTTAACTTTAAGATCAGCTAAATCTCCTGAACAACATTCTAATGTTCTAACTGGTACATCTAAACTTCTAAAAAATTCTACTGTATAATTCCACATCTTATTATACCAGTCCATAGCGTCTTCTTCCTTACATAAAACAATCATTTCTTGTTTTTCAAATTGATGAACCCGATATAGTCCTCTTTCTTCTAAGCCATGAGCACCACCTTCTTTTCTAAAACAAGGTGAATAAGAAGTTAAAGTAATAGGTAATTCTTGTTCTTTTAATAATCTTCCTTTAAAGCGACCAATCATTGAGTGTTCTGAAGTACCAATAAGATATAGATCTTCATTTTCAATCTTATACATCATTGCGTCCATCTCTTCAAAAGACATAACTCCATTAACAACATCACTTCTAATCATAAAAGGAGGTATACAATAAGTAAATCCCTTATTAATCATAAAATCTCTAGCATAAGCTAGCATAGCTTCATGTAATCTCGCAATATCTCCTAATAGATAATAAAATCCCTCTCCACTAGTACGTCCAGCACTCTCTTTATCAAGACCATTAAAACTATCTATAATATCAGCATGATATGGTATTTCATAATCTGGAACCACTGGTTCCCCAAATCTTTCATTTTCTACATTACAACTATCATCTTTACCAATAGGAACTGATGGATCCATCATTTGTGGTATTACCAACATCTTTTCTCTTAAATTATTACTAAGTTCCTCTTCTTCTCTTTCAATATTAACTAATTTTTCATTAATCTCTATAACTTTCTTCTTCTTTTCTTCAGCTTCTTCTCCTCTTTTTTCTCTATATAAAGATCCAATACTATCACTAGTAGTATTTCTCTCTTTTCTAAGTTCATCTCCCTCTAATTTAAGTTCTCTTATCTTTTTATCTAATTCTATAGCTTCATCTACTAAAGGTATTTTCTTATCTTGAAATTTATTCTTAATATTTTCTATAACTTTTTCTCTATTTTCTCTTATAAATTTTATATCTAACATATTACTATTCTCCTTTTCTCTTATCTTATTATATTATTTAATTCCATATTTTTCTAGATATTCTTTATATTTATCCGCTTTTTCTTTATAATTCTTAAAATATTCATAACTAGGTGCCGCCGGCGACAATAAACAAATACTATTCTTATCTGTAACTTCTAAAGCCTTAACAACAGCCTCTTCTAAAGTTTCACAAAAATAAACATCTTTATCTTTTAAACATTTCCCTATCTTATATCCTGTTGTAGGCATACATATAAAATGTTTAATCTGCGATTTGTTTAAATATTCTATAAATACCTGATAATCTATTCCTCTATCCATACCTCCAAATATCAAAGTACTAACTTTTTCTAAGGCTTCTATCCCACTAATAGTTCCCATAGGAATAGTTGATAAAGTATCTGTATAATAAGTACTACCATTATATATACCTACTTTACTAAGTCTATAATCTATCTGTTCAAAATTATCTACTACCTCATAAGCCCTATCTAGATCATAGCCACTTAAATATATAACTGTTAAAGCAAAAACTATATTCTTAACATTATAGTCTCCCAATAACTTTCTCTTTCTATTAGTATCATATATTTCTATATCTTTATAATAATACTTACTACCTTCTTTATATATATCCCCCATCTTACTATCACTTATACTATATATCTTTCCCGGATACTTCTTCTCTTTCATATACTTCTTTAAATAATCATTATCTAAATTATATATCCCTATCATATCTTGATCCTGATACTTAAATATATTTAATTTATTCTGATGATAGTGTTCTACTGTTCCATCATGATCCAAATGATCCTGATATAAATTCAAAATAACTCCCACTTTTGGTGAAACATCTATAAACTCTAACATATGACTAGACATCTCTATTACTAAACAACTATCATCCTGGTATTCCTCTACCTTATCTAAAAGAGGAATACCAATATTACCAGCCAAGTAAGTATTCTTATTCTGCCTCTTTATAATTTCATAAATAAGACTAGTAGTCGTACTCTTACCCTTAGTCCCCGTAATACCAATCGATAATCCCTTAAAGTATTTAAGTACTAACTCTAATTGACTAGTTATCTTTAAATTATCTTTCTTAATATTTAAAAAACTTATCCCTGGACTTTTAATTATTAGATCATATTCTTCTAAATTATCTAAATAATTATCTCCCGAAACTATATAAACATTATTATCTTTAAGTTCTATCTCTTTCTTATCTATAATCGTTAAAGGCATCTTACTATATCTTCTAATAAAATTATAAGTACTCTTACCCTCAATACCAAATCCTACTATAGCTACCTTTTTATAACTCTCTATATAATTTATAATATCTCTATACATATTTATCAAGTTCTTTCTGTAATATCTCTTGAAATTTCTTAGGAATTAAATTATAAGTATTAAATCTATGTTCTAAATCATAATCTAAATAACTATCTAACTTATCTAAATAATTCTCTTTAAAATATTCTAATAAACAAGGTAAATTATCTCTTCCATATTTTCTAAGACATAACGCCAAAGCATATTTAACTTCCTCTACCTCTCCTACACACTCAAAAGGTTTAACTCCCGTCTCTCCTAATAATTCTTTCAATATTGGAAGTAATTCCTGATCTCTAAATAAATCTTTCTTAAAAATATTAACTAACTTATCTTTATATAAATATGGACTTAAAATAATAAACACAAACAAACATTTCGGACAAGATCCACACCAATTCCACTCCTTATTCTTAGATCCTACATTACAGCTTTTAAATACTGAATGATATTTTTCATAATGTGAAAATAGCATTCCTATTTGATACTCAGATAATGCCCTTAGGAAACTAAAATAATGGACATCAACCTGCAAATAACTATTAACATAATTATTAAAATCTCTCTCAAACTCAAAAGTCTTTGAATACTGATGATTAGTCTTTGTCCCAATAACTGTCCCCTCATTAGCACTATTCTCATTCGATAAAGCTATATATTTCTTACCAGATAAATATGCCACTAAATATAATTGAAAAGCCAATAGTGCACTAAATGGCGTATGCCCATTTAAGAATCCCTCTTCTTCTAATAATTTAAACTTCTCTTTCTCAATCGTTCTCTCAAATACAATTAACTTCTCTAAATCAATAGAAGCCGCCTTAACACAATTTATTTCTACATCCTTAGGATTCTGAATAACTGGATAACTATCATAATTCTTAAGAATCTCTAAACTAACACAAGAGTCCTTGCCTCCACCTACCGGAACTAAAATCCCTTTTCCAACAAAATCTAAATCTTTATTAGGTAATCTCTCTCCTAAACATTCCATCATAAATAAATCATCTAATTCAATAGAAATACCATTAACATAAAAAAACTCTCCTAATCCATAGTAAAACAATTTTCTAAAGAATTCTATCTGTTCATAATCCAAATATCCCGCTCTAACTACTATTTTGGGGGAACAACAACACTTATAATAACTAATCATCTCGACAAGCCCTATCTGAAATATCAAATTATCCCTAAATTTATAATCAATCTTCTCATTAGTTATAAATTTCTTAGGTATTATCAATTGAGGGTGAAAAGACATTAATTTAGGAATATCAAAATTATAAGTAATAACTAAATTATCATGTTTATCTTCTATATCATAAGAATCATAAACAAAAGTATCATACTTCTCTCTTAGTTCTTTAAAGCTCATAAAAACCTCCTCTAAAACCCACCAAATTATTAGTTTAATTATACAACTTCACATCCCAAAAAGCAAGATATTGTTGACTATCATCTCCCATTATAATATAATTAGAAAGTAAGACAAGGATGTGATTTATGGAATCATTAATAAATGCCCTCATAGGAGCTCTAAGTGGAATAAATAAAGATTTAGTAGTCTTTATTATTTCTCTTCTACCATTATTAGAATTACGTGGTGGAATGATCGCTGCCACTCTCTTAGGAATAAATTTTTATAAAGCCTTAGTTATCTGCTTTTTAGGTAATATTCTTCCCATTCCTTTCGTATTAATGTTATTAAATAAAATATTTGATTTATTAAAAAAATGGAAACCCACTAAAAAGCTCGTTGAAAAGATCGAAAAGAAAATTATTTCTAAAAGAAGTCAACTAGATAAATATGGTTACTTAGGTTTATTACTATTTGTAGGTATTCCCTTACCAGGAACTGGTGCTTGGACCGGTAGTGGCCTAGCCGTTCTCTTAGGAATGAACCGTAAAAAAAGTTTTATCTTTATCGTCTTAGGAGTACTCTTAGCAGAAATAATAATGTCTATCTTCTCCTACGGTATTTTAGGAAACTTAATTCATTAAAGTTTCTTTTTTCTTGCTTTTTTATAAATATTATCTTATCATATTCATAGTGATTTATATGAATGAAAAAGAATTAATTAATTATTATAATAAATTTAACGAAGACAAAAGACTAGATAGACGTCATGGTATAGTTGAGTATACTACTACTATGAAGTATATCCATAATTATTTAAAAGATAAAAATAGTAAAATAATCGAAGTAGGAGCCGGTTCTGGAAAATACTCTATAGCCTTAAGTAATGAAGGCTATGACGTTACTGCTATCGAACTAGTAAAACATAATCTTATGACCCTAAGAAGTAAAAGCAGTAACGTCACCTCTTACCTTGGTAATGCTCTAGATCTCTCTAGATTCAAAGATAATACTTTCGATATGGTCCTTCTTCTAGGACCAATGTATCACTTAATTAGTGATACCAATAAACTAAAAGCCCTCCAAGAAGCCAAAAGAATCGTCAAAGATACTGGTGTCATCTTAATAAGTTACTACATGAATGAATATGCTATTCTTATTCATGGATTTAGAGATAATAACATCAAAGAAGCCATCTCTAATCATCTCGTAACTTCTAACTATCATATAATCTCTAAAGAACACGATCTCTATAGTATGGTTAGATTAGAAGACATAAATCATTATAAAGACACCTTAAATCTTAAACGTCTAAAAATAATCGCTCAAGATGGTCCTGCTGACTACTTTCGCAAAATAATCAATCAAATGGATCAAGAAACCTTTGATCTCTTTCTTGATTATCATCTAAAAACCTGTGAACGAGAAGAACTCCTAGGAGCTTCTTCTCATATCCTAGATATCCTAAAAAAATAAAACTAACTCCCTAGTTTTATTTTTTTACTTCTTTATCACTATTTAAATATTCTGGATTAACTTCTTTATCTATTTCCTCATCTAATTTATTACTACTATCATCATCCATAATTGTTTCCCAAGGTTCTTCATCATCCTCTATCGCAATCTTAACCTTTGTATCTCCTACTATCTCTATACCTAATTCCTTTTCTATCTCTAAAGTTATTGTCTTATCTTTTTCCTTAGCATTAATACAATTAGGCTGTTTCAAACTCCTAATAATTATATCTTTAGACCCATTATCAGAACTATATTTCTGTTTAACCGTAACACTTTCACTATAATCAATAGTCTTAGTTATAACTGTAGTCTTAGTATCATTATCATAAGAATACCAGATATTAACATCAAAACTACCAGTAATAACTATCTTTCCATTTACTTCTGTACCTTTAAATTTATGATTAATTACCCAACAACCTAAAACAGTACTAGGCACATTATCCGTATTAATAGTATAAGTATTCTTATAATATTTCTTACCCTTACCTATAACTGCTTTAGTAACTATTTCTTTATATGTTGACATTATCTCACTCCCTAATCTAGTGTATGCCAACATCTCTAAAATTTTACCAAATAATTATCTTTTTATTACTCTATATTCTCCCTCAAAATTCCAAATATTTAGTCTTCCTTTTACTGGTATAGGATAAATAGGTTCTATATCCTCTAATATCCAAGCATATCTTCCTAATTTATAATCTCCAATTTGATATTCTACCTGATTATTTTTTATTTTCTCTAAAAATTCTTTATCCATATAAATACAATCAACTAATGCCTTTCCACCACCAATATGTCCATACTCTGAAGCATTGTGAGTAGCATATTTTTAGCACTCTTTAAAAAAGTTCCTCCACCCATATTAACACTCCCTCAAGTTCTACTCCTAATGACTTTATATAATTTTCTAATTCCTTATTATTATCATAAAATACTGGTGATTCTATAACTACCACCTTATTATTCTTCTCAAGTAAAATAACCTAATCATCTATATAATCTGCCGTATTATAATTATGTACTTTAACATTTTCAAAATCATAAACCAAAACATACCCTTTATCTAAATCAATTCTCCTATTTTCCATTTTCTTTTCTCCTTTTCTTCAAAGGATCGTGCACTTTCCTTCTTCATCTTAATTATAAAATAAATTAAAATAAAAAGTAAGTATGCACTTTTTTGTTAGATACTTACCTTTTAGTATAAATTCAAATAAAATAACGTTTAAAGTTCTAATTTTTTTACTATTTTCCTACTCTAATAAAATATAGTAACTGTATGATGATATGGTAAATTATTTTTCTTTTTTCTTCCCATTTTCCATATCAAATTATCTAATTCAACAGAATTAATTTCTTTTCCCATCTCTTTAAGTTTTTTCTTCATCAATTCAAGAGCATACAACATATTAGCTCTAATCTCTACTTCCATTTCACTATTTGCTTCAATTTCTATCTCATTATCAACTTTTTCTGCTAACTCATAATTATATTCCAAAACACCATAAGTTCTCAAAGTTCTAGGAATACCATAATCTGCACAACCTAACATATTATTTACATTCCCAATATTTTTATTTATAGTTTTAGACATATAAAACAAATCATTTACAAGTAAAATTGCTCTTTTATTAAAACGAATTACTTTTCCCTTATATTCACTACAATCATTAAAAAATTTAAAATTATTAATTATATATTCTAAAAGTTCATAATCGCTTTTAATTTCAAATAATTCAGTATAAAATTCTTCTTTCTTTTTATATATAACATTAATTGTATCTAAAAATAATTTATATCTTGTTTCTATTAAAGATAATTCTCCAATATCACTTAAAAAAATATTTTTAAATTCATCATAAGATATTTCATGTAAATAATTTATATCTAAAAATTGAAAGTTTTTCTCAGAAATATCCAAAAGTCTCAAAAATAATGCTTCTGACCCCTTAACTTCTTCATTATGATATATTACCTTATACTTAGGTTTTTGCCAAAAGCAAAAATTAAGACTTTCTATTATAAATACTAATAATATTTTTTCTTTTTCTCCTAATTTCAAATCAAAACTAGAATACCAATGTTTATAATTTGGTATCTCAAAATTTATTACAAAGTCCTTTAACATATTTTCATTTATTTTAACATAATTACTATTATCAACTACACATTTAATCTCGTCATAAGTATTATCCATTTTTTCTCTCCTAATAGTTTTCAATTATTTATACCCACATTATATCATAAAACAATCTAAATTATTAAACTAGAATAATATTTATTTATCATTATCTATATACTATTACTAGGTGATCCTATGAATATTAAAAAAATAAAATTACTAGCAATCCTTGGTATTTTCTTAATCTCTTTTCCCTGTCATTTTATCTATGATCTCTGTCCCAACTTCCTAACCTCTATCTTCTTCCCCGTAAACGAAAGTATCTGGGAACACATGAAAATAATCTTTACTTCTACTATCCTGTATAGTCTCATAGACTATACCCTATTAAAAAGAAACAATCTTCCTCTTCATAACTTTAAATATCAATTATTTATAACCCCAATCATTGGACTAATATCTTACCTAATAATCTATCTCCCCATCTATCATTTCTTAGGAGAAATCCTCCCTCTCTCTATTATCTTACTCTTAATAATCTATATCCTAGAACAAATTATCTCTTATTATATCCTTATATCTAACCATAACCAACTCCTAAACTTAATCTCCATCCCAATAATTATAATAATCTATCTTCTCTTTACCTACTTAACCTATTACCCACCTAAATTCTATCTCTTCTATGACACCTTAAACAAAACCTATAGTCTACCTAATAAATAACCTATCCATAACTTTCCCCTTCTCCCTAAACACCCTGTTTTAAATCCTAATTCCCAATATATTATTTGAGAATTTTCGGTATTCCAAAATAAGAACTGTAATGCTATCTTTCATTACAGTTCTTATTTACATTTAATTAACTATGAATGGGCTTTCGCTGGTTCCATCTCCCAAATCTACACCTATCCCAGGGGCTAAAGAAACGACAGGCCGAACCCCAAAGTTGTTGCGGCCCCCATAGTAGTAGCCAAAGTAATCGATGGAGTACATACACGCCATATTCACATTATTATAGGCGAAATGGATAGGCGTACCAGACCACCAATAATTGGTTGAAGAACTACTAAAAGAAAATTCTCTTCCGGCATACATTGCTTCATCGGTTGTCATTAAGCCTACAGGGTATGTAAGCTTTCCATTTCCAATACTAGAGTCTACTGTAAAGGCATCATTACTATTACTACAGTCTAGACTTGGTTTATAGGTTTCTGCTCTAGTACGACCTGCAAAATAAATAGAACTAGTACTAGAGGTATCTTTACTTAGTAATGGGCCTTTTGTAATCGTTCGGTCATTGCAATAAATTGTATCTTCTAACTTATCTGTATAACTAGTCATATTAGTCTTATACCAATTATCTACGACTGCCTTTATGGTAGAATCATTAGTATTAGTAAACATCTTTGTTTTAGCCGTTTCAATATTATCTCCTCCAGTTAGGGTTAAATAAGATACACTTGAGCTATTTCCAAAATCATGAATATAATAAACACTACTACAACTATCACTAGTACTTAGACAAGTATAATGATATTTTGTTGCCAAGGTTGTTCGATCACTACTCCAACTACTACTAGTTTTCGTATCTTTTAAAGTATAAGTACCATTAGAATATGTTACATCATTTCCATAGACATAATCATCAGTGACACTCCTCATATCTTTAGAAGATGCAACATATCTAGTTCCATACATATATCCGACATCGGCAGGGCTAGTATAATAACTGTTAAAAGCACTAGTTCCTATCTGCGTTGCCGTCCCTGTCGTATTTGTACATTGATTATTTGAAGGTGTTCCATTGTAAATCATTTTAATGCCACCAGTATCAGTAGTTCTGATTATTTTCCAACAAAAACCTGCGAATAAGACATTATTATTGGTTACAGCTCCTCTAAAATAATAAATAGGATATTGATCTGAGGCCGTACTACTTAACATGTATAATCCTTTACCATTAGTATCACTACTAATCTTTGAAAAATCAATATTATTATCTAATTCATAATCTAAAGTTACAGTATCATCAAATAATGACACCGTACTATCTAATGGTTTAGATAAAGAGTTAGAGCCTGTATTAAATTCTACGATGCCATTAAAACTTCCTTTATCTATATCATTTTGTTCAGTATTAGTATCATTTAAATAAACCATTATATAGTAAGTTTTACTAGATCTAGCTTTAATAGTATCTTGTTTAACTAAACTAGATCTAGACATACCTCTTTTAGCATTCTCACTGTATGTGGTTTGAGTAGATAATTCTGTCCATTTAAGATTCTTAGAAGTACTACTAGTTAAAGTAACATAACCATCGACATTTACTTTAACACTACCTTCGTTATTTACAGTAATACTATAAATCTGACAAGCTGTATAGCCATTACTATCCTGACATTGGGCTTTTGCAGCATCATTTAATAAGCTTTCTTTAAGTGGTATTAATTTATCATCTTTAGTAAGTAATTTAACATTCATAGATATTTTAACATTAGCAATACTACCACTAATAGCATTATTACTACTACTAACACTGACACTAAAGTAAGCATATGTACCAGAAATAAAAGCTACTACAATAGCCATAACAAAAACTAACAAATATAATTTTTTACCTTTCATAAATTAATACCTTCAATCTTATCCTATTTTAATTATAGTTTACCAAAAAAAAAAAAAAAAAAAGTGACTTTTTAACTAATAGTTTATCTAATCTAAATAAAAAAAGAACTAATATGCTTCCACATTAATTCTTACTCTTTTTCCTTCATCAATACTAGAACAAGCTTGAACTATAGTCCTAATAGCCGCTATAGTCTTTCCATCTTTTCCAATAATATGTGCCATATCTGAACTAGCTACTAAAGCCTCGATCTGAATAACATCTTCTTCTGAGGATTCAAACTCTTTAACTGACACACTCTCTGGATCTTCAACCATTTCTTTCAAAATAGTCTCTGTAAGTATTACTTCTTTCCTCATATTACTTACCTTGTTTAGCTTCATGGAATTTCTTCATAATTCCATTCTTACTTAATAATGCTCTAACAGTATCTGTAGGAATAGCTCCATTATTTAACCATTTCATAGCCAATTCTTCATCGATATTTATTTCAGCTGGATTAGTTAATGGATTATATGTACCAATTTTCTCAATAAACTTTCCATCTCTAGGACTTCTAGAATCTGCTACTACGATACGATAGAAAGGTGCCTTCTTAGCGCCCATTCTCTTAAGTCTCATCTTTGTTGCCATTATAATTCCTCCTTCTCTTTCATAAATTTAAATATATGATACCATATCTTTTTTTCTCTGTCAACCATTTTATGTTACAGTCTATCTTCCTTTTCCCTTCTCATTAGAAATAGCATAATTATCTACTCTTACATTAGTACAAGTATAACGCATCTTCCTTAATTCTTCTATCACTAACTCTATCTTCTCTAAGGATAAATTTCGATATTCTTTCCCTAAATATTTTAAATATTCATTAACTAACTTCATTCTGAATCTCTCAGCGTCCATTAAAGTCTGACTAATAACACCCCAATTACTATCATCATCTGGATCTACACTCTTAATTATCTTTATATATCTCTCTAACTTAAGTTCTATCTTCTTCTTAACTATCTTCTCGATCAATTTCTTATCTGTAATTAAAATATTACTAACCATAAGTTCATCTTGTTTCTGTCTCTTAGGACTTAATAGATAAAGATTATTAACTTCATAATTCTCATATACCATCTCTGTAACTTTATTATTTTTATCTATATAATACTTACTATTCTTCTTCATCTTGAACCTTCTTTTCTAATAGATCCTTTCGGTAAATCCCCGTTAATCTTACTTTTTCTTTATATCTATATTCCTCTATTTTCTTATGATGTCCCGATAATAAAATCTCTGGAACTTTCATTCCCCTAAAATCTAATGGTTTCGTATAATTAGGATAATCTACTAAATTATCATCAAATGTCTCAGAATTCAAGGATTCTTCACTGATAACTCCTGGTATTAATCTCGTAATAGCGTCCACTACCACCATACTAGGAATTTCTCCTCCCGTTAAAACATAGTCCCCTATCGATATTTCTCTATCGACAATTGACTTCACTCTCTCATCAAATCCCTCATAATGACCACATAATAATATTAAATGTTTCTTTAAGGAAAGTTCTCTAGCCGTCTTCTGTTTAAACACTTCTCCTGAAGGAGTAAGCATAATAACCATACTATCTTCATCTTTTAGATCCTCTACCGCTTTAAAGATAGGTTCACACATAAGAACCATACCTCCTCCTCCCCCAATCGGATAATCATCCACCTGCTTATTTTTAAAAGGAGAATAATCCCTTAAATTATGAACCTCTATCTTAACATATTCCTTCTTTCTAGCTCTTCCAATAATCGATTGTTCTAAAAAGCCCGTATACATATCTGGAAACAAAGTAATTATATCTATCTTCATTCTATCAACCCTTTTAAATCTGCTATAACCATTATCTTCTTCTTAAGATCAATATCTAACACTAATTCTTTTACCCAAGGAACTAAATAATCTTTGTCATTTCCCCTAATAACAATAACTTCATTAGTACTATATTTATCTATTCTCTTGATCTTACCTACCAATCTATCCTTCTGATAAACATCTATTCCTATCAAATCACTATCCAAATATTCCCCCTCTTTAAATATTATATCATTCTTTAAAACATAAACATTACTTCCCTTATACTTAAGAACTTCATTAATATTATTATATCCTTCTAATGTTATCATTTCAAATATTTTATGATGCCTATAACTATTAATTACTTCTCTAGCCTTATCTTTTCCAATATAAATATTAACACCCTTCTTAAAGATCTTCTCCTTATATTTAAAATCCGAAAGTATCCTAACTTCCCCTTTAACGCCATGAGTATTAACTATCTTCCCAATAAATACATATTCCATATCTTTACCTACTTCTTCCTAACTCTCTTCTTATCATAACTAACTAAAGTTGAAACACATTCATAATTAACAGCCTTATCATTTCTTATATTATAATAAATTCTAGGCTCTTGATAACCAACTTTCATAAGTCCATACTTCAAATAATCAACATATTCTCTAAAAGGAATATAACTATCTCTTCTAGTCTCTACACCTTTATAAAAAGCAGTATTTCTCAAACAATAAACTAAATGATTATCCCTAACTAATGTCTCTATATCTTGAATTTTCATATCACTAATTTCTTCTATAACACTTTTAACTATCTTATCAGCTTCTTCTCTTCTAAGATTAAATGTCTCTCTAAATTTATTCATACCTCTCATCCCAATTTCTCCTTATTTAATTCATATAAAATAATACCTGCACTAACTCCTACATTCAAGCTCTCGCATTCTTTCTTCATAGGAATATATATCCTTGTATCTACCATATCCAGTATTTCTTTCTTTATCCCTTTTCCTTCATTACCTAATATAAGTCCATATTTATCATGAGCTTTAAACTCTCTAACATTAACTCCCCCATGAACGTCAGTTCCTATTACTTGGTATCCTCTATCTCTAAGATCTAAAATACACTTAAACACATCTCTTCTAACTATATTAAGATGAAATATCATTCCCTCACTACTTCTAATAACCTTAGGATTATATAAATCTACTGTATCTAAAGATAGCACTAAAGTCTCTATTCCTAAAGCTACACTACTTCTAATAATAGTTCCCAAATTACCAGGATCCTGAACATTATCTAAGATAAGCACTTTAGTGCCAATTACTTCACCACTATTCTTCTTCTTGACTACTCCCATTACCGGATTAATACTATCCGTACTACTAATCTTCTTCATTACCTCTTTACTAACTATTATTATTTTAACATTTTCTAAGGAATATTCTTCTTTATCTAAAATAATTAACTCTTCTAGTAATCCTTCCTTATAAGCTTCTTCTACCAAATGCCTAGTCTCTACCAAAAAACAATTCTCTAAATCCCTATACTTCTTCTCTTTAAGCTTACTAATATCTTTTACATACTTATTATTAACAGACGTTATTACCATCTTCCCACCTCTAATTCCTTAACTTCTTCCTTATTTCTTTATAATTAGGACAATATTCTTCTACTACCATCCAAAAATATTTAGAATGATTAGGATAAACCAAATGTGCCAGTTCATGAACACAAACATAATCTAAACAATCAATATCATATCCAAAAAGTTCCTTATTTAAAGTAATAACATGACTTCTTGTATTACATACTCCCCATCTTGATTTCATCTTCCTAATTCTTAAACTAGGTCTAGGAATATCTTCTCTAAACTTAGAATACCAATCAAATAAATGATTACTAAAAGTATTCTTTATATAATTATCTCTAAACTTCTCTAACATCTTCTCATCTCGAACCATTATAATATCATCACAAACATAAATCTTCTTAACATTAGGAGCCATTTTTATTACATAAGCTTTTCCAAATAAATAAAATTTACCATCATTATTTCTAGCTTCTTTTAAGGAAACTCTCCTAGCCATCTTCTCTATTGTCACCTTATTAGAAGTAATCAACTTTTTAATCATTCTCTCTGTCGTCAAATATCCCGTTGTAACTACAATTTTTCCATCTTTAACTCTAATATAAGTATTTTTATTATTCTTTCTAATTATTTCTATTTCATATTCTTTTCCATCAATAAGCATATTATCACCGTTATTGCTATTGTATCAGATTTCTATCAAAAAGTCTTTAGTTTAAAGTGTTTTTTATTCCAAAATCAAAATATTTTTTCCCTTTCTAAATAAATAATAATCCCTGTTTACCAAAAATTTTAGCAATCTACCTTGACAATTGCTAAAATAATGTTATAATTAATAACGTACAAAGGAAGGTGATAAGTATGAATGGAAATATGCAAAATCCTTATCAAGAAAATTTGGAAAATGTTCTTGAAAAATACGGTCGTGACATAACTCAAGCTGTCAAAGATGGTAAAATTGATCCTGTTATAGGCCGTGATGATGAAATAAGAAGTATTACTAGAATTCTTTCTCGTAAGACTAAGAATAATCCTGTTTTAATAGGTGAACCTGGTGTTGGTAAAACTGCCATCGTTGAAGGTTTAGCCATGCGAATTGTTAAAGGTGATGTTCCTAATAGTCTTAAAAATAAAACTATTTGGGAACTAGATATGGGTTCTTTAATCGCCGGTGCTAAATACCGTGGTGAATTTGAAGAAAGACTTAAAGCTGTTCTTAAAAAAATTAAAGAAGCTGACGGCGAAATAATTATGTTTATTGATGAAATTCATATGATTGTCGGAGCTGGAGCCCTAGAAGGTGCCATGGATGCCGGAAACATGTTAAAGCCTATGCTTGCTCGTGGGGAAATACATTGTATTGGAGCGACAACCCTAAATGAATATCGTAAATACATTGAAAAAGATGGAGCCCTAGAAAGAAGATTTCAAAAAGTTCAAGTCTCTGAACCTACCGTTATGGATACCATAACCATCTTAAGAGGTTTAAAATCTCGTTTTGAAGTCTATCATGGCGTTAACATCAAAGATAAAGCTTTAATTGCCGCTGCTACTTTATCTGATCGTTACATAACTAGTCGTTTCTTACCCGATAAAGCTATTGATCTTGTCGATGAAGCTTGTGCTACTATCAAAGTTCAAATGGAATCTGTTCCAACCGATCTTGATAAATTAACTAGAGAAATAATGCAACTTCAAATTGAAAACCAAGCATTAAAGAAAGAAAAAGATGAACTTTCTTTAAAAAGAAAAGAAGAAATTGCTAAGAAAATAGCGGAACTTAAAGATCAAGAAACTGTTCTAAGACAAAGATGGGAAGATGAAAAGAAAATAAATTCTTTGATCAGTAAAAAGAAAGAAGAAATTGAAAAAGCCCATTATCAACTAGAAACTGCTGAAAATAACTACGACTTAGAAAGTGCTGCTCGCTTGCGTCACGGTACCATACCTAAGCTAGAAAAAGAACTTCAATCTTTAAACGAACAAAATAAAAATGATATTCTTTCTGATACCGTTGATGATGAATCTATTGCTGCCATCATTTCTAAATGGACCAATATTCCTATTAGTAAATTAGTTGGTAGTGAAAGAGATAAATTATTACATCTTGAAGAAAATATGCGTAAAAGAGTTAAAGGCCAAGATGAAGCTTTAAAACTAGTAAGTAATGCTATAATAAGAGCCAGAGCCGGTATTAAAGATCCTAATAGACCTATTGGTTCCTTTATCTTCTTAGGTCCAACTGGTGTTGGTAAAACCGAAGTAGCTAAAACCCTAGCCTATGAATTATTTGATAATGAAAAACATATGGTTAGAATCGATATGTCTGAATACATGGAACCCCATAGTGTAGCTAGATTAATAGGTTCCCCTCCAGGATATGTTGGTTATGATGATGGTGGTCAATTAACTGAAGCTGTTAGAAGAAATCCTTATTCTATAGTTCTCTTCGATGAAATTGAAAAAGCTCATAAAGATGTCTTTAACATTCTTTTACAAATCCTAGATGATGGAAGAATTACCGATGGTCAAGGTCGTACCGTTGATTTTAAAAATACTATTATAATAATGACTTCTAATCTTGGTAGTGAATATATTCTAGAAAATAAAGACAATGCCAATTCTCTTGTTATGGAAGAATTAAAACACACTTTCAAACCTGAGTTTATAAATCGTCTTGACGAAATAATAATCTTTAAATCTCTATCTAAAGATACTGTCTACTCTATTCTAGATAAAATAATCTCTGAAATAGAGCAAAGATTATCTGATAAAAATATTCATATAGTTCTAACTCCTCAAGCTAAAGATTATATAATAAATAATTCTTTCGATGAAAGATATGGTGCTAGACCTATTAAAAGATATGTTAGTAGAAACATTGAAACTCTAATAGCCAACAACTTAATAATGGGTAATATTAAATTTTCAAGTACTATAACCATTGATATTGATAATGATAAAATAGTCTTAAAGACTAATTAAAAATACCAGTTCTCTCTGGTATTTTTACTATTTCTAACTATTCTTTCTATATATATCCCTAATACTATCTATAGGGATATATTCATTATCAATAGTAATCAAATTATCCCTATTCTTACCTACTATCCTCTTATTAACTGTCTCTCCATCTAAAACAATAGTTACATCCACCTTATATATATAATCCTTAGCATTAAAAATATCATATATCTTTTGTCTTATCAATAACTTATCATCTAATTTCTTATCTCTATTCCTAACTTCTTCTAAATCCTCTTTCTCTAAAGAAGTATAAACTTCCTGCCTATTAGAAATATTCTTCCTAATATTAGAATGATACATCTTTGGTAATTCTTTCATAACTCACCTCAATTAATAATATGTATAATCTATCTAAAAATACTTGTTAAACCATCAACTTTGCGATAAAATAATAATATGGAAATCGGGGTGATATAAATTAAAAATATTTCCAAATTTGCCGTTAGTAAATCTATTTTAGTACCTATTTTTTTATTTGCCATTATTAGTATCATATCTATATATTGTACCAAAAGTCTTTTACCTGCTAAATACGAATACTTTTGGATAAAGCAAATAATCTGGTACTCTATTGGTTTAATCTTAGCTTATTCTATGATGACCTTTGGAAATAAATTCTTATACAATAATGCTTATATTTTTTATTTTATTGGTATCCTCTTACTATTATTAGTTCTCTTCTTTGGTACCGAAGTAAATAAAGCTAAATGTTGGTTTACTATTCCTTATATAGGATCCTTCCAGCCTAGTGAATTCATGAAAATATTTCTAATAATCACTCTCTCTAGAATGATTAATGATTTTAATGAAACCCACTTGGAAGCCACTACTGGTGAAGAATTAAAATTCATTATTAAAGTTCTTATCTTAGTAGCTATTCCTTCTGTTCTAACTTTTATAGAACCAGATACTGGAGCCGTCTTTATTTATTTAATAATTACCTTTGTTATGTTATTTGTCGGTGGATTCAAAAAAAGATGGTTTATAATCGTTATAACTATTGGCCTTCTTCTTGGTGGTAGCTTAATTGCTCTCTACATTTTAAATCAAGATCTTTTCATAAACATCTTTGGAACCAGCCTCCTATATCGTATGGATCGTATCTTTAACTGGTCTGATAGTAGTGGTATGCAACTAGAAAAATCCTTAATGGCTATTGGTAGTGCCGGTCTCCTAGGACACGGGTTCAATAATGTTCCTATCTATTTTCCAGAAATGCAAACCGATTTTATCTTTGCCGTCTATACCTCTTGCTTTGGTTTCTTAGGAGCTTTATTGCTAATAATTCTCATCATCTATTTTGATATGAGCTTAATCAGCATGGTTAGTAAAACCTCTAATAGTTCTGATAAATATGCTATCGGAGGTATAATTGCCGTCCTAGTCTTCCAACAAATTCAAAATATAGGCATGACTATTGGTTTACTCCCTATCATGGGAATAACTCTTCCCTTTATAAGTTATGGTGGATCATCCCTATTATCTTATATGATCCTTCTGGGAATAATCTTTAATGTTTCCAACGAAAGTCTAAGATTTACTAACTAAAAGAGATTACTTTAAAACTATTTAAAGTAATCTCTTTTTTATTTCTTATTTTTAAATAAAATCTTATAAATATCCATATAATCATTTACATATATAATCTCTAGATCTTTCTTAACTTCCTCTGGAATATTATCTAAATCATAATCATTATCATGAGGAATAAATACCATTTCTATATCATTTCTCTTACTAGCTATAAGCTTCTCTCTAAGTCCTCCTACTGGTAATACTCTTCCTCTTAACGTAATCTCTCCCGTCATAGCATAACTATTATCAATAATCTGATTTTTAAGCAAACTAAGTATTGCCGTCACAATAGTAACTCCTGCCGAAGGCCCATCTTTTGGCGTTGCTCCATCTTCAAAATGCATATGAATATCATTCTCTTCAAATACTTTATTATCTACATCTAACTTATGAGCATTACTCTTAATATAACTAATCGCTATCCTAACACTCTCTTCCATAACTTCTCCAATTGATCCCGTAACAATTACTTCTCCCTTACCAGGATACATTGTTACTGAGCACTTCAAGACCGTTCCCCCAAAAGATGTATATCCTAAAGCATTAACAATACCCGCTTTCCTATTCTTATCATTAGAATTATTATGATATTTCTCTTTACCTAAATACTCTTCCAAATTATTTACATCTATTACTTCTATTAAAAACTCGCCCGTTCCTAATTCTTTATTTACTACTATCTTCCTACAAATCTTTGTAATCTGTCTATCTAATTCTCTAATTCCTGATTCTTTCGTATAATTTTCTATTATCTTCATAATAGCCTCATCAGTAATCATAAATGTATCTAAATTATAATCTTCTGAAAGTCTTGGAATCAAATAATTCTTAGCAATTTCTACCTTTTCATAATTAGTATAACTAGATAGCTCTATTATTTCTAATCTATCTCTAAGAGGAGCCGGTATATTTTCTAAATTATTTGCCGTCAATATAAACATAACCTTCGATAAATCAAATTCCTCTTCAATATAATTATCCATAAACATATTATTCTGTTCTTTATCTAGTACATCTAACAAACTACTAGCGGGATCTCCCTTATAATTAGAAGTCATCTTATCTATTTCATCAATTAAAAATAACGGATTATTAACCTTAGCTTTCTTAAGACCTTGAATTATCTTCCCTGGATTAGCACCTATATAAGTCCTCCTATGTCCTTTAATTTCTCCTTCATCATTAATTCCTCCAACGCTAATCTTTACAAACTTCTTATTAATAGCCTTAGCAATCGATTTAGCAATCGAAGTCTTACCAGTACCAGGAGGACCTACTAAACATATAATAGGAGTATTAACATCTGTTGTATGATTTTTAATAGCAATATACTCTACTATTCTTTCCTTAACCTCATCAAGACCATAATGTGATTTATCTAAACTATCCTTTATTTCCTTTAGATTATAATTATCAATAGTTGAAACCTTCCAAGGAAGAGCAATTAACCAATCTATATAATTTCTAATAATCGTAATATCTGGACTACTAGGAGGTGCCAACTCATACCTCTTTATCTCATCTTTAAGTCTAAATCTTACATTATCTGGAAAATCTAATCCTGCTATTTTATCATTAAGTAACTTAATATCTCTCTCTTTTAAATCTGTCTCCCCTAATTCTTCCTTAATTATCTTTATCTTTTCTCTTAAAACAAATTCCTTTTGACTTTCTTCCAATCTATCTTTTAACTTATTCTCAATAGCATTCTCTAACCTAATATTTTCTAATTCCCTATTAATATCCCCGATTAAAGTTCTAAGCCTATTCATTGGATTAGACATCCCTACATATTTCAACTTATCCTGATAATTAAGAGGAATATCCCCTACTATAATATCAACTAATTTAGAAACATTATCTACTCCATTAATCTTTCCCAAAACACTATTAGACATATAAGAAGAACATTCTATATAACTATTTAAATTCCTAAGTAATATTCTTTTTAATGCTGACGCCTCTGAAGCATCATAATCATACTCTTTAGTAGGAATAACAAAAGCATTTAAATTATTCCCCTCTACTTCAACATAATTAAGAACTTCCGCCCTATCTATTCCTTGAATTATAACTCTAACATTACCATTAGGAAGTTCTATCTTTGTATTAATTTTCCCTAATATAGCTATTCTTGGTAAATCCTTATAATTAGGATTTTCCTCCAAAGGATCAGTTAAGTTAACTAATAAAATATAACTATCATTATGTTTAATTGCCCTCTCTATAACCAATTTATCCTTATCATTACTAAACTCTGTCTTTATCTCATTATAAGGAAATACAATAATCTCTTTCAAAAAAATTATTGGTAAATTAGTCTCAACCATTCCTTGAGCACCCCCTTGTTGTAATAAAAGAAGTGATTATTTTACTATTAAATAATAAAAATAATCACTTCCCTTTCTTGAGTTAATATTCTATCACAAATAAAAAATATATCAAGCCAAATTGATATATTTTTTACTATTATTACTTATCTAAATTCCCAAACACTCTATCCTCATCGCCTTCACAATAAGCTTCTCCAATTGTCTTTGTCTCTACATAATTCTTTCCCGTTATCTGACAACTCATCTTTGTAACCGAATCCTTCAAATAACCACCAAAAATCTTAACAAGTGCTATTGCTACTACCGTAATTAACGATATTATAAGTACATATTCTACTAAAGTTTGTCCTTTTCTATTTAATCTCATTATCTCAACTCCTACCTTTATTTACTAACTACATAAGGATTATTTGCTTTACCACTACCACTAACTAATTTTAGATCCTTATTTAAATAACCTACCACTCTAACATCACCCTTATTCTTATTAGTCTCTAAAACATTATTATTTATAGTAAATACATTATCCGTATCCTTAAACTTATTCATAGTTATATCCTCATAACCATCTTTACTTAAATAACTATAACATTGATTATCACTATATAAATCACTATCACATGATCCTAATGAATATAAATAATCACTAACATACATAACACCAAAATAATCAATATAACTATTTCCCTTATCATCTATCTCTTTATCATAATAATCATCAAACCTAGTATAATTATTATCTAACTCATTAACATAATACTTAACCTTATCAAATAAATCCTTATTAATGTCTAAAGAATTAATTATCTTAAAATTATTTTCTCCATCATAATCATATTTACCTAGACTATTCTCTCTAATAATCTTAACTCTCTTACTCTTAACCCCATCACTGTCAATACTATCTATAACTCCAATAATTCTATAAATATCCTTATCTATCTTAAGATAATTATCTATATCCTTACCATAATATCTAAAATTACCATATTGATCCTTCTTAATAATCTCATTACCTAAACTCTCTATATGGGAAATTAATTTTTCCTCTACAACATCATTATCATTAGTAGTATCTCTAACCTCATTGTTATCCTTAACTTCTTCTTCCTTCTTTAAAGCCTCATTAACAATTAATTTTTTATCATCATCTAAAATCTTTTTATCACTTAAACTATTACTATCCGTAACTATATATAAATTAAAAGCATAATTATTACTACAACTATTAGAAACATTAAGTCTTATTGTTTTAGACATTCCTACTCCAATATTATCATAAGGTAAAGCCATGTCCTCGTCATAAGCAATATTTACACATTCACTATTAATATTAGTATATAATCCATAATATAAATTACTATTATTAGAATTAAGTAACGTAATAACTATATCCCTATTCCTATTAGCATATGTATCAATTCTCTTATACTCCGTAACTTTATCTAAATTAAAAATATAATTACTAGCATTCAAATTAACCGAACCAACTACATATTCCTCCGTAAATAAAGCATAAGTAGAATATATCGACAAACTAACCAATCCTATTACTATTAAAAAAAGCAAATATGTTTCCTTTACCCTCATAACAGGACCCTCCTCTATTATTCATTATCATAATTATAACATGCTTTTAACAAATAGTCACTATTTTTATTTAACATCTCTCTCCTTTTCTTCATCTCTTTTCTTTTGACGCAAAAAAATACCAAGTAAGTTATTTGCTAATTCTTGGTATTCTATCTATCAATCAACTCGATAAGGATCTATACTTGACCCAGAGCCAGAAGAAATTTGATTTGTAGCCGCTAAAGAAACGACCGGCCGAACCCCGTAGCTGACGTCCAAGTAGTTGTAGCTGAAATAACCGGCAGACTTCACATCCCACACATACGCATTCAAAGCGTAAAAGTAGCCAGGCGAACCCGACCACCAATTCTGGTTGGTGTATAAATAATAACTTGTATTATTCACCCAGCTTTTGGCACCAGCATAGGTTATTTCATCGGCTGTAATTAAACCTACAGGATAAGTAAGTTTACCATTTCCTATACTATCACTTACGGTGAATTTATCGGCAACATTATTACATTCCAAACTTGGTTTATCACTTGATAATCTATATCTTGTTCCAAACTTTGTCCAATATTGACTGGAACTATCTTCATCTTTACTTTTTAATGGTCCAGAAATAATAGTTCTGTCATTACAATAGACGGTATCTTCTAGTTTAGATGTATAACTAGTCATGTTTGTCTTATACCAATTATCAATGACTGTTTTAATTTTAGAATTATTAGTATTCGTAAACATTTCCATTTTAGCATCAGAAATATTTTTACCGCCAGTTAGGGTTATGTAATAAATATTATTTTTATAGTCTTCATCATTTCCATACCAGTTTATGTAATAAACATTAGTACAAGTATTACTAGTACTTAAACAAGTATAATGATATTTTTTAGCAATTTTGGCCTTATCATTTAACCAACTAGTACTAGTCATGGTGTCTACTAGTGTGTACTTACCATTAGAATAAGTTATATCATTTCCATAGTAATAAGCATCAGTGACACTACTCATATCTTTTACTGATGAAACGTACCTAGTTCCATACATATACCCAGCATCGGCAGCACTTCCCCAATTACTAAAGGCGCTAGTTCCTATTTGGGTTGCCGTCCCTGTTGTATTTGTACATTGATTATTAGAAGGGGTTCCATTATAAATCATCTTAACTCCACCAGTATCCGTAGTTCTGATTATTTTCCAACAGAAACCTGCGAATAAAACATTATTATTAGTTACCGCTCCTCGGTAGTAATAAATTGGATATTGATCTGAGGCTGTACTACTTAACATGTATAATCCTTTACCATTAGTATCACTACTAATCTTACTAAAATCAATATTATTATCTAATTCAAAATTTAATTTAACACTATCGTTAAATAAAAATACTTCATCCGACAATGTCTTAGATAAAGTATTTGATCCTGTATTAAATTCTACGATGCCATTAAAACTTCCTTTATCTATATCATTTTGTTCAGTATTAGTATCATTTAAATAAACCATTATATAGTAAGTTTTACTAGATCTAGCTTTAATAGTATCTTGTTTAACTAAACTAGATCTAGACATACCTCTTTTAGCATTCTCACTGTATGTGGTTTGAGTAGATAATTCTGTCCATTTAAGATTCTTAGAAGTACTACTAGTTAAAGTAACATAACCATCGACATTTACTTTAACACTACCTTCGTTATTTACAGTAATACTATAAATCTGACAAGCTGTATAGCCATTACTATCCTGACATTGGGCTTTTGCAGCATCATTTAATAAGCTTTCTTTAAGTGGTATTAATTTATCATCTTTAGTAAGTAATTTAACATTCATAGATATTTTAACATTAGCAATACTACCACTAATAGCATTATTACTACTACTAACACTGACACTAAAATAAGCATATGTACCAGAAATAAAAGCTACTACAATAGCCATAACTATTACTAGCAAATAAAGTCTTACCCTTTTCTTCATTTCAACACCTTCAATTATCTATCTATTAACTCTATAATATCAAAAAAAAAAAAAAAAAAAAGCCACTTTTTTAACTCTTAGATTACAATTAGCAATTTGTTAATTAAAAGTAACTCTTTATTTTTAATATGCTATATATTATTTAATTTCTATATAATTACCACTATCTAAATAAACTATCCCATTCTTTCCCTGCAACTCTTCTTTTATCTCTCCATATTTATTAAGTCTCTTGATCTTTGTAAGAGTTATATATACATAATTACCATCATTCATCGACAGATAAAATCTTTCTTTATCTACATTAACAGGTAAATAATTTATCTCTGATATTTGTAATAATATATCTTTATTAACTAAATTAAATTTCTTAATAAAATTCTTATAAACATCTGTAACATCATTAATAAGATATGGCACACTATCTATATTATAGTTGTTATCTACTTTCTTACCATTTTCTAATATAACTTTACCAGTTGCACTTTCTATGCAAAGTGCCTTATTCTCAGTTATATATATATATACTTTACCAAACCACTTTTTCTTAATTTTAACTTCCTTAACATAAGGATCTTTCTTAATTCTACTTTCTAAAACATTACTAAAACTAAGAATAAAAGAAGGATAATTACTAATTTTAGCTTCATCTAGAATAACACTATCATCCATAACTTCATTACCAATTACATAGATATTCTTAATAGGTAAATTAATTACATAATAGACTATTCCTGTAAAACTTATTACTATCCCTAATGCTATTAAAATATTCCTGATCTTTAATCTTCTCTTTACCCTCTTCTTTTTCTTAGCCATATTCTTCACCCAAATTATTCTATTATTTCTTGTTCTAATATTAGATCAACATCATATTTCTTTTTAACTTCTTCTGATATTTTCTCTATAACATAAACTATATCCTTACCACTACCATTATTCTTATTAATAATAAAATTAGCATGTTTATCTGACACTTCGATACCATTTCTTACATATCCTTTAAGTCCACAACCCTCTATCAAAGCCCCAGCATGCTCATTCACAGGATTTCTAAATACACTTCCCGCTGACGGATAATTAAGAGGCTGCGTTAACAAACGTCTCTCTTTTCTAGAAGAAATCTTCTCTAAAATTTCTTCTCTATCTCCCTTATCTAACTTAAGTTCTACTTCTAAAACAATATAATCTCTATTATCTTTAAAAAATGAATGACGATAAGTAAATTCTAAATCTTTATTTTCTAATATTTTTTCTTCTAAACTGGGAGTAAGGACCTTAACCCTAGTAACTACATCTGACATACTATAATTATAAGCCCCCGCATTCATAGCCGTACTAGCACCTACTAATCCTGGAATCCCACTAGCAAACTCTAACCCTGCAAGGCCATGCCTTGCACATTCCATAGATAACTTAACTAAACTATAACCAGCTCCTACTACTATTGTATCTCCCTTTACTTTCTTATTATCAAAATATTTAAGATTTATAACAACCCCCTCATAAACATCATTCTTAAATATAACATTACTACCATTACCTAATACAATATACTTAATCTTATTAATTCTCAAATAATTAATAAGTTCTTTTAATTCTAAGACATCTCTAGGAAAAATCAAATATCTAGCTATTGTATTTAATCTATAAGTATTATATTTCTTCAAAGAAACATCTTCCAAATACTCAAGATTATGCATATTAATAAAACTTCTTATCATCCATAATCATATCCTTCAAAATTTCATATATTCGACTAGAAGAATCTTTTATTCCCATACTCTTTAAATTATTTTTTATTGTCTCGTACTTAACTGGATCTGCCAAGATCCCATCGATCATTCTAATCAAATTATTCTTATTAACATCTTCTTCCTTCAATATAAGTCCTGCATTCTTATTAACTAGATCCATAGCATTCTTATATTGATGATTATTGGTAACATAAGGACTAGGTATAAATATTGTCGGTATTCCCAAAGTCATTATCTCACTCATTGTTGAAGCTCCCGCTCTAGACACCATTAAATCCGCTTTCTTCATGATCCTACTCATCTCTGGTATAAAAGGAACAACCTTAACATTATCTGGAAATCTTATCTTCTTAATTTTCTCATAATAAGCCTCTCCCGTTACATATAAAACCTCATAGTCCTTATTTCTAAAACTACCCATAAAATCCGTAATCTTCTCATTAATCGTCTTACTACCTAGTGATCCCATAACAATAAGAACCAATTTCTTATCCTCACTAAGACCAAACTCTTCCTTACTAGCTTCCTTTATACTATATGCCTTCTCACTACAAGGGTTCCCAGTTAATACAACCTTCTCCTTAGGAAAATCCTTCATAGTACTTCCAAAAGAAACCCCAATCTTATTCACATACCTACTCAAAAACTTATTAGAAAGACCAACTACTGAATTCTGTTCATGAATAAAAGTATGTTTACCTAATTTATGAGCCTCATAAATAACTGGTGCTGTAACATACCCACCACAACCAATAACTACATCTGGATCAAAATCCGCAATTAACTTTTTACACTTCTTACAAGCCCTAATAAAATTAACTACTGTCTTCACATTATCTAAAGATATGCTTCTCTTAAATCCTGTAACTTCTACGCCCTCATAAGGAATATTAAAACTAGGAATTAAATCTTTTTCCATCCTATTAGTAGTCCCAATATATAAAAATTCACTCTTTGGTTCTTCTTTCTTTATTTTATTAATTATAGCTAAAGCAGGATATATATGTCCACCAGTACCACCTGCACTTATAACAACACGCATTGTATCACCTTCACTAGTATTATATCAAATTTTCCCCTAAAAGTAATCTTTTTCCCCATTAATAACCATAATTTTTCTCTAATTGTCAAAAAAACTACTTTTTAAAAGTAGCTTTTTTCTTAACTTTAACCAATTCTTTAGTTTTAACCTTATCTTTTGATTTAAACATATTCCTAAACTCATCCATAATCGTATAAGAAATACCCACTAAATCTCTATCATTAGCATATTCTCTATATTCTAACTCTCTATTATCTTCTTCTCTCATAAACCCTCCTATATATTATTTTTTAATTCTTCTTTAATCTTTATAAGAGCCTTCTCTATATTAGAAGCATCTCTTCCTCCCCCTTGAGCAAACATCTTCGATCCTCCCCCATTACCATCACATAATTGAGCAAGTTCTCTAACAATATTACCACAATTAACACTCTCTAAAGAAGAATTTGCTTTAGCAATAAAATTAACACTATTATCTTTAATATTAGCAAGTACCACTAACCCATTACTAAGTCTATTACATAGATTATCTACAATTAATTTCAAAGTACCAACATCATATCCTTCACAAATAGAAATAATTGTCTCTAATTCTCCAATATTTTCTTTAATATTCATAAATACATCTAGATTATTAATTAACTTCTCTTGTTTCTTAGTATTATAGTCTTTATCTAATCTCTTTACTTCTTCTTTTAGTTCTTCTACTTTATTCTTTCTCAAGACAATATCTCTATATCCTGTAAACTTATCACTAACTGTCTGATAATTAAAATCTAAACTAATTCCTTCTTTAGTAGCAGTCTCTAATATTTTCTTAGCCTTCTCTAATAATTTTTTAGTTTCTTCCTGATATCCATCCATCTCTTCATTTATTTTAAGAGAAATCATATCATCAGTAGCTCCCTCTAATCTAAAAGTATCTGCTCCTTTATTAGTAACCGAACTAATAGCAATTCTACCTATATCTTTAGTATTCTTAACATGAGTTCCCCCACATAATTCTACCGAGTCTCCAAGTGTTACCACTCTAACTACACTACCATATTTATCTTCAAATAAAGCCATCGCTCCTCTAGCTTTTGCTTCCTCTAAAGATAAATACTCGATCTTAGCATCTACTCCCTTATTAACTCTCTCATTAGCTAAATCTTCTATTCTACATATTAATTCATCATTTAAACGACCATGATAATTAAAATCAAATCTAAAGCCATATTCATCAACATAGCTTCCTGCTTGATGAACTGCATTTCCTAATAGTTCTTGTAAAGTCTTTTGAATCAAATGAGTAGCACTATGATTTTTCATAATACTCTCCCGTCTTTCTTTACTAACATTAGTTAAAACTTCATCATTAACTCTAATTACCCCTTCCATAACCTTAACATATAATAAATGTTGTTTATTAGGAGCCTTAATAACATTCAATACTTCCCCTTTAAAACTATCATTCTTCAAATAACCAGTGTCAGCAACCTGTCCTCCACTTTCAGCATAAAAAGGATTTTCTCTAAGAACAACATAACCACAATCCGTAATCTCCGATACAAATTTATTATCTTTAATGAGCCCTATAATAGTGGTCTTATTCCCCAACTTCTCATATCCAACAAAAGTACTTTCATCTTTATAATTAATCAAAGTCTCATTTTGCAAATTCATATTACTACCATTTTTTCTCTTAGAACGAGCTAGTTCCTTCTGAGCTTCCATATACTTATCAAAACCTTCTCTATCGACAGTAAATCCTTTTTCTAAAGCACATTCCATTGTAAGTTCTACTGGATATCCATAAGTATCATATAACTTAAAAGCTTCTGCTCCTGTAATAACCTTATCACTATTACTATTAAAGATCTCCATAAGCTTCTTTTCTCCCGATAATAATGTCTTCTGAAATAACTTCTCTTCTTTCGAAATAAGCTCCTTTACTAAGCTAGAGGTTCCCACTAAATATGGATAAACACCCTTATACTTATCTACAACTGTATCGACAAGTAATGCCATAAATTCTCTATTTATCCCTAGTTTTCTTCCCATTCTAACCGCTCTTCTAAGTAATCTTCTAATTACATAACCTCTACCATAGTTCTCAAAAGTAGCACCATCAGAGATAGCAAATGTCAAAGTCCTAACATGATCTGCTATAACTTTAAATTCCATTTGCCCATTATAAGGTACCATTGCTAACTCACTGATCTTATCCATAATTGGTATAAATAAATCTGTCTCATAATTAGTTGATGCTTCCTGCATAATACAAGCCATTCTCTCAACACCCATACCAGTATCTATATTCTTACTAGGAAGTTCCTCATATTTATTTCTAGGAACACCTGCTTTAGCATTAAACTGACTAAATACATTATTCCATATCTCTATATAGCGATCATTTTCTATCTCTTCTTGTAATAATCTAATTCCTACCTTATCTGGATCATACTTAACCCCTCTATCATAAAATATCTCTGAATCAGGACCACTAGGACCTTCTCCTATTTCCCAAAAATTACCCTCTAGCTTTATAATATGCGAAGGATCTACACCTAAACTTACCCATATATTATATGCTTCCTGATCATCAGGATAAACCGTCATATATAATTTATCTTTAGAAATCCCAAAATATTTCTCACTAGTAAGTAATTCAAAAGCCCATGTCAAAGCTTCCTTCTTAAAATAATCTCCTATCGAAAAATTACCTAACATCTGAAAAAACGTATGATGCCTTGCCGTCTTTCCTACTTCTTCTATATCCCCTGTTCTAATACATTTTTGACAACTAGTAAGTCTTCTATTGCTAGGTACTTCTGTTCCATCAAAATATTTTTTTAAAGGTGTTACCCCTGCATTTACCCATAATACTGATGGATCATCATGAGGAATAAGACTACTACTTTCTACTTCTGTATGTCCTTTACTCACAAAAAAATCCAAATAAGTTCTAATAATTTGTTCTCCCGTTAATTTCTTCATTTCTATTCCTCTTCTCTAAGTCTATCTTCTATTATTTTTATAACTTTATCTACTACTTCTTCTATCTTTAAATTAGTAGTATCAATATATATAGCTTCTGGTATTCTCTTTAAAGCTGCATATTCTCTATGCATATCTTCATAATCTCTCTTTCTTAAACTATCTTCTATCTCCAAAAGATCACCACTAATTCCCAAATCAATATTCTGCTTATATCTTCTCTTAGCTCTCTCTTCTACTAAAGCATCCATATAGATCTTAACTAAAGCCTCCGGAAAAACTACCGTCGTAATATCTCTACCTTCCATAATTATAGATATATCTTGATCTAAAAAATACTTAGCTATCTCTCTAATAATCTTATTAGCATATTCTCTAACTATCCTAATTCCCGATATCTTCGACACCAACTCATTAACTTCTTTATTTCTAACTCTATTAGTAACATTAACTTTATCTAAATAAGCTTCCTGATCCTTACCATCATATTTAATAGAAATATCCATATCTTGAAGTAATTTCTCTAACTCTACTTCTTCCTTATAATCAATACCACTATCTATAACCGCTAGAGTAATACATCTATAAATAATTCCTGTATCAATATTCATCATTTCTAACTTCTCTGCCACCATCTTAGTAACAGTACCCTTACCACTACCAGCAGTACCATCTATCGCTACAATATAAGCCATAAAAACCTCCAATTCTATTTAAATTATATCACAAATCTAACATAATTACCTAACATTATTTTTCTTTTTAAAAACTATTACTTTCGATAAAATATAATTACCTATTATTACCAATACCTGAGATATTATCTTAAACACCTTATCATTATATTTAAGTATCGTAACAAACAAAAACATAATTACCATATCTAATATCAAAGTTGAAACCCTAGATCCCGTAAACTTCATAAACTCTAACATAATATTCTTATTTCTACTCTTAAACACATATTTCCTATTAGTAAAATAAGCAAATAACACTCCACCTATCCAAGACAATACATTAGCAATCTGTAATTGATAAGAAACCTTAGGATCTAAAACAGTCCCTACAAGTATATAATAAATAGCTAAACTAATAATAGTAGTCAATACTCCAAATATCAAATAATTAACTATCTCTCCATACTTATCATATAACTTTTTAATTTTCCTTATCATCATTACCATTCCCTTGATTACTCTCTCTTAATATATATATAGGTCTTTTCTTTGTCTCTAAATAAGTCTTAGCCAAATACTGGCCTATTATTCCCATACACATAAGTTGTACTCCACTAACAAATAATAATATACACACCATACTAGGCCATCCTCCTGTTGGATCTCCAAAAACAAGAGTTTTAATAACAATAACAATTATCGCAATAACTGCTATTAAACATATTATTATTCCTAATAAAGCTGCTATCGAAAGAGGAAGCGTACTAAAAGCCACTATTCCCTCTACTGCATATTTAAATAATTTCCAAAAAGACCATTTCGTAGTCCCAGCTACTCTTTCGACATTTTCATATTCTAACCACTTTGTCTTAAATCCTACAAAACTAAATAGTCCCTTAGAATATCTATTATATTCTCTAAGTTCAATAATCGCATTAACTACCTGCCTAGTCATAAGTCGATAATCTCTAGCACCATCAACCATTTCTACCTTAGACATCTTATTAATAAGTTTATAAAAATTTCTAGCAAAGAAACTTCTAATAGGTGGTTCTCCCTTTCTAGTAGTTCTTCTTGTTCCTACTGTATCATATCCTTCTTCTTTAATCAATCTAAGCATCTCTGGTAATAACTTTGGTGGATCTTGTAAGTCAACATCCATAACTGTAACATAATCTCCTAAAGAATTCTCTAATCCGGCATACATTGCTGCTTCTTTCCCAAAATTCCTCGAAAAAGATAAATACTTAACTCGCTCATCATCTCTAGCTAAATCTTTTATTATCTCTAATGTTCTATCTTTAGATCCATCATCTACAAATAATAATTCAAAATCATTATCTTTCATTTCTTCCATTATCTTAGACATTTCTTTATAATATAAAGGTATCGCTTCTTGTTCATTATAACAAGGAATAATAACACTAATAAGTTCTCTCTTCATATCAAATTCACTTCTTTCATAACCATTATAAATTATTTTTCCAAAAATTTCTATAATATTAGAAAATAATTGACAATTCCCCCTAAAAAATCATACTATAAAATAAACAAATTTAATCTTACTCTCCAAAATGATTACAAAGGTGATAATCCTGAAAAATATGAAAATCCCACTAACTTTGAACCACCTACTACTTCTAATAAAAAAATTAAAAAACTAAAAAATAATTTTTCTAAAAAATTATATAAAAAATCATATCTCCTCTTAAAACAGATATGATTTTTTACTATTCTTAAAAACACTTCTAACTCTTATCTTTCTATTCTTGATTATCAGAATTATCTTGATCCTCTTGTTCCCCCTGATGATCCTGATTATTGTCAGCACTAATAAATTTTAAAACATCCGAATCTATTACTTTCTTCTTAAACTCTTCTTGTTTTTCCTTAGTATTATCAACCAATCCCACTACTACAATCTTATTAACTTCATCAACATAATTAAAAATAACCCCTTCATAATCCGCTTTTTCTGAAGTAAAATAATTAGTAATAGTATCATTAATATTATTTAAATCATCTACTGTCACATTCTTCTTATTCTCACTAGTTTTACCACAACCTGATATAAAAAACACCCCTAAAATCAAACCTAAACACAAAAATTTCTTGATCATCATTATTCTTTCACCTCATCTATATTTTTATACATTATACCATAATTATCCCTTCTTTTGTCAAAATTATCTAAAATTATCAAAAAAACACTACCAACCTATATCACAATAAGTCCTAGTGTTTTCTAATTATTTTTTAATCACTATCTTATATTATCTGAAAAGATTTAATTCTGACTTTCATACTTCAAAATTCTAAAGTTGATTTAAGTGAAATTGACGGAATAATTAAACAAAAAAAGAAAATTATTCCACTTGATGAGATAAACTTTGCTTTAAATTCCAAAAACATTGGTAATTTATTGATAAATATATTGACCTATGATTATACTAAATAAAGTACGAAAGTCGGGTTATACCATATTCACAAAATTATGTGCCTATATATCTATACCAACATCAGATATTAATGACATTTGTTCTTACTATACCCCTAGCAAAGTTTAATTTCATAATGTCATTTAACTATTATTCACTATCTTCTAAAAAATAATTTGCCATTTTTTCATAATTATCTTGACTATTTAAACAAGTATCAACTAAGTATCCCTTTTCGCTATTTATTTGATATTCTTTAATACCTCTTATATAAAAATCTTTATTTCTATCTTCAATAAAGAAAGGCATTATATCATTATATAGACACTCCCTAAACATTATCATTCTACCAACACGACCATTTCCATCTTGAAAAGGATGAATTTTTTCAAATCTAACATGAAATTCAATGATATCCTCAATAGTTTTATTAGATATTTTATCATACCATTCTAATAACTCTTTCATATCATTTGCTACATTACTTGGTAAAGATGTTTTAATATTACCAACAAAGTTTTTTTTCTTTTTATATTCACCAACATAAAACCATTCTTTTTCACTATCAGTTAAAGTTCCGTCTTTTAAAATAAAGTGAAATTTCTTTATCATATCTTCAGTTAATTTATCATCAATAGTATCTAACATATATTTAAATAAAGTAAAATGATTCTTTGTTTCAGTAGCATCTTTTAAAACAATAACCTTATCACCACTTGCTAAAATCGTTCCTGTATCATAGATACTTGCAGTTTCATCAGGTGTTATTGTAGATCCTTCAATATGATTTGTATTATAGGCAAAATCAAGTTGTGTCTTATGATATAAATTTCCAGATAAATTCATATTTTTTTGTTCTATCAATGCTTTTTTAATTCTATTTACTTCCATTTTTCTTACCTCCCTTTAAAATTAATTCTACTTTTTTCATCGTTCTTAATAAATTGATTATAACACATATATTGCTTTTTTGCGACGTTTTTAATTTATTGATGGTGTAAAATATTTTTTAAAGTTTTATAACGAATACTTTTGGCTAGATCCATTGAAATTTGAAGAACCAAAAGTCTTCCGAATAAACTATATTAAATTTATATAAACCATAGGTTGTGATGGGGGGAGATGATGGATAGCGTTCTACCATATTTATAGAAAACCCTTATAAATCAAACAAAAAGTGGAGCCTTTCGGCTCCTTCAGGGGGCAAAAATATATCACACACAAAATAAATTATTACTAGTTAAAAGCCTTATATTATAAGCATTTATAAATTATAACTAATTACAAAATTTTAAATATAATTATCAAATTTTACAATTTGAGTACCTAAATGGGTACCTAAAATTGATAATACTATTATTAATTCTTCATAGAAACGAAAGGATAAATATTATGAATATAACTTATACAAAATGTGGTGATTATTTATTACCAAATTTAAAACTTACTGAAAAAGAAAATAAAACTTTAAATAAATATGGATTATTAAGATTAGAATACTTAAAAAGTAATAAGAAAGCATTATATCAAGAATTACTTATGAAAGATAAATTAAATGAGCATCTTTTTTCAGTCAGTATAATAGCCGAAGATAGAATCAATAACATAGTCAACAGCTTAATAAAATCAGATGCATCAATTACAGAAAAACTAAAATCTGAAAATCAATTACTATGGGTTCAAAAAATGAATAATTGTAAAAACATTGCTGAAGAAATTGTTTTAAAAGAAATTGTTTATGGAGATGAAATATGATTAATGGTAAAGAAGATATCTCAGACAAAGAATTTGAAGAAATATTATTGCCATTCTATAACAACTATAATGAATATCTTATTAAATTTGTAATACCTGAAGCAATAGCATTTTATTTGGCAAATGGATATATTAGAAATTGTTTATCAAATTGTCCACTAGTCAATCATATTAATTCAGCACTTGATATATTTAATATTAGATGTAATGTTGATGAATTAATGCCTGAAATAGAATTAGTTTTAAAAATAAAATATAATCTTAAAATTGCAAAAAATAATCCATTAAAATTAATAAAAGTTGTATAAAGAAAAGCACTACCTAAATTTAGATAGTGCTTTTAACTTATATTTGGGATTAATATCATTGTCTAGCCAGCACTGAATTTGTACTCCCGTACGAAATTCAAATGTGGGAAAATCCCAAACCCTTTTTATTTTAATTCGTTCTCTAATTACACCCTGATAATGCATTCAAACCACAGGGACAACTGCCAACAAAATCATATTTATTACATTCTTTAAATTTTTTAAACCTTTCTGAACACCATGCTTCCTGTATTGTGTTTTTTTTAATATCGACTCCAAAATTTTTACTTTGTATAAATGAACATGGATACATTTTTAAATCTGGAGAAATGTAGCAAGAATATCTTGCTGCTTCACAAAAATCTATTGTTTTAATATTTATTTTTTTTAGAGAAGAAATAATTAATGGGGAAAAACATGTATCAAAACCTATTTTATAATTAAATTTTTTTGAATTTAAAATATTAATAAATTTTTTGAATTTTTCATCTTTTATATTTATTATTTTTTCGCAAGTTGCTATCCCAACAGGTTTATATAACAGAAATATTACTGCATTAACTCCAGTTGGAAATAAATCATTTTCTAATCGTGTTATTACATCATCAATAGTTTCATTTGAAATTACATAATGTACATTAGTCGTAATTTTTTGAGATATTAGCTTTTTTATTGCTTCTTCACTTTTTGGATTAGATTCAATTAATTTTCCATTTATATTAATAATTTTACTATACATTGAAATAGCAACTGCACCACAATATTTTTTCATTGCAATAATTTCTTTTTTAGTTATATTTATTCCAGTTGTTGTCAAATTTGGAATAATTCCATTATTACGGGTATACTTTAAGATTTCAATGAATTTTTCATGCTTATTTGGATCACCTCTTCCTCCTAATGCAACTTGAAATGTTTTATTTTTACACTCATCAATAATTCTTTTATAGTCATCAAGACACATATCCTCATAATTGTTATTTGCTTGATAACAATCTACACCAAATTTCTTACAAAACATTTGATTTACGTGGCATTTTCCCATTATTCCTATATCTATTAATTCTGGAAAGCTTCTCATTGCTGGTTCTACTTTTGTTTCTCGACCATTTTTATCTAAAATATTAGTCCTAATTAGTAATCCGTTTTTTTCATTAAATATTTCAGTAAAATTTAAAATAGGATCTTTATATAACTTCATTTTTACCACACATTATCTGTAGCATCAATAAATATTTCAGAATCTTTATATTTCATATAATCAAGACACATCGTAATTTCATAATCATTTTCTTCACTAGAAATTCTACCACAATATATTTTGTAACCTTTATTAACGCTTTTTTTATATTTATTAGCTGTTTTCTCTCCAAATAATTCTTTTATTAAATCATAGTTTTCAGATTCCTCATAAGAATGATGATAAAATCCCGTTTTGCCATCAATAACCATATTTTTACATACATCTAGGATTTCATAATAATTAGGAGATTTTTCGGTTAATCCAAGTTTTTCAGCCAAATATTCTCCTGTTAAGTCTTTCTTAGAAATTATAATATAACTTGTAGATGAACTATTAGTTACAAATCCGTCTCTAATTTTCATAAACAAAACCTCCCATAAATTCATTAATCATTTTTTTTATTTTTTCATTTTGAATTAAACAATACAAAGGTTGCTCATTACCAGTATCTTTATATTTATAGTAACTACACTTATTATTAAAATTATTTAATATAGTTTTTGGAATATTATGATGTTCTAAAAGAAATTCATCATATGATGCAAATTCTTTTTTATAATATCTTTTGTATTCTCTATACAAATTATTATTTTCACCTATGATATAATCATATAATCTGCTATATAATTTGTAATAGTAACTATTCTTTTTTACACAAAACCTTTTTATAAAATTACTTTTCCCCATATTTTTAGTCTTTATAAAATAAATTTTATTATCTATTAATATACATCCTTTTTTATTTATTTTCATAATCATTCTCCAAATATTTTATTAAATTTAATAATTTTTCTTTTAAAAATATTATATTTTCACCTGAATATTTTTCTAAGTTTTTGATTATTTCTTCATAACAATCAACATCTATTCTAGAAAAATCAAAGGTACGTTCACCATCATTGATAAAACTATTTATTTTATTTAAAATAAAATCGTCGCCTGGTTTTATTAGATGAATTGAATTAGAAATGCCAACAAGTATTAATCTAAATAAATCTTTAGGTACGATATAATTTAATTCATTTAAATATTTTAACTCAAAGTCCAACAATTCTTGTTTTGATGAAAAAATAAAATCTAGATGAGCGTTTATAAACATATCTCTGTTTCCAAAATTATAATTTTTTAATGATTCAATATTTAAAATATGTTTACATATTTCATTATTTTCATTTTTATAATAACAATATAAATTTTTAAGTACTCCTTCAACAATAGGAAAATTACATTCTATCATTTTATCTATATACTTGATTATGTCTATTTTTGATTTTTTATCCATTTCTATAAGTTGATTGCTAATTAAATAATCTCTTATTTCATCATAAGTTATAGCAATAGTTTCTATTTTTTCTTCATTAATTTTTCCTTCATTTTCAATGATGGACTTAGTTAATAAAACATTTTCATATATTAAGTTTTCTATGTTACTAAAATCAACAGTAATTTTGTTAATATCAATGTAATCAAATTTATCATTATTTATCATATAAATAGTTATTTCTTTTAAGATTTTTTTTAAATTAGGATATTTTTTAGTTAAATTAGCAATATATTCACTAAATAGTTTTGATTTATCTATATTACAAATCACATCATTAGAATTCTTATAACATTCAAAAAATATTCTCATTAAAATTGGAGAATCATATAGCAAATATCTTACATTTTGGTTTACAGAACCATTAAAATTAAAATACTTACTATATTTATCAAACATTTTTTCTAGAATACTATTACTTAATTTTGAAGTTTCAATGGATATAATTTCATATTTAACATCTTCTTCTAAATATTCATCAAATATTTTTTTAAATTTTATATTATAAAATTCTGTTCTGCTTGATATAATTATTTTTATATTTTTATATTTATGATATTTATTAATAAATCTGCATAAATTCTTATAAAAATTTAAATTGGAGTTTTCATTTATTGCTTCAACAATAACAACAATTTTTATTTTAAATATTTTTTTTATAAATAAAAGCAATGAGATTAATAAGTGTTTATTTCCTGTTAATATAAGTGAAGAATCAAAGTATGATAAAAATTTGTTTTCAATGTCATTATCTTCCACATCTTTTGAATCTATATATATACATGTCTTGGAGTAATTATTTATAATTTTTTGAGCAAAGTTAGTTAATAAATTTGTTTTTCCACTTCCAGCTTTTCCCAAAAGAAAGCATACATTAGTATTGCTTAGTCTCATATTATCTAACAAGCGTTCAATATCATCTATTAAATAAAAACTATTATTCGATAAATAGTACATAAAATTTTTTTCATCATTTAATTCATATTTTCTACACTTTTCTAAAAAAGATTGACACTTTTTCAACGATTTATATAGACCACGCTTTGTTAAATAATTATAAATTTTTATATTAATTCTTTTTGCCATCATTTTTCCAAGATTAGTATGCAATAATTTATAAAATTCTTTTCTTATTCTCCAAGTCCAAAAATATGAATTATACATATACCTTAATTTCTCATTACTATTCCCTAACTCTACATATAAATCACTAATAAACTTTCCATTTTTCTCATTTTTTGTGTATTCTTTTTTACTCTTGTTATTTACTCTTTTTCTATAATTAAATAAAATTAAAATAGTAATTAAAAATAAAATTCCAACGAATACAAACTTTATTAAATCAAAACAGTCTTTAAACCTAGAAATATATTCTATAATTATTTCTAGAAAACTTTTTGTGGATTGAATATTTTGCTGTTCAACTTTTTCTCCTAAAAAAAGTTTCATTTTTTCACCCCCTAATTTTTTATTAATAATCTAATTCATATTCCATATTCCTTGTTTACCTGATATTTCTTTATTATCATTTATTTTTTCAATTAACTCTAATTTCCAAGCATAACCAGTTCTATCATATTTATGACCATAAATAAGTTCATTTTCTTCAATTATTTTTTTATTTATTTCATGATTTAATTCAATACAATCAAGGATTTTAACTTTTGCAACAATCCTTGATTGAGGATATTTAAGATTAAGATGTTCAAACTTTTTCATTGCATCCTTATCTATACCTTTTCCTGCGTGAATTAGTAATTCTCCTCTATAACTATACTTCCAACTTCTAAATTCATATTTTTTTAAACCTTCTGCAACTAATGTTGCCCAAGGTTGTTTTAACGTAATTACTCGCATTCGTTTTTAAATCCTTCATAAGTACTAAAAGCTAACATATACAACGATTTTAAAATATCAGGATTTGTTGAACGTAACTCACTTATTACAGTGTCATCTTCAACTACGAATTCATTATTTTCTGAAATTATTTCATCTATAATAATTGGTAATTGTTTGCATATTTTATAAAATGCATCTTTATCTCCTGTTACCTCTTCATAAAACTTATCTATTGATACTCTCTTTATATGATCATTTGAAACACGTTCATAGTCAAGAGAAACATTCCATACAATATTCTGACTTCTCTTTGCAATTATTTCTACTAAATAGCAGTCACAGTTGTCATCGTTAAGTATTTGAGTTGTCATTTTTAAAAAAGTTTTCTGAGCAGCAGAAGAATTCATAGTATTATGCTTGTTTTTCATTTCAACATAAACTCTGCTTCCATTAGGTCTAGTATATATTACATCAAATCCTACATTTGGAACTTCACAATTATCAATATATTTAAATAAATTTTGATGAAAATATCCAATAGCATTAGTATTTGTTTTATCTCTCTGTCTTACCAATTCATTCTCAATTACTTCTTCAATAGTTTTTCTATATACTTTGCTATCAAAAGTTAATTTAATAGGATCAATTATGTTACTATTAAAAGAATGTAAATCAATACCTTTCAAAGTGTTATCGTATGTTTTTATAGTGTCAGAAACATGCTTTTTAAAATCATTTCTATCAATAAAATCTAAATCCCACATTATATTTCACCTCCATTTAATGCATTCATTATTGATTCTCCAACGCATTTTGCTAAATTAACAGGAACTGCATTTCCTATTTGTTTGTATATATCATTCATTTTTCCTGCAAAATTCCAACTATCCGGAAAAGACTGTATTCTTGCATATTCTCTTGTTGTAAATGGTCTACTTTCATCAGGATGACATCTGTCAGTTTGTTTCATCATTGGGGAACAAGTCAATGTTAAAGATGGTTCATCCCATGACAATCTTCTTGCTATACCTGTTCTTCCACCACCCATATAATAACATGATTTCATATATTCTTTAGCAACATCATCTGGTAAATCTCTCCAATAGCCACCTGGTGGAACTAAATCAAATACTTTCTTTTTCTTTTCAGGATATTTTGCCCCAACTGAATCAGGAACATTTTTAAGAACATCTCTTAATAAAGGTTTATACTCATGAGGAGCAGGATATTCAAACTTAACTTTGTCAATTAAATCTTTTCTTATTCCTATGATAACAACCCTTTGTCTTTTTTCTGCAACACCATAATCCCATGCGTTTAGAACTTTCCATTCAACTTTATATCCTAAATCTTCAAAAACATTAATCATAGTTTCGATTGTCTTTCCACCATCATGTGTTGTTAAACCCTTTACATTTTCTGCAAAAAACATTTTTGGCTTAAGTTGTTTTATAAATTCCGCATAATAATAAAACATTGTTCCTCTAACATCATCTAAACCAAGTTTTTTACCAGCATAACTAAATGATTGACATGGATATCCTCCAGAAATTAAATCAAGTTCTCCTTCTTTTAAATTGAATTCCTTTAACAAATCTCTTTTTGAAACCTCAACAATATCTTCATTTAACACATTCCATTTAGGCCTATTTAATTTTAAAGTTTCACACGCAGTTTTATCTATTTCAATAAGTGCAACTTCTTCAAACCCTGCTTGCTCTAAACCTAAAGCAAGACCACCTGCACCTGCAAATAATTCTATACATTTTCTATTTTTCATTTTATACCTCACTTCTTTATAATTTTAGTATTTGGGCATTCCCATATACGAATTTCGTACGGGAGTACAAATTCATTGCTTGCTAGACAAACATTATATTCCCAATGACAGCAATGACGCCTTTATTACACCATACCCATATATCTCTATTTCTTGTCATATTGTCATTACTAACTAAAAAATCATTCTTCTTCAGTAAGTAATTTTTTTAAATCATCAAGAGATTGTTTTTGTTTTTTTATTTCTTTTTCATTATCTCTAACATAATTTTTAATTACTTTGATAACTCTAGTTTTGTCCTTTTTATTTAATTCAGAAATAAAATTTAACTCTTCTAAATCACAGTTATCTAATAATTCTTTAATAACCATTTTCATATATAGTTCATCTTGCATTTGATTAACTATATCATCCAGTACAAGAATTGGAGCATTTTCAGGTTTGATAACCATACTACTATAAGAATTATTAACTGTTGAATCTATTTCTTCTTTACTATACTCACATAGTTCCATTAACATCTCTAAAGATAGATTTAATACTGAACTTAACTTTTTTAAAGATAATACATTAGGTTTCTTTCTTTCGCCTTTTTCAATTTTAGCAATCGTATTATTATCTATACCAGTTATTCTTGATAATTCTCTTTGGGATATATTAATTTTCTCTCTAGCTTCTTTTACTACACTAGCTAAAGTTTTATTATTCATTAAATTACACCTCTTCATAACTTCCTAATACCATTTTACCACAAAACAGATTATTCAACAATAATTTTGTGATTAAAACTCACAAAATTTATTGACATTAATTAATATTAAATGATATTATTATATTGTGAGTATACCTCACAATATAATTTCTTTCTTTAGTTGGTAATCTTTACATAGATATATTTATATCTAAAGTCTAAATGAAAGGAGGATTAGTTTATATGGATGCTAGAGAAACTTTAAAACTTATTTCAAAGCAATGGTGTAATCTTGATGATCTAATGAAACTTGCTGAAATAGGTAAAAACAATGCCGTTAAACTTAGAAGAGAAATAAAAAATGACCTAATAAATAGAGGTTATACTCTTCCTAATAACAGATTACCAATGATTGAAGTCGTTAATAAGCTAAAAATTAATATTAATTATTTAGAAAAAATGGCTAAAGAAAATTTATAGAAAGGAATTATATGAAAACAATTGAAGAATTAAAAAATAGTATTGTCGATATTAATTATATTATTGAAAATATGATTAGAGAAAATGGTTTATATTGTTTACTTGGAGAAGCTAAAGTAGGAAAATCTGCTCTAGCTCTTCAAATAGCAAATTCTGTTTGTAATGGTATTCCTTTCTTGAATTTAAAGACTAACAAAACACCTATTTTGTATTTAAGTACAGAAATGAATCCATATGAGACTATAAGTCGTATTAATTTTATGAAATGTAATTTAATGGAAAATGATTTTCTATATACTTTCCCAGAAGATAATATGACACAACTAAGCATATTAAAAGTTGAAAAAGAAATAAGTGAATTTAAAGAAAAATATAACGGCAAATTAGTATTTATTGATATGTTTAATGGCATAAATTTTGGAAATTATTACGATTTAAATAATTACCAAGATATGAGTCAAAATATATTTCCACAATTGCGTAAATTATGTAATAACTATAATGTTACTATCATCATAGTTCATCATTTAAATCGTAAAGGTAAATCTTTAGGAAGCACTGCTATTGATACTTGTGTAGATGGTAAAATTGCATTAAAACAAGATGAAAATATCAAATCAACTTTCTACTTAAATTATGAAAGTAGAGATTACCAAGCACTTAATTATGTACTAAAAAGAAATGATAATTTAATCCTAAGTATTGATGAAAAAACAGAAGAAACACTTAATCCAAATTTAATTCAATTTTTAAAATATGCAATTAGTAAAAAAGAGTTTACTTTTACTATTTCAGAAATGGTTAGTAAATTAAATTTATTTATTACTCCACCCGTCTTAGGTAAATTAATATCAAGTAATAAAGATGAACTCGAAAAACTAGGATTATTTATAGAATGTAAAAGAACACAAACAGAAAGACTATATACTGCTAAATATAGGGAACCTTTGGAAATACTTGCTGATAATATTTTTTCAGAAAGTAATAGTAATAATTTAAATTCAAAGGAGGAATAATTATGGCAGTTAAACTATTAGCCAAAGATGAATGGACAAAAGATGGTCGTAAATGGATTTTTTATGACTATGTTAAGAATTTAGATGGTTCTAGAAGAAAGTATAAATCGAAGAAGTTTTTTACTAAAACAGAAGCGTTAAAAGCTGAAAGAGAATTTTTAACAATTAACGCTGATAGAAGTGATAAAGACCGTAATATGACTTTTAAGGATTTATATACACTCTTCTATGCATACAAAGAAGATAAAGTAAAATATACTACTTTAAAAACTTATCGTGATAGAGAAAAATTTTTCAAAGACTTAGATAATGTTAAATTAAAAGATTTTAATATTGAACATTTTGAAAAATGGAAAAAGCAAATAAATTCTTATGGATATACAACTAATCATAAAAATCATTTATTCAAATTCTTTAAAGAATTATTAAACTTTGCTACTAAGTGGTACAATTTTAACTTTACAGCAACTTATAATAAAATGACTAATTTTACTGACCCAAACGAAATACCAAAAGAAATGTTATTTTTCACTTATGAAGAATTTAAAAAATTCATATCGGTAGAAGATGATATTCTATTTAA
>CAKPDP010000007.1 GCA_934149105.1 uncultured Bacilli bacterium
TTATTACTTTCATTATTCTTTATAGTGAAGCTAGATGAATATCCAGCTTCACTATAATCACTAACGGGAGCATTTCCTAAATAATTAGATATTGTACTACCAGAACTAACTTCTACCTTTATACCTGCACACCAATTAGATGTAACTCCATTTACATCTATATTCTTATTAGTAAAAGAATACCAAGCATAACTAGCACTAATTACTGCTACTACTAAAAAAGCTAAAGAAAATACTATTGTCCCTATTATCTTATTCTTTTCTTCTTTATATATAGATTTATCAAGGTTCTTTTTCTTCATTATATTAACCTCCATAACTACTTTAAACTATCTAAATTATATCATACTTTATTTTGTAATACTACACTTATTTATAACTTAATCTAAGAATTTACAATGTCTACATAATTCACATACTTTCTTATTATTTCTAAATCCTTCTTCCATTTCTTTATATAATTTACTATTAATAACTTCTTCTAATTTATCTTCATAAATATTCCCTAATCTTATTATTCCCTCTGAATCTAAACAACAAGGAACAATAGTTCCATCTACTAATATTCCTATATGATCCCTAGTTCCATAACAAGTCCCAATACTATTATAATAACTATTCTTAATATCCGGCCATATAAATTCTTTATTATAATTAATATATATATTATTACTTATCTTTAAATTATTATTATCTATCTTTATCTTATAATAATCTTCTATATATTTAATAATATCTTCTCTATATATACTATTTACCCATAATCTTAAATTAATATAAGTATTATTTTTAGATAATATATTTATACCCTTAAATATATTATCTAAATAATCTTTAAGACTAATTCCATATCTTTTATTATAACTATGTAACGATATATTTACCTGTCTAATATTTTTATTGTATTTAATCTTCTCGATTAAATACCCATTAGTAGTAATATTAATATTAAATCCTTGATTATAAGCCATATCTATATATTTATTTATATTTTCATGTAATAATGGTTCACCCATTACATGAAAATATAAATACCTAGTATATGGTTTTAATCTCTCTAATAAGATCTTAAACTTATCTTCACTTATATACTCTATCTTTCTCTTATTTTTAATACAAAAGTCACAACTCAAATTACAACCATTAGTAATCTCTATATATACTTTTTTATATCTCAAATTAATCACCTACATCTCTTATATTATACCTTAAATTTATTAAAAAAGAAAAGAACTAGTATCAACTCTACTAATTCTTAAAAATTAAATTCTACTAACAATACCCCCAATAATATACACTCATCTCATCACAAAGTGGAGGTTCATATTTACTATAATCATATTTCATAACAAAACATCTCCCATTAATATTTTATCACAAGAAAAATATAATTCCAAATTTAACTAATCTTTAATCCCATTTTCTGATCCTTAAATATTCTTTCATCCATAAGTTTTAAATCATCACTAATAAGAGGAACAAAATCCATCTGATCAATAATATCTTTCTGTAAATCTATACCTGGCGCTATTTCTATTAACATTGGTCCCTTATTAGTAAGTTTAAATACTCCCCTTTCTGTAACATATAATATATCTTGTTTATTAAGAAGAGCATTCTTAGCAGAAAATGTTACTTGTTGTACCTTATCTACAAACTTCTTATTACTACCTTCATTTATTATTTTAACTTTACCATCTTCTATTTTTTCTTCTAATCCTTTAGCCGCAAAAGTCCCCATAAATACTACTTTCTGAGTATTCTGAGTAATATTAATAAATCCTCCTGGACCAGTAACTCTTGTTCCAAATTTAGATACATTAACATTACCTTCTTTATCTACTTGAGCCAGACCAACTATAGCCATATCCAATACCCCCCCATTATACATATCAAAATTATCAGGAGTTGAAATAACTGAATCTGGATTTATACTAGCTCCAAAAGCTATTCCTCCAACAGGAACTCCTCCCATAGGACCTACTTCTACCGATAAATTAATATCCTCAGAAAATCCTTCTTCAGCCGCTACTGCAGCCACTGAATCAGGCATACCTACACCTAAATTAATAACATAACCCTTACCCAATTCCATAGCACTTCTTCTACCACAAACTTTTCTTTCATCTAAAGGTTTAGGAGGAATATCTTCTAAAGGTATTCTCTTATCTCCCGTAAGTTCTGGCCTATAAACAGGTATATTATATTCCCCTAAAGATACATCTGGTTCTGCCACTACAACATAATCAACTAACTTATGATGTATTAAAACATTTCTAGCTCTTAAACTTCCTTTAGGAACAATCTTCTCAACCTGAACTATAACAATTCCCCCAGAATTGTGCGTTGCCGCTGCCATCTCATATTGTTCTCCAATAACAGCCTCATGTTCTAAACTAACATTCCCATCTTCATCACTATAAGTAGCCTTTAAAATACACACATTAATAGGAAAAGACTTATATAATAAATATTCTTTATTATCAATCTTCATAACCTCAACAATAGGCTTTAACTTCTTAGCCTTCTCATTAGCACAACATCCCTCAATTCGAGGATCCGCAAACGTATTAAGTCCCACATGCGTAAGTACGCCTGGTTCATGCCCTGCTATAGCTCTTAACAAATGATTAAATACCCCTAAAGGAATAGCAAAAGCCGGAAATTGATCATTACCTATAGCATTACCAAATACTCTTCCCATTCCCAAATGAGCACAAATAGCCTTACCTACTAATCCCGGATAAGCTAACATATTCATACCCACATCATCATTAGTAAGATTCCCCGGACTAATTCCTGTTGTAACCGTCAAATTCCAAGGATGACCACTTTTCTTAAAACTAATCATAATTGAATTAAGTAAAGCCTCTGGACTACCTGATCCTCCACTTCCACTAATAGCCACTGTATCTCCATCTTTTATCAATTTAGCTACATCTATATCCTTAATTATCTTCATAATCTACCTCCATATTCTACACAATTGTATCATGAATAAAACCATAAGTAAATAAAAATAAAACCAACTATAGTCCCCAGAAAAACTTCTAGTTTCTATAATTGGTTATTATTTCTTTTAATTCAAATTAAAATACCCTCATATAAAACATGATTTATAATCTATAACCCATAATAATTCTTTAACCTATAAACTTTAATCTTAATTTGTAAAATTCTCAAACAACAAACAAAAATTTAATGAATTAAAAGAAACATTGGCTAAAAACTTTATATTTTATTTAATCTACAAACTAACTTAGTAGAACCACACTTCTAAATTTCAAATTCTAAAGAATTTAATTTAGAGATCTCGAAATCTGTCTCTTGAATTTTCTTATCTAAAGTCACTAATTTCTCTCTAATATCATTTAAATCAAAATTAATAGTTCGACATTCAAAATAAGAATTATTTACTTCTGTAACTCTTCTTTTAGAGTTTTTAGATAATAGTAATGTTTCATAAACATTTTTTAATTTTCTTAAATTAGTATTATCTACAATAGCCTCTTGAATAGTTCTTCCATCTGTTAATTTGAAAGAATTATTTTTCTCATACAAAATTGTTTTCAATTTTGTTAAATAGGAAATACCTTCTTCTAATTCTTTCATAGCTAAAGCAAATTCTTCTTTATTATCTTCTATTATATTTACTCTACCATCTAACTCCATAGTAGACGTATTAATAGAAAGTCCATTTATCATTTTAATTCTATTATCTAAGTTTTTCTCCTCTGTTGAAATTAAATTCATTAATGCTGCTATATTCATCATCATTTTCTTCACTCTCCCTTTGACTGATATCATTTTATTACAACTCTCCTTTTAAATGGTCGCTTTTAAAGCGACATTTAAAAAGCATAAGTTTTTCTAAACTTATGCCTATTCATAAACTATATTATTTTACTTCTTTAACTGGCTTTTTCTTAAGAATCGTCATTTCCATAACAAACTTAACAAAAATAGAAGCAAGGATAGTTAATAAAACAGTTGGAATAAATATCTTCCAGAAAGAATATGTTGTAGCCTCAGTATTCTTACCAAATAATTTAATTATTAAAATAGCAATAGGATAATGTAACATATAAACATATAATGATATACTACCTAAATAACTAAATACTTTATTAGTAACATTATTATTTAAAGCTTCAGTAAAATAATCTTTATTAAGAAGTGTCAACGTAACAACACTAATACATAAGAATGCTACAGTCCATCTCTCTAAATTAAAATATGTAGGTTGATATATAGTATACCAAAGTAATAAACCACTACAAATTAAATTTAAGAAAGATAATCCTAATGTTCCACCAACACTAAATTTATGTTGTTTCAATTTCTCTACTAAATAATAAATTAATATTCCTCCTAATAATCCAATAAGTACAAAGATTAATCCATTATTAAATCCTATTGTCGCTGTTGCGTCAGTGGCAGAACCACCCATTCCATTAGACGAAGCTAATTGTGTACCAAAAGTACTCCATCCTGTTTGAGCTGCTCTAGTACCAGTAAAGCACCACCATCCACTTAAAAAGATAAATAAGAATGGTGCTAGTATTCCTGCAGTGAAATCTTCATTCTTACAAAGACCCCAATATAAGAAATATCCTACAATTATAATAGCGGATATAAACCATAAAGGTCCATTCAAGTTAAAGAATTCACCTCCTGTACTTCTAAGTCCTGCAGCGTGGAATCCTAAAAATTCCCAAACACTATTAACTACCATAGTACATACTTGTTGAAAATTATAATCTGGATAATAGAAATTAGTACAAATAACTACTCCTAAAATATAACCAACTACAAGTACAGGTAATAATCCTTTTATTCTAGACCAAGTATAATCCCAAGCTCTAGAAGCAGCACTTCTTGAATTATATTCTGCATTCTGCGAAAGTTTTTTATGATGTGATACCATAAAATAACCCGCTGTTAATGTGAAGATAAGTAATACTTCACTAGATCCAAAGAACCAACCATTCTCTGGTGTCATAAAATAACCATTAGTTCCATTACAAGTTCTAGCAATAATCCAACCTACATGGAACCCAATAATTGCTACTGCTATAACAAAACGCCAAATCTCAATAGCAGCATTTCTTTTCTTTTGTTTCTTAACAACTTTTTCCATTGTTACTCCTTTTCCTTTCTTTTTATTTTCTCTAATATCACAGTGTCCATCCTACCTATGATACTACAATTATGATACTACAAAAAAACAAAAATAGCAACCAACTATTTAACATATTCCTCCTCTTTAATTAAGAAAACTTAACACTCCTCCTCTTTGTGTTAAGTTTTCCTATACATAAACTACTTTTCTAATCCAAAATATCTATTATATTTCTTTTCCTCTCCCAAACTAGTTTTCTCTCCATGCCCAGGATATATAATAATATCATCAGAATACTTCTTAATCTTCTCTAAAGATTTCTCCATCTCTAATTCATTACCTCCTTCTAGATCACATCTCCCTATACTTCTCTTAAAAATAAAATCTCCCAAAAACATCATCTTCTCATCTCTAAAATAATAACCTACTAGATCCTTAGAATGCCCTGGAAATCTAATAACCTCAAAGCCAAAATTCCCTATCTTCTTAATTCCCTCTTCTAAATTATAATAATCATATACCGGGCACCCATAATCTCTAACTATTTCTTCTACTCCTCCAATATGATCAAAATGTCTATGAGTAATTAATACTCCTAGTACTTTCTTCCCCTCTAATTCTCTTTTTATCTTCTTATATTCATCCCCTGGATCTATAACCAATACCTCATTATTAATATCCAATATATAACAATTACACTCCAAATATCCCACTACTACTCTCTTAATCTCCATCTTCAATCTCCTTATCTTAAAAAAAAGAGAATTACTTCTCTCTACATATCTAAATTATGATATACACTCTGAACATCATCTAAATCTTCTAATGCCTCTACTAAACCAATTGCTTTCTCTAAAGATTCCCCCTCTAGAGTAACATAATTACTAGGTATCATTGTAACTTCTGCCATCGTAAATTTATCATAACCCAATTCTTCTAACTTATCTTTAACACTCAAGAAATTCTCTGGAAGTGTTGTTATAACATATCCATCTTCTTCTACTACTAAATCTTCTATATCTAATTCTAAAGCATCCTCCATAAGTTTATCTTCATCATATTCTTTCTCTAAAACTAATAATCCTTTTCTAGAAAACAAATAACTAACTGAACCATCTGTTCCCAAATTACCTCCTCTTTTAGTTAAAGTACTTCTAACAAAAGAAGCTGTTCTATTCCTATTATCAGTCAAGCAATCAATAATTAAAGCCATTCCTGAAGGACCATATCCTTCATATCTAATTGCCTCAAAATCTTCTCCATTATCCTTAGCTTTAGCCTTATCAATAGCATTTTGAATATTAGACTTTGGCATATTCTCTGCCTTAGCCTTTTCTATAACCATTCTAAGAGAAGCATTATTATTAGGATCAGGATCCCCACTCTTTGCAGCAACATAAAGTTCCTTTGCTAACTTCTGAAATACCTTACTTCTCTCAGCATCAATTGCCCCTTTTTTCCTTTTTATTGTTGACCATTTACTATGTCCTGACATCTATTTCCCTCTCTTTCTAAATTTATAACATTAATTACTCATCTATTGTACCATGTCTCATCTAAAAAGTAAATTTTTATTTAGCAAAATCTATCCTAAATAACTAAGTAATACTGGTGCCAATATTATTAATAAAATTAATGGTACAAAGAATAATACTGATATTATACTAATCTTTATTGGTACCTTACTAATCTCTGCTTTAACCTCTAATTTCCTCTTTTCCCTTAAATAATCTATTTGATTATATAACGTATTAATAATACTATTTCCAAACATATCAGCTTGGGTTAAAGCCAGCACAATATTATTAATAGTCTCAGACGGAATATTCTTCTGCATATCTTCTAAAGCCTCCGGCAAACTTTTACCAAACTTAACTTCTCTAATAGCTTCTTTAAATTCTGAAGACAATTCATTATCTATACTATTAGTAGTAATATTTAAAGCTTCTTCCAAGTTTCTACCCGTCTCCAAAGACAATGTCAAAACCTCAAAAAAATGCATGGCATCCCCTTCTAATTTTCTCGTTCTCTTCTTTATCTTATCATCAAGTAATACCTTTCCAAACATATAATAATAAAATAATGTTATTACTGGTGCCCCTAAATATCCATAACTAAAGATATAAAGAATCAAGAAAAATACTCCTGCTGCCGAAAGCAGCCTTAAATTAAGGAAAGTAATTGTATCTAATTTATTATTAATACCAAGTAAATTAATCTTCTTATCTATCTTCTTTACTGTCTTCTTAGAATATATCTTTTTCGCTAATTCTCTCTTATTATTCATTAGACATTCACCTTCATAACCTTTTGTAAAAACCAAACATATAGAATAAACATTATAAACATCATCGCTAAAACCATATATCCTAATACTGAATCAAATAACGGATCAAAATACGTTGGATTTAAAAAATAAATAATTGCTACAAACAAAAAAGGTACAAATAATAATACTTTAACTACCAAATTAGAACTAGCTGTCAAATTCTTAAGTTCTTCCTCTAGCTTCTTCTTATCAAATAAAGTTTTCTCGATCGAGTTAAAAACCTTAACAATATTTCCACCCGTTCTATTAAGAGTCGTAAGTGTCGCCGATAAATATCTAGCCTCTTCCACATTATTTCTTTTTGCAAATCTCTCAAATACCGTACTAATACTAAGTCCATATTTTAAATCTAAATATACCTTTTCAAACTCTCCTTTTATTGGCTCAGGTAATTCTTTACTAGCAATCTCTACCGCCTGAATAGTACTCTTCCCCGATTTAAAAGCATTATTCATAATAATTATCGCCCTAAGCATTTCATTTCTAATTAATTTAGTTCTTCTCTTTTGATTATAAACTAAATATAAATCATATAAATAATAACCTACCATAAAATTAATTATAATCCCTACTAGTCCTAATATCTTTCCTTGTAATACATAACTAAACATTGCCACTAACAAAAATACTATTCCCAATATAAACTTTGTCGCAATAAAATCTATTGTTTTTCTCTCTCCCCCATACACTAAATACTTCTCATATTTAGTACTACTCTTAACTAATAACTTACTCTTATTTAAATATTTCCTCATCGTAATAAGTAAATCGTTATATTTTAAATATAATTTATCAAATACAGATAATTCAACTGTTTTCATAGAGTCAATACTATATCTTCCTATTCTTCTTTCATAAGATATAGCCATATTCTGTCTAATCATATATATTATTATAATAAATAATATTATAATAACTATTATTTGCATTATATATATCATTAGATTACTATCCATCTTTATCACCTCTATTTCTTAAACATCTTATCTATCAAATTAATACCTTTTCTCTCGATCTTCTTATAAACCTCAGGGAAATTATCTATCTTCCTAAATTCTCCATACACTGTTCCATCTTTTTCTAATCCTTGTTGTACATAACTAAATATTTCCTTCATCTCGATCTTATCATTCTTTAAATTAGTAATTTCTGAAATACTAGTAAGTTTTCTTCTTCCATCTGATAACCTATCTATCTGAACTACTATATCAATAGCATTAGCAATATACCCTCTTACTGCCGATACTGGTATTTCCATCTCATTCATCATAATCATAGTCTCTAATCTATTAAGAGCATCTACTGGACTATTCGCATGTAGAGTTGTAATTGAACCTTCATGCCCTGTGTTCATTGCCTGCATCATATCGAAAGCCTCTTTACCTCTAACTTCTCCTACTATAATTCGATCTGGACGCATACGTAAAGAATTTCTAACTAAATCTCTAATAGTTACTTCTCCTTCTCCTTCGTAATTAACTAATCTTGTTTCCAAAGAAATAACATGTCTCTGATGAAGACGCAACTCTGCCGCATCTTCAATAGTAATAATTCTTTCATCATCTCCAATAAAACCACTTAAAATATTTAATAAAGTTGTCTTACCAGTACCAGTACCACCACTAATAATAATATTTAATTTAGCCCTAACACAAGCATCTAAAAATATAGCCATATCATTAGTAAGTGTTCCCTTAAGAAGTAGATCATCAATTCCCTCTAGATCCTTACTAAACTTTCTAATTGTAAGTACTGGACCTTTTAAAGACAAAGGTGGTATAACCGCATTAAGTCTTGAACCATCTCTAAGTCTAGCATCAACCATAGGACTAGCAGCATCTATTGTTCTACCTAAAGGTTGAACAATTCTCTGAATAGTTCTAATTATATGTGTATCATTAATAAATGAAACTGAATCTTCCTTAACAATCTTTCCATCTATCTCTACATATATTTCATTAGGTCCATTAACCATAATCTCCGTAATAGAATCATCTTCTAATAGTTCTGTAATAGGACCATAACCACTAACTTCATTTTGTATTAAATTAAATATATGATTTCTCTCTAAATAACCTAAATCATATCCTACCAAACAAGTATCTATCTCATCATTAATATATTGATCTAAAGTTGTATTCTCTGGAATATTATTATCGATAAGATCCTGAATAATCTTACTACGTAAATTCTCTAATAACTCCTTATTAGGAAAAATATCATAATCCTTAACATCCTTTATCTCTAACTTCCTAGGTTCAACCTCAAAAGCCTCTATTAAACTCTGCTTAGCCATCTATATACCTCCTATTCTCTAATATCAACATTATCTACACCTATATGTTTATCATTAAGTAAATCCTTAGCAATCATCTGCATATGATTAATATCCCCAACATGACCTCTAAGTATATTTCTATTCAAAGTAAGAATTTCTCCATCTAATATATATTTATCTATATTCTTAATATAAAAATTAGGACTAATCGTATAATCAACATTAGCTTTAATTATATTTCTAATATCAAATAACGTAAGATAATTCTTACCAATATCACAAGCATAATTCAAACAAATAAGATAATTATCTTTACCAGTATCCTTAAAGATACTAACAATATTCTTCATATTCTTTAAATCTATTAGATCATTAGTAATAAGATATAAACTCATAAAAGCATTATCTAAAGTTAGCAAATTAATCTCATCTAAAATATGATTAGTATCGACCAATATAACATCATATTCTTTCTTTGCCAAATCAAAAATAACTGGTAAATATTTACTATCTATCTTTAAAGCCTGTCTTGGATCTTTAGGACTAGCTAAAACATCTATTCCTCCATTAAAAGATGTTACATAGTCTTTTAATGATGTAAATCTATTATTAGACATACTATCTACCATCATAAATATATCTTTTCTATTTTTAAGATCTAAGCATGCTGCAATTCCTCCACTAAAAAAGTCCATATCTATAATCAAAACCCTTTTCTTCATCATATAATAGATCCCTGCCAAATTAAGAGTCATAATTGTCTTTCCAACTCCCCCCTTAGCAGAATTTATACTAATAACTTTACCTATTTCTCTAGCCATCCTATTTCACCTTTTTTATAACTTTCTTCCCATCATCTATTCTTCCTTCATATTCTGAAGAAACCTCATAACCAGATAACCCTATAATTCTTCCAAAAATACTCTTTGCCGTCTTTTTAAGAGTTACCTTAATCATATTCTTATTTATTTCTATAGTATAATCTTTTATCTCTTTATCATTAATTACTATTAAATTACTAAGCTTATCCTTTACATAAGTATTATCTATCTCATCAAGTCCACTATCAATAACTAATTTATTTATATTAGATACCTCTATCTTTGTACATACCAAATTCCCAATATCACATACTAATACCAGTACTAAAACAAGTAACGGAATTAATAATACAAACATAACTAATGTCTGACCTTTATTATTAAGTTTCATAAGGAATAGCCCTCTCTACTTCTATTTCAAAAGGATTATCTAGTATTCTATAAATACCTGGTGTAATCAATTTAACATCTTCTTTCGTTGAAACAATTTGATAACTATCCTGAATCTTAATATTTATCTCGATCTTATCATATTTTTTTCTTACTTCTTCTAAAGAAGTACCATTCTTAAGAAGATCTACTATATCGTAAGTATCACTCTCTAACCTAGCCTTCGAACTAAATATACAACCCATATCTACTATTACAAATAAAATCATCAAAAATAGGGGTAAAATAAGTACAAACTCTACTAAAGCCTGTCCCTTATTATTCATACTTACCACCTACCTTCCTATACTATAAAAATTATAACAAAAATAAGTCCAAAAAAAAAGAGTTTTCCCAACTCTTTTTCTATTTCTTGCTATTTTTTCTTCTTATTACTTGGTTTATTTTTTGGACTATATTCTTCATCATCTTCACTATCATCTTTAAATATTAAATAAATAAGTCCAATAATAACTAAAATAATTAATATAATAACAATAGTCTTGACAACACCATTACTCTTAGCTTCTTCTTTATCTTTGTCTTTATCACTAGTAGTAGCTTTAGCTTTCTCTTTATTAACAGTAATAGTATAAGTAGAAGTACTACCATCTTCAGCTGTAACAACAACTCTAACAGTATTTTCTCCTTCTTTAAATTCCCCATTACCATATACTGCATAACTAGCATCCATATCAGATAATAAAGCCTTAATATTTAAAGAATTAACATCACTACCTACAGTAATAGTATATTCATATTTATCTCTAGAGAAATTAATTTCATAACCCTCAATAATTAAATTATCTAATAAACTATCACTAGAATATTTAACAGTATTAACTACATAATTAACAGCCGTTGATACTGCAGCAGTATCAGTAGTATCACTACTATTATTATCTTCCGTAGCCGTAGTTGTTGCTTGTTCTCTAACTACTTCAAAAGTATATTCCTTAACTTCTCCGTTCTCTGCTGTTACTTTAATTTGAATAATTGTATGATCGCCCGCTAAAGTATAGTTCCCAAATCCTGATACTTCACTATATTCTGAAGTTAATACTCCATCGATATCGATATTTGTTGTACCTGAACCAACTGTTATAACATAATAAGTATCATCATCATTAATTTCTTTATCTAAAGTACCTGTACTAACTTTAATTTCACTAATATTATTATTACTATCTAAAGCTCTCTCTAAAGTAAGATTTTTAGAAGTACTATTATTAAGTACATTAAGAATCTTACCATTATCAGCTAGTTTAATATCATCAATATTAACACTAGCATCTCCTGTATTTAATACTTTAAATGTAAAACTCAAAACTGTACTATCACTATTAATTCCATTTAAAGTAGCAAACATAAATTTATTATTATCTAAATTTAATGAACCAAATTCAAACATAGACGAATTACTAGCAACTAATTCTAACATCGTATTATCATAATTTAAAGTACCTGATATACCATTAATAGTACCTAAAGTAAATCCTGTAACATCAAAATTAACAGTAATTCTGTCTCCTACTCTAGCTTCACTATCTCCATTAATAGTAGTAGTATATTGATCATTATTATTACTATCAACATCAAAACTATCAGTCTTAATAACCTTTATAACATTAGTAACATCAGCAATATCAGCAACATCATCAGCATTAATATCACTAGCCTTTGTTATTAACAAAGATGCGGTAGCCTTACCAATAGAAAAATCTATAATACTATTAACATCACTATCAGTAATTCTATCTCCATCAACATCTCCAAGAGCCGCTACTACATATTTATAAGTATTATCCATAAATGTAATATTAATCTCTGTACCAGTACCAACTATTGTTGTATCAGAACTAACTTCTGTACTGTCAAGAATCATATTAATATCATTACAAATTTCTCCAACAGTAGTTACTCTATTATTAGTAGATCCCTTTATTCCAGTAATAATTCCATTTTCAGAATCAAACTTCATACCAAGATCACTATTTAAAGTTAAATATTCTCCTAATAGCTTACCAGTATCAACACCATCATCAAGAGTAGCACTTAAATACATATAAGCTAAATCCTCAACAGTAGTATTATTATCTACTTTAAAATAATCTTCCTTAGAAGTATCACTATTATATATAATAGTTACATCTTCACTACTTACAAGAGTATCATTTTCATATAATTCTAAAGTAAATTTATAACTACCTCCAAGTAACTTACCAAAATCAAAACTAAAATCATCTTTATCAGTAAGTACATAACTATCATTAATAGTTAATCTAATATCTTTTGTACTATCTAAACATTCAAAAGTAACATTTTTATCTATACTAGAACTATCAACTGTATAACTATTATCAGAAATATCACTAAAGCTACCATTAACTTTAACATAGTCTAATACTGATAATTCTTGAACTTCTGTACTATTATCTGTATTATCAATAGTTAAAGGAACTACTTCTTCACTATTATTATCATTATCCTCTTCACTAAAAGTATTAACATCTGTTACATCATTATTAGTAGTAGAGTCATCAATATCATTATCTGTAACATCTGACTTTGTATCTTCTATAACTTCTGCGAAAACTGATAATGGAGAATATAATTGTGAAAAGATCATTCCTAAAGCAAAGAACATTTTAATCATCTTATTCAATTTTTTTCTCATATCCATTTTCCTTTCTTATTTTTTAATTATCTTAATCCTAAACTCCCCTTACCTTCACCTCCACTACCTTATAAACATAATGATTACCTCATCTAGTATCATTATCAATACCAGTATAGCAATTCCCTTTTTTAATTTCTAGTCCTTTGACACTTTTTTTACACTCCAAGTCCCTATTTTTTTTAATTTTAGTCCTTATCTTCTTTCCCTTTATATTATTTGCTAATTCTAGGCTCCCTTATTAAAAAGAAAAAACTATAATGTAATCTAATTTTCTATATAACGATAAACAGATATCACACTGATACATTTACAATAAGAATCTGATTATCTATTTGATACTTAATATCTAACATTATCATAAGAAAATAAAAGCATTACTAACATAATCTGATAAAATAGTTGAAAAAATACCAACACTCGAATCTTTTTTATATCAATAAATTTCAAAAAAAGAAAAAAACTAAAAAAAATCTCATAATATTCACTTCAAATTATTTCATTAAAATTATATTATAAATTATCTCTCTGTCAATCACTTCATTTCCAATAAATTAGAAGAAATTCCTTGACTATACCCAATATTAATTATATAATATTAATGCATTTGGCAGCAGTACTATATATTTAGTAATGTGTTATCGATAAGTAGCTTATTTCTTTTTGCTGCATAAGTGAACATCCCCTAAAAACACCCTACATAAATATAAGTACCCCCTATGCAAGAAGGAGGAAAATAAAATGGCAAGATATACTGGCCCAAATAACAAACAAGCTAGACGTGTATCATTCTCTATTTTAGAAAATGGTAAAGACGTTGCTAAGAGACCTTATGGTCCTGGACAACATGGTAAAGATAGAAAAAGAAAACCATCTAACTACGCTGTTCAATTAACAGAAAAACAAAAAGCAAGATTCATGTATGGAATTAGTGAAAAACAATTCCAAAGATTAGTTCATGAATCAGGTAAAATGAAAGGTGTTCACGGTGAAAACTTATTCATCTTATTAGAAAGCAGATTAGATAACTTAGTTTATCGTATTGGTTTTGCTACTACAAGACGTGCTGCAAGACAATTAGTAAACCACGGACACATTACTGTTAATGGTAAGAAAGTTGATATTCCATCATATCGTGTTAAAGTTGGAGATGTTATTGGCTTAAAAGAAACTTCTAAAGAACATAAAGCCGTTCTAGCTGCTCTAGAAAACGTTCATAACCGTGTTGAATTCATTAGTTATGACGCTAATAAGAAAGAAGCTACTTACGTAAGAGTTCCTCAAAGAAGTGAATTAAATGCTGATATTAATGAAGCTCTAATCGTTGAATTCTATAGTAGAGTTTAATAAAAATTTAAAAGAACTGTTAATCAATTTAAAAACAGTTCTTTTTCTATACTCAAAATTATTCTTCAATTATTTTTATAAGTTCAAGTGCTCGGCAATTAATCATCGAACTTAAAAATTCTAATCTTTCTGAAGCTACATTATAATTAGAATGTGGCTTAAACTTAAAATTATTTAATTTTTTTAATTTCATAGCCTGTTGCCTATCACAATATAACCTTACCAATTCTCTATAATCTACTCCATAATTTGATTTCTGTAATTCTTTATCATTTTTATAATATTCAATAAATGAAGGCTTATTTTCAAAGACATCAGGAGGATCATTAGACAATAATCCTGCTCCATTATCAAAAACAGGTGCAAATCCTACATATTCTCCAGTTTTATTATCTTTTAAAACTCCAAAATTACCTAAATGTCTATCCCAGTTATAAGTAAGAGCATCTAACATTATCATATCCCCAAATTCTTTATCATACCCCATTCTTACACACCATCTATAAGCTTCATCTATATCTTTCGTTCTAGCTGCCTGATATATCGGAACATAAGAATAATCTTTTGAAGTAAATAATGGACAAGTTGATGCCAACATCCCCTTCCATTTCTCTAAATCATATTCTACATGATTTATATCCATAACTCTCTCTAATTGACAAATATAATACTCACTATAAGGTTCATTTCCCCCATTTACTGCCTTTAAATATTCTGTACTACCTTTAAACAAAAACACCTTATCATTAATTCTTCTCCATGCTTTAGGTAAAGCTCCATCAGTAGTAAATTCTGGTGACATTGCAATTCCTTTTATTTTAGAAGTATAACCAGTAAAAGCCACCAAAGACAAAATTTCCGAAAAATTATTATCAAACAAATTATAATCTTTAAATTTTATATCATCAGTAGTAATTCAATAACAATCTGTTAGAGAAAGTCCCTTTGATATATCGATTATTCCTTTAATATCTCTATAATCAAGATTTTGTGTCTCTAATATATTTTTTACAAAAGTTCTATTCTTAGGAACTATCCTTTGTTGCAAAAATTCCCTTAAAGTTTCACTATTAACCTCTAATTTTATAGCCTCTGGAAATAAATTCTTTTTATCAGAAACAACTGTAATATCTGTTATTTTTAATGTTGGTTTATTTTCCATCTCAAATTTAACTAATGTCTCATCATATATTTTCAAACTATACATCGTCATCTCATCTCCATTCTATCCCAAAACAACTAACATCTTAACATCAAATTTCAAACTAATTATACTACATAAAATTTCCAAAAACAATATATCCATTAATTTCAAAAAATAAAAAGACATGCCTAAACACATCAATTTTATTAAAATTTTACTTATGTCTTTTTATTTTTTGACTAAACTTCCCTATTCTATCTCCAAAAACATTCTCTAAATTACCATTCTTATAATTAATATAAATATATACTCCAAAACTAACTATTGCAAATAAGATTAATATTGGTATTTGAATAAACCTATTTTTTAATTCTGTTGGAATTATTAATTTCATAACTATTATAACAACTGCAAATAAAATATAAGATATAAAATAATTAGGAAGTCTCTTCACTGTATCTTTAAAACTAAAATTATATTTTTTATTAAGAACATACATTGCCATAAATACCGATATACTAAAACCAATTATTGATCCTAATATAGCCCCATAACTAGGATTAAATCCCAATTTATATGCTACTACCATTAATGGCATATCTAATATAATATTACTAACAAGCCCTAATATAACTGTAATAATAACTAATTTATATTTATTAAGTCCCTGCAAAGTATTTATCATAATTGTACACATTGATCCAAATAAAGCCAAATATACATAGAACTTATATACTAAAGGCCCATAATAACTTTGCCCATAAAATAATGTCCAGACTGGTTTCGCTAGTAATGATAAAAATACTGTAATTGGAACTATAACTAACAACACGCATTGCATAGCCTTATTAAATTTATCATCTACATCTTTATTATCTTTCTTAACATAACTACTAACTATATTAGGAATTAAACTAGTAATAAGCCCTGTCGATATCGCCAAAATTATATTATTAAGTTTAATTCCCCAAGTCGTATAAATACTAGTAATAGATTCTACAATACTAGTATCTATCTTTAAAACATCTAAAAGAGTTCTTGAAATAATAATCATATCTACTGTATTATATAAATTATAAATTAAACTAATAATAATGAAAGGAATTGAATAAACTAATAGCTTCTTAACTATCTCTTTCTTACTAATACTATTCTCATCTTCTATATCTTTACTAGGTAATAACTTATTCTTAACTATCTTTCTCTTTAAATATAAATAAGCAAAGAATCCTCCAAAGAAAGCTCCCGATACAGCAATACCCACTGCCTTCGTAAGACCTAAATGTAAAACATTCAAACAAACATAACTACCTATTAAAATAATAATAACTCTAATTACCTGTTCTATTATCTGACTAACAGAAGTAGGAGTAATATATTTATTTCCCTGTAAAAATCCCTTTGTAACACTAAGATAAGGAATAACTAATATAGCAAAAGAAACCATTCTAATTACATAACCAATATCTTCATAACTACTTCCCCCCTTAGCTTCACCAATTATAAGCTTACCTATCTGGGGAGCAAAAACAAATAATAAGACAAATATAACAATTGATATAATCAAAATAATTCTTTTAGAAACATCATAAGTATCTCTAATTGCCTTCTTATAACCTAAAGCACTATATTCTGAAGTAAGCTTACTAATAGCAAAAGGAAATCCTGCACTAGATATTGCTAAAAATAATTGATATATCGTATAGGCATACCCATATAAAGCTCCTCCTCTTTCTCCAATAATAGCATTAAAAGGAATAACATACAAAAGACCAATAACCTTAACAATAATTATTCCTAATGTTGCTACTATCGCTCCATCAATAAAACTATTTTTCTTCATTCCATCATCTCCAAGTACCTATAATTATATCAAAAATACCCAAAAAATAAAAGATATAGCCACAAACTATACCTTTTTGTTTACACTAATAAGACCTTGATATACTTCTTCTAAAGCCCTACCTATAGGTTTAGAAGACTTATAATCTTTCTCGTCCATTTGATAATGACCAGTCTTAATCATATCCTTACTTCTCTTTGAAACTATATAAACTAACGCATATTTAGAATCAACAATATTTAATATTTTATCAATAGATGGATATATCACTTATCTTCACTCTCCCTCTTTACTATATTACTAGAATACCCTATATAAGGAAAAATTACAATACAGTTGACACCATTTTGACAAATATTATTTAACAACAATATTAACTATTCTATTAGGAACAACTATAACCTTAACTATCTCCTTATCCTGAATAAATTTCTTAACATTCTCTAATTCTAAAGCCTTATCTTCTAGTAATTTCTTATCACTATCTTTCTCTATCTCGATCGTTCCTCTTAACTTACCATTAACCTGAACTCCAATCTCAATATAATTATCGATAGTCTTTTCTTCTTCATAACTAGGCCATAAATCTTGACTAAATCTCTTTCCCAAACCATATTTATCATTTAATTCCTCTGTCATATGAGGTGCAAAAGGATTAAGAAGTTGTAACAATAATCTATAATCTTTTTTACTTATACTATCTTGCTTATCATATTCATTAGTAAGAATCATTAAAGCCGACACAGCCGTATTATAAGAAAGCCCCTCTATATCATTTGATACTTTTTTGATAGTTTTATGTATCAAACTCTCCAAAGTAGATGTATATTCATAACTATCATTTAATTTTGTACCTAATCTATATACTTTATCTAAGAACTTCTTACAACCCTTAAGACCATTCTCATTCCAAGAAGCATCTCTAGTATAATCTCCAATAAACATTTCATAAACTCTAAGAGCATCAGCACCATAATCATTAACCATATCATTAGGATTAACTACATTACCTTTACTCTTACTCATCTTTTCTCCATTAGAAGCTAATATCATTCCATGACTAATCCTTGTATCAAAAGGTTCACTGTATGGAACTATTCCTTGTTCATGTAAGAAAATATTCCAAAATCTAGCATACAATAAATGTCTCGTTGCATGTTCCATACCACCATCGTATAGATCAACTACTCCCCAGTATTTAAGTTTCTCTAAAGAAGCCATACACTTATCATTATGTGGATCCATATATCTTAACCAATACCAACTAGAGCCCGCCCAATTAGGCATCGTATCAGTCTCTCTAACAGCATGTCCCCCACATTTAGGACAAGTTGTATTAACCCAATCTATAACATTCGCTAAAGGACTATCTCCATTATCAGTAGGTTCATAATAAGCAACATCAGGTAATAGTACCGGTAAATCCTTCTCAGGAACAGGTTGCCAACCACACTTCTCACAATAGATCATTGGAATAGGTTCACCCCAAAATCTCTGTCTTGAGAAAACCCAATCCTGTAATCTATAATTAATCTTCTTATATCCTATCTTATTATCTTCCAAATAAGTAATCATCTTTTTAATACTGCTAGCCTTGTCTAGCCCATTTAAAAATCCTGAATTAATATGTACTCCATCATCAACATAAGCACTATTATCTATATCCCCGCCTTCAATAACAGGAATAATCTCCATCCCAAATTTCTTAGCAAAAGCATAGTCTCTCTCATCATGAGCAGGTACCGCCATTATAGCTCCCGTACCATAATTAACAAGAACATAATCACTAACCCAAATAGGTATCTCTTTTCCCGTTATAGGATTAATAGCCCTTAATCCCTCTAACATAACACCTGTCTTTTCCTTAGTATTATCTGTTCTTTCGATCTCACTCTTATTCTTAGCTTCTTCTCTATACTTATCTACTTCTTCTCTATTCTTAATCCTATCCCTATATTTATCTAAATACTTATGTTCTGGACTAATTACCATAAAAGTAACTCCATATAAAGTATCACATCTAGTTGTAAAGACATCGATCTTATCCGAAGTATCTACCAAATCAAAAGATACTATAGCTCCCTCACTTTTACCTATCCAATTAATTTGAGCCGTCTTTACTTTCTCTAAGAAATTAGTATTCTTAAGACCATCTAATAATTTTTCAGCATAATCACTCATTCTAAGTAACCATTGATTTTTCAATTTCTTAGTAGTCTTTGTTCCACATCTTTCACAAACACCCCCTTCAGCATCTTCATTAGATAATCCTGTTTTACATTTAGGACACCAATTAATTTCCTTTTCATCCTTATAAGCTAGACCAGCTTTATAGAATTGTAAAAATTGCCATTGTGTCCATTTATAATACTCTGGATCAGTTGTTGAAAATTCCCTCGACCAATCAATTGATAATCCTAAAGATTGCATCTGTCCTTTAAACACTTTAATATTTTCATTAACAGCTTCTCTAGGATAAATATGATTCTTTATGGCATATTGTTCTGCAGGTGCCCCAAAAGCATCCCATCCCATTGGAAACAACACATTATATCCTAAAGCTCTTTTATACCTAGCCATAACATCACTAGCCGTATAAACTCTAGCATGTCCTACATGTAATCCTGCTCCGGAAGGATAAGGAAACTCTACCAATACATAATATTTCTTCTTATCCTTATCCATCTCTACTTTAAAAGTAGCTTCCTTTTGCCAAATATCTTGCCATTTCTTTTCTATTTCTTTGAAGTTGTACATTTTACCACACCTTTCTTAATATATATCTTAGCCATTAATCCATAACAAATAATTATTAACAGTAACAATAATACCATTCCTATAACTAATTGAAATATAAATCCTTTAACTAAATAGACTACTACCATATAAACAATTGCTATTATAAACCCATTAACAAGAGATGTACTTACATTAAACCATTTATAATTAATCTTCTTAAAATCTATATTATAAACATACATCAAATATAACATCTCTACCGATAAATTTTTTTTATCATATTTCTTCCTTTTCCTAGCAAATACTATGTAGTAGCTCCCCGCTACTACCAAATACACTAAGAAAAACTCTACTATCTTTTCCATCTCTCCTCCTCTAAAAAGAAAACACCCCTATTCTACTATCTAGGAGCGTTTAAACGCGGTACCATCCTACCTTATAACTTAATCTTGATAACGGATATAATCCGGCTTTATAGCAACTAAATAGACAAGTTCATAAAATTATTGATACAAGTTTCCACCAACCACTTACTCTCTCTAATTCTAAATTTTATTACTACTTCTATCCTTCGTCTTTCTAAAAACGTATTATACTATACTTTCTCAATATATTCAAGTAAACTAATAAACATTGTAATAAATTTTGGTTCTAATCCCTTTCTCTTTAATTTCCTAATAGCAATTCTCTTCTTTCTAATAGTCATATTACTAAATAGGATTGCATCTATTCTATTCTTAAGATTAGTATCTATTTCTAGATCTTCTAAAATATCTGCTATATCCTCATTAATAATCTCTGTCGCTACATTCTCTAAATTTTCTCCACTTACCTCTATTTTTAAAGAACCTGCCGTTAAAACATTACTAACATATATAACCAAATCATTATTATTACTAAAAGCCTGATACTGAACCTCGTTACCAGAAACTAATACTTTAATATTTTTAACTAACCTCGTTCCCCTAAATCTAATAAAGTAATTTCTATATCTTGGAATTACTCCTACCTTCCCATCTCCTAAAGTAATATAAAATTCATATTCATTAGGAGCATATTCATATTCATAATTAGTAATAACATAATTACTACTAGATAATCCCTCTAAATCATCTTCATATAATTTATAACTACCATTCTTCCCAGGAAATACTTGTATTTCCATATTAACAGGATTATTAGTATTATTATCTAAAGACATTGGAATAATAGAACCTGCCCTACAAAAAACTGGATATTCTTCATCTTTATAGAAATTCAAATAATATCTATTACCATTATATCTTTTACCACTACCAAAATGATACCATTTACCTTCTGGCATAAACACCCTTAACACTACTCTATCCATAACAGGATTCTTTTTCTTAATAATAGGTGCAACCATCATTTCTGTTCCTAACATATATTGATTTCTATATAATGGTTCATCGTAAATTTTAGGATATTGATAATACATTGGTTGCACTAAAGGAACACCACTCTTATGATACATATAAGCCTCATTATATAGATAAGGAACCAATTTTGTCCTAATCTGCATATATTCCCTTACAACTCCTAAGCTAAGAACATCCCATTTCCAAGGCTCTCTCTTATAATATTTTCCACCTTCACTTGCTAGCATCATAATAGGACTAAATGTGCCAAATTGAACATATCTCATAAATAATTCACTATTTTCAATTCCCCCATAATACCCTCCAATAGCGTGACTAACAAAAGACATTCCAATGTTAGAAGCCGTAGCATTATAAAATGGAAGTACTTCCAAAGTTTTCCAAGAAACCTTCGTCTTACCGGAAAAATATATTCCATACCGATGCATAGCAATACCAGTATTTCTACTTATATTAATACCCCTTTTTCCTAAAAATAAAGGATTACTAATATAATTTAAATGTCCAAATAAACTAATATTATCTTTATCTTTAATATTATTATAATCTGTTAAAAAGTAACTAACTCCTTCTCCTAATAAAGGCCTAACAATATTATTTAAATAGGCACTAATCATATAATTATTAAACGGTACAAAATTAATCATCGGACTATTAGTATTCAAGAAACTACTAATACCAGGATATAATCTAGACTGATTATTAATACCATACTCTGGATTAAGCGTTACCCCTAATTTTATATTATAATTACTAAGTAATCCCATCAAGGACTTAATATCTATCCCATCAAAAGAATAAAAATCTTTATCATTATGCCAATTATTTCCCAAAATAATACTAGATATATTAATATTGTTATCCGCAAACTTACTAAGTAAATTTTCTATATCCTCTAATTTATATTTCTCATTCTTATACCAAATATTTCCTAGTAAAAACCTACTAATCATCATAGGATAACCCGTAAGCTCATAATAATCTCTCAAACAAAAGCCAAAATCTTTCCTATACATAAATAAATAAATATCAATATTATTATTTTCTCTCTTTACTGGACTATCATTCTCATCTATAACCAACGTCTTAGTATCATCTATAACCGCAAATCCATCCGTCGAATAAAGACCTTTATCAAATCTTAACTTACCTTCAAAATCATCTAAACTATAAGTAAGAGCCCCAAAGTTTCTTGCCTCTGGATGACCATAATACCAAACTCTATCGCTTTCCTTCAGACTAACTCTCAAAGTACTACCTGGTGTTAATTTACCACTATAAAAAGGTTTATCTTTAACATAATTCAAAGTAAAATACTTAGTCTCTATTCTTAATAAAGTATCTGTATCCTCCCTTGTATAATCTACTTTCTTAAAATTTCTAAAAATTACATTTTGACTAGCCCTATCCTCAAATTCTCCATTAGGACTATATTCTAATCTAATTAATCTTTCTGTAAGCAAAGTAAATCTATATTTATTACCCATAATAATATTAGCTTTATTAGCAATTAAATTTCTTTTATCTTTAACAAAATAAGAAGCCAGACTAGTCATAATATCACCCTTTATTCTAATAAACAGTATACCATACTTTAAACAAAATTACGAGCAAAAAGCATAAACTAATGGTAAAATTAAAAGAGCCACTAGACCCTTTTACCAATAAAATACTTCTTCTTTCCTCTTCTTACAATAATATATTTATCATCAATAAACATCTTTTTATCAATATCAAATTCCAAATCTGTAATTATATCTCCATTAATACTAATAGCCTTCCCAGAAATCATCTCCCTAGCTTCTCTCTTACTACTAACAGCTCCTAATTCCACTAACAAATCAACTATCTTATTACTACTTACTTCTCTTATTTCATTACCTTTAAATATCTCTTCTATTTCTTTAGCTTTTAAATCTTTAAATTCTCCCGTAAATAATACTTCTGATAATTTCAAAGCTCTTTCATATTCTTCTTTACCATGTAAATCTGTAATAATCTCTCTAGCTAAAGCCTTATGAGCTTCCCTCTTTTCTGGATGTTCTCTATTAGATTTATCAAGCTCTTCTATTTCCTCTTTAGTCAAAAAAGTAAATATCTTTAAATAATCAACAACTAAACTATCATCAACATTAACTAAATACTGATACAATTGATAAGAAGAAGTCTTATTAAGATCTAACCATAAAGCATTTCCTTCACTTTTACCAAATTTCTTACCATATTTATCAAGAACTAATGGCATTGTAAAACCATAAGCTTCTTTACCCTTAATCTTTCTTATCAAATCAATACCCGTTGTAATATTTCCCCATTGATCTGATCCAGCAGCTTGTAAAACGCAATTTTTTTCTTCAAATAACTTCAAAAAGTCGTATCCTTGAATTAAAGTATAAGAAAATTCTGCATAAGTAATACCTGTATCTAATCTTCTTCTAATAATATCTTTATCTAGCATATAATTAACGTTAATATATTTTCCAATATCCCTCAAAAAATCTAAATACTCATAACCCTTAAACCAGTCATAATTATTAACTATTTCTACTTCTCCCTTAAAAATATTCTTTACTTGTCTAGAGATACCATCTAAATTTTTATTTAAAGTCTCTTTACTAATTATCTCCCTTTCGGACGTTGGTCTAGGATCTCCAATCAATCCTGTTGCACCCCCCACTAACAAAATAGGATGATGTCCCATCTTTGCTAATCTCTTAGCAGTAACTAAAGATGAATAATGTCCCAAATGTAAACTATCCGCTGTCGGATCAGTTCCCCAATAAAAACTAATTTTCTCTTCATTTAATTTCTTTTCCAATTCTGGACTACTAATATCCTTAATCAGTCCTCTCCATTTTAGTTCTTCAAAAAATGTCATTTTCTACTCTCCTCCTAACAAAAAAAGAATGATACCAAAGGAGTCTAAAAATAGACGGTACCATCCTTTTATTAACTTAATTATATAACGGTTTTACCCGACTTAGCTAGAAATGTGTACTTGGTTAATATTCTCTTATTAGTTTTCACCAACCACTAACTCTCTTCTAAAGTAAAATATTAACTACTAAATTATTTCTAATACTAATTATCAATGACAACTAAATTATAACATCAAATATTTAACATTACAACCCCTTTTTAATTTTCTTCATCCATTTCCTCTTCTGTACCATCATCCTCATTATCTGACTGAGTAAAATTAAGATGTTGATGTTCCCATAAAATAGATATAATATCTGGATTAACTCCAATCGTATTAACCATTTCCTCTACAATTAAACTTCTTGATGTCACAATAACAGCCTTAATCTTAACAACTTCCTCATTTACTTCTTCTTTCTCTAATTTACTAAGATTAAGTGAATTACTAGCCACAATTTTTGAAATAGTTGTTCTCACTAAAACCTCTACATTTTTTTTACAAGTTATATCGATAATACATTTTTCTTTTTTATTTAACTTTATTTTTTCCATTATCTTATGAGAAATAAATCTCAAAAATATATTTGATATAAGTACTAAAAAAGTGCCTACGGCCGCTTCAAATACCATTCCTGACGCTGTCAATACCCCTATTGCCGCTACACACCACAATGTTGCCGCTGTATTAAGACCTTTTATTCTATTTCCATCCCTAAGAATAACTCCTGCTCCCAGAAAACCTATCCCCGATACTATCTGAGCCGCAATTCTCGTCTTATCTGAAGTACTAACTCCAAACGAAACAATCATAAACATAAATGCCCCTAAACTAACCAAAACATTAGTCCTAAGACCAACCATTCTATGTCTATATTGTCTTTCAATTCCAATTATTATACTTAATATAAAACAGATACTAATTCTTATCAAAAAAGTCCCCATACTCATAATATCCCTCCTAATTCTTATTATCTAACTTATTAGCAATCTCCCTAATCTTTCTAAATCTATGATTAAGACCTGATTTAGTAATATTACTCCCTAGTTCCTCACTCATAATATCTGCAAGTTCACTAAGAGAATACTCTGGATACTTAACCCTATACTCAATAACTTCCTTTAATTTATTATCCAAACTATCTATAACCTCATATTTCTTAAGAATATCTATATCTTTAATCTGTCTACTAGCCGTAAAAAAGATCTTATCTATATTAGCTTGCTCACAATTATTAAGCCTATTAGTCATATTCTTATGATCTCTATATATCCTTATATCCTCATAATACATAACCCCATTATAAGCCTGGATAATTCTCAAAAAATCCGAAATCTTCTCTGCCTCTTTAATATATATCATATAATTCTTTTCTCTTCTAATAATCTTACTATTAAGCATATATTTATTTAACATTTCTCTAATAAACTTAGCATAATCTAAATTATCTACTAAAAATTCCAAATGATATCTTGACGTTTTTGGATCATTAACACTTCCACAAGATATAAATAATCCTCTTAAATAAGCCCTAACACTATCTTCATCTGCTATAATATATTCCTTAGGTATATTTAAGTATTCTAAATTACTATCAAAAATAGATAAATCTTGTAGTATCTCTTCTCTTTTACTCTTAATCGTAACAATATAATCCAAATTCTTACTAAAATTATATCTCTTTCTGACCGTAACTACTGGCACAATATCATAAACATTCTTAAATAATTTAAATATTCTCCTAGCAACCGCATTATTTTCAATACTAATCTTTATACTATCATTCATAATAACAGCACTATTTCTAACTATTGCCGAAAGTTCACTAATAAGCTCCGTCTTATTGCTGTCAAGCCTTGTAACTTCATTTTTTATATCCATAGAAAAACTCATAATATCACCAAATTTCCCCTATATTATAACAAAAATAAAGAAAGTTTTCTATTAAATAGATAAACTTTCTACAAATACCGGAAGAATTTTTTTCAGTTTTTCTTCTCCAACTATTTCCTCTAATAAGTACTTATTTTTATCTTCTACAACTTTAACAATCTTATAATTATCTAAAATATCTGTCTCTGTTTTATTAAGTTCTGCTATATACAGAAAATCTTCTTCATCAACATTAACCTTCTCAACAATTAGATAACTTTCTCCATTTCCCAAAGTAATAATTTTATTTGTATTCAAATTCATTATTTATCACCCCAACTATTTATTTCAGGAAACTCAAAATCATCAGCATCATTCCCCCAGAAAGAAGAAACATTAGAATTAACTGTCACTGGTTCTTGACTATTATTTTCATTCTTTATACTACCATCTTTAGTAAGGGAACTAACAGTAGGTAAATCATCAAATTTTGGTAAATTCAATTCTTCTTCCTCATAATTATCATTATTACTTACTGCTTCAGCCGGAATTTCTTCTTTTGTTTCTTCTGTATTATTATTCTCAGTAGGATTTAACATCTTACCAACCCTTAACATAACACTCTTAGCTTTTTCCATAACTTTAATTATATCTATACTAACAGGTTCTCTAATAGATACAACCTCATTATCAAGAACTTTTTCCTCATCATTTTCTTCTTCTGCCTCTATAGAATTGTCTAAAACTTCCTCTTTATCATTCTTAATTATATCATCTATATTATAAGTATCTTCTGGTTCCAACTCTAAAGAAGAAACATCACTATAATTATTAGAATAATCTTCCTCATCTTCATCTTTATCTATTAAACAAAATTCCTTAAGTAAAGTCAAAATCTCTGGTCTATTATTATCTTCCTTATAATTATCTAATTCTTCTTCACAAGCTTTTATTTTTTCTTTTAAAGACTCAATATTATCAATATTATCTTTTTCTTTAACTATTTCATCATACTGTTGATCCAATAAATTATATAATTTAGAAAATCTATCATCCTCTACTATCTCCAAATTAGCTCTCAAACTTGTCCTATCACTAAGTATTTCTTTGATTTTACTACGTTTCTTAAAAATACTCTCAAAATCACTATTAATAACAAAAATAAATCTATATAAAGTCAAGAAATAATATTTCTCCATCTTTGAATAATAATCTAACCTAGCATTAGTAACATATGAATAATACTCTTTCTCTTCCTTACCTGCTATTCCAGCCTTCTTAAGAGATCTAAATGACTTATCAAAAATATTTAAAGTCTTCTTACTTTCTACGATTGAAGGATTAATACTCTCTAATTCTGCATCTATTTCTTGAATGTTTCTAAGTAATACACTCTTATCATTAACAAGTTTCTTAAATAAATCTGCCAAATCTTTTTCTAACTTAATATTATTTTCTTCACTATTATCTTTATCTTTATAAGCCTGTTCTAAATCACTTTCATATTTTTCTTTACTCTGAGTAGTATTTTCAATTACCTTCATATTATCTAAATATCTATTAATATATTGTAATCTATTTTTATACTCTATCACTCTATCTCCATCTTTAATCGGATCTAAATTAGCAAGAGAATGTCCTGTAACATTATAAAAATCTTCTTTTAAAGCATCACGTTGAGCAATTCTTCCTTCTATAAAAGCAATTAAATCTTCTAATCTAGCCTTTTCTTCTTCTAAAGACAAAGTATCATAATATTTACTATCTAATTCTTCTAAATAAGCATCTTGATTCATTGTATCGATCTCTCTAGCTGAAGTTTCAAAATCAGAAACAGCCTCTGTATCTCCATCAGAGTTACCTAAGATCAAACTCATTCTCAATATTTTATACTTATCTTCTTTTATTTTTTTACTAGTATCAATAGAAGTATCCATAATATCACCTCCCTTTACCATTAAAACCAACTCTTTTCTTTATCATTATTAATAGACGATGTAAGCTCTTGTCTTTCTTTACTACTAAAGAAAGTATCATCATTCATAACATCTGGTTTAGAAACTAAATTATCATTCTTAATCTTTGGAATACCACCAGTTGTAACTGACACCTTAGGAACTTCTGGCATTTTATCCATTTTTTCAGGTTGTTTAGTTGGTACACTATTAATAGGCTTAGCTTCATTATCCCACTTAATATTAGAATTCTTTTGAACTCTACTAACTGGAACTTCTCTTTGTTTCATAGTATTCTCTAAAACATCACTCTTTTGTTTAGCCTTTAACAATTCCCTAGTTCTCTTCTCTATATCTTTATTTCTTTCTTCTTCAATCATCTTTTGTCTTCTATTACGTTCTTCTTGAATTTCCTTATCTCTAAGTAATTTCTTTTGACGCTCTGCATATTCTTTCTTCTGTTGCTCTAAATATAAAGCTTCTCTATATTTTTTCTCTTTCTCTAAGAATTCACCCAATACATTCTTAAATTCATCACTAGTATTTTCTTTCTCTATAGTTTCAATAATATCTACTTTTCTATCCTTCTCTTCACATAAAGCATTATAAGTATCTATATCTTGTTGTTCTAATCTTATTGTGTTGTATTGTTTTTTTAATTCACTTTCAATATCTTTATAAATATCACTACTAGAAATATTCTTTAAAATATCATTCATCTTTTCTCTTTTCTCTAAAAGAGCATTATAATCTGCAACTTCTAAATCATAAAGATCAACAAGCTCTAATATATACTTCTTTTCCTTATACTTTTCATATTCCAAAGTAATAGAAGATAACATATTATCGCATTCTTTTATAATATCCGTAGAATTACTAAGTTTAGCTGTTTTAGCATTCTCACGAGCTTTATTTAAACTATAACCCAACTCTTCATAAGCAAGATTAATTTCTTTTCTTCTTTCTAATAATTCTTTACAATTATAATCTGCAAAAACTCTGCTTAAAAAAGATATCATTTTCTTTTCTAATTGTAAATTAGCTTTTTTATTGCTTTCCATTCTATCCATAGCGGAACTAATCTTAATTTCTAAATCTTTAACATCCGCAATCAAGTCAGATCTATTTTTTAGATTTTCCCTATATTTATCAATAATCCTAATATTATTTTTATACTCCGCTAATCTATCTTCATCTTTTACTTTACAAGCAGTCAACGCATTTCCAGTTGATAATTTATGTCTTTTCAAAGATAAATTAATATAATCAATTCTAGAACTTATAATATCTACTAATCTTTGTAATTTTAATCTTTCATCTTTCAAAAAAGATGCCTTCTCACTAGATATTTTTTCAAGTTCTTTTTCATAAGATATATTAGTCAAATATAATATTTTATTTTCTAGTTTATCCATTTCTGAACAAACATCCATCTTATCATTATGATCATCTATAAAATTTAAAGCCTTTGAAAACATCTTATATTGTTTCAAAAGAGCTTGTGCTTCTTCTAAATTGCTTTCCATCATCGTCAACCACCTCATAGTTTAATTATATTAATATTTAAGTTGTTTGTCAATTCTTAAGTCTAAATCGCCCTAAACTTTTACAATATGCTCCCAAAAAAATAACCACCTAATTCCTTACAAATTACCTAAATTAATATTTTTTTTGATTTTTTAACGAAAAAGTGTTGTCAAGCCTTAAAAAATGTTATATAATGAAAAAGCAACAGGGAAATACAACATTTATTAATTTAGATGCCTGAGTGGCGGAATAGGTAGACGCACAGGACTTAAAATCCTGCGAGATTTAACCCTCGTGTCGGTTCAAGTCCGACCTTAGGCACCATCTATGGAGGAATACCCAAGTCTGGTTGAAGGGACCGGTCTTGAAAACCGGAAGGTCGGGAAACTGGCGCAGGGGTTCGAATCCCTTTTCCTCCGCCACTATTTATCGCGGGATGGAGCAGTTCGGTAGCTCGTCGGGCTCATAACCCGAAGGTCGATGGTTCAAATCCGTCTCCCGCAACCAATGGTTCGTTAGTCTAGAGGCCTATGACGACTGCCTGTCACGCAGTAGACCACGGGTTCGAATCCCGTACGAACCGCCATTTTTTTGGTTTTATAGCTCAGTCGGTAGAGCAGAGGACTGAAAATCCTCGTGTCGGTGGTTCAATTCCACCTAAAACCACCATGTATAACCAATCAAAAGCTAGTCAATTGACTAGCTTTTTACTTTATATAAATCTTTATCCTAAATAAACCAATAACTATCAAATAAACTGCCAAGATAAATCTAACACTTAAAGATTCATTCTATATAGTAACAAAATCTAAAATACATCACTAACAAAAAAACTCTATCAATTAAGATAAAGTTCTCAAACATTTTCGACCGAGATCACTTATAACTCGCACCATCCATAAGCGTATATTCAATTATATTTTAATTATTTACCTAATTCATTCATTGTTTTAACAATTAATCACTTATTCTTACATTGACTCCATCTATATTTTTATATACTCGTTTTTCATTTTTAGAAACTTTCTTCTCTATTTCATCCGCCAGATCAAATCCCAACATTTCAGATAATCCCAATAAATAAATAGCAACATCAGCCAGTTCTTCATTTAAAATCATCTTTTTTCTTGTTCCAAGCATCATACGCTTCAGAAACCTCACCATATAGTAAACAAAATTCTTTATTTACATCCGTTGTATTAAATCCTTTGTTTAATTTATTTCGCCAAATATCTTTTTGAATCTTTTTTAATTCCATCTTTTTTCTCCTTAAAATCATTAATATTCTAATAAGTCATATAGTTTTATCTACAATTCACTTTAAAACAAATCCCAATCATCTGTTATTTCATTATAAATCATTTCTGAACAATCATCATTTTGAAATGCTTTTAATACAATATTAAAATTATTTGCCAATTCCATTTTAGGTAATTCCTCTTCAGATACCCAACAATTTTTACCTTCATCTGTTTCTGATATTAAATTTCCAGTAAAAGTTGTTGTTTTATAGAAAAAGACTATTGAACGTTCATTTTTTTCTTTATTATACCAATTTTTTATTCCACATAATTTTAAATTAGTTATATCTAGCCCTGTTTCCTCTTTTACCTCTCTAATAGTAGATTTTGTTATACTTTCACCATTATTAATTTTACCACCAGGAAATGCTATACCTTTCCAACTTTTTACCCTATCTTGTACCAAAACTTTATTTGTATTTGTATCAATAATTTTGCACATATTCATTAATTTAACATTCTCCATATTAATCTTTTCTCCTTACATACATTATATCATGCCACATTTATAAATCTAATATCCTCATATTTTTTATTATTTTTCAAAAAAAAGACTGAATCTCCGATATAAAAGTCATCTCAGTCTTTAAAATTATCCCCTAACATCAAGAATAAATAATTTTTTATATCTATTTCTGCATTCCATTTTTGATTGCGGCTTGAGCTGCAGCCAACCTTGCTATTGGAACTCTATAAGGCGAACAAGATACATAAGTAAGTCCTACTTTTTCACAGAATTCAATAGAACTAGGATCTCCTCCATGTTCACCACAAATTCCTAAGATTATATCTTTATTAACTTTCTTAGCGTCTGTAACTGAAATCTCAACTAATTTTCCAACTCCCTTTTGATCTATATGTGCAAAAGGATCAGCTTCTAATATCTTTTTATCATAATAATCTTTTAAGAACTTTCCTGCATCATCTCTGGAATAGCCAAAAGTTAACTGAGTTAAATCATTAGTACCATAACTAAAGAAATCTGCCTTCGTAGCAATCTCTCCTGATAAAACAGCTGCTCTAGGAACCTCTATCATTGTTCCTACCTTATAATTAATCTTCATATTATTTTCATTCATAACTTGTATAGCAGTCTTATCAACTATTTCTTTTACATATTCTAACTCTTTAATATCTCCAACAAGTGGAATCATAATCTCTGGATTAACCTTTATTCCCCTATTTTTTACATTAACACAAGCCTCCATAACAGCTCTTGTCTGCATCTCTGCTATTTCTGGATAAGTAATCGCTAATCTACAACCTCTATGTCCCATCATAGGATTAAATTCTTTTAATTCCTTAATTCTTTCTACCAAACTAGCATAACTAATTCCTAACACTTTAGACAAAGACTTAATATCCTTATCTTCCTTAGGCAAAAATTCATGTAATGGTGGATCCAAATATCTAACCGTAAATGGCTTACCATTCAAAACCTCTAACATTTCTTCAAAGTCTTTTCTCTGCATAGGTAATATTTTAGCTAAAGCTTTTCTTCTTTGATCTTCATTTGTTGCTACAATCATCTGTCTTACTGCTAAAATTCTACTACTTTCAAAAAACATATGTTCAGTTCTACACAAACCTATACCACTAGCTCCAAACTTTATAGCCTGTAAAGTATCTCTTGGTGTATCAGCATTAGCCATAACACCTAATCTTTTTACTTTATCAGCCCAATTCATAAATTTCGAAAAATCTCCACTTATTTCTGGTTCTACCATTCCTATCTGGCCTTCATATATTAGTCCTGTCGAACCATCTAAAGAAATATAATCTCCTTCAGAATAAACTGTACCATCTTCAACCGTCATAGTTTTATTTACTTCATCTATAATAACTTCTTCACAGCCAGATACACAACACTTCCCCATTCCTCTAGCTACAACCGCTGCATGCGAAGTCATGCCTCCTCTAACCGTAAGTATTCCATTAGCGTCATTCATTCCCTGAATATCCTCAGGAGATGTCTCTAATCTTACCAATATAGCTTCCTCGCCACTCTTTACTGCCTTAGCAACATCTATAGCATTAAAATATATTCTACCACTACTAGCTCCTGGACTAGCCGCAAGGCCATGACCTATAACTTTAGCTTTAGCTAATTCTTTCTTATCAAAAGTTCTATGTAACAATTGATCTATTGATTTAGCATCAACTCTCATAAGAGCTTCCTCTATAGTTAATAATCCTTCTTCTACCATATCAACCGCTACTTTAATATAAGCCGTACCTGTTCTCTTAGCATTTCTAGTCTGTAACATATAAAGTTTTCCATTTTCAATCGTAAATTCCATATCTTGCATATCTTTATAGTGAGCTTCTAGCTTTTTACAAATCCCTAAAAACTCTTTATATATCTCTGGCATTGCTTCTTTTAATTTATTAATATTCTCCGGAGTTCTAACACCCGCTACAACATCTTCACCTTGAGCATTCATCAAATACTCTCCATAAAGTTTATTTTCCCCCGTTGCAGGATTTCTCGTAAATGCTACTCCTGTTCCACAGTTCTCTCCTCTATTTCCATATACCATTTCTTGAACATTAACAGCAGTACCTAATTTATCATCTATTTCATTCATTCTTCTATATATGATTGCCCGTTCATTATTCCAAGATCTAAATACTGCTGTTACAGCTTCAATCAATTGAACTTTAGGATCCTGAGGAAACTCTTCTCCCGATATATGCTTATATATCTTCTTAAAATTCTCCGCAACACTCTCCATATCGTCTGCATCTAATTCAATATCAAATTTATATCCTTTTCTCTTTTTATAAGCATCTAATTCCCTTTCAAAAGATGATTTAGAATAACCCTTTACTACATCTGCAAACATCATTATAAGTCTTCTATAAGAATCATAAGCAAATCTCTTATTATCCTTAGCCATATTAAGAACAATTTCATCATTAAGTCCTAAATTAAGTACCGTATCCATCATTCCTGGCATACTAATAGGTGATCCACTCCTAACTGATACCAATAAAGGATTACTACTATCTCCTAAAACTTTTCCCGTATCTTTTTCTAATTTATCTAAATGTTCAAAAATTTCCGAAACAACTTCTTCTGATACTACTTCCTTATCTACATAATACTTATTACAAGCTTCAGTTGTTATAATAAAACCATCAGGAACTGGAAGCCCAATCAACTTCATTTCTGCTAGATTAGCTCCCTTACCACCTAATAAATTTCTCATATCTTTATTACCTTCACTAAAAGCATACACATATTTAGCCATCTTTTATTCCTCCCTTATTTTAAATAAGTATATCATAAATAAAAAGAAAATGAAACTCTTTCCATCTTCTAAAATCAGCTATATTTTCCAATTACTCCTTAGCACGTGGATGTGCCATTTCATATACTTTTTTTATTTGTTCTTGCGAAACATGAGTATAAATACTAGTAGTATTTAAAGATTCATGCCCCAAAAGTTCCTTAACACTAATTAAATCAGCTCCACTATTAAGCATATCTGTAGCAAAAGTATGCCTCAACATATGTGGAGAAACATGAATATCCAAAGCCGCCTTCGTAATAATATTATCTAATATTTTTCTAATTGAACGCTCTGTTATTTTATTTCCATCTTTATTTAGAAATAAATATCCATTATCTTCCTTATTATTAAGTAATTTTATTCTTCCATCTTCTAAATATCTTTCTAATGCTTCTTCACAAAAACTTCCGTAAATAACTACTCTTTCTTTACTACCCTTACCCAATATCTTAATCGTTTTTTCTGAGTAATCAATATCCTTTAATTTTATATTAACAAGTTCACTAACTCTAACTCCTGTTGCATATAACATTTCTAAAATCAAAGAATTCCTCTGTTCTAATTTATTAGTTAAATCAAATACCCGAAACATTTTTTCTAAATCATTATCCTTAATATATTTAGGTAAACTATATGCTTTCTTAGGATTACTAATTTCTTTAAAACAATTAACTTTTATTATATCTTCATGAACTAAATAATTGTAAAAACTTCTAATACTACTAAGATGCCTAGAAATACTATTTCTATTTAACTTACAATCATATAAATAAGATAAATAATCACTAACATTAAAATGATCTATATCTAATATTTTCCCATCAACAAAATAATAAAAATCTTCAATATCTTTTCGATAATTACTAATAGTATATTCTGAATATTTCTTTATAACTCTTAAGTATTCCTCAAAATCATTTATATACTTCATCTTTTATCCTTTTTCTATACTTAATCTTAACTTCTTTACTAGGTTCATATAAATAATAAGCTCTAACTGTATATTCCTTATCTATCTCTCTTAATACTTGTTCTCTTTTCGTCTCATAAAAATATTCTTCTAAGTATTTTTTTAACTCTCCTTCTGAAGAAAATGTTCCACAAAATCTTTCCAGATCATCTCTACTTCTAAATCCCAAATACCTAGAATAACTCGCTATCTCTCTATTTTCTAATTCTATTGGAGCCATCATCAAATAATAATTTGATTCATAACCTCTCTCATGATCTATATGAATACTTCTTCTCTCACTACTTTTTTCCATCTTAATTACCTCGCCAATTATCTGTCGCAGCATATTTATAATTACTTCTCTTACCAGGCATCATTCTTCCAAATCTATTTCCATTTTTAAAAGATTTAACATGTAATGGTTTACCACAAACATTATAAGAAACACCTGCAGAATTTATTAAAACATCAAACATTCTTAACAGTTCATTTCTATATACTCTATCATTCTTTTCTTCTAAATCAATTATTTTCCAAGTAAATCCCTTTATAACACCATCTAATACCACTTCTTTTCCTCTACTATCTTGAAATGATTTTTCATTATAACTATTAAGAACATAAAGACAACTAAGTCCCAAGCTTTCTATAAGATTACTATCTTCTGAAAAACAATTACCAAACCTTTCTAAAGAATATTCATCTTTAAAATCTAAATAAATACTATCCTCTGAATTACTAATCCTAATAACATAACTATTTCCAAAATGTTTACCATTTTTTTCAGTGATAGGATAATTTCCTAATATAATTTCAAAAGAATTTTCATCAACAACTTTATTATCTCTCTTTCGATCTCTAACATTCTTTACTACCATATCTATCTATTTTAGTTTTTAAATCTCTTATTAGTTCTTCGACTTCTGAAGAACTTTCATCTAATAATTCAATTCTAAAACTATTTACTCCTTTACTAATATAATACCCCAAATCATCTCGTTTATCAATATTTTTACTATGCATTATTTTAGTATAACAATCATCTTTTAAAATTGGATATTTATTTCCTTCATTATCTTCTAAACAGTACTTAGAACTATCTTTTCTGCAATTATTACAGCCACCCATTAATTGTTTTATAGGACAATATTTCATAATCATCAGTTCTAATCTACCATAAATTACCATTTCTATATTAGCATAACTTAAATCTAAATCTTTTACATATCTATAATCATCTTCAACTGCTAAAGTTATTCTTTCTACTTTCTTATCTTGAAGAAATTTTATTGTTTCATTATTAACCACATTAAAATAATAATCACTAATAACCTTTTTATCTTTATATTCTTCTATTCCTCCCAAATCTGTAACTAATACTCTTTCTACTTCTGGATACTTATTAGAAACTCTACTAGTCTGAAAATAAATATTATTATAAACTTTTTCATATTTTCTATATAATTCTAAATTAGTTACATATATATTATCTACTCCTAACCCTATAGTGGTCTTTAACTGTTCTTCTGTCCTAACTAAAATACTGATTCTTTTATTCTTATCTTTATTTCTGTTTCTAATCTCTTCTCTTTTTTCTAATTTATCACTTTTTTTCTTACCTATTCTTAATTCATTTAACTTACCAACTAAATATCTCCTAGCCTCATTTAAAGTTGCTATCCTAATAAAAATATCTTCATCCATTTCTATATCTATTTCTTCTGATAGATAGATACTATCACCTAACTTACTAAGTTGCAATAATATTTTTTCTCTACTAATAGGACTAGTAACAGATTCTTCTACTATATCCCCCTCATATTTAACTACATTAACATAATCAGTAAGTTCAATTTCTAAAGGGCTTCCTTTCCTGGCCTTAACTCTATACTTAACTCCAATCTTCTTTTTTAGATAATTATTAAGTTCCTTATCTAATTCAGAATCATATGTTAAACTAACAATATCCTTTCTATCAAGGCCTATTTTATTAGGAACTACTGCTATCGTATCACATTCCCTAACCAGTAAATCCTTCTTATTATAAAGTCTATTAACTATCATTCCCTTATTACTATTTTTAAATCTAATTCCATCATTTTGACGTAACTTTCTCTTTAACTTTATAACAATCTTTTTCTCATTTACTTCTATTACTTCCCCAATCTCCACTCCCTGATGATTAGATGTCATTATATTCATAATTTCTTTATCTTTATTTAAATATCCTGTGGTAAATTTTCTATTAAATATTCTAGCTATTTTATCCTTATCCTCTAAAGATACTGTCATATCCTTATTCTCATAATAATTATCTATATATTTCCTATAAAGACTAGTAACCAAAGCCACATAACTAGCAGACTTCATTCTTCCTTCTATCTTAAAACTATCAATTCCTGCTTCTATTAAATCTTTTATCTTTTCCATAGTATTAAGTTCTCTTGTACTAAGTAAATACTTTCCTTTAGTAGGAACATACTTCCCATCAACTAGAAATTTATATGGTAACCGACAAGATTGAACACATTCTCCTCTATTACCACTTCTACCACCATTTAAGCTACTAAATAAACAGCAACCTGAATAACATACACATAAAGCCCCATGAACAAAAACTTCCTTCTCTAAAGGTATCTTCAATTCTTTAATTTCCTCTAAAGACATCTCTCTATCTAAAACAACTCTAGTAACCCCTAAATCCTGCATAATCTTTAACCCCTGATCATTATGATTATGGCACTGTGTACTAGCATGAATTTCTAATCCCGGTAAACATTTTCTAACTATACTAATAATTCCTAAATCCTGCATAATAACGGCATCAACTCTATTTTGATACAAAAATTCTAAATATTTAAGAACTTCCTCTACCTCATTCTGATAAATAATAGTATTAACCGTAACATAAACCTTAACTCCATATAAATGACAATATTCTATAGCGTCCACTAACTCTTGATTAGTAAAATTACCTGCAAATTTTCTAGCTCCAAAATTTTTACCACTCAAATATACCGCATCAGCTTTACTATTAACTGCCGCCTCTAAACATTCTCTATTTCCTACCGGTACTAGTAATTCTACTTTTTTCATCTCTTTATCACTTCCCATATTAATATAATCCATAAAAGACACAGCAAAGGAACTCCTAATCGAAACTTATTCTTCTTTGTTTTGTGATGAAAAATATACATACCCATCTCCATCCCTAAACATCCACCTATCAAAGATAGTCCCAATAAAGTCCTCTCTCTAATTCTTTTTCTTCCTCTTATAGACCTTTCTTTATCTATACCACAACTAATAAAACTAACTATATTTACTACTATAATATATCCAATAAAATATCTCATACCCTCAATTTCTCTTTCATCTAAATATTATCATAGTCTTAAAATCCTGTCAATAGTTTTGACAAACATTTGTTCTTTTTTTGCTTTCTTACTCTTTTTACTACCCTAATTACCCATAAAAAAATACCAAGTTTCAAGTCTTGGTATTAATCCTTTTATTTTATAAAACTATTCCTATTAAATCTATAATCATTCCACTAACAACACTAATTCCATATACTAAAAGAAGAATACCTATATTTTCCTTAATATTTTTATTAGTCTTAAATAAAATAAACATTGAAATTCCACTACCCGCTAATAAACCTGACATAGTAGCCCCCAAAGAAATAACTTTATTTATATATAATTCTGTTATCATAACTGAAGCCCCACAATTAGGAATTAATCCAATAATTCCTGTTAGAAAAGATGAAAATACATTATCATTAAGTAACATCTTAGCTAAAAAACTTTCTCCTCCGTAATTAAAAACAATATTTAATAAAAAATTAATAATTAGAATAAAAATACTTATTTTTACAGTATGATAAATACTAGATTTAATAATATTCTCTTCTTCACAATGACAATGTTCCGAAGAACATATATCATATTGAAATTCTTCTCTTTCACTTCGCTTTCTCAATATTAAATCTATAACAATACCACTAATAATTCCAATAAAAGCCTTCATTATTAGTAATTTACAAATAACTCCCATACTAACCTTTTCAGACAATAATATTGGTAACATTTCATCACTACAAGATAAATATATACTTACTAAAGTCCCCAAAGAAACAATCCTTGTTACATATAAATTAGTAGCCATTGTACTAAAACCACACTGGGGAATAATTCCTAATATTCCCCCTATTACTGGCCCATACTTTCCCGATCTCTTAATAACATCTTTATTTTTATTACTTAATTTATGTTCTATAATCTCAATAATTAAAAAAGCTACAAACAAAAAAGGAACTATCTTTATAGTATCAATAATAGTATCTTTAATTATCTCCCACATCATAATCACTCCCACTAAAAAACTGTTTAAATTATACTATTAAAAATAAATAATTACAAGTTTATTCTCTATATTTTTATTATTTACTATAACCATCTTTTTCTCCCTAACTATAATTCTTCTCCCATTCTAAATTATTACCACTTAGATTATTTGAGAGTTTTAAGCTTATATAATTATAGACTTCTTCTACTATTCATCTTTTATTCTCATATATACCCATTAACAATCCATTATCTAAATCAATAAAATAGTGTATTATTATACATGGAAGGAGAATACGGTATGCAAAATAACGAATATTTAAGTGAGGAAAAATATCAACAAACTAATGTTAAAGTTTAAAAAATCGAAAAAATGTGTCTAAAAAGTTGACATAAATCCACATTATATAAAGAAAAAATCGAACTAAAAGTTCGACTAAATTACAAATGGAGGAGCCAGTCGGATTTGAACCAACGCTCAGGGAGTTGCAGTCCCATGCCTTACCACTTGGCTATGACTCCATAAATCTAATTAATTATACATCAATTACTCATAAAGTATACCAAATTTTTTAGCATTTGACAACCCCATTATCTAAATTATCCTAAAAAATACAGTCATAAAGGAAACTTAACTTTCCTTTATGACATATTCATAAACTTGATTCCTAATATTAAATGAAAGCCAGATCTTAGAAGCCTTATCTATATCTTTATCAACTTCAATATATATCTTATTACTATCATCAGGAAAATACTTACTATAACATAATACACTATCATAAGTAACATCATCTATAACATAATATACATCCATATAATTATTCATAATTGTACCCCAATCATTTTCTAGATTAATATCACTATCAAGTACTGATTCCACATCTAACTTTATAATATTATTCCCCATACTATCAATAATAGCCTTATAATTACAATCATCCTTATAACAATAATTATATTCATATTGATCCTTTATTTCATAACTCTTAATTTTTAACTTACTATCTCCAAGTAAAGAATTCTTAAATTTAAGTTCTTCGTTAATCTTAACCGAATACTTTAAAGATTTATTTCCCATATTAACAGGATCTAAATTTATAACTATCTCACTACCTTTATTATAGCTTCCATGATAAGCAAATTTTATTCTTTTAGTAGAATCTTCCTCACTAATTCTATATATCAAGATAAAATATTTAACATCACTAGTTATATATTGATTTCTATAATTAGTACCTATATCTTTAAAATAATCACTATACTTATTTGTAGGTAAATACTCTTTATCTCCAATATCAAGGCCCAAATAATCTAAATTAATCTTATACTTATACTTTGTACTATTCTTAATCTTAAACCTAACAATTACTAGTCTATCGTTATTATCCAAGATCTTATTACCAGCCCTAGTTCTATCCGTAATATAACTAGAAACAACATTAAAAGTATAAATACCCGATTTAACATCATCCCCTTCAGTATATACTACATTAGTAATCGTTCTATCCGTAATTATATATCCTACTACTCCAACCACTGCAAAGATCAAGAATAAATTTATCATATATTTATTCTCTATATAATAATATCGAAGTTCCCTAATACTTCTTCTTCCTCTTCTTTTTAAATCTTCACTATTTCCCTCAAAAGTAACCTCTACTTCCTCATTATCTTGTTGTGAAAGCTGAAACTCTTCTAAATCTTTATTAAAATTAAATCTCTTAATATCAAACCCTAAGCCCCTAATAAGCATACACGCTATAAAATAATATTGAATCCATAACGATATCTTTAATAAATCTCTTACCGCCTTAATCCCCTTCATCGTCGCGTCAGTCGTAAAGATAGCCTTTAATTCCCCAAAAGAGACAAACAAAATAATACCCGTAACAATATAAAATCCCACATAAAACCAATAAATCATCCTTGGTTTCTTTTTAAATTTCATCAAGAAAATAATAACTAGAACAATCCCTATAGCAATAACTATCGCTATAACAATAGAATAATTAATATATTGTAAAGCTAACGCTTTACCAGTACTAGTTTTAAAATATTGATTAATATATTTTAAAATATTATTCATAAAGAAAGCTATATAACAAGATAATAATGCTATAACAATATGAATAATCTTAAAATGTTTAATCAAAAAAGCATAAGGTCTCTTTAGTATCATATCTATCCCTCTATTCTTTAATAATTATACAATAAATAAAAAGAAAAATAAACCTTATTTTTCTTTATATACAACTAATTGTCCCTCTTCCAAATACAATTTTTTATTTTGATTAATTAAATCCATTACCGGTACTTTCATTTTCTTAACTATATCTTCTAAAGTATCATTAGAACTTGTAATATAAAAACTAACATCACTCTTAGGCATAACTATAACCTGATTAGGATAAAAATAATCATATTTATTTAAACCATTTAAATTACTTAATAAATCACTATTAACGTTATTTTCTTTTGCAAAATTATCTAAAGTCATACCCTTTTTTATTGTATAATAATCAAAATAATTACTAATAAGTTTAGGAACTACAATACTATCTCCTACCATAATATTTCTCTCCCAATCTAATCCATTTAATTTATATAAATAATCTAAACTTACTCTATAATTATCGGCAATACTTTGTATAGTATCTCCTTCATTTATTCTATAGACTTCAAACATATCTCTTCCCCCTCATATTAAGATATGAAAAAAAGAAAATAACGTTATTAATCTTTAACATTATCTTCTTCTCTATCCTTGTATAACTTTTTAGCTTCCATCATATATTCGGTAATCGTCGTTTCTATCTCTGGTAAAGCTCTTTTAGGAATATTTGATAAAGTTACTACTTCTTTAACTGTATCTATAATTATATTCCCCCATAAAAGTCCTCCACTAACTGTTAAATCATTAAACATATCAGGAGTAATTGATGTAAAGAAATATCCCCACAATACTCTCTTAGTACCTATCATAATTCTCTTATTAGTAAGAGCAATAACACAAGTATTAAATATCTCCCAAAAATCACTATTCTTCTGAGCAGGAAAGGCATATAATATTTCTTCATCAGGATTTAAATGTTTATCAATAATTTCACAGTGTTTACTCACTCTAAAAACCAAACCCATAGGATATTTCTTTCGAAACTCCGATACTAATTTATAAGCTTTAGCCATAATAATCTACTCCATTATTCCATTTTCTTTTAAAAATGCTTCAAAATCTGTTTCTGTACTTTCACCAACTAAAGTATCACTAACCTGATCTCCCGTCATAATCATTGTTGTTGGAGTTCCCCAATTATCACTATTCTCCTTAAAGAAAGAATTAGAACTCAACAATGATTGATATTCAGTATCTGATAGCGTAGTTAAATCAATATAATAAACATAAATACTATTCTTATTAACAAATTTCTTAACTACTGGCATAAAACTCTTACAATGAGAACAATTAGCACTCTCAACAATAAAAGCAAACTTTTCACCACTCTTAATCATATCTTCATATTGTGAATAATTAAGCTCTACCAAATAATTTTCCTTACTAGAATTATTAGCAAATCCAACTATTCCTATAATAACTACTGCAACAGCAGCCACTATTAAAATTACATCTACTAAATGTTTCTTCATAAAACTATCTGTATTCTTAACTGTTTCTTCTTTTTTCTCTTCTTTAACAATTTCTTCTTTTATTTGTTCTTTTTTAGGTTTAGTATCAACTTTCTTTGTACTTTTAACCTTAGTTTCTTCAACTTTTTTCTTACTACTATTACTATTTTTCACTTTTTCAGTAGTAGTCTTTTTCTTTTCTTCTGCCATTTTATAACCTCCACCATAATAATACTATTTTTTCTAAATTAAATCAAGCAAGTTAAATAATAAGTTAATTACCTCTAATTAAAGGCAATCTCTGTTTCTACATTAACATCTTTTATAATTATCGTAAGATAAATAATTCCACTAATAAATATAAGTACTGCTGCTACAAAAGACCAATAATTAAAATTACTCTTTCGCAAATTAAAATCCTTATAACTATTAACAACAACATAAAAATAAATAACAACTAAGATTAAGAAAATAACAATCATTATCTTTCGGTACTTTTCTTTAGCTATTATATCATTATTAATTAGAAACTTCTCTTCTAATCCATTAGCGTTAAAACTAAGAATAATTATTCCTATATATATAATCCAAATAATATCTTCAACATATATATCTTTTAATCTCTTATTTATATCTTCCATACTAAATAATATGACTTACCTACTTACTAATAACCTCTATATCTTCTAACAAACTAACTACTATTTCCTCTTCTTTTTTATCTATCTTTTCTTCTACTATATCTATACCTAATTCTTTATCTTTCTTCTCCATTTCTAAAATATTTATCTTACTACTAACAATAGGTCCTACCTCTTTAATAATATCCTTAACAAACTCATCCTTAGCTACCTTAACATTATAATAATCACTATCAAAGTCCTTAAAATTAGATAATCTAACTACAAAAACATAATTATTATCTAAATTCTCTAACATATATTCTCTCTTATAATAAGTAATATCCCATAAATATTTATCAAAATCATCAGAATTATCAAAAACAAGATCTACCCTTTGACCACTAATCTTTACTATTCTCTCTTCATTTTCTTTATTAGCAATCGCTACCAATTCATATTCCCCATCTATAGCCATAGCAACTATTCTCTTTTCCTTTAAACTACTAATAATCTTTTCTTTATCTTTCTTAGTATACTTAGTCACATTCATCACTCTCTAAACTAACATTCTTTAAATGTTTAGAAACTCTTCTCTCTACTGGTAATGTTTCTACATAACAAGTACCATTCCATTTTCTAAGACAATTATCTCCATACCATTCTTTCATAATCTTTTCAATATGATTATAAGAATAATATTGTCTTCCCTCAAATTCATATAATTTAAAAGGATAAACATCTTCTTTTAAGAATACAGGTTCATTGAGAAATTTCTCCCAAGGAATATTTATTGGTTGAGAAACATATTTACTATCTTTATTTTTATCTCCATACTTACAAGCTATCTTTACTACAAGATCCTTAAGAGGAACAGGATTAAATCCCAAATTATCTAACATAACTAACATTGGCATTAAAAATTTAACTTTCCCTCTATTAAATTCATCAATAAACTTATTTTCTGATACATTATCATAAAGTACTATATCGACAAATAATCCATCTCCCTCACATCTATTACTAAGTAAAGTATTAACTTCTTTAACACAAGTATTTCTCTTTCTAATCTTCATTTGAGGAATTAATATATTATATCTCTTATCAGTTTCATAACAATGAAAATAAAATTCCGGACTTAGATCTCTTTTTAAAGCTTCTATAAAATCCTTATATTGACTTCTATTAATAATAACATCCATATCATCATCCCATGGAACAAAACCTTTATAATTACATATTCCTAAAGCTGATCCTGCCATTAAACAATAATCAATATTATTCTTAACACATACTCTATGAATTTCATCCATTATTGTAAGTAACTCTAATTGAATATCTCTAATTTTAATAATAGAGCCATCTTTTTTCTTAATTATATATTCATTTTCCATAATAAACTTCTCCATAATACATTATAACACGTCTACATCTATAAGTAAATTATTTTAAAAATCTATCCCTGTTTAACACTTATATACTTAACTCCTAACTTCAAATAAAAATCTCTTGCTCTAGGTAAATCAAACATTCTAGCTATTAATAAATTATAAAATTCATCTATTAAAATAATTGAACATAAAGTTATACTAATTATTAAAAACATATTACTAGGTAATTTCTTTGCTAAATAAAAGCATCCTGGAACTATAACATACATCAAAAACAAGCTAGAAATCCCAAAAAACAAAACACTTCTTAAACACACAAATCCTTGAATATTTCCAAAGTTTAATATTTCGGTATTATAATTCCAATACCTAAGACCATTACCAATAATATATATACATAATCCTGAAACATATTCTAATAGTCCACAGGTTACTAAACTAATTATAAAAAGCATCCCCGGTTTTTTTCTGATCTTATAAGTAAATAAATATACTATTATAGCCCCTATAGCATAAATATTGATCCAAGGTAAGAAATTACCTCCTCGATAATAAAAATATTTCATTCCCCTATCAAAATAATAAAATATAAATTCATACAAAAAACCAAACATTCCTGCTATTACTATTATTAAACAAAAAATACCTACCATTGTTATTCTATCAAAAGAATGATCTTTATTTAAATAATTCTTATATTTCTCTTTCATACTACCAACTTCCACTTCTTATTTATTTTACTCATCCAGTATATCATACTAAAAACAATAAGTAAATTCCTATCTAACTTCCTTCTCTATCCACTCTAAATAATCCTTATTTATACTTTTAATCTCATATACAGCATATTCAAAACATTTGTAACCGTGTATTTTATTATTATAGTATTTTTATTTTTCTTTCTTCTTCGCAAATATTTCTTAGTATTAATTATTAAATCTTAATAAATAACCATCTGGATCCTGAACTAAAAATTCTTTATCCTCTGATACACAATCATTAACTCTATATTCATGAACCTCTAAATCTAAAAATAATTTTACTTCCTTGGTCACTAATTTATCATAAAATTCTTCAATATTATTTACTGTCATACTAATATTTATTCCTCTACCATAAGGATACTCTAACTTTCCTGTATTCCAATTATTATTCACTTCTTGGATCATAATTTGATTACCTTCTAATTGTAAAAAACAAAATTTATCTTCTTTTCTCTCATACTTAATCTCAAACCCTAACAATAAATAAAATTTCTTACTAACTTCTATATTAGAAACACTTAATTCTGGTATTAAACTATTAAACTTCATAAGCAATAACCTTCTCTCTAATAATCTTAATAAATTTATCTAATCTGATTATAGCATCTTCTCTTAACATTTTCTATTCCTTTCTTAATAATCATCTTTTCAATTCTTAATAGTTTAAAAAATGCAAATCATTTCTGATTTGCCCTTTCATATTCTAATTACTTTTAGAAAAATAAATATAATTATTAAGCCATTTTTCAAACTCATTAGCATCCTGATATTTATCTAAATCCTCATCATCATTAGCGTCCAAATAAGTAATAATCTTTCCATTCTCAATAATAATTATTGTTGGAGCATAATTAACAGTTTCATAAAAGTCTGTTTTCTTAAATTCTTCAAAAGAAATAGATAAAAAATCTATCTTATACTTTTTCATAAATTTTTGAAATATATCTTCGCAAGGAACACTTAAAGTACAATAATTATTATAAGTAAATAATATATAATTTTCCTTATCTAACTTAGATAAATCACTACTATTAATATCTATAAAATTACCCTTACTATAATATTTATCACTTAAATAAATCCTTGTAATATCATCATCTTGCTTCATCTTTTTAGAACACCCCGTTGCTAATATTACAAAAACACTAACTACAATAATAACTATCTTTTTAATCATTATTAATCTCTTCTCCAAAATTTTCTAGATCAATATCATGATAAGTTACTTTCCAAAAATCATACGTTGTTTTATCATTAATAGTTTTTTTAATTTGAATATTATTCTTTCCCTTATAATACCAGTAACCACCAACATTATAAATTTTATTTTCATCCCATCCTAGTGCTACTAAAAGTTTTTTAGTCATTCCAGCATATCCTCCTCCTCCACACATTAAGAAAATATACTTATCCTTAGGAAAATAATATTCCAAATAATCTAATGATTCATCGTAATTAGCCTTATATGTTCCATCTTCATTTTGCGTAAATAAAGTTTTTCCTTTATAACTATCTCCAACTGCCTCTGGTAATCCCTTTACTTCTGTTAGTAAAGGATATGGCACCACTTCAAATCCTTTAATTATTCCCGATAAATAAGAATCTCCTCCAATTGCCGAATAATTTCCCGGATCTACTAACATTCTCATATCCCTGTACACTGAATCTTTACGATTTAAATATTTATCTATTGTTGCTTCATTAATATTTTTATCGATTCCTAACTGTCCTCTTTCTCCTCCTGTTAATTCTGGTTTAGGTAAAGATTCCAATCTAGCATTGTCATTAAAAAGTAACAAACTACCTAAACCACCCATTAATAAACTTATAATAATTATACTTATTATCATCACTTTCTTTTTCATAACATATCTCCCTTCTCTCCCATACTATCATTATTATTTTCTAAATCCTATAACTTAAGAGTTGAAAAAGCTCAACTTTACGTTGAGCCTATTCTGAACAATTATCATTTAATTTTAATGGTATTTTATATGTTACAATTTTATCATCTTGATCTATAGCTTCTATTTCTAAATAAAGACTATCATTATTATAATATTTACAAGTCTGAACATAATTATCAATATTTATTTTTAAATCTTTTAAATACTCTTCTAAAGTAATATTACTACTATTTGCCTTACAACTACTTATCTTTGTACTTACAGTATTATTTTTTTCATACAAATTACACTCGAGATTCTTATAAATATTAGTATCATTCCCTCCACAATAAGTTATATGAGAAATATAAATAGAAGCTTTTTCTTTATCATAAGCCATACTACCTGATACCGTAAATTCCTTACAAGTTGTCGATAGTGTTTTAAAGTCAAACGATTTATGATTAGTATTGTCTATTCCTATTATTATTCCTCCTATTAAAATAATTATTATTAAGCTAGTTAATTCAACCAGTAAAATTCTCTTTCTTTTTTTCTTCTTAATTAGAATTTCTCCATCTAATATTTCTTCTACACTTATATTAAAATCTTTACTCATTTGTCTAATTAAAGTTATTTCTGGAAGATTAATTCCATTTTCCCACTTACTTACAGCCTGATAAGTTACTCCATACTTAGAAGCTAACTGTTGCTGCGTTAAGTTATTATCTTTTCTCAATTTTTTAATAAATTTACCAACTTTTTCTGGATTCAAAATTATCACCACTCACTACCTATCAAAATCATTACTTTATCTATCTAACTCTTCTTTTATCTTAATTTATATCTTATAAATCCAAACTATTCCAAAATATAAGAAGCTGATTTACATATTACAATATTAGTTTCCATACATTCATTTAGATCCCTAATATTTCAACTATGATATTTATATAGATTCTGTTTATCCCCACTTCTACCAAATGGCATAAATTTCACATTAAAAGTAAATCTTTTTCCTAAATTTAAATATACATATCTAATTATTTCTACTTCCGTCATTTCAGGATTATCTATTCTATATCTTTTTATCTGCTCTACATATTTGTCTAAATTATTCATCTCATCCCCCTTTGATCTAACTATTTAAAATCATCATCATTTCTTCAATCATAATTATTTTTCATCTTTTTCTTAAAGATATTCTATCTCTCCTTCCAACTTTTTAATTTTAAAGCATTTATTATAACCGTAAAACTAGATAGTGTCATTGCTAGACCTGCAATCATAGGGTTCATAGAAATATTCATAAATTCTAATAATCCACCCGCTACTGGTATCATACAAGCATTATAAAAGAATGCCCAAAATAAATTACCCTTTATATTACTTAATGTTTTCTTACTTATATCAAATAAATTATATATCGCCTTTAAATCATTTCTCATCAAAATAACATCAGCAGAATCAATTGCTATATCGATAGCAGAATTTAAACTAACCCCTATATCAGCTTGAGATAAACTTGGAGCATCATTTATTCCATCACCTACCATCATTATCTTTAATCCTTGTTCTTTTAATTTCTTAATCTTATTTGCTTTATCCTTAGGTGATACATTAGCTATTACCTCTTCAATGCCAATACTTTTAGCAATTATATTGGCAGTAATTTCATTATCTCCTGTTAACATAATAATTCTCTTATTCATTTCTTTTAATTTACCTATAACTATTTTTGCATTATCCCTAATAATATCTTTAACCCCAATAAGAGCCACAATTTTTTTATTTTCTACCACATAAACAATACTATTTCCTTCCAAAGATAATTCTTTTTCTTTGAAAGAAATATCCTTATCTATCTTTAAGTTATCCAATATTTTACTGTTTCCTATCAAGTATTCCTTTTTCTTAACAATTCCCTTTAATCCTACTCCCGCAATATTTTCAAATTTATTAACATCAAAAATTTTCAAATTATGTTCTTCAGCATAACTATTAAAAGCACTAGCAATTGGATGAGTTGATTTATTTTCCAATGATGCTACAATCTCTATCAAATCCTTATCTGAATAAACAGAATTATTTATTATTTTTGCTATTCTTAAATTACCATAAGTTAATGTACCTGTTTTATCAAATACTACTATATCAATTTTATTAGCATTTTCAAGTATTTCTGATTTTTTTACCAATATTCCATTCTTAGCACATAATCCTTCACTAACTACTATCGCCAGCGGAGTCGCAAGCCCCAATGCACAAGGACAAGCACAAACTAGTACTGTTACAAAATAAACAACAGCCTCTCCCAAACTAAATCCTAATATCAAATGAGCAATAAATGTTATAACTGCTAAAAATATAACAACCGGAACAAATATTCCACTTACTTTATCGGCAATTCTAGCAATTGGGGCCTTTGTATTCGTTGCTTCCACTACTAACCTAACTATCTCTGATATTGTTGAATCTTTCCCTATATTTTCAGCCTTATATAAAACTTCTCCATCTAGATTTATAGAACCCGCTACTACTCTATCATCTACACTTTTTTTTACAGGTATTGATTCTCCACTTATAAATGATTCATCGACATGGGTGCTTCCCTTTACTATACTTCCATCAACTGCAAATCTATTTCCTGGTTTAACAATCAAAGTATCTCCTTTTTTCACTTCATCAATAGAAACTTCCTTTTCTTTATTATCCTTGAATAATATTGCTACTTTAGGAGTAATAGTCACTAACCCCTTTATAGCGTCCTTTGTCTTCTCTTTGTTAATACCGTCTATATATCTACCAAATTTAATCAAATAAAGAACAACACAAACACTTTCAAAATATAAATCTTCTATATACTCTTTATTTCCTTTTAAAATCATAATCATATTAAAAGTACTAAATAGAAAACTTGAAATAATCCCTAATGTAACCAATGTATCCATATTAGGTGATTTATATCTAATATTCTTAATACCATTAATAATAATATCTCTCCCAAAATAGATAAAATATAAACTAAAGATAAATAAACATACTGCATAATTTACAGGATGATTCATCATATTTAGAAAAGGTATTACTGGTAAATGTATCATATGTGCCATTGAAATATATAAAACTAATAAAGCCAGTACTCCATTAACTATAAAATAACCATTCTTATTAATATTTTTATTTACTTGTTCATCATATATTCCTAATGAGTTAAATCCTGCTTCTTTTACAAATCTATTTAAATCATCTATACTAATATCATCTTCATAACTTATACTTGCTGAAGACATTACCAAATTCACTAAAGCATCATCTATCCCTTTTTGTTTTAATAAATATTTTTCTAAACTTGCCGAACAAGCACTACAAGTCATACCCTCTATTTTTAACATTATCTTCTTCATTCTGTCACCTCAATTAAGTCTCCCAATTAATTCCACTATTTCAAGATCATTATTCTTAATATTTCTAACAATACATGTCAACATCAGTAATAATATCATAATCTAAATTACAATTCTACAACATTCACTTGATTTCCATGTTCTTTAACAATACCAATTAAATCTTCTACCTTTAACCATACCGTTGCCGTATTATCATTTGGATGTACTCCAATTAATCCTTTATCATCTAAAAATTCTTTATCCAAATAAAATATTACTTTTAAATCTTTATCATTTAAAATCCCTAAAGGTGTAACTGAACCAGGTCTTAAATTCATAATATCCATAAGATCATCCTGAGAAGCAAAGCTCAAAGAACGAGTATTATTCTTTTTCTTAAATTCTTTAAAATCAACATTTTTATTACCTTTAACAGTTATAAGATAATAATTTCTTTTCTTATCATCTTTAACAAAAAGATTTTTTCCATCTCTCTCTATATATGGTAAATCAATATTCTTTAATTCTTCCATATTAAATACTGCTTTATGCTCTGTAATTTCATACCATATGTTTCTATTATTTAAAAAATCATATATTTGTTGTTTATTCATAGTCTCATCCCTTTTAACAACTTACTATTTTTCTATAAAATTATAAACTAACTATTTAACTAAACAATAATGGTACATTTCCATATATTATTATTCTCAGTATTCCTATAATCACTAAATGTAACGGATAATATAAATAGAAAAACCATTTCATCCAATTTAATTTGCCTTTTTCACCATTATAAATATTTAATAGTGGGTACACTAAAATAACTGCCAATGTAATTAATCCATAAGTTTTACTTACAAATAAATATGAAATAATTGCATAAATTAAAATCCAAAAACTCATACTTACAATTTGCTTTTTTACATCACCTCGATTAGAGTACATAGACAAAATTATCATTACTGCTATACAACTCCAATCAGCTGAAAAAGTTATAATATTTATTAAAATAACTACTAACCATTTTTGCCATTCTTTTAAATTAGTTTTTTTATTTGTAACATAAAGAGCAATTACTGCCCAAGCTAAAGACCACATAATACTTGTCTGATTAAAAATACTTCCTGAACTAAATGGTACATAATTTATTCCAAAGGCAAAACAATATGCGAAATGAGATATTATTGCAAATCCAAATAGCCTTAAAATATATTTTTTTAAATTTTTAGTATAATAAAATCCTTCACAAATAAAGAAAAACATAATAGGAGCGGTTAATCTACCAATTATATGTAAGATATTTGAAATTATATTATTGGGCATTCCTGGATAGATTAAATCAGCAATATGATCAATTGTCATCGCAATAATTGCTATTAATTTCAAATGATTAGAATTCATTTTTTTCATTACATCACCAACCTAACAAATTATTATTTATCTTTACTACTTTTAGATATATATGCTACAGTCAAAATTATACCAACAAGATTACAAGCAATTGATAATCCTAATAAAAAAGCACTACTAAAATTACCAAATTACTATTCCCCCCTTCTAGATATCATTCATACCTTTTATTTTATCTCCATTTTAAAAATTACTTTCTCATTAAAAACTAAAGCTTTATTTAAGTTCCAAAGCACATACACATTCTACGTGATAAGTAACTGGAAACATATCAACTAACATCACTTTATCAATAACATATTCTTCTTCCAACTTCTTTAAATCTCTAACTAATGTCATTGTATCACAAGATACATATACAATTCTTTTAGCCTTAATTTCTAATAAACTACTAACCGTCTTTCTACTAAGACCACTTCGTGGAGGATCTACAACTATCACATCTGCATCATAATTACCATTAATAATCTTTCCTACATCACCATTAATAAATTCAATATTATCTATATTATTAAGCTTTTTATTAACCATAGCATTCTTAGTGGCGTCTTTATTTATCTCTATTCCTAATACTTTAGAACATCTACTTGCTAAATATATTCCTATTGTACCTGTCCCACAATATAAATCAATAACTTTATCCTGCTTCTCTAAAGAAGACCATTCCAATACCTTATCATATAACCTCGAAACCATCTCTTTATTGACCTGAAAGAAAGCTAAAGGTGAAACCTTAAACTTATAATTACCAATATTTTCTATAACATAACCTTTACCCTTTATAATCTTAGAATTAACAATAATTGTATCAACCCCTGTAATCCCAAGAAGTTCATCTTCTTGAGGATTACCCATTACTAACATTAAAATTTCTTCCTGTGCCTCCCTAATCATAATCTTTGTAATACCATCTAATCTTATCTTCTTTAATTCACTTATTATCCTATTAACTCTCTTACTAACAAGTAAACAACTATCTACCTGAATTAAATCATTACTCTTATATCCTAAAAGTCCCAATTTTCCCTTCTCTACTTGTAATGTTATCTTATTTCTATAACCATATTCCAAAGATGATCCCATAATAGGAATATCCATCTCTTTTCCTAAATATCTTAAAAATATATCTTTAACTCTAGCTTGTTTATATAATACTTGTTTATCATAACTTAAATTACCTAGTTGACAGCCTCCACACTTATCATAGTATTTACATCTACTCTCTACATAATCAGATCCTCTTTTTAGATACTCTAAAACCTCTGCCCTAAAATAATTCTTATATTTAACAATATTCCCTACTACTACCTCATCACCAATAATAGTCTTAGGAACAAAAGTAGTAATACCATCTATCTTTCCAATACCTTCTCCATTATGATTTAATCTCTCTATCTTAATTTTCTTCTTTTCCATCTTCATCATTTCTTTCTTTAAATCACTATCTTTATTAAACCTTTATCAAAGAAAAAAGTCAATTAGTTTAACTAATCAACTTTATTTTTCTAATGATATTAAATAAGGATAACCAGAATTATAATCATTACTCTGTTTCCATTTACTATCTTCCTTATTTAAAATCTTTAAAAACTCTAAAGATTTTAAATAACCATTCGTAATTAAATATTTATTAGTATCTAAAAGATTAGTACCATCTATCTTTGAAGAAATATTAGATAAAGAATAAACTTGATAATTATCAGTAGTACCATTATCTATTTTACCTATACAACTACCTACTAACACCTCTTTTATAGATAAATTAATATTTCCTACTGTATAAGCATATTTAACACTACCTAAACTATCTGTACCTACTATTCCTCCTACATTACCATTCTTAGTATCTTCTACTTTTATATCACCTAAATTATAAACATAATTTATAGAAGAATTACCATTTGAACTACCTACTATTCCTCCTACTTCTACACTATCCCCTGTATTAATCTTTATCTTTCCTAAATTATATCCTTCACTAACAAGACCTAACTCTTGAATATTACCTACTATTCCTCCTACTTTATTAGCACTACTTCCATCTATCTCAATATTCCCTGTATTATAACTATTTATAACTATATCTTTACTTAAAGCACTACCTACTATTCCCCCAATATTACCATTACTAGCCTTAATAAATCCTGAATTATTACTCTTACTAATCTTAATATTATCTAAAACTTCTCCCGAAATTCCTCCTACATTATTAATATCATTTACACTCTTAACATTTATTTTAGCCTTATTACTATTACTATCTATATCTTTCTCTCCATAGCCAACTATTCCCCCAATATAATTATAAGAATTACTCTTACTATTACTATTTACTATTCTACCTTCATTAACTGAACTACTAATATTACTACTACTATATCCTACTATTCCCCCAATATAATTATAAGTAGCCTTTCCATCATTATATTTAAAATCTAAATAATTACTATTTCTAACTAATCCATAATTATAATTCTTTATAACTTCTCTTTCTGCCTTACCAATAACTCCCCCTACATAATTATTAAAATCACTATCTCCACTAACAATTCCATAATTATAATTATCTGTATCTATAGAGCCTATACCTACTATTCCTCCTACATAATTATCTTTACTAGCCGTAACTCCTAACATTCCATAATTATAATTATTACTACTCTCTGATTTTGATACATTCTTTCCTATTATTCCCCCTACATAATTACTAGCACTATCATTAACAATAATCTTTCCATAATTATAATTTTTATATAATTTAGTTCCCTTATTTATACCAACTATTCCCCCTAAAGTAACATCTTTGCCATTATTATTTACAATATAATTACTCTTATTATAACAATTACTAATAACACTATCAGTAGCTACATCTACTACACTACCAACTATAATATTTTTACTAGCATTATTAATTTCATAATTCCCTTCTAATATCACATTACTTATACTAGCCTTATTAACATTTCCAAATAAGCCAACATTTAAATCTGTATACGGAATATTCTTAATAACATGACCTTCCCCTTCAAAAATCCCCTTAAAAGGATTACTCTCATTACCAATCGAACCAAACTCTGTAATCTTTTGACAATTATCATTAAAAGAATATTCTCCTGAAACTAAGCATCCCTGATTAGCATATGATATTGCATTATCAAAATCCAACGAACTAATTAATTTAACATACTTATTTTCATAATTATTTCCCTTAGCCACATCCTCACTAAAGAAAGCCAAATCTTCAACTGAGCCTATAATATATGGTGCTTCCTTAGTACCTTCACCTTCTAGTACTCCACCCTCTTTATCTCTATAAATCTTATCAGCATAACCTGTAGTAACTAAATTTAAACTAATACCCTTTCCCAATTCTGTATTAGGAGTATTTTTATCAAGCCATACCTTAACCTTAACATTTATACTTTCTCCTGGAAATAAATAATAGTTACTAAGTAACTCATTATTTTCTACTTTCTTATTAAGAACACTAAGAGCCATCGGTGAAAAATCATCTACCTGAATTCTAATATAACTAGAATTTATACCACCCTCGACTTTTGATAAAAATTGAATATTAAATACATAAGGCAAATTACCAGTATTAGTTATGGTAAAGGTTTGACTTTCAATCTTTTCTAACCCTTCTTCATCATTCATTGGAACTAAATCAAAACTCAAATTACTACCTTCGGCACTATTATTATTTATTTCTAAATAACTAGTAGTATATTTTTCATTCTTATCTATAACAATTTCTTCTTGATAATTCTTTAAAGCCGTAGTAGTTCCTGTAATAGTAATTAACAATACTACTATAAACATTGATAAATAAAGCATTTTTTTATTCAACTTCATAAACTACGCCTCCTATTTTACTCTAAATATATAATATCATAATTACCCTAAATTAACAAGAATTATCTTTTAATAATCCTTAAAAAATGCTATAATACTAACTGTGGTGAGTTATGAAAGATATTAAAGAAAAAGATATTATAAAATGTAAAGTTACAGGTCTCCAAAAGTATGGTGCTTTTGTAAATACCGAAGAAAATCATAATGGTTTAATTCACATATCTGAAATATCTTATGGCTATGTTAAAAATATTGAAGATTATCTTCACATTGGAGACAATCTATATGCTGAAGTAATAAATGTAAATAAAGATAATGATAACTTAAAATTAAGCATCAAAGACATAGATTACAAGAAAGATGGTACTAAATTAAAAAGAATGGCTGAAACGAAAAATGGTTTTCAACCTCTCAAAGATAATTTAGATATTTGGATCGAAGAGAAAATAAAAGAAATAAAAGGAAAAATTTAAAAAAACGCTTGACATCTAATTTCATAAATGATATATTATTAAATGTCAACGGGTTATGGGCGATTAGCTCAGTTGGTTAGAGCACTTGCCTTACAAGCAAGGGGTCATAGGTTCGAGTCCTATATCGCCCACCATTGCCGAAATAGCTCAATTGGTAGAGCAACTGACTTGTAATCAGTAGGTTACGGGTTCAATTCCTGTTTTCGGCACCATTTTTTTTGGAGAGATAGCGAAGTGGCTAAACGCGGCAGACTGTAAATCTGTTCCTTACGGTTCCATGGTTCGAATCCATGTCTCTCCACCACTCGCTGCCTCGTAGCCAAGCGGTAAGGCACCACACTTTGACTGTGGCATTCGCTAGTTCGAGTCTAGCCGAGGCAACCATCTGTTCCGTTAGCTCAGCCGGTAGAGCATTTGACTTTTAATCAAAGGGTCTGGGGTTCGAATCCCCAACGGGACACCATTATGAATAATTAATCCTTATATAATATAAGGATTTTTTTATACCCTACTTTATACTATAATTACTTAAAGGAAGTAGAAAATACATTTGCAAAAATTAAACTTAACCGAGAACTTTTAATTATTACTTTATAATTTAGAACTCATTCTCTATAAAGTATCTTACGTTAACTAATAAAATTCCTATTAATTATTGCAATAATTCCAATATCTATATATAATATTAATGGTGATATAAATGGAAACAGAAAAAAAAATAAAAGAAGTTTTAGATAGAATTAGACCTTATTTAGAAAATGATGGTGGTAATGTTACTTTTAATAGATATGAAAATGGTGTTGTTTATGTTACTTTAGTAGGAGCTTGTTCCGACTGCCCTCTAGCCGATGATACTCTAAGTGAAGGAATAGAAACAGCTTTAATTAGCGAAATACCAGAAGTAATAAGAGTCGTTAATGAAAATAACCAAACTAAATAGAATATGTAACAAAAGCATATTCTATTTTTTTAACCACTCTATACTAGGTATCTTATAATAATTCTCTAAATATTTAAATATATCTCCCAAATACTTCTCATATTCACAAATATTATCTACAACATAACTAATATTCTTTTCCTTTAATTCTCCCTTAATAATATTATCATAAATATTAAAATAACTAGAAGGATACATAATTCTAGCAATAAGTAACCTCATATCATATTCTGTATAATAATTCTTTCTAAAATAACTATCTAATTCCTTAAAAATATTATAATTTTTATTATAAAAAGATAATTTAATATATTCTCCCAAATCTCTAGATTTATGATCAATAATAAAATTAACAGGATTATAAAAATAATCTGTACTTACCGTAATTTTATCATGTGCTATTACATAAGAATTATTATTAACATTATCCTTATAATCAATTAAAGTATTCTTATAATAACTAATAGCATTCTCTGCCATCCCCACAAAATAACTAAAACTATCTACTAACTCTGGATACTTAAGACCAATCTGTTTAATTTGATACTCTAAATAATCAATCTTTCTCTCCCACAATACATTCCATCTCTCTCTTATCAACTCTTTATCCAAATTAAATCTTATTTTCCCCATAAAATCTATATCTTGAATATTAATATCATATTTCTTATAATTATTAAACTTAATCAATATATAAGCCCTATTATCTATCATCGTAATAATACTATTCTTATTATTTTTTATAATATTATGCATTTTATAATGCCCAATATATTGTGAAAGATTATAAATATTATTAAGAATTTTAATATCATTATCATATAATAATAATCCGTATATATATCCCCCATAATAAAAATAATAATTATTATTTTTATTACTTATCTTATCTATCTTTAAATTATAATAATAATAAATTATATCTCTCATCTTTCCACCTATTTAATATTATGTAAATACACTCCTCTCTAGTTATAATTATTAAGTTATTTTCAGAAAACCATATACAGATCTATACTTAATCCCAATCCTGAAGATATTTTATTAGTAGAAGCCAAAGAGATTACAACCCTCACCCACTTCCAATACTATCACTAGCCGTAAATTTATCGGCAACATTATTATACTCCAAACTTAATTTATTGTTTGATAATCTGTATTTAACTCCTAATATTGTAAAACTATCTTTATCTTAACACCCTAATTAACTATATCGTATTTTATCAAAAAAAGCATCTAATAATTAGATACTCTTCTTAATCAACATCTTTTATCTCTATCTTTATCCCTTTAAAAAATTCATAAAAGAACAAAATAGATAACATAATAACATATATACCAGTAATCTTTAAATATATATAAACACTAAAACTAGGTTCAAATATAAGTAATATTCCTACTATTAAAGCTAACACTGACATAATTATATATAATTTATATTTATTCCCTGTTGTAGTCTTAAATGTATTATACTTAATTATAAGTACAGCACTCATTATAAAAAGATATAAAGAGAACAAAATAGGAAGTATATTAATTATAATCATATAATATTTATAAAAAATTAATGCTAACCAGACAAAAGTTCCTCCTATTATTAATTTGTTATAATAATTATTTAAATATTCTTTTTTAACAAAGAAACTTATTATCTCTACTACTCCTACAATAGCAAATATACTAACTAAAACATAATTAAATGTTGTTACTAAATCTTCCGTTGCACATATTAATAATCCTCCTAATATAAAGGATAAAAGCCCCATAAATATTGATGTATAATCTCTTTCTTTCTTTTTTTCCATTAACAATGTTCCTCACTATCATCATCACATTGATCTCCTAATATTTTATGTATTCCCTTAACATAAATATCATATAATTCCATCTCTTGATCTTCATTTAATCCTACATAAGGATCTGTCTGACTCTCTACTGTATCCATATGATAATCTAAAATCTTCCCATTCTTAACAAAAATAACTGTTGGAACAAATATTCTCTTCTCACCTGTATCATATTCTTTACCATCATCATCTTTAACAGTATATTCACTAAGTATCGAATCTAACTTCTCAAGTAAATCTTTATATCCTTCTTTTCCTTCTTCTACTGTAACTACATTACCATTACTATCTACTTCCATTTTATCTCTAACATCATGCATATTAAGATAGTATACATTCTCTATACCTGTATTATTACTAGCTCTCATAAGTACTGGTACAACATTTCTACACCAAGGACACTCTGGATATCCTAAATAAATAACTCCAGTCCCTGACTCTAATACTTTTATTATATCTTTTATACTACTATACTTTACTTTATTATCTTCATCTATTTCTACTTCTAAGTAATCCTTTCCACTACTACTAACTCCTCCATTTAAAGATTCATATTCTTCTTTAAACTTCTTAGCATCATTAGTCTTACTCTCTTTAGTACCACAAGCACTAATTAATAAAACCCCAATAATAATAACAAATAATTTTATAGTCTTTTTCATATCTTACCTCACTTACATTAAAATTATAACAAAATAACTCTTTTATATCAAGACTATAAAAGAAAAAAGAAGTCATCTCTTCTTTCCTATATCTAAATAAGTATTAAGTTTAATATACATAATATTATCAATCATATCATCAATAATATCTTCATATAAAATATGATTTGGCACACCCTATCAACTCCTTTTTATTTACTATAACATAAAAAGAAGTCTCATAGTTAAATTCGACAAAACTAGAATAATTTTATCTTCGACATTATTTAACTAATTTCTTAGCCCATTCTCTAGCTACTTTCTCTAACTCCTCTAAAGTATCATTTTCTATCACATAATCATATTTATAATCATCTACATGAGCATCACTATAATTAGTTTCTATATTCTTATAGCCCTTTCTCTTTACTAATAAAGTCTTACATCCAAACTCTAAAACAGCTCTTTCTATCTCTTCCGGTTCTCTAATATGAATAAACATAATTTCTTCATCACTATTTCTAAATTCTTCTATAGCTTCTTTAATAGTCCTAAAAGACATATCATTATACTCTGTCGTCAACTTTTTTAAATCTGATAAAAACTTTCTATCTTTATCTGTCTTACACTCATTACCTCCCCATCCTATCATCTTGGCTATCTCTTTAACTTTATCTATAGAAGAAAAATTCTTAACTTTAACTACTTCCTTAACAAAACTAACAAAAGTATCCTTTCCACTACCTCCTGTCCCATTAATAACTACAATTTCTTTCTTCATCTTTACCATCCTTTCTCTATCATTATACAATTTTTTTCTAATTAGATAAATACACAAAATTATTTTATTGTCCATAATAATTTTTGACTAATTGTTATAACCTCAAACTTATGATATAATCTATTACAAGAAAGAGGTAACAAAATGAATGAATTTTTACACTATTTCCTATTATTCTTTATCTATTCAATAATAGGTTGGGCTATTGAAACATTAGCCATCTTCTCCAAATCTGGAAAAATAGTCAATCGTGGCTTCTTAATAGGACCTTACTGCCCTATCTATGGTGTTGGTGCCATTGCCATGATCCTATATTTATCCCAATATCGTGATAATATTCTTACAGTCTTCTTACTAGGTTCTATCATCTGTAGTATCATTGAATATCTTACTAGCTACTTCATGGAAAAAATATTCAAAGCCAGATGGTGGGATTATAGCCATAGGCGTTTTAATCTAAATGGTCGTATCTGTCTTTTAAACACTATCCTATTTGGTCTCTTAGGAATACTCCTAGTCTATATAATAAATCCTTTTATATCCAGTTTAATAGCCAAATTACCAAATCTATTAACTATAATAATCTCGATCATCTGCCTAATAATCTTTACAATAGATACTATAATATCATGTAAAGTAACTAAAAAACTTCAAGATAGTTTCCAACATATCTACCAAGAAAAAGATAATACTAATGAAATAAAAGAAAGCGTTTTAAAATTCTTATCTGAAAATAATAAACTATTCCAAAAAAGAATTTTAAACTCATTCCCTAGTATTAAAATCCCTAATTTAAATTTAATTAAGCATCACAAAGCCAAGAAATAATAATCCCTATTAAAAATAATCCCAATCCTAAAACAAAATCTCTTATAACTATACCTCCACTAAAACACCTAATAACCATAAGAATTATACTTCCTAAAGATACTCCCATTATAAAAGCATATGTTTTATCTTTATAATTCCTAAACAAATAATCCATAACAATAGCAACCACTATTATTCCTATCAACATTCCTAATCCAAAACTCAAGATAAAACCAAAATTATAGACAACATCATAAACATTAGTAAGATTAGAAATAACCCCAATAAACATATTATATATTCCCATAATCATAAGTAACGCCGTCGAACTAACTCCCGGAATCACTGTCCCTATAGCTTCCATAATTCCCGAACAAAAATATATAACATAATCAAAAATATTATTCTTAACCACATAATTACTATTAACATTACTAATCCCTAACCAAACAATAAATATTAAAGATAAAGTCATAATAACATAACTAACTTTATCTTTTTTTACACCCCTATTTATACTTCTCATACTTCCAAGTATCAATCCACAAAATAACATTATAACCAACACATAATAATTATTTATCAAATAATTAATTACTTTACTAAACAAAATAATTCCTATTAATACTCCCATTCCTATATTTCCTAAAAACAAAATATTCTTCCTCATATCATCTTTAAAATGAGTAATAGCTTCTATCCCTTTATCATAAACCCCTAAACTAATTGCAATGACCGCCCCACTAACACCAGGAATAATCTTACCTATTCCTATCAAAATCCCTATAATTATATATCTTATATACTCTTTCATATTAAATACTATTCTTTATCTTAATTATAAATACTTAAAAGCTCTAGTTTCCTAGAGCTTTTATCTATTAAGCATACTTCAACAACTTTATTCTTTTACCTTATTATATATAAAAAACACCTGTTTAAAAATTTCATACGTTTATCCTAATTTATTTTTACCATATTCCCTAACCCCAATAATAGCCACAATAGCAATTAAAGATAAAAACAATATATTAATAATAATATACACATTCCCTATACCAGTATCTGGATTAGAAACAGAAGTAACATCCATATCTCCACTATCTGCTAACACCCCATTAACACTAACCAAAAACATCATAACTATCCCCATAAAATAACTAACATATCTTTTTATTTTCATAATCTTTTCTAAACTCCTATCTATTACATATAAAATATACCATAAAATATCTATCTTTACAACTAAAATATAAAAAAAGATCAGTTCCTCATTTTAAACTGATCTTTATAGTTCTACGAACTACCTATTCTTTTGTTTTCTTAGTTTTCTTTTTACCTATTTCTTCATACTTAGCGTCAATTATCTTTTCTTTATTTTCCTCATCATCTTTTTCTTCTTTATTACTAAGAACTAATTCATCACAAGAAACAACTACTGTCTTAGCAATCATATCGTGAAGACCTCTACCATCTATTCTAATAACTACCATAACCATAATAGCTGTTTCTACTATATTTTGTAAATAATACATAATATTATAAACGGTATGATATGTACTTACATCCATAAAACATATACATATTCTAAGTATAATCTTAAATATCAAAGAATACGCTATTAAACTTCTAATCAAATATTTAATTATACTAGGATTACTCTTCTTCTCATCATTAGTAACTATTTTAAGTTTCATAATCTTCTTACCTAAAGTAACACCCTTAGTAATATAATTAAATCCTACAAAATAAAGTAAATATACACTTATAAAAATAATATCTGTATATAAGCTTTCTTTCTGTAATTCATAATTATAAGTTTTATATTCTTCCATAAATTCATCTTGTTTTATCTCATCATTCTGATATTTCTTAACTTCTTCTGTATATTTATCATATACTTCATTATATTTATCCAAATTAGGATTTAAAAAACTAAGATTAGAAAGTGCCGTTACTATTATTGTTACTACCATTATATCAATAATATACGCTACTATTCTTTTAAAAGGTTTACTATTTAACATCATTATTCTCCATTCTTATATTCTTACTTATCGTAAACATTATTGTTAATCCCCCTAATTCATTATTATAAGCCTTTATTATTCCACTATGAGCCTCAACTATATCTTTACATATTGCTAACCCTAATCCTGATATCTTCCTTGAAGGATCCGTCGTAAACAAAGGTTCAAAGATCTTACTTAAATTTTCTTCTGCTACCCCCTTACCATTATCTGCTATTGTTACTACTATCTGATTACCATCATCATAGCAATTAATAATTATCTTTCCCTTATCATGAGAATATCTAACACTATTAGAAATAATATTACTAAATACCCTCTTTATCTTAGGAACATCCATATTAACATAAATATTCTTGCACTTATTCTCTATCGTTAAAAAAATATTCTTCTCTAGTAAATCATCTTTATAATCATCCTCTATATCCTTCATAAACTCTTCAAAATCTATATTCTTATACTTAAACGTCCTCTTAGAATTAGTAATTAAATAATCATCGAAATCATTAATAATATCTTTCATAAGTAATGATTTATTATATATCTTGTCTACATATTTATTCTTATCTTCCTTACTAATATTCTCTTCTTTAAGTAAATGCGTATAGCCAATTATTGACGTAAGAGGTGTCTTTATATCATGTGATATCGAAGAAATAATATTATTCTGTACTTGTTTCTCTTCCTCTAAATCATCTACCAGATCTACAAACTCATTCTGAATATAATCCATCTGTGTAACTATCTTTCTCTTCTTAGGCTTCTTTCCTAATTTATAGTTATTCATATCCTGAATTGTCTCTTCTAAAGGCGTAAGAAAAGTCCTACTAGTAAATAATGTACTAAAAATACCTATTATTAATAATAACATAATCTGAAATACAATCAAATTCTTAATAGCATTCCCCATCGATACCTTATTACTCCTAACAGCCATTACATAGTAACTATTATCACTAATCTTAAAATTACCTGAAAACAAATATCGATCTTCACCCGTAACCTTAACATTATTATATATAACTACATTATCTTTATCTATAACCTTAAACTGTATCTTATACTTATCAGATAATGCTGTAAGCCTATTAGATAGTTCTTCATCACTAACATAACTAAGTTCCGAAACAACAGATTTCTCTAAATAATTACCACTAGTCTCGATCCCTGGAACTATATATAACCTATAACATAAAGCTAAAATTATACTATTAAGTATAATAGCGGAAATAGATACTAAAAACATCTTTTTCTTCAAACTAAATTTCTTTTTCATTTATTTACCTTCACAAACTTATAACCATATCCCCAAACCGTAACAATATATTTCTCTTCTTTATCTAATTTAGTTCTAAGACTCTTAATATTAACAGCCACTGTTCCTATTTCACCATAGTCAATTCCCCATACTGCATTAAAAATCTGTTCTTTTGAAAGAACTATCCCCGCATTATCCATCAAATAACTAAGAAGCTCAAACTCTCGAGTCGAAAGATTTACTAATTCTCCATTCTTCTTTACTTCAAAAGAATCTTTATTTATCTCTATTTCACCTATTCTTATAATACTACCCATATTATCTTTTCGATGTTCTCTTCTTAAATGAGCTTTAACCCTTGACACTAATTCTTCGATTTCAAAAGGTTTTGTTATATAATCATCTGCCCCTATTTCAAATCCCAACATCTTATCTATTAATGAATTCTTCGCCGTCACAAAAATTATTGGGCAACTAACTTTATCTCTAATCTTATTGCAAAGTTCCGTTCCACTAAGACTTGGTATCATTATATCTAATAATATTAAATCATAACTATTATTTTGAATATCTTGATAAGCTTTATTTCCATCATTAAATACTTTAGTTTCATATCCTTCTCTTTCTAAAACTACACTAATAAGTTCTGAAATATCTATATCATCATCCACTATCAAAATTTTACTCATAATATCATCCCTACTAAAATCATTATATCATATTAATTTAAGGAAAAGAAAACTAATTATACATATTAAATTAAGGAGTGAATATAATTAGTTACAACTATCTTAATAGAGGTGCCCAATTAAAATAATATTCTCTTCCTAGATTACCATCAAGATCCCTCTTGATATAAAAATTATATCTAATTATTATTAAATCCCTATTTTATTTTATTAAAAATTATTAAATCAATATCCCTTATGAACATAATCTCTGATCATCATTATAATCAACAATATCGATATAACTATTCCAAAGAATATAAACACTGATTTTAACATCATATCATTACAAAATCCTATTCCCATAATTAAAGCCCCATCGACAAATCCTAATATAAGTTCATGTAATAACTTCTCTATCTTATCTATCTGCCTACTAGAGTCACTAAATTCCATCTTAAATTTAACTTCTCCATTATTAATATCTTTTATTAAATTAGCTAAATCACTAGGAATATTCATTAAATTATTTGTATTTCTAACTAATTGTTTAACTATTCTTTTTCCAACTTCTCCTGACATAATATCATCTATTTTATCATAGGCTAACCTATTAGCTAGTACCACTGATAAACTAGTCTCAGGATCTAAATCTCTTAACACTGGCTCTATAACACAAATTCCCCTCACCAACATCGTTATATCTTTATCTAAAGTTAATCCATTATCCTTAAGCATCTTAAACATCTTAATCATAAACTTCTTAACATCTACATCCTGTAAACTACATTCTCCAAACTCGCCTAAAATATCTCTAAGATCTTCCTTAAGCCTAATCTTATCAACATCTGTATAAGTAGACATCTCTAACAATATTCTACTAACCTCTCCATAATTACTATCATTAATATATCCAATACATCTCTTAAGTAAATTTCTATTTCTCGAACTAAGCCTTCCCATCATTCCTAAATCTAAAAACATTATCTTATCATTAAACATAAATATATTATCAGCATGAGGATCAGCTTGAAAAAATCCATCTACTAAAGCCTGTTCTATATAATTATTTGATAATTCTAAAGCTATCTTTTTTACATCATATCCCTCTTTCTTTAATTTATCAATATCATTAATAACTATTCCTGGTATATAATCCATAACAATAGTATTATCCGTACACAACTCCTTATAAACTTTCGGACAACTTACTCCTTCACGATCCCGATTAGTTTTTCTAAATTCAATTAAATTATCCTTTTCTTTTCCAAAATCCAATTCCAATAACATATTATCATATATCTCATCTAACATTAAATTAAGATCTACAACCTTAATAATCTTATCTAACTGCAACAACTTTGAAGCCTTTCTAAGTAACGCAATATCCGTTTTTATAACTTCATCTATTCCTGGTCTCTTTATCTTTATAACAACCTCTTTACCATTCAAAAGTCTAGCCTTATGAACCTGAGCCATTGAAGCTGAGCCTATAGGCACCTCATCTATCTCTTTAAACATCTCAGATACATTATCATAACTACTATTAAGAATTCCCAAAATCACTTCATAATCTATACTTGGCACATTACTTCTAAGAGATGCTAACTTCTGACAATATTCCAAAGGAATTAAATCTACCCTCATCGACATTATTTGTCCTATCTTAATAAAACTAGGACCTAATTTAACAATAGTATCATATACCTTATCCGGAGTAACTCCTTCAATTAATTTACTATCCTTAAGTATCTTCACTATCTCATTAAATCTACTTATATTATCACTCATAATACCCTCCATATCGTATTTATACTATTATAACATTCACCCTAATCAAAGTAAATAATTCCAAATAAAAATTCTAGTCCCCTAGAATTTTTACTAATTACTATTTATTAATTATATATAAAGTTATAAATATAAACTTAAATATAAAAAATCTAATTAATCATAATTCCTTAATCAGAAATTGTAAATAATATAATTCTTAATATCTCTATCAAATTTATTACTTATTTCTAATCTTAATATCGAGTAATATATATCTATATTTTATTATTCATAATACCCCTTATTATTTTATTAAAAAATATCAAAATTAAAAGAACCTAAGTTCTTTTACCAAATATTTCTCAAAATCCCAAACAATATTACTACCCCTAACAATATATAGCTAAAAATACTAGGAATATTTTTTAATATTTTATCTTTTTTATCAAATACATATAAATAAATTCTATAAAAAAGATAAACCATTATAAACGGTAACATAATAAACACTAACTTATTATAATTAAAAGCCTGATCTAATTCTCCTCTTATTAGTGCTAATAAACATCTAGTAATCCCACATCCTGGACATAAGTACCCCGTAATTTTATTAAATAAGCAAGGAATACCCACCTTATAATTAACATAAAAAAAGCAATATCCAAAGAATAATATTTCTAACAATATTCCTCCTAATATCACTTTTAAAATTCTCATCCACATATCTTAAGAAAATCTATTTAGATCATTTTGAATCAAACATTCACTAACAATAGCTAATCCAAAAAGAGATAATATTAAATATATAATTGAATTATCAGAAATATTAACACCATTTCTAACTCCAGCTTCATATAATTTCTTACCCATTCGATAATTCCAATAAATATAATAAATACCACATGTAATAATAGAAAATACAATAACCATTCCTCCTGAAGTATCATTATTTTCACCACTAACATAATTAGCATCATTAGTCATCATACAAATCCAATACCACCCATAAATACCACAAGTAAGAAAGCTAAACACAATTGCTAAAGCAATATTTCTATAAGTAACTCTAATATTATTATTATAATTATTTATAATAGTTGTATTATTAACACCATTCTGAGCATTAACAGGTCTTCCACACTTATTACAAAAAGCTGCTCCATCTTCTAATTGATTTCCACAACCGCCACAAAATTTATTCATTTTTCTTCACTCCTCTTCTATTAAATTATACTAAATAATATCCATTAAAACAATATTAAATTACAATAAAAATCTCATAAGTAAATTATGAGATTAATAATCTACTGGCGTCCCCGATTGGAATCGAACCAACGACCTATCGCTTAGGAGGCGATCGCTCTATCCTGCTGAGCTACGAGGACAAAAGATATTTATATTATATCACTATAAATATAAATAAATCAATATAATTACAAATTATTGAATCGACAACAAAAGATCATAAATAAAAATGTATAACTAAGCATATTATAAAATTTATTTCTAATAACTACTGGCTTAGTTAGTTTATATTCATATAATGCAACTTTTTTATCAACAATACTAACCAAATATGCTTCTAAATAACGAGGAATACAAAAAGGTGTCAAAGGAAACATATGCGTAAAAATAATATTCTTCTCTCTCTTTGTTAATTCAAAATACTTAGAAGCATTAGCCAAAGCCTTTTTATGATGTATCAAAGCTAAAATACTCTTTTCTTTATCAGTTAGTTCATCATTAGTAAAAAAATCATGCAATAATCCCGCTCTAGCCGCTTCCACATAATTAAGTTTTAATTTTTTTGCCCATAAATATGAATAATAAGAAACCCTAAGACAATGATCTAAACGAGACAAACCGTGATGACAACTATTAGTAATCTTCATAAATTCTGAATTATTCAAAATATCTTCTATTATAGACATATATTCTTTATTACAATAAATATCTTTCATTAAGCACCTCTATATATTATATGATAATCCCAAAATAAAAATAGGATAATCAAGTTATCCTATTTACCTATCATATTTAGTAAGTTAATTTTAAACATATCCTTTTCAGCATGTGATTTAGAAACCATTACTCCTTTATAAGTAGTTAACTCTTTTTGATGACCTTCATCTAAAATTTCTTCTGGAGTAATAGTATCTAGCATAACCAACTTTTGATTTTCATAAACAGAATAATGTAAAATTATATCGCCATGTACTTTAGAAAACATTGCATCTGTAGGTAATTTAAGTTCATATTTAGTAATTCCTTCTTGTTTATTTTTAGAAACTACAACTCCCTCAAATTTACCTTCTCTAAACGAAGGATAAAAATCAAATATTAATTTTTTAAAAGCAAGCATATTATACTTCTTTACAGCTCCTTCTCTTTTCTTAAATTTGTTCTCATTTAAATAATCTAATACATAAGCGTTCTTCATAGTCATTCCCCCCTTTTAACTATCTTCAACCAAACTATGTCTAAATTTTAGCACATTTTTAACTACTTGTCAACTGTTTTGTATACAAATTAGTTAATTTTTACTGTTTTTTCCTTATTTTTACCATTATTCATGTAATTATTAACTACAAATTAAATATTATTCTTATTATATTTTTTATAAAAATAGTATGTAACCACTAAAGCTTGAATCATAATAATAAAGACAATTCCTAAGGAAACATTTCCTGTATTTGGATTAGATACAGTATCTTTACTTCCACCATTACTACTATTACTAGAATTACTATCATTATTGTTATTGTTATTATTATTGTTATTGTTATTATTATTGTTATTATTATTATTGTTACTACTATTCTTTACCCAGCAAGCATAATAAGACGTATCAGAAGATAAAGTTACTATCTCCATAGAACCACTAGTACAATCTTTAGATGAACCCCATCCAGCAAAAGTATAACCATCCCTACTAGCAGAAGGTACATTAACATTACAAGCATTAGCAATTGTTTTACAACTTAAAGTACTATCTCCATTTACACTTCCACCATTTCCTTTAAATTTAGCCGTAAAAGTTTTCTCAGTTGGTGTAGGATCAGGTGCCGTAACTTGAATAAAAGCACTTACCGGATTAGGGTTTAAAGTCTTAGGATTATTATTATCTGAATTATCTGAAACCTCAATATCCGTTAATTCAATTTTTTTACGAGTTCCTGCACTAATATTATCACTAATCTTAACTTTAAGAGTTCCTATTTTCCCAGAACCATTAATTGATAATGAATTAATAGAAATTTTCTTATAAAAGTCTACTTCTGAACCTGAAGGATTCAAAACTTTAACGATTTCTAATCCACTATCTACTTTTTGAGTTGCTCTAAATCCTCCAATATTAGTAGCTTCATCAATAAGTATTGTACAATCAACTGTATCTCCAGGCTTACCATTATTACAACTAAACCTAACATTATTAGAAGCCGCTTTAACATTACATGGAACTAATACAATTAATGACATAATAAGTAATAATTTCTTTTTCATTATTTTACCTCCAAACTATCAATTCTACCTATAAGGTAATTTTGTAAACGTACGGCATCAGAAATATCAATTTTTCCATTAACAGCAATATCAGCAGAATATTTATCTAATAAACTAAGTTCATCAATTCTACCTACTAGATAATTCTGTAATTTTGTATCATCAGAAATATCAACTTTACCATCATTATTCAAATCTCCTAAAACTGAAACTACATATTCCGTATCCTTATTACCAGACATAGATACGATTATTTTATCATTACTTTTTACTTTATCACTTTCACCAACTATATTTCCATCTTTATCCTTAATACTTATCGAACCCGAAGTACTAATATATTTAATTACATCACTATACTTAGTACCAATTACTAATCCATATATTATACTATTATCTGTATCTACTTTAACATTATCTGCATCAATCTTCAAATAATTATTAGAAATAATATATGTTGCTAATATTTTATTTTTATATTTAATCTTAACCTGATATCCATCTTTAATATCCTCACTAGTTATAACCTTACCAGATTGATCTGTAACCTCCATTGTTACTCCTCTTAATTTAAAACTATTTATAAAATCATCATAATTAACTTTTTCTCCAATACTAAAGATATCATCATTAAGAGTATAATCTGTACTAAAATTAAGTAATTTCGCTTTAAATATTACATTGTTAAGAGAATCACCTAATTTTATAGTATTATCTTTATAATCTTTCATAGCAATATCTTTTAAATTTAATTTAGCAATAATACTAGGACCATCTATATCCATTCCTGTATATATATATCCTTCTTCCTTATCATATATATAATTAGAATTCTTATCTAATTCAAAAGTATATTCTCTCTTAATAAGGATATCATATACCCTATAAATAGTATTATTATCACTACTTACATCCGTATCTTCTTCTGTACCATCTTCTGTACTTGAAGTATCAGGATTATAACTAACTTTAAAGGTCAATCTATTATAACCATATTTTAGATCCATATTAAAGTCTTCAATATTACTATTCATATCATCTATAACACTACCGTCAATCGATTTAACATTTATCTTTACATTAGAAACAGTACTATCCACATATGCCGTATACTTAGTAATATCACTACTAATACTTTCATTCAAAGAAACTTCTTTATCTCCAGCCATAATCTTAATACTCTCAAGAGCAGTATTTCCAAACTTACTATTTCTAATCGTCACATTTTCACTAACATCAGTTAAACTAACAACATCACCATTATCTTTCGTTAATTTGATATTATTAATAGAAATCGTTGTATTCTTATCTACAATACAAGTAGTAGGAACTTCCTTACCAGCAATATATTTTCTAATGATTGTAACATCCTTACCATTCAAAGTACCATCACAATTAACATCTCCTAATGTTTCATCATAATCTAAGTCATAACCACCAGCATATAATTTACGTACAATATCTACATCATTTTCATCGATAATACCATCTTTATTAATATCTCCCAAATACTTATCACTACTATTTTCACTTGAAGAACTGCTTAAATTATCTGTAATCTTCAAATTTAAATATCCTATAGGTTCTTCATCCGAATTAGAATAAGGAAACTTATTTTCTAAACTAAATCCCTTGGCACTATTACTTCCATCATCCAAAAAATATTTATCGTTATAAGCAAAAGATGCATAACTAACTAAACTATCATCTACTCCATATGTAGCTTCTAACTTTGTAAATTTCTCTTGTCCCAAATTACCAAATACTTTGCATTGAATAGTACTACCTTTAGCAACATAAGTTGGACAAGATATACTTAACTTATAATTATCTGCATTGGTAGCAAAACTACTACTAGTATTAACACTACCAATTATAACAATATCCATAAATACAAAAGCTATTATCAATACTAACAATTTTATATTATTCCTTACAAAATTTTTTCTATTCCCCATCCTTCTATAGCCTCCTACTATACTCAAGTATAACAAATAATTAGTTTAAAGTAAATAATTTCTATATTAAAAAAGAAACTAAAATTTGAAAGCCCATATAAAGTAGACATTAATAAAAATCAAGGGTTTAAATGAACTCATTCCGTTCACCCTTGATTTTTTATATATACTTTTAATAATTTCTCCAAAATGGAGTTTACATCAATAAATCTGATTTTTCAATAATTAAACTAATTCTAGAATAACCATTAAAGCAGCATCGCCTTTTCTCTCAGTAGTCTTAATTATTCTAGTATATCCACCATTTCTATCTTTATAACGTGGTGCTAATTCATTAAATACTTTACTAACACAAGCTTCATCATTATGTAAGAAAGCTAAAGCTAATCTTCTAGAACCCAATGAACCATTCTTTCCATAAGTAACCATTTTATCAAAACATTTTCTTACTTCTTTAGCTCTAGTTTCAGTAGTAACTATTCTTTCATTTTGAATAAGTTGCTTTGTTAAAGTAGCTAACATACTTCTTCTATGTTTATTATCTCTTCCAAGTTTTCTATATGCCATTATAATCCTCCTAACTAATCATCATTTCTAAAGTTTAATCCCATATTTTTAACTTTATCAATAACTTCCTTCAATGATTTCTTACCTAAATTACGAATTTTCATCATTTCATTTTCGCTCTTATCAACTAAATCATGTAATGTTAAAATTCCTGCTCTCTTTAAACAATTATAAGCTCTAACAGACAAATCTAAATCATCAATAGAAGTCTCTAATATTTTAACATTAGGATCTTCTGCTTTTGAAGTCATTAATCCAGTTTCATCAGCTATCTCATTTAAGTTAGCTAAAATATTGAAGTGTTCTATTAATATTCTACTACCTAAAGCAATAGACTCTTCAGGAGTAATTGAACCATTTGTCCAAACTTCAAATATTAATTTATCATAATTGTTATTCTGACCAATACGTGCCGATTCTACTTCATAATTAATTCTTTCAATTGGTGAAAATAAACTATCAATAGCAATAGTATTAAGCTTAATCTTATCTCCTAATAAAGCCTTATTTTCTTCAGCTCTATTATAACCTCTACCAGTACCAATAGTCATTTCCATATTAATACTTCCACCTTCAGCTAAAGTACAGATAACTTGATCTGGATTCAAAATTTCAATATCAGCATCCTTTTCAATATCTCCAGCTTTAACTTCTCCCTCAGTATTAGCAGAAAGTCTTAAAACTTTAGTATAATCAGTAGAATTATTCTTAATAACTACACTCTTTAAATTTAAAACTATTGCAGTTACATCTTCAATAACACCATCTATTTTTTGAAATTCATGAGCAACACCATCAATCTTCACACTAGTAATAGCATCTCCTGGTAAAGAAGATAGCATAACTCTTCTTAAAGCATTACCTAAAGTAGTTCCAAATCCTCTTTCAAGAGGTTCGATTTCAAATTTTCCATAGTGGTCACTTTCAATATATTCTTTAACCTTATATTCTGGTTTTTCAAACTTTAACAATTTAAACACTCCCTTTCTTATTATCCACGACGTCTTTTAGGTGGACGACATCCATTGTGTGGAATAGGTGTATCATCTTCGATACTAGTTACTTCTAAACCAGCAGTCTGTAATGATCTAATAGCCATTTCACGACCTGCTCCTAAACCTTTAACTACTACCTTAACAGATTTCATTCCCATTGAAGCAGCAGCTCTTCCTGCAGCCTCTGCACTCATACCAGCTGCAAATGGAGTTGATTTCTTACTACCCTTAATACCTTGAGTACCAGATGAAGCCCAACTAACTGTATTTCCCTCTGGATCAGTGATAGTTACAATTGTATTATTAAATGTTGAGTGAATATGTACAACACCCACTGGAACATTCTTCTTATTTTTACGCTTTCTAGCATTATATGTCTTTCCCATAAACTGACCTCCTCATTAATTTTTCTTCTTATTAGCAACAACTTTACCTTTACCCTTACGAGTTCTAGCATTTCTACTAGTTCTTTGTCCTCTAACAGGTAAATTCTTTTTATGTCTAGTACCTTGATATGAACCAATTTCCATCTTAGTCTTAATATTCATATTAACTTCACGACGAAGTTCACCCTCAATTAAGTACTTATCTAATTCTAAACGAATCTTAGCTAATTCATCTTCAGATAAATCTTTAGCTTTCTTATTAGGATCTATCTTAGCATCTGCTAAAATAGTTTTAGCTAATTGTCTACCAATACCATAAATATAAGTTAAAGATATTTCTATTCTTTTATCATTTGGTATATCAATACCCTTAATACGTGCCATATACTTTCCTCCTCTTATTAACCTTGTCTTTGTTTGTGTTTTGGATTTTCACAAATTACCATTATTTTACCATTACGTTTAATTATTTTACATTTATCGCACATTTTTTTAACTGACGCTCTTACTTTCATGAGTATTCCTCCTATTTCTTATTATAAATTATTCGCCCATGTGTTAAGTCATAAGGTGATAATTCTAAAACTACTGTATCACCTGGTAAAATACGTATATTATTTACGCGCATTTTACCAGAAACATGAGCTTCCACAATATGTCCACCATCAAGTTCTACCCTAAATTTCCCACCAGGAAGTATTTCTAATACTTTACCTTGAGCTTCAATAATGTCACTTTTACTCATAAATATCATCTCCTGTTAGTATTCTATAACCATCTTTAGTAACTACTAAACTATGTTCAAAATGAGCCGATGGCTTATCATCACCTGTTATTATTGTCCAATCATCATCTAAGATAAACACTTCTGCTGTACCCAGATTTAACATTGGTTCAATAGCAATACACATACCTTCTTTTAAAATTATACCAGTATTTTTCTTACCATAATTAGGAACATCTGGATCTTCATGAACATTACTACCAATTCCATGACCAACTAATTCTTTAACTACACCCAAATGATGAGCTTTAGCGTAAGATTCAATTGCATATCCAATATCACCTATTCTATTTCCCGGTTTAACTTGTTTTAAGCCTTCATACAATGCCTTCTCTGTATGTTCTAATAAATATTGTTTCTCCTTTGATATCTTTCCTACGCCATAACTCCAAGCAGAATCTCCATGATATCCCTTATAACAAGCTCCAATATCTATTCCTATTATATCTCCCTCTTTTAACTTTCTCTTCTTAGAAGGAATTCCATGTACAACTTCTTCATTAATTGAAGTACATATACTAGCAGGAAATCCTTCATAATTCAAGAAAGAAGGAGTAGCTCCTTGACTAATAATAAAGTCATAAGCTAATTTATCTAATTCTTTAGTTGTAATTCCAGGCTTAACATAAGGTTTTAAATATTGATGCGTCCTATAAACAATATTACCTGCTTTTCGCATAAGAGATATTTCATAATCACTTTTAATACTTATCATATTATCTAATCATTATCTCCTTAATATCATTGAAAATATCTTCTGGAGTCATATCCTCCTCGATCTTAATCTTATCTAAAACACCCTTATCTTGATAATAATCTATCAAATCAGCTGTCTTATTCATATAGGTATCAAATCTATCTAAGAAAGTCTTTTCATTATCATCATTTCTTACTTCTAATTTACTACCACACTTATCACAGATACCTTCAACTTTAGGCTTTACTGCTAGCAAATTATATGAAGCTCCACATTTAGGACATACAATCCTACTAGTCATTCTCTTTAAAGCCAAATCTTTATCAATATCCATAAATATTACTTTCCCTAAATCTTTTGAAAGTTCTTTTAAAAGATTGTCATAAGCTTTAGCTTGACTAACATTTCTAGGATATCCATCTAATATATACCCCTTAGCACAATCCTCATCCATAATTCTCTTTTTAATTAAATCCAAAATAAGTTCATCACTAACAAGTATACCATTATCTATCTTATTCTTAATTTCTTTACCTAATTCTGTACCTTTACTTACTTCTTCTCTAAGTAAATCGCCTGTAGATATATGAGGAATATTATATTCCAAACTAACTAACTTAGATTGTGTCCCCTTACCTGCAGCAGGGGGAGCTATAAATATAACATTCATTATCTCATACCTCTATAATTTCTATTAACTAAACTACTCTCTAATTGTTTATAAGTTTCTAGAGCAACACCAACTATAATAAGTAATCCTGTTCCTCCAATACTAACACTACTAGGAAGTCCTAAATCAATAAAACTACTAAATACAATAGGAAGTCCTGCTATAACAGCAATAAATATTGATCCTATCAAAGTAATTCTTCCCAGTACCATCTTTACATATTTTTCAGTCTCTTTACCAGGTCTAATACCAGGTATATATCCCCCATTCCTTGCTAAATTTTTAGCCAATTCCTTAGGATTAACTTGTAAAAAAGTATAAAAGAAACTAAACAAGAATATTAATATAATATATAAAGCAAAACCTGTAGGAGTAGTATAATTTATATATTTTGTAACAAATACAGCAAAACCATTATTACTATCTAATAATCCCGCTATAAATGATGGAATTGTAAATACTACTGATGCAAATATTACTGGCATAACATTAGCAGTATTTAACTTAAATGGAATATAATTTTGTTTCTTACCATAAGAACTACTAGTTTGATTAGAATACTGAATAGGTATTCTTCTTTCTGATTCTTGAATAAATATTATACCAACAATTAAAAGTATATACACTAATATAAATAGAATAAATCCAACAATACCAACAAATAATGATGAAGTTCCATTTATAATTAAAGCCTTAAAAGTATCTATAAACATACCTGGAACTGTTGAAATAATACCAGCCATGATAATAAGCGATAGCCCATTACCAATACCTTTCTCAGTCATTTGATCTCCAAGCCATAACAACAAAGCTGTTCCAGCCGTCAATATAACTGACACTTTCAAATAATCAAAAGCACTACCATCTTTTACAAAAGCAAAAGCTAAAGCAAAACCTTGAATAAAGGCCAAGAATAAACCTAAATATCTATTTATTTGATTAATCTTCTGTCTACCAGCTGCTCCTTGCTCTTTTAACTCTGTAAAATAAGGAATCATATCCATCTGTAATAAACTAGTAACAATCGATGCTGAAATATAAGGCATAACACCTAAAGCAAAAATAGAAAATCTCTTTAATGCTCCACCAGCTATCGTATTATATAAATCCCATATACTTAAATCAGCCACAGCACTTTCAGTGCCTGGTACAGGAATAGTAATTCCTATTGCAAATATTAGAAGTCCAAATAAGGTAAACCAAATTCTCTTTCTAATATCTTTATTCTTAGGACTTGCAAGAAGTTTAAGTGTTTTAAACATCTTAAATCACCTCTACAGTTCCACCAATTTTTTCAATTTTATTAACAGCTTCTTTAGAAAACTTATTAGCTTTAACTGTAAGTTTCTTTGAAAGTTCACCATTACCTAAAATTTTAATACCGTCTAATTCTTTAGTAACTAATCCAGATTCAATTAATAATTCTGGAGTTACAACTGTGTTTTCGTCAAATTTATTTAAATCGCTAACATTAACTGTAGCATATACTGTACGGAAATTATAATTGTTAAATCCTCTTTTTGATAATCTTCTGAATAATGGTAATTGTCCACCTTCAAATCCTACTCTAACTCCACCGCCAGATCTAGCATTTTGACCTTTTTGTCCTTTACCAGCAGTCTTACCATTACCACTACCAGGTCCACGACCTATTCTTTTACGAACTTTAGTAGATTTTTCTAATTCATGTAACTTCATTATCCTCTAATCTCCTCTACTGTTTTTCCTCTTAAAGCAGCTACATGTTCTGGACTCTTTTGAGCTTTTAAAGCATTTAAAGTAGCCCTAGCCATATTAATCTTTGTATTTGAACCTAAGCTCTTAGATAATACATCTTTAACACCAGCAAGTTCTAATACATCTCTAACAGGACCTCCAGCTTTAACTCCAGTACCTTCAGTAGCAGGCTTTAACATAACTCTTACAGCTCCTTCTTTCATAATGATTTCATGAGCTATAGTACGATTATCAATTAAATCAATTTTAACAACATTCTTAGTTGCAGCTTGAGTTGCTTTCTTAACTGCATCTGGCATTTCTTTAGCCTTACCAGTTCCTAAACCAACCATGCCTTTTCTATTTCCTACTACAACAGTAGCAGAAAAACGCATTTGACGTCCACCTTTTACAACCTTAGTAACACGATTAATATCAATAACTTTTTCTTCTAGAGTCTTAACAGGTCTAGAGTTATTACGACGAAATTTACGATTATTATCTTTATTATTGTCTCTATTGTTATCTCTCTTGTTATTATATTTCTTTGGTTGTTCCTTAACGTTTTCGTTCATAGTTCCCTCCTTATTAGAATTCTAATCCATTTTCACGTGCAGCTTCTGCTAAAGCTTGAACACGTCCATGATAAAGGTATCCTCCTCTATCAAATACAACTTTTGTAATATTAGCTTTTTTAGCCTTTTTAGCAATTTCAGCTCCAATGATTTTAGCAGCTTCAATATTTCCACCATTTTTAATATTTAAATCTTTATCTAAGGTAGAAGCACTTACTAAAGTTACTCCCTTTTCATCATCGATAATTTGAGCTGAGATATTAGCGTTTGATCTAAATACAGAAAGTCTAGGTCTTAGAGCAGTACCAGATAAAGTTGCTCTAATTCTTTCATGTCTAGCTAAACGCATTTCATTTCTTGAAACTTTATTTATCATGAATCTATCTCCTTCACTTATTATTTAGAAGCTTTTTTACCTTCTTTACGACGAACTTGCTCACCTTTATAACGAATACCTTTTCCTTTATAAGGTTCAGGTTGTCTTACTTTTCTAATATTAGCAGCAAATTCTCCAACTAAACATTTATCGATACCAGATACTTCTATTTCTGTATTACTAATTTGTTTAACTTCAAGACCTTCTGGAATATCCATATTTACTAAATGAGAATAACCTGCATTAATAGTTAATACTCTACCTTTAACAGTAAATTTATAACCAACACCAATGATCTCTAAACCTTTAGTATAACCTTCAGTTACACCAATAATCATATTCTCAATATTAGAATTAGTTGTACCATGCATAGCATTAGTAAACTTATCTTCTTTCTTCTTTTCTACAGTTAAATTCTTATCTTCAACTTTAACTTCAATATTCTTAACTAAATCTAAAGATAATTCTCCTTTAGGGCCCTTAACTGTAACCTTATTATCATTAACATCTATACTAACATTATCAGGAATTATTAATGTTCTTTTTCCTATACGACTCATTCTTATTCCTCCTCTAGATTACCAAACATAAGCGATAACTTCGCCACCAACTTGTTCTTTACGAGCTTTAGCTCCAGTCATAACTCCATTAGGAGTAGACATAATAGCAATACCTAAACCATTTAAAACAGTAGGTATTTCTTCTACCTTAGCATATACTCTAAGACCAGGTTTTGAAATTCTCTTAAGTCCTGTAATAACTCTTTCTTTATTTTGACCATATTTTAATGTTAATGTTAATGTATTATCACTATTTTTGAATTCTTCAACATATCCTTCTTCTTTTAAAATCTTAGCTATTTCTAACTTCATTTTTGAAGATGGCATTTCAACGCTTTTAGCTCTATTTTGATTAGCGTTACGAATTCTAGTAAGCATATCTGCGATTGGATCAGTCATTTAAATCCCTCCTTCTTTATTTACTAGTTTATTAATAACTAGTTATATTATCATCTTACCAACTTGATTTTTTTACACCAGGTATTTGTCCTTTATTAGCTAATTCTCTAAAACAAATACGACATATTCCAAACTCACTAAGAACAGCATGAGGTCTACCACATATTTGGCAACGTGTATAGGCCTGAGTTGAATACTTAGCTTTCTTAGCTTGTTTGTTCTTCATTGCTTTTCTTGCCATTGTTTTCCTCCTTATTTCCTAAAAGGAACTCCAAGTTCTTTTAATAAATCAAAAGCTTCTTCATTAGTCTTAGCAGTAGTAACAATAACAATATCCATACCACGAACCTTAACTACTTCATCAAAATTAATTTCAGGGAAAATTAATTGTTCTTTAATACCAATTGTATAATTTCCTCTTCCATCAAAACTCTTAGGTGAAAGACCTCTAAAATCTCTTACTCTAGGTAAACTAATTGAAATTAACTTATCTAAGAAATTATACATTCTTTCTCCTCTTAAAGTTACCTTACAACCAATTTTATGTCCTTCTCTTATTTTAAATGTAGCTATTGATTTTTTTGCTTTTGTTTCAACAGGTTTCAAACCAGTTATCTTCTCCAAATCTGAAACAGCTGCTTCTAACATTTTAGAATTACTAACAGCATCTCCAACACCCATATTTACTACGATCTTTTCGATCTTAGGTACTAACATTACTGTACTGTAATTATATTTACTAGTTAAACTTGGAACAACTTCTTTCTTATACTTTTCTTCTAGGCGGTTCATACTAGGTCCACCCTCCTTCCAAATTAATCAATCTTTTCATTAGATTTCTTTGCTACTCTAATTTTCTTTCCTTCTTTATTTACATCAAATTTAATCTTTGATGCTTTTTTAGTCTTAGGATCAATTATTGCCACATTAGATACATGGATAGGTGCTTCTACTTCTACTATTTCACCAGTTCCATTATTGTTTTTAGGCTTTAAATGTTTCTTTCTAATATTAACACCTTCAACAATTACTTTATTATCTAATACTTTTGTAATTTTTCCTTCTTTACCTTTATTAGATCCGGCAATTACTACTACTTTATCACCAGTTTTTAGTTTCATGTCTATTCCTCCTTTATCATAGGATTATAACACGTCTTTAGCCAAACTTACGATCTTAGTAAATCCTTTATCTCTAAGTTCACGTGCTACTGGTCCTAAAACACGAGTTCCGACAGGGCTCTTATCATCTTTAATAATAACGCAAGCATTATCATCAAATTTAATATAGCTTCCATCGTCTCTTCTTACTCCAAATGTACTTCTTACAATAACGGCTTTAACAACCTTACCTTTTTTAATATTACCATTAGGAGTAGCTTTTTTAACTGTACCAACGACGATATCACCGATGTTACCAGTTTTTACTTTACTTCCACCAAGAACTCTAATTACTAATAATTCACGAGCTCCACAGTTATCTGCAACTTTTAAACGGGTTTCTTGTTGTACCATTTACGTTTCCTCCTTCCAACTAAAGAATTATAGAATAATAGCTTTTTCAATTATTTCAGCTAATTCATATCTCTTAGTTTTCGATAATGGTCTAGTTCCAACTAGACGAACTCTATCGCCAACTTTGGCAATATTTTCTTCATCATGAGCTGCATATTTCTTAGAGTATTTAACTCTCTTACCATATTTAGGATCATTCTTATAAGTTTCAACACGTACGATAATAGTTTTATCACCCTTGTCACTTACAACAGTTCCTATTAATTCACGTTTTCTCTTTTCGTTCATAAGGACATTTCCTCCTTTTAGCCTTCTATATTTTCTAACTCACGTTCTCTGATAATAGTTTTGAATCTAGCAACTTCACGTCTTAATTCTCTAATTCTAGCAGGATTTTCTAAACTACCAGTTGCTTGCTTCATTCTTAACTTTAAAAGTTCTTCTTTATCAAGAGCAATTTTCTTATTAATCTCTTCAGTGGTTAAATTTCTTATTTCCTTAGTTTTCACTATTATCACCACTTTCTTCTTTCTTTACAAATTTACATTTAATAGGTAACTTATGTGAAGCAAGTCTTAAAGCTTCTCTAGCGATTTCTTCTGATACATCACCAATCTCAAACATAATCTTACCTTTCTTAACAACTGCAACCCAAACTTCAGGATTACCTTTACCTTTACCTTGACGAGTTTCCAAAGGTTTCTTAGTAAGTGATAAGTTAGGGAATATATTAATCCATACTTTACCACCACGTTTCATATATCTTGTCATTGCAATACGAGCAGCTTCAATTTGTTGAGAAGTGATCCAAGCACCTTCTTGAGCCATAAGACCATATTCTCCAAAATGAAGCTCTGTATTACCTTTAGCTTTTCCTTCATATCTTAGACGGAAAGTCTTTCTATGTTTAGTTCTTTTTGGCATCAACATGAGAATTACCTCCCTTTTTATCGTTTAAGATTTCACCTTTATAAATCCATACCTTAACACCAATCTTACCATAAGTAGTATCAGCTTCAGCTGTAGCATAGTCAATATCTGCTCTTAAAGTATGTAGAGGAATAGTTCCTTCTGAATATCCTTCACCACGAGCAATATCAGCTCCACCTAAACGTCCTGATGCTAAAGTTTTAATACCCTTTGCACCAGCCTTCATTGTATTTCTAATAGCCTTCTTTTGAGCTACTCTAAATGATACACGATTTTCTATATTATTAGCAATATTATCTGCTACTAATTGAGCAACTAAATCAGGATTCTTAATTTCAATAACAGAAATTTGTACATCTTCACCAATTAATTTAGAAATTTCTTTCTTAACTTTTTCAATTTCTACACCACTTTGACCGATGATTAATCCTGGCTTAGAAGCATGAATAACAACTTCACATCTCTTTGCGTTTCTTTCAATAACGATTTTAGCAATACCAGCTGTTTTAAATTTCTTTAGTAAATACTTACGAATCTTGTAATCATTACCAACAAATTTAGAAACATCATTACCATTAGCAAACCACTTTGATTCCCAATCCTTATTGATTCCAACTCTAAGTCCTATTGGACTAACTTTTTGTCCCATAAGTTACCTCCTTTACTTATTTCTTTCACTTACAATAACTGTAATGTGACTTGTCTTATGATCTTTTCTTCCTACATGTCCACGAGAGTCCATTTTTGCTCTCTTCATTACTTGTCCTTCATCAACATAACATGCTTTAACAAAAAGATTAGATTCATCTAAATTATTATTATTAACAGCATTAGCAATTGCCGAGTTTAATACTTTTTCAATAACTCTAGCTGCTTTTTGAGGTTGATTAGCTAAAATTGCTAATGCATCCTTAGTGTCTTTTCCTCTAATTAAATCAATTATTAATCTAGTTTTACGAGGAGCTATTCTTACACTCTTAGCTACTGCTCTTACATCACGATTAGCTTCCATCTTAATCCTCCTAGCTTATCTTATTTCTTTTTATCGTCGCCATGTCCACCAAATTTACGAGTCATAGAGAACTCACCTAATTTATGTCCTACCATATCTTCTGTTACATAAACTGGAATGAATTCTTTACCATTATGTACTGCAAAAGTGTGACCAATAAAATCAGGATAAATTGTTGAACGACGAGACCAAGTTTTAATAACTTCTTTTTTTCCAGATTCATTTAACTTTTGGACCTTAGTTAATAATCTATCAAATACATAAGGTCCTTTTTTTAAACTTCTTGCCATATCTTTTTCATCCTTTCATTATTTATTTTTCTTACGACGAGATACAATATATTTATCAGATTGTTTATTATTTTTTCTAGTCTTATAACCAAGTGCTGGTTTACCCCATGGAGTCATAGGACCACTTCTACCAATTGGAGCACGACCTTCACCACCACCATGTGGGTGATCATTAGGGTTCATAACAGATCCACGAACTGTAGGTCTAATACCCATATGTCTCTTACGTCCAGCCTTACCAATTTTAACTAGTCCGTAATCTTCATTACCAACTACACCAATTGTAGCTCTACATGTTCCTAAAATCTTTCTAGTTTCACCACTAGCAAGTCTTATTAAAACATATTTATCTTCTCTACCCATAATCTGAGCACTATTACCAGCAGAACGAGCAAGTTGTCCGCCCTTACCAGGTTTTAATTCAATATTGTGAATAACAGTACCAACAGGGATATTCATAATTGGCATTGTATTACCAACTTTAACATCTACTCTTTCACCGCTTTCAACAATATCTCCAACTTTTAAATCTTTAGGAGCCAAAATATAAGATTTAGTTCCATCTTTATAATTAATCAAAGCAATATTAGCTGATCTATTTGGATCATATTCAATACTAGCTACCATTGCTGTAATACCATCTTTAATTCTCTTAAAATCAATTAAACGATATTTTCTCTTTTCTCCACCACCACGGTGTCTTGTTGTAATTCTACCACAATTATTACGACCATTAGTCTTTGTACTCTTGGTTACAACTAAACTTTTAAGAGGCGATGAAGAATTTTTCTTATTACCTTTAGCAGCTGCTAACTCAGTATTTTCTAAATAGCTCTTTTGTCTTTGACCATTTGTCATTGGTTTAATATTTCTAATTGCCATTTTCTAATTCCTCCTTCATTAGTCGAAACTAATAGTACTTCCAGAAGCTAATTTAACAATAGCCTTCTTATACTTGTTAGTCATTCCTGTATATCTTCCTACTCTCTTCTTCTTAGGATGATTATTTAAAGTATTGATTTTTTCAACCTTTACATTAAATGCCTTCTCAATAGCTTGCTTAATTTGTGTCTTATTAGCTCTAGCATCTACTTTAAAAGCATACTTACCTTCTTGTTCCATACTAGCTGTCTTTTCTGTAATAATAGGTGCAATAATAATATCATAATTATTCATTAACTAGCACCTCCTCTAATTTATTTAAAGCTTTTTCAGTAATTAACATCTTATCACAAGTAACTACATCTAAAGTATTAACTTCTGTTGGCATAACTACCTTAACATTAGCTAAATTTCTACTAGCTAAACATACAGAATCGTTAAGTTCTTCAACTACTACTAATACTCTTTGATTAGTTAAATTTAACTTATCTAATAAGTTAACCATTTCACGAGTCTTATTAGTTTCAAATTTTAATTTATCAACTATTACTAACTCATTATCAGAATTCTTATAAGATAAAGCAGATAATAACGCTAATCTTCTTTCTTTCTTATTTTGTTTCTTAGAATAGCTTCTTGGAGTTGGCCCAAATACTATTCCACCACCACGCCATTGTGGTGCTCTAATACTTCCTTGACGAGCATTACCAGTACCTTTTTGTCTCCATGGCTTTCTTCCACCACCAGAAACTTCACTTCTACCTTTTGTATCAGCAGTACCTTGTCTTGAATTTGCTTGTGCAAGTACTATAGCATTCTTTAAAACTATATCATTAGGTTCAATTCCGAAAACTTTATCACTTAATTTAATGTCCTTAACTTTTTCACCATTAAGATTTAACATCTCTATCTTAGACATATCTTAATCCTCCTTATCTCCATCACAATCAATTTATCTAACTATCATAATAATTATTCAGTAACTTCGTCTTGTGATGAAGCTTCTTCAGTAACTGGAGCAGTTTCAGTTTCATATGTTATTAATTCAATTTTTTCATTAACAACACCAGGATTCTTAACTGCATCTTTAATTAATACTAAAGATTTCTTTGTTCCAGGAACATTTCCTTTAATTAAGATAATATTGTTTTCTAAATCGATTTGTATAATTTCTAAGTTTTGAACAGTAACTTGTTCACTACCCATATGACCAGGCATTTTCTTACCAGGTATAACACGCATTGGTAATAATGTACCCATAGAACCAACTACTCTATGGCTTTGACTACCATGACCCATAGGTCCACGAGATTGATTCCATCTCTTAATTACACCTTGAGTACCTTTTCCTTTAGAAGTGCCGGTTACATCAACCATTTCTCCTTCAGTAAATACGCTAGCATTAAGTTCTTGACCTAAGCTATAATTACTAACATCTACACCTCTAATTTCTTTTAAGAAGCGCTTAGGTGTTGTGTTAGCTTTCTTTAAATGACCCATTTCAGGTTTGTTAGTATGTTTATCAGTTGTTGTAACAGTTGCAAGTTGAATTGCATCATAGCCATCAGTAGCTACAGTCTTAACTTGAGTAACAACATTAGGTTCTACAGATATAACTGTTACTGGAACTAATTTACCATTCTTAGCAAATACTTGAGTCATTCCGATCTTACGACCTAAGATTCCTTTCATTTCTTATCCTCCTATAATTTTATTTGTATATCAACACCACTAGGTAAATCTAGATGACTAAGTGCATCTACAGTTTCCTTACTTGGATTATTGATGTCAATTAATCTCTTGTGAGTTCTTCTTTCAAATTGCTCTCTAGAGTCTTTATACTTATGAACCGCTCTCAAAATTGTATACTTTTGAATTTCAGTAGGTAGTGGAATTGGACCACTAACTTCTCCACCAGTTCTTTTAACTACTTCTACTATTTTAGCAGCAGCTAAATCAACTAAACTGTGTTCATAAGATCTTAATTTGATTCTCACTTTTGTGTTTGCCATTTTTGTTCCTCCCTTCGCCTATATCTAGTATAGACTTGCTCCGTGTAAATTACCTGAATACCCTTTTTTGTATTGAACAACTTAACCGGGTGTATCAGCAACTTCACACATCATTGCCAAGCCACACATTGACAATTATACAGGATAATCCCCTTAAAAGCAAGCAAAAACAACACTTTTTTTAACTTTTTTTCACATTTTAACCAAAACTTAACAAAATCTCCTAAATTCCCATAAAAAAAAGAAGAACTTACGCACTCCATAAGCTCTCCTTTCTTCATTCTAAATATTTAAGCTATTATTAATACATAGAAACACTATTAACTTTAAAAGTTGCTGTTTTTAAAGCTTCCAAATTATCTTTAGAAACCCATTCAAAAGCTTTTTCATTTTGCGATTGACCAGCATTCAAGTCATTTATATAGATAGTATCAGTTTCTAATCTATTACCATCACTATCAATAGCTTCTAACTGAATAGTAAAAGATTTCTGACTATCAGACTTATTTTTTACTGTTACTGCTAATTCTGTATCTACCAAACCATAAGATAAATCTGTAACAGTAAATTCACCCATAGTAACATCTAAATATTTAGACAATATTTGCTCTGTATTATTACCACTAAGATTATCCGTAGCCTCATTCCAAGTATCAGCAGCATCATTTAAAGCATCACTAGCCGCATTACCAGCCCCAATAACAGCACTTGTCCAAATAGTCTTAACAAATATTGAAGCTATAACTGCAACAAGCCCTAATATTAATGATGTTATTGATAAAGCTTTATTAGATTTCATAATCAAAGCCACAATTCCAAAAATAAGGGCCAATAATCCTAATAAGATTGCAAGCCAATTAATAATTGGAATCCAAAATAAACATACTCCAATTATTCCTAAAACTAATCCCGCAATAGCTAAACCATTTTTTTGAGGTTGACCATTACTATGATTATGTTGTTGCATATCTCCTTGTTGAAACCCATTATTTGATTGTTGAACTTGTGATTGAACATTATCCATTTATCACTTCACTCCTTTCCCATTATAATAATAACATTTTTTAATCTTGCAGTAAATAGTTCATGTGAATATTTTGCAGTAAATAATATCATAACCTATATAAAAGCTATTATGGAGGTATAAAATGAACTTAAATTTTACCAACATTAAAGATCTATTAATATTTAATGTTAAATATTATCGTTATAAAAATAACCTTTCCCAAGAAAAATTAGCTGAATTATGTAACCTTTCTCCAAGATATATAACAGATATTGAAAGAGGCTTACACTGCCCCACCATCCCCAAAATAGAACTTATTTCCAAAGCCCTAAATATTGAGCCTTACGAATTATTCCAAAATCCTAAACGTGATCCCCTAATTGTAAACAAAATTCAAAAAAATAGACAATATAATCAAAAAAAATAAATCTAAAACCCAATAAAAATCACACCTAAATCTAGATGTGATTTTTTTATATCATAACTTGCTATTCGGCCACAACATATGGCTCTGTACTAGTTCCCGATCCTGAAGAAACCTGATTGGTAGAAGCTAAAGAAACGACCGGGCGGACACCGATGCCGCGGCCCACGCCGTAGTCGCCGAAATAACCGGCGGAGTACACATCCCATACGCCCGCAAACGCGCTACCGAAGTCGTTAGGCGAACCCGACCACCAATACTGGCTAGTGTATAAATAATAACTAGTGTTTTCTGTCCAGATTCGGCCTCCGGCATAGGTTATTTCATCGGCTGTAATTAAACCTACAGGATAAGTAAGTTTTCCATTTCCTATACTATCACTTACGGTGAATTTATCGGCAACATTATTACATTCCAAACTTGGTTTAAAAGCATTTAATCTACTTCTAGTTCCAAACATTGTCCATACCTGACTAGAACTATCTTCATCTTTTCCTTTTAATGGTCCCGAAATAATCGTTCTGTCATTACAATAGACTGTATCTTCTAGTTTGGAAGTATAACTAGTCATATTTGTCTTATACCAATTATCAATGACTGTTTTAATTTTAGAATTATTAGTGTTAGTAAACATTTCCATTTTAGCATCATCAATATTTTTACCACCAGTTAGGGTTATGTAATAAATATTATTTTTATAGTCTGCTTCATTGCCATACCAGTTTATGTAATAAACATTGTTACAAGTATTACTAGTACTTAAACAAGTATAATGATATTTTTTAGCAATTTTAGCCTCATCAGTTAGCCAACTAGTGCTAGTCATGGTGTCTACTAGAGTATACTTACCATTAGAATAAGTTATATCATTACCATAGTAATAAGCATCAGTGACACTACTCATATCTTTTACTGATGAAACATATCTGGTTCCGTACATATATCCAACATCGACAGCACTTCCATTACTGTTAAAAGCACTAGTTCCTATTTGGGTTGCTTCTCCAGTAGTATTAGTACATTGATTATTAGAAGGTGTTCCATTATAAATCATTTTAATTCCACCAGTATCCGTAGTTCTAATTATCTTCCAGCAAAAGCCAGCGAATAAAACATTATTATTGGTTACCGCTCCACGGTAGTAATAGATAGGATGCTCATCAGAAGCTGTACTATTTAACATATACAATCCTTTACCATTAGTATCACTACTAATCTTTGAAAAATCAATATTATTATCTAATTCATAATCTAAAGTTACAGTATCATCAAATAATGACACCGTACTATCTAATGGTTTAGATAAAGAGTTAGAGCCTGTATTAAATTCTACGATGCCATTAAAACTTCCTTTATCTATATCATTTTGTTCAGTATTAGTATCATTTAAATAAACCATTATATAGTAAGTTTTACTAGATCTAGCTTTAATAGTATCTTGTTTAACTAAACTAGATCTAGACATACCTCTTTTAGCATTCTCACTGTATGTGGTTTGAGTAGATAATTCTGTCCATTTAAGATTCTTAGAAGTACTACTAGTTAAAGTAACATAACCATCGACATTTACTTTAACACTACCTTCGTTATTTACAGTAATACTATAAATCTGACAAGCTGTATAGCCATTACTATCCTGACATTGGGCTTTTGCAGCATCATTTAATAAGCTTTCTTTAAGTGGTATTAATTTATCATCTTTAGTAAGTAATTTAACATTCATAGATATTTTAACATTAGCAATACTACCACTAATAGCATTATTACTACTACTAACACTGACACTAAAATAAGCATATGTACCCGTAAGTAACGCTACTACAATAGCCATAA
>CAKPDP010000008.1 GCA_934149105.1 uncultured Bacilli bacterium
TTATTACTTTCATTATTCTTTATAGTGAAGCTAGATGAATATCCAGCTTCACTATAATCACTAACGGGAGCATTTCCCAAATAATTAGATATCGTACTACCAGAACTAACATCTACCTTTATACCTGTACACCAATTAGATGTAACACCATTTACATCTATATTTTTATTATTAAAAGAGTACCAAGCATAACTAACACTAAGAATCATTATTATTAAGAATACTACTGAAAACACTATCGTTCCTATTATCTTCTTTTTTTCTTCTCTATACATACTATCCATCACAATACCTCCGATATTATCTATATATTAACTCTATACTATCAAAAAAAAAAAAAAAAAAGCAAATTTTTTAACTCTAAGATTACAAGAGCGAAACTTTCTAAAAAATAGTAATATTTTTTATTAAAACTCAATATGTTAAGCAAGATTTAAGTAAGATTTAAGTAAGATATTATTGTCAAAAGTATTGAATAATAGTATAATATAATTAAGAAAAAATCGAGGTGATCCTATGAATAATTATATTCCACCATTTACAATAACAAATATAATGCTAGAATACGTTTCTTCCATTATGGAAAAAATAGGTAAATTAGATAATTATGCAACATTAAATAAAATGCCTAATCTTAGAAGAAATAATAAAATTAAATCTATTCATTCTTCTCTAGCTATCGAAGCTAACTCTTTATCCTTAGAAGAAGTAACTGCCGTTATATCAGGTAAAACTGTTTTAGGTCCTCAAAAAGAAATTCAAGAAGTATTAAATGCCTATAAAGCCTACGAAATGATAAATGATTTAGATCCCTACTCTATCCAAGACTTAAAAAAGATCCATGGTGTAATGACTGAAAAAACCATAAAATTATCTGGAAAATTTAGAACTGGAAACGAAGGTGTCTTCGATGAAGATGGCAATTGTATTCACATTTGCCCTCCAACTGAACAAATAGATAACTTAATGAACCAATTATTTGACTGGATGAAAAATAATCAAACTACAATTCATCCCTTAATTTTATCTTCAATCTTTCATTATGAATTTGTCTTCATTCATCCCTTTAGTGACGGAAATGGAAGAACTGCTAGATTATGGCAAAATGTAATCTTAACGCATTGGAAACCCTTCTTTGAATACTTACCTATAGAAAGTCAAATAAAAAAATATCAAGAAGAATACTATACTGCTATTTCTAATTGTCATAAGCAAGCCAATTCTAATGAATTTATTGAATTTATGTTAAAAATGATTAATGAAGTATTAGATAATCTTTTAGATATGTCCACTCTTCCCTTAACAGAAAAAAATATTAACATTAATAAATTATTAAATGTTATGAAACCAAATATTCCTCTTACTGCTACTGAAATAATGTCTAAGTTAAAGATCAAATCTAAAGAAACTTTACGAGCCAATTATTTAGATCCTGCCCTTGAAGAAGGCTTAGTAAAATTAACTATCCCTAATAAACCAACCAGTAAAAATCAAATGTATTATAAAGTATCCTAACAAAAGCCAAAAATTTATTAATGTCAAATCATGAATACTTATTATCTATAAAATAAATAAAACTAGGAACCTTCATTCCTAGTTTTGACTACATCATATCTTCTAAGTCTTTAATAGCCGATTTCCCTTTCTTTTTAAATTGAGAAATCATCTTCTTCATATTACCATTCTTAATATTTTGATACATTACAGCTCCCATTACTCCAGAGCCTATTAGACAAACGTCCTTCTTAATACTCATTTCTTATCACCTACTTCGAATCTATGATTGGTAAATTTCTTTACCATTAATATTATTATCTATCTTTAATTTTTTATACTTAAATTATTAATAATCTCACTAGCAGCAATACTTCCTTCTCCACTAGCCGTCGTTAATTGATATATATCCTTCTTAATTACATCTCCTATTGCATATATATATTTATTACTACTCATACATTTTCTATCTACTATTATATATCCTTTATCTTTATCGACATCTATAAGATCACTATTAGGAATAGATCCTACTGCTAAAAATATTCCTTCTCCCTTAATAAAACTACCATCATCTAATCTAACACCTTTAATCTTATCTTCTTCTCTAACATATTCTTCTACTTTTTTATTATAAATAATTTCTATATTATTTCTATCTAATTCTTCTTTTCCTAAATTACCTCTTAACTCACTACTTCTATGAATAATAGTTACTTTCTTACAGATATTAGCTAAATATAAAGCTTCACTAATAGCACTATTACCTCCCCCAATAACTATTACTTCTCTATCTCTATATAATCCTCCATCACATATAGCACAATAACTAATTCCTCTACCTACTAACTTATCTTCATCTTTTAATCCTAATCCTTTAGGTCTTCTTCCAGTCGCCATAATTAAATATTTATACTTTATTATCTTTCTATCTGTTTTAATAACTCTTTGTAAACTATCTATTTCTTTAACTCTCTCAAATAAATATTCACATCCCAATTTTTCACTTTGATTATAAATATTATAAGCTAAATCTACTCCCATAATACTATCAAACCCAGGATAATTCTCTATCTTTCCAATCCTATTTAATTCTCCACCTGGAGCATCTTTCTCTATAACTAAACACTTTATATTAGCTCTCTTTAAATAAATAGAAGCCGTCATTCCTCCTATTCCTGCTCCCATTATCACAACATCATACTCAAACATTATCGTCCCTCCTTTTCTTACTATTAATTATATTATATAAAACAATAGTAATCCCTATAACTATTAATATTATACTAACAATCTGACTAACTCTATATCCCCTAAAATATAAACTATCCATTCTTAATCCCTCTATAAAAAATCTAACTATTCCATAAAATATAAAATATATACCTACCTGCATTCCCTTCATCTTCCTAGTCTTCTTTCTTATAATCATAAGAAATGCGAAGCCCATTAAACATAATAAAGATTCATATAAAAAAGTAGGTGTATAATAATGCCCATTAATAAACATATTATCTATAATAAAATTAGGTATATGTAACTCTCTTAAATGAGCCAAACTCGTCCTAACACCATAAGCTTCTCTATTAAAAAAATTACCCCACCTGCCAATCGCTTGGCCCAATATCAAAGAAGGCACCATAACATCCATAGTATCTATAACACTTTGCTTTTTATATCTAGCATAAAAAAAGATAAAAATTATTCCTGCAATAATTCCACCATATATTGCTAAACCACCTTCCCAGATCTTAAATATATCTAAAGGATTATCTCTATAAGCTGTAAAATTAAATATTACATAATACACTCTAGCCCCAATTATTGCCACTATTACTAAGTAAAATATTAGATCTTTTATATAATCTACTTTAAGGCCTCTCCTAGGAGCTTCTATAATTACCAAGTATGTTCCTATAATAATTGCTAATAATATTAATACAGAATACCAATATATAGTAACATTCCCTATTTGTATTAAAATATTATTCACTATTTGTTCCTCCTCATAATAGGTTTAATAACTAATCCCTCCATAAAAATATTTAATACTGATATCAATATTGCCATTACAAAGGGAATTATAATTCCATGAACCTGAAAATTATCTCCTAATACAAAACTAGTTATATAAAGTATTACTACATTAATAAGAGGATAAAAAAGTCCCATCGTTAAAGCCGTTATTGGTAAAGTAATATAAAATAATATTGGTTTAATAGTTTGATTTAATATATATATTATTATTGCCGCTAAAAAAGCATATAATCCATAATATTGATTATTTATATATAAAGAGTCAAAAAGTAACGATATCGTAATAAGTACAATAGCATAACATATCATATATAATAACCATTCTAAAAACTTATTCTTTATTAATTTTTGACTTCTATCTTTATTATTCTCATCTTCATAATTAATTATTATCTTTTTTTTCATAATATATTCACCATCATTATAATACCATAATTAGGCAAAAAAATAAACTCTTACTCTTACATAAAAATAATCCTCAGGTCCATATTAATAACGGGTGATGAAAATGACTAAAAACAAAAAACAAAACAAGAATAATTCTAGTTCAAAAGCTACTACTAACAATAGTTCTAATACATCTAATATGAACCAATCTAATTCTTGTAAAAGTAATATGAATTAATATTATTAAGTAAAAAAGAATGTATGAAATAAATATTTTCCTACACTCTTTTTTTATTTTAAATCTTTTTACTAACTACTTCTTCTAACATCTTAGGATCTTTAAATATCTCTTCTAATAATTTCATCGATTTTATAAAATAAAATCCATCAGCAATTCTCTCGTCTACTGTAATTCCTAATTCTACCATATCTCTTATTTCTTCTTTTCCTAAATCATTAACTACTACTTCTTTATGAATATTTCCTATTGAAATAAGAATAGAATTAGTCCCAAAATCTGTCAAATTATGATATATAGCCCCAAATCCTAGACTTCCAATATCTGTAACTAGTACTGAGCTATAATAAATATTATGATGAACTATCGACATTGGAAGTTTATCATAAATATCTAATCTCATAAAAATAAACATTATAAAATCTCTAATAATCTTTGGTAACTTTCCTATTACTGCAATAGGATCATTCTTAGTCTTATCTTGTCTAATTCTCTGAACTCTCTTTCTAAGTTTTTCACTAATACTCTCTAAATTATCTTCTTTATCTATATCAATAACTGACATAACTTGTCCACTATCATCAGAAAACTCCTGTTTTGCCACAAACGATATACTAATATTATTCCTCTCATAACATCTCTTATTAACAACAAATCTATTTAAAAGTTCCCTATTATACATAACCTTCCCGATCGCTGCCACAAAAACATGAAAGTAAGTAATCTTACTTTCACTATTACTAGCCTTTAATTCCTTAACATAATTAACAACCTCTGTCACATCCACCTTATAATTAGTATATAATTCTGAATAACTCCTCTTCTTCTTTAAATAAGGCATAAGTATATGATTACCATCTAAATCCTTAACTAATTTTCCATCTCTTCTTGCCATAATTTCTACTCCTATTCTAATCTCTAGTATATACTATATTCTTCCCAAAGTAAATATCTTTATCCCCACATTCTAACTACCATAATTGCTATTACTACACAAATAAAATCTATAATTAATCCTACTACCAAAGAATATCTAATCTTCTTAACCCCTACACTTCCAAAATATAAACTAATTATATAAATAGTCGTATCTGTACTACCTTGAATAACCGACACTAACTTCCCTATATAACTATCAGGCCCATATTCTTTAATAATACTATCCATAATTATTAAAGAAGAACTCCCTGATACTGGTCTTAACATAATTAAAGGCATAATCTCTGAATTAATCCCTATTCTTCTTAAATAAGGATCAATACAACTAGCCAAGTCATTAATAATATTACTCTTAATAAAAATATTAACTCCCAAGATCATTGCCAAGATCATAGGAAACAATCTAATTCCCGTCTTAACTCCCTCTTCTACTCCCTTTATAAAACTTCCATAAATATCTATCTTTTTATATAATCCATAACCAATAACTATTAATACTATTACTGGAATAATTATCTGTGATATATAATTCATCTCTTCCTCCTAATAATATTATATATCACCCTATCGATCATAAGCCCTATTCCTAAACTTAAAAAAGACGTAACAATACTAGGTCCAATTACCCAATTAGGATTACTACTATTATACATAAGTCTAATACTAATAATAGTAGTAGGAATTATCGTAATAGAAGCCGTATTAATAACTAAAAAAGTAATCATACTCCTACTAGCTCTCTCTTTATCATCATTTAATTCCTGCAACCCCTTCATCGCCTCTAACCCAAAAGGGGTTGCCGCATTACCTAGTCCCAACATATTCATAGTCATATTAGAACTAATTAAAGAAATAACTTCATGATCCTTAGGAATATCTGGGAAAATAATTCTAACTATTCCTCCCATCTTCTTAGACACGATCTTTAAAAGCCCACTATCAGAGGCTATCCTCATAATTCCCATCCATAACCCCATCAAAGGAACTATCTTTATAATCATCTTAATACTATCACCTGTAGAATTAATGATACTATCATTAACTTCTACCATATTCCCTGATATAAATCCATAACATACCCCAATTATAATAAACAAACCCCAAATATATTTAATCATCACTTACTACCTCCCAAAGATCCCTAACTTCTCCCACCATTTCTTCTTAATCTTAACTTTTTTCTCTTTCCTAATATAAATATCCGTCTCATACAATAACTTATCTTTATAATAAATCTTATCTACCCCTACCTTATCTCCCGTTTTATAATCTTTTATTTTATCTAAAGTAATTATACTGATCAAACTACCAGTCTCTTCTTTAAGAAGTGGAATATATACATCTTTAGATGTATATAATTCCCCATTATAATAAGTATCCCCTATAATATTTATTTTCTTTTTATTTAAAACCTTATAAGCCACATAATTATCAAAAGCATATTCATATAATTCTCTATGTGTATTCCAATCATCACTATCATTTAAAGTAACAACAACTAAATCCATATCTTCATAACTAGCCGTACTAACTAAAGTTCTATGTGCTTTCTCTGTATACCCTGTCTTTCCTCCCGTTATATAATCATAATTTCTAAGAAGCTTATTCTTATTAATCCATTTATAAGTATTCATATTAGTCTTTACTACATATTCTTTAGTCCTTACTATCTTTCTATATTCTTCATATTCCATTGCATACTTCGTCAATAAAGCCATATCATAACTACTAGAATAATTCCCTGAATCTGTATTATCAAGCCCACTAGGATTAACAAATACTGTATTCTTCATTCCTATTTCTAAAGCCTTCTCATTCATCATTTTCACAAACTCTTCGACACTTCCCCCAACATATTTACTAACCATCAAAGCCGCATCATTACCACTCCTTAACATTAATCCATATAATAAATCTCTAAGTTTTATCTTTTCCCCTACTTTTATATATATTCCCGATCCATAAGCCTCTTCTATAACATCATCTACCATCACATAATCATCAAGTTTCCCTGACTCTACTGCTAATAAACAAGTCATAATCTTCGTAATAGACGCTATTAACTTAGAAGAATTCATATTCTTAGACTTAAGCACTCTCCCAGTAGTCATATCCATAAGTACATAAGAAGAAGCACTACTAGTGCTTGCACTAACAGTGCCTATTCCCATAAAAAATATAATTAATAAAACCATAATCTTCTTCATAAGCATCACCTATAACATCCTATGAAAAAAAGAGCCTAAGTAGAAATAATAATTCTTACTTAGCCTCTTTTTTGCTATGTCTCTTGATTATAACAATAACAATCACTACCAATACTACCCCAATAATTCCTAATTCTAAATAAAATACTCCTGGTAAATTTAACTTATTATTATTACTATCAATATCTACTCTTGAAACATCTCGAGAAGTTTCTCCATCATATTTAATAAATCCATATCCTGAAACATAATAATAACTATGTTTTAACTCAATATCAGAAAGATATTTATATCCTTGATAATCTCCTTTAGATATTTTTCCTAAACTCTTAGCATTCTTTGGATAAGGATAACCATAATAATCATAATCCCTATTTAATTTTAAATCTACAGTTTCTTCTTCTAATATAAAATAACTACCCTCTTCTAATGTTACCCATTTTAATTGGCCATCGACAATAATACCATAGTCATAAAAAGTAGTACTACTAAAATCTTTATTTATACTCTTATATTTTAAAGGATAAACTTTATTATAATCTATACCTGCATCATCATAAGTACCAAAATCTCTAGCACTATTTAACACTATATTCTTAGAAAAATCTACATACAATAAAACCTCATCATTAGGATAATCAAAAGTACCTATCCATACTCCTTCTCCATCATCAGTTTGAATATATTGAAAATATTCTCCCACTCCTTGCTTATAAAGTAATTTAACTTTTGAATTAGCCTTAATATTTACTTCTTTCTTAGTACTATAATCTCCTATAACTTTATAACCATAATTTATATCATAATAAGTATAAGCATCAATTGGATCATCATATTTTTCTGTAACAGTAACCTTATCACGAAGTTTATGATCACCATTACAACCAATAGTCCCTAAATAAGTCCACCCTTTAACTCCGTTATAAGTAACGTATCCCCATTGTTTATTAGTACTTATTTCTATCTCTGTACCAGCTGGAATAGTTGCTACAACCTCATACTTATTAAAACTAGGTACACTTCTTAATTCTGTATCAGCATAGACATAATATTTACTAGTCTCAAATTTATCTCCATTACCATATTCTAAATCTTTATCATTATATTCATAATCTGTAACTTTTACCTTTTTCAATGTTCCATTATCTTCTCCAATATAATAATTAGACAAAGAATTATCACTATTATAAGTATTAGTTACTTCAACCTTTATTACTGTTCCCTTAGCTAAAACTTCTCCAGTAGCCTTACCAGTATTATCATAAACACTAGCTCCTCCATCATTAGTAATAACTGCTTCTTTATATGCAGTCATAAGTCCCCCACAAGCACTAACTTTAAATGGTAATAACATATACATAAATACTATTATCATTACATACTTTAATATTCTTTTCATATCCCTACTCCTCTTCTTAATCTTTTATATTTTCTCAGTTTTAGAATAGACCCAAATATAGTCCCCATTAATATTTTCTTGAAATTTCTCTGTAACTTGTAAATCAAATACTTCATCATCCATAGTTATATATGAAGCCTTTGAAACAATAGTCACTATATTATCCTCTTTCAAAGATTTAACAACTTTCTTTCTATCTCCAATTGCTATTCCTCCTCTAGCAGATGCGCTACAAATATAATAATCGTTTACTAAAATATAATCACATGAATTACTACTTAAATAAAAATTATTATCAAAAGTAACTTTTATATTCTCTTTAGCTTTCTTCCCAAACATTAACTCTGTTTCTTCTACTACCTTATTAACCGGATAAGCTTCCCAAGTCCTAGGATTTTCTTTATTATAATAAAACTCATTAAATAAATATTTTTCTATATAATCAGAAGGAACCTCTAATTCTACCTTCTCAGGTTTCAGATGAGCTATTGCCATCATAATCATATCATTATCAGAAATATCACTCTGATAAAATTCACAACTTTCTTTTCTAATACAACTAAAATACATAACATCAGCCATATAACTATTTAACTTTTGTACTAAGCTATCATCTACTTTAGTATTATCATCTATTTTATTATCATTACTATTAGATTTACCAACTTTATATCCTAATAGAATACTACCTGTAACTATAATTACTATAGCACTAACTATAACTACCAACTTATTTTTCTTCATCTTTTTATTTCCTCTCCAAATTATTTCTTAGATAAACCAATAGGTAATAATATTAATCCTAAAATAATACTCATTATTGGAACACCTATTTGTAACAATGGTAACAAACTATTACTTCCTCCATAATTAGGATTATTAACTGAAATAATTAAATTTATAATAGTAGTACCAAAAAACATTACTAATGGTATAACGAAAATACAAACAACAGCTAAAATTAATATATTTTTATTAGGCCTTTCTTCCTTTAATTCACTCCCACAATTACTACAAAAACCAGATCCATTTTTATTTTCAAAACCACATCTTACACATTTCACTAATTATCTCCTCTTTTCTTTATATTTAACAATGCTTTCCATCATTGTCTACAAAATTAACTTTTATCATACTATTAAATTCCTTGTAAAAACATTCCTAAACCATATCCAATCAATATTCCATTCATAGCCGTCCCTATTTTAACCATTTTTTTACAAGATTCATCATTTTCTGCTTTTTTAGCAAATTTAAAACCTACTGTTGCAATGAGAATAGCTAATAAAAAGTTTAAACCCATAAATATATACCAGAATATCCCTACCGCTGACACAACAATAGATAAAACTGCCCACTTTTTAACCTTAGGATTAACAACCTGATTAATATAAATTTGTTCCAACCCTTTATTTACTTCTGGATATTGATAATCATTATTAATATTTTCATTATTTACTTGTGAAGACATCTGAATATCATCTAGTAAAAAGCCACATTTCTTGCAATACTTTTCTCCATTATTATTTTGAGTTCCACACTTGTTACAAAACATTTTATCACTCCATTTTTATTTACAAGTATTTAATACATTTATTAAATCATCAAACATATTAAATGATTTTTCTATAACTAAATTTTTATTATATTTGATTTTATTATTTCTTAAAACTTTATAATCACATTTAACTTTTATTGATTTCTTTCTATCTATAATGGTATAAACTTTTAAAATTTCAATAACTTCTGCTCCCGTAACATTAGGATAATCTTCGACAATTTTAGCAATTACTTCAGGATAACTCATATACTCAGCTAATTCACTTAATGAATAAAGTCGAGCTATCACTCCCCTAATTCTTCCTGAATTTCTTTTTCGACCAAAAAGTCTTCCATTCGAAGGGCCTATAAAATACGAGTCTTGCCAATTATCAATAGCCTTTACTTTAAAGAGTTTCCCTTCCATATCAATTGCATAACCAGTTATTCTTACCTTTAACCTTAAAGTTAAAATAATAATATAATATACTACCAAAATAAACCAGATTACCATCAATAACATGACTATCCTATAATTAGCTAAGATAAACATTAAAGGTACTCCCACTACTATTACTAATATAAGCCATTTGGGTAATTCATTACCATTTTGTTTAGCAACATCTTTAGAATAGCAAAACACTCTATTAATCTTCAGTTTGATCACCTACTACTATCTAATTATCACTATATTTCTTAATACTAACAATAGTAACAATTCCCATCATAGATATTATTAATATTCCAAATATCACTAATTCAATTGAATTACCCGTATTAGGATTCTCTATATTACTTTCACCAATATTAACATCACTATTTTTAGGATTTTCCTTAATTACTAATTCATTATCTCCATCATTACCAGAATTATTATTATCATCCTTATTACCACTATTATCTTCCTTTATTTTTTCAAAAGACAAACCATCACCAGACTTATAAACACTAAATTTAGTAGTAATAACACTAGCTTTTGCACTAGTAACTAACACATAATTTCCTTCTAAAGTATTATCATTAATACCAATAGTAACTTTTTTACTATTAGCCAAATCATTTTTAACTTCAAAACTACTAATTAAATTATTAATATATTTACTATCATCTTCTTTAAAAATACCTATAGCAATATCACTAGCTTCAATATTACTATATTCATAACTAACATCTACCTTATCTTTAGCAGTATCTACCTTGCTTTCTTTAATTGTATAATCATTATTATTAGTATAAGCCCTAATAGGCGCTATCAAATTTCCAAGTTGTGAATTATTTAAATTAAGCCATTTTCCATCACCAGAAAAATATGAAACAACATTCGGCACTTCCATATTATAAAAGCTAGAACCAGCATTATAATAAACATAAATTGGTTCATTTGCAGATATACTAACACCAATCGCAAATTTAGGATTAACAATATCTATATTATCCATAACAACATCAACTGTCATATATCCAACTCCCGTTGAAGTTACAGTCTTAATTACTTTTAAATTATCTAAAGAACCATCTGCCGAATACAAAATATCATAATTTTTACCAGCTTGCCCCGAAAAGAAAGCCACACTGTTTAATTTTTCAGATTCTGAATTTCTTTTTTCAAAAACATTTGCAAGTATTGAATCTGATTTAATAGAAACAGCATAATCAACACCTATTTCATCATAATAATAACTGTTACCAGTCTTAGTCTTATCTATATCATAAAAACCACTAATACTAGTACAAATATTAATATCATCATACGAAACATAATAATAACCATCTTTACCCAAAGCAATATACTTATCGCTAGATAATTGATTAGTTCCATAAGAATTTTTTATTATCCACGCTCCATTTCTGCTAGGCTTAGTAGAAAAGTTAGAAGCATCGATAGTATCATCCCAACCAATAATTGTAACTGCATGATTAGCATTTGCATTTGAAAGCACAACATTGCTATCCGTCTCAGAAAAATTACTACCATCATAATAGTAATACTCTCCATTCAAAGTATTAGAAACAATCTTATAATAGTTATCACTGGTTTTTTCAAGATTTAAACTTGAACGCGAACCTAAACTAAACATCATCCTAGCATACATAGCCCCATTTCTAACTAAATATTTTTTAATTTGAGAAACAGAATCATTAGAACATGTTCCTTGATCAGAATTATACATTGTCATTGATTTAACTGCAAAATCAGAACTACTATTTTTTAAAGTTTCTTTAGTTGGAAGAGCAGCATTATTATTAAGGCCATTTAATAAAGTTGAAAATGGCAATTTTTCTTCATAAACAGGACCCATTCTATTAAATAGGTAAGCTGATGATATAAGAGCCTGACCACCATCATCGTAAGTTCTATTAACTCGCATCAAACTATCAAAACTACCGTTTTGTGCTGAAAAAGCTAAATGAGCTTCACTTAAATCTACATCATCAGTTGCTAAACCATTCATTAACAAATTAGATTCAATAGATGCCATTGTGGCAAATGTCCAACAAGTACCACTATTTTCTTGGTTTTTAACAGACGTAACATAGCCATAATCTCTTAAATCAAATTTTGAACTATTTTCTGTTTCTTGAAACTTAGAATTTCCAACAGCATTAAAAAAACTTTGACTACTTTTACACCTAACTGGTTCTAAAGTGTTTTTTCTTTCTTTTTCCGACAATTTTAGCCATTGTTTATAAGAATCTGTATACTCACACTCCATAGCTTCAATTTTTTTTGCGTAAACATAATCACTTTCTAATAGAAAGCAACTTATTACTAATAAAAAAACATATATTACTCTATTTTTCTTCATATTTACTCCTTACTATATTTATAATAAAACTCCCGAATACATAATCCTACCTCTAATACCTATCACTCCTATCCTATATGTTAACCATATTTTACCAAAAAAAAAAAAAAAAAGCGACTTTTTTTAACCACGAGATTACAAAAAATCAATTAACTTTTAGTAAATATTAGACCATAATAAAACTATAACCACCTATTTTTTTAAATATCCATAATATACAATTTAAATATCATAAACTCCAAAAGAGGTAACAGAAAAAGGGAAATAATTAAAATTAAAAAAGCCTTAATAACTACGAAAAATTAACAAATTATTTTCTAGAAGATGACAAATAAAAAATAATTAGTTTTATTTCCAAACTAATTATTTTTTACCATTAATTAAACTTCTTATATCTCTTCTCTATTCTCTCTTTACCTAATAATTTCATTATCTCATACAGATCAGGAGTATTAGATTTACTAGTCAAAGCTACTCTAAGTACCGTCGAAATATCCGCTACACTACCCTTATAACTATCAGGATTATTCTTATATTCCTTCATATTAGAACAATATCCCAATTTCTCCGTCAATTCCTTTACCTTATTAAACCAAGTATCCTTGTCATCACCATCATCATAGTAATCATTAATATACATATCTACTATCTTCTTAATCTCTTCTCTATCCGTAATCTTCATAAATTCATAATCACTATCTGAAGGATTAAATAATTCCTCATACATATACCAAATATTCTTCTTAATATCACTATAATTAGCATAATCTTTTCTAGGCTTCTTCTGTTCTCTTTCAATATTCAAAATATCCATCGAATACTCTTTATATTTACTAAACAACTCTTCTAATTCCTTGTCATATGAAGAAGCCCATTCTAAAGCCCTATTATATATCTCTTCCTTACTATATTTACTAATAATATTCTTAGAAATATTATCTAACTTATCTAAATCAAAGAAAGCTCCAGAATTAGACATCTTCTTAGGATTAAATTTAAACTCTCTAAAACTCTTATCAGGATTATTAGTATGCCATTGTTCATAATCTGAATTAACTATTGTCATAACCGCTTCAATTACCGCTTCACTAGGATATCCCTTTTCTACATAGAAATTCATAAGAGCCTCTGGATCTTTTCTCTTACTAATCTTTCTAATTGTCTCTCCATCTTTCTTCATAATCCAAGGAGTATGAATATATTTAGGAGCCTTAAACCCAAATGTCTTAAATAATTCAATATGAACAGGAGTACTAGGTAACCATTCTTCTCCTCTAACAACATGTGTTGTTCTCATTAAATGATCATCTACCAAATGAGCAAAATGATAAGTAGGAAGTAAATTCTCACTCTTCATAATAACAATATCTTGATCATTCTCTGGTAAATCTATCCTTCCTCTACATAGATCTTCAAAAGGAAAATGTTTATCAAAATCTCCCATTGATTTAAATCTTATAACATATTTATCTCCATTTTCAATTCTCTTTATAGCGTCTTCTACACTCATATTTCTACACGTAGCATATCTTCCATAATATCCTGTACGCATCTTAAATCTCTCTTGATTTTTACGCATCTCATCTAAAGTCTCTGTCGTACAAAAACATGGATAAGCCCTACCTATTTCTATTAAATATTTAATATATGCATGGTATATTTCTTTTCTCTCACTTTGAATATAAGGGCCATAATTACCTATAATCTCGCCCTTATATTCATATTCCGTAGGACTAATATCATAATGCTTCAAAGTACCCATAATAACATCTACTGCATTATCTACTTCTCTCTTCTTATCAGTATCCTCATTCCTTAAATAAAATATACCATCACTATTATACGCTAACATATAATCTACTAAAGCACTCATAAAATTACCAATATGCATAAATCCTGTTGGACTAGGAGCAAATCTTGTAACCTTAGCCCCTTCTTTTAACTCTCTCTCTGGATATTCTTTCTCATAATCCATAATACTCTTCGTTATATTAGGAAATATAACTCTAGCTAAATCTTTATTATTCATATCTTTCCCTCCTAAAAAAATAGAATTCCCCCTCTTTATAAGGACGAATTCTATCGTGTTACCACCTTACTTCATATATATCTAATAATATAATTAAATACATACCTCAAATCTTTAACGCAGATCTACGAAACATATTAACTCCCAAGTTTCTTCTAATAACCAAATATCCTAATTCTCACCAACCATTAGTTCTCTTAATATTTAATTTATTATACTCTTCTTGTTCTAAGTCTTTTATTAAATCTTTTCTATTTTCATAAAATTAGTAGTCTTAACTCCTGTATTAGGAAAACCACCAGTAATTATTATTATATCATCTTTTTGTAAATTCATAAACTCTTTAGCTTGTTTAATTCCATCATTAACAACTTCATCGGTACTATTATATTCTGCTACTACTACTGGATATACAGCCCAATTAAGAGCTAAAGCTCTAGCTACTTTCCTTGAAGGAACAGTAGCTATTACTAAAGAAATAGGCTTTAAATTACTAATCTTTCTAGCTGTCTTACCACTCATTGTCGCAGCAACAATTGCTTTAGCGCCTATCCCCTTACAAGCAGCCTTAACACTTTTAGCAATTGTCTCTGTAATATTAGACTCCCATTTAACAGCAAATTCCTTATCATAAGTATAAAATTCCTCTGCATTCTCACAAATATCTGCCATACACTTAACCGTCTCTACTGGATAATTACCTATTGTTGTCTCATCAGATAACATAACAGCATCCGTTCCATTAAATACTGCGTTAGCCACATCCGATACCTCTGCCCTAGTCGGTCTAATACTCTTTTTCATTGATACCAACATCTCTGTAGCCACTATAACAAACTTACCACATTCACGACATTTCCTAATAATATCTTTCTGATATTTAGGAAGCATTGTCATTGGCACCTCTACTCCCAAGTCTCCTCTTGCTATCATAATACCATCAGACTCTGCAATTATCTCATCTAAATTACCTATTCCCATAACACTCTCGATCTTAGAAATAATTTGCATATCTTCTCTATTATTCTCTTTCAAGATCTTTTTAGCTTCCCTAATATCTTTAACACTAGATACAAAAGATAAAGCTAAATAATCTCCATTATGTAAACAAGCATAAGTAATATCTTCTTTATCTACATCATTAATAAATGGTATCTCTAGATCTACTCCTGGTACACTCATACTCTTATGACTACCTAATACTCCCCCATTTAAAATCTTACAAGTAATACCATCTTCCTCTTTCGAAATAACTTCTAATCTAATAAGGCCATTAACAAGTAAAACTATATCTCCTACATTAATCTTCTCGATCGAATTAGGATGATTTACTGAGAATCTCTCACTATTACCTAGAACCTTCTCTTTAACAATTCTAATCTTTCTACCTTCAACTAATTCAACCTCATTATTCTCGATCTCACCATTTCTAAATTCTGGTCCCTTTGTATCATACAAAAGACCAATATTTGTATTTAATTCCCTATTAGCTCTCTCTACTAGATCTTCAACAATTTGTCTTTCCTCTAATGTAGCATGAGAAAAATTAACTCTTGCTACATTCATACCCGCTTCGATCAAACTCTTAAAAGTCTCATAATTATTACTACTAGGTCCAATACTACAAATAATTTTTGTTTTCTTCATGTTTAAATCACTCCTTGCTTCTCTATAATAGTATTCTAATTATTTTTCAATTTAAACCCACAATTAGTACAAAAATTAGTACCTCCTACTTTATTTCCACAATTAGGGCAAAACTTAATTGCTGCTTTTTCTTCTAAAATACTACTCTCTTCTTTATTTTCTACCGGTTCATTATCAGTCTTTTCTTCTTTTTTACCAAAGATAGTTCCAGGTTCTGGCATCTCATTAGTATTATTATTTACACTACTATTATTTGTATTAATAGATCCCATCATATTAACACCAGCTTGATTAGCCATTCCCATTCCAACAAATCCTGCCATAGCACCATTACTATTAGAAGCCGCTGCCTTCATAGCCTCAGCACTAGCGTTAGCCATTAACCCAGATTGCATATTTGGATTAGAGAATATTGTTGCATCATCAATCTTACTAACCCTTTCCATGGATTTATCCGTTAAATTAATATCGCTAAGTGCTACATCTGTAATCTCTAAACCATAAGTATTTCTCCAACTATCATTAAGAATAGTATTCATTTCTCCTGAAATATCCCCATTATACATTCCTAAATCTCCAAAAGAAACCTTATGTTTTCTCATAACAATACTTAAAGCTTGCGTTAATTGTTCAACAAACTTACTCTTTAATTGTGATCCTACAACCTCTTCATAAGTAACTGTATCCTTAGGATTAGCGCCTATAACACTTTGAACAAGTAACGCTGGATCTACAACCTTAAAAGCATATTCTCCAAAGAAAGTAACCTCTAACATACCATACTTCTCATCAGTAATCTTCTTAGGTTGTGGAGAACCAAATTTATTACCAGTTATATTAAGTAAATTAACATAATAAACTCTCTGATCCTTAGCAGCCTGTCCTCCGTAAGTAATACGATTACCAATCATCTTAATAGAATTAATAATTCCCTTTCCTAATCCCCCTGTAAAAATACTAGGTTCACTAGAATTATCAAAATGATAAGTACCAGCTTCAGATGTAAACTCCGTAATAGCACCATTATCAATAATCATCATAGCCATCCCTGAAGGAACAGCAATAGTACTACCATTAGATATAACTCCCTCTGAATATACCCTATTACCCTTACCATGTTCTACATGGCCTCTCTGAATAAGCACATTCTTATCTATCTCTGGACAAGTAACAAACTCCTTAAATTGATCTCCTAATCCCGTCGAAACAGAATTAATAGTAGCTTTAATTAAACCCATAACAAACCTTCTTTCTTAAATTAATACATAAAATATTATAACATTAATCCCTAAAAAAAGATAGAACCTTTTAAGTAAATCTTCTATCTTTTACTAGCCTCCAAAATATCATCCACTGAAATCTTTTGCGTAGCCTCAAACATATTATTAAAACTAATAGTATTTCTATTTAAATCATCTATTCCTAAATTCTTCTCTATCTCTTCTTCTCTATTCTTATTAATCTGTAAATCATCTACTACTACCGGATCATCTATTTTAGAAGAAATATTCTCATTCCAAAAATCCTTATTACTAATAGCGGGTTCTTTAACAACTTCCTTATCCAAAATATTATCTATCTTACTAGCAATATCATCTATATTAATATAATTATCAATATTATCCATTTCTTTATTATCCTTAACATTACCAGTATTCTTAATCTCTATAGGAGCTACCTTTTCTTCTTCTATATTATTTAGCCTAACACTATTACCCATAGTATTATTATTCTCTCCATTACTTATAGTGTTACTATTATTTCCAATAACCGAAACATTTTGAAGATTACTTAATCCCATATTACTAATATCTAAAGGTCTAGTAGCTTCCAATAGATTATTATCTTCTATCTCAGGTTCCTTAACTTCTTCAAAATCATTATTAACACTATTATTTACTACACCATTAGAATCATTACTAATATTTAAATCATTATTTATATTATTATCATTATTAATCTCTATCTTAGGTTCTTTAATCTTTTCATAATTACTATTAATATTATTACCCATCATATCAATAGAATTATTACTAACAGTATTAACACCTATATTGTTAGAAACATTACTATTATTAATACTAGAATTATTACTAACAATATTAATTTCTACATCATTAGAAATATTATTTACACTATCACTAACATTAGAATTACTATTTATATTATTATCATAATTACGATATACCTGTTCCATATTAGTAACATTATTCATATTATTAACATTCTGATTATAATTCATGTCCTCATTACTATAATTACTTTCCATCTTATTATTCTTCTTACTATCTTTTGGACTAGAAACTATAACAATAATAAGCGCTATAACAACTAAAGCAATAACACCAACTACTATTATAATAGGGCTATTAATAATCTCACTAATGTCTCCTATCAACATCAATCTCTCCATAACTTGTCTCCTCCTTATCCAAGACCCCTCTACTTTACAGTAAGTATAACATAATTCATTCTAATTTTCCAGTCCTTTTTCACAAAACTAAAAAGAATATACACCTAACTATATATTCTCTTAATTTCTACTTTATTATCTTTATAATAATTTAGTACTTCTCCCAAAGTATTCTTAATCTTATCTTCATTATCTAGATCTTTAATAATTTTATCAAATTCATCTATTTTCTTATTAAACTCTTCACTCGTAACATAGCACTTAACAACCTCTACATCGCCATATATCTTCTTAATCTTTTCTATATTACTTTTATCCCTACTAAAACCAATCACTTTATAATAACTATCATTATCTTTATAATAAGTATAATCATTATTCATATTAGCTAACTTCATACTATCATAATCATCGTATTTATTATACTCCAACATATAAATATAATCTCCACTAACTAAATACTTAGTTTCTTTACTATAAGTAGAATATACCAAATATCCACAAAAGAACCCCAATACCACTGACAAAAAAATAGATACCATTGCTTTTAATAATCTTTTCTTCATTTTCTATCACCAAGATTACTATACAACAATTAATATCTATTTTTTGTCGAATTATATATTTTATTTATTTCTAATTCTATTTATATAAGCATTTACATTGGCAGCCCAGCTAGGATTTTCTGCATACTTAGAATTCATTTGTTCTGCTGTTGTTAAACCATATGCTACATAATTTCTAGCTATATTATCAATAAAAGCTCTAATTCCATCATCTAATGTTGGAAAATATCCATACGATCCACATCCTGATCCTTTCATTCCCCCAACATTATTACATGATTTAACTAAACTACTACAATTCCAAGTACATCCAGTTTCTTCTAATGATATTGCTACCGCTAAATAAGGATCAACTCCTTTAGCTAAAGAATAAGATGCATATAAATATCCTTTTCCTGCTAAATCCGAATTTAAAGACTTGTCTATTTGACCTGCTAATTCATCTAAACTCATATTTTCATAAACAACTTCTTTAACTTCCTCTACAGGTGCACTTTCTTCTTCTGTACTCTCTGTACTAACTGTATCATTTACCTCTGTTTGTTCTTCTTGAACTACTTCTTCTACTACTTCTTCTGAAGAAGTATCATTATTATCTTGTTCTTCAAATGGATTACTAACATTATCTACTTCCGTAGTACCAGCCATTTGATTAGTATTATTACTATATATAGTAACACTTTCATCATCTTTATTTCCCTCTATAATCAAATAACATAATAATCCAATTAAAATAACTAATACAACCGTCAAAACAATAATTAATGTTTTTCTAGTCGATCGACTTATTTTCATACCTTCCTCCTTCTTTTTAGTCAGGTAATTGGTATTTTAACATAATTACTAAGCCTTTGTCAAATTTCTTTTTTTCAAAATCATCTAATTTCTTATTATATAAGGGTTTAACTAATATAAAGATAATGGATTAAAAGATTTACCTCCACTTAACGGATTTCCATGAAAAGCCCCAAAATGTAAATGTGTTCCTCCTAAAGGATTAGAACTAGTAGGAACTGGTATCACATTACCTGTATTTCCTATCTTAGCAATAACATCTCCTCCTGAAACATCATCTCCTACTGATACTACAATACTACTAAGATGATTATATAAAGTATAATAATCTTCTATATTATGATAAATAACTACATAATTTCCTCTTCCATAATTACAATTAACATAACCTGCTACACAATTAGAAGCCACTGCCACAACAGTACCATTATTAGCACTATAAACATTAGATCCATATCCACTATAACTATATATATCTATAGCATTATGAAATTCATTCCATCTACTACCATAATAAGAAGTAATAGTATAAGAACTATCAGTAGGCCACTTCCAATTATTTAAATCTGCCACATTATTAACAATCTTATTATCTAATAATACAACATTACTACTATTATTATCTTCATAAAAAGGATTATCTACACTAACTTCTTCTTTAGTAACATTACTCTTAAGAGCCATCTCTGTCTTATTATAATCTCTATACCATTCGTAAGAAACAACTCCCACAAACATACTAAGTATCAAAATATCTATCCCCACAAAAAATAGTTTAAATCTGACCATAGAAACCTCCTGAAAATACTAACTATCCTACTAATTTAAACTATCAAATTCAAGTCTTTTAACTAGCATGTTAATTTTTTCGACTGTGATCGCCTACTCCTAAATATTTTAACAAAAAAAGTCAAAAATATTATTGACAAATAACTTTTTTGTGCTATTATATTAACTACCAATTCAAGTTTTAGACGAATTGGTGCTAGTATCACACTAGCCAACCCCTTTTTATTCTTTTTGGGATATTACCCTTCCCTGGGTAATATCTTTTTTATATATTTTTTTAATTAAGCCACTATATAAGGGCTCGTGCTTGTTCCATCCCCAGAAATAATTTTATTAACTATTTCATTTAATAAGGTTTCCCTCAAAGGTATTAATTTATCATCAACTATACTATCACTAATTGTATTTTACCAAAAAAAGTCACTTTTTTTAACTAGTAATTTATCAATATTAAGATAACTATGTTTTATTTAAGAATTAAATAAAACCCTATTTCCAAGAGAAATAAGGTTCTATTATAATTATCTTTATCTTTAAAATTTTGCTGTAATCTTTTGATTATCGCTAGTTCTAAAAGTTACTTGTCCAATATAATTACCAGTATCATTAGATTCATCATTTTCATCTGCTAAACCTTCCCATACAACTATATAGAAGGTTTTAGTCTTAGAAGTTCCAGTACCTAAAGTATAACTACTAAATAAATTAGAAGCCGAATAACTATTCTGAGCATAACTACTATTAATAGTCTTATTATCATTAAGTCTTCTCCATCTAATATTATCTATAACACTATCACTTCCATCTTTACTAAGATTAACTATTCCTTCAAAAGTAACTGGAGAAGTACCATTATTAGTAACTGTAATCTCATAAATTTGACAAACGACAGCATCTCCATCAATAACACAACTATTAGATAAAGCTGTCTCCAAAGAACTATCTAAAATAGGTTGCAAATCTCCATCTGTTGTAACTTTATTTACCGCAATTCCTAACTTAAACTCTGCTATATTACCACCCACTGTAGCATTATCTGTAGCACTAGCTTGAAAATACGCAAAAGTACCAGAAATAGCCGCTACTAATAAGGAAACTATAAACACAATTACATACATAAGTCTTCTCTTTTTATTATCCATACAAAATTCACCTCTATCTTTTCTAATTATATGATATCATATAATTTCTAAAAAAGAAAGTAAATTTTAAAAGAATAGCATCTTTCTGATCCTATTCTTTTCTTTATAATTAACTAACACTATTAGTTATTTTTACTATTATAGTTAGCAGATCCACCTAATTGGTTTTGTCCTAATTGAACTAATCTTTTAGTAATTTCACCACCAACTGATCCATTAGCTCTAGCAGTACTATCTGGTCCTAAGTTAACACCAAATTCATTAGCTATTTCATATTTCATTCTTTCTATAGCTTGTTTAGATCCTGGAACTACAAGTTTATTTGATTTATTATTCATTATTTCACCTCCTACACTTATAGGTTGTGAAATTTTACTAATTTAATACATCAAATTAACTGGTAATTTTTTCTAAATATCAAAAAATTTTTCTTCTTTAAAAATTTTAATATTTTCCATATTATTAAGACAATTATCTATCATCATCTCATAATCAAATTTATTTTCTTCTATTATAGCCTTATCTATCTTTGGATTAATAACTGGATGTTTTGGTAAAAATATCGTACAACAATCTTCATAAGGAAGTATCGATATATCATAAGTACCTATCTTTTTACTAATATCAATAATCTCCAATTTATCAAAACATGCCAAAGGCCTAATAACAGGCTTATTCGTAACACTATTAATAACCTGCATACTATTTAGAGTTTGACTAGCTACCTGTCCAATAGATTCTCCATTTATAAGAATTAAATCCTTATCTCTTACCATTACTCTCTCACTTATTCTATACATCATCCTTCTCATAATGGTTATCATATAATTAGGATCACAATACTTATATATAGCTTCCTGTATCTCTGTAAAATTAATAACATGTAGCACTATCTCCGCCTGATAATCAGTTAACTTCTCTATCAAACTTTTAACTTTATTCTTAGCCATTAACGAAGTATGTGGTGGAGCTTCAAAATAAATAGCTTCTATCTTTATTCCCCTCTTCATTGCCATATATCCCGCTACTGGAGAATCAATACCACCACTAATCATAAGAAGTCCCTTTCCAGCAGTACCCACTGGATAACCACCAATTCCTTCTATCTCTTTCGAATAAATATAAGTATAATCTTCCCTAATTTCTATTTTTAATAAATAATCTGGATTATGTACATCTACTTTCTTTCCTTCAAAATTTTTAAGAATAAGTCCCCCTATTTGCCTATTAAATTCCATACTATCGATCTCAAACTTCTTATCACTTCTCTTAGTCTCCACCTTAAAAGTCTTAAAATCAATATCTTTAACAACATCTAAAACACTATTCTTAATTTCTTCTATATTAGTATTAACTTGATAAGCTACTACTATTCCATGAATACCAAAAATATTCTTTAACACTAAAACAATATCTTCTATCTTATCATCTGTTTCTATAAACATTCTAACTCTATTTTTAACTATCTTAACATTATAATTTTTAAGCTTTAATTTAATATTTTCATATAATTTGTTAACAAACAAATTACGATTAGCTTTCTTTGTTGTAAGTTCTCCATATTTTATCAATATAATTTTTTTCACATCCATCACATCCAAAATTTATTATAAAAAAAAGCTCCTAATCTGTCAACTTCAATTCCTGATCATCGCTCTCTTTATCTATTATTTTTTATCTTTTTGAATATTTTTTACAAAATAGCAAAAAATATTCCTAATTTAATAGTTTTTATCATTATAAAAAGGAAGCCCTTAGCTTCCCATCTCACTACACTTTTTGGAACTACCATTCACATTATCTACAACTCCAAAACTACCATCATTAGTATAATAAACAAAATTTCCTATCTTTTCTCCATTTACCATAACTTCATCTTTAGTTATATATTCACTATTGATTAAATCATCAACACTAATATAACATTTTCCAGCCTTAAAATTATTTCTATACTTCCTATGATCCCCAACATAAAGATCAGCTGCTGACTCCAACATCTTCTTCTTACCCTCTATTTGTTTATCATTAGTTCTCTCTATCGAAGATGAAATACTAGGAATAGCAATAGCTGTAATAATTACAAGTATTACCACTACAGCCAATAATTCCACCAATGTAAATCCTCTACTATCTAACTTCATCCCTATCACCTATCTTTATAACTTAATTATAATATAGTTTCTAACATATTACAAGCCCCACTCTACCTCGCAAGACCATAGACATTTTTAGGCTTTAATTCTATATTTTTATAATAAAAAAGCTCTGATACTGTTACTAATTGATATCCTTCATCTAATAATTTCGGAATAATCATCTCTAAACTATTACTAGTTGCACTATAAATATCATGCATAAGAATAATATCACCATCCCTAACCTTATCTATAACTTTATTATATATTCTTTTAGAATTATGATATTTCCAATCTAACGTATCTATATCCCAAATAATTATTGGTGTCTCAATAACACTTCTAATAGTACTACTAGTACTACCATAACTAGGTCTCGTCAAACTAGGATACTTAGAAATAATCTCAAACACTAACTTATTAGTTTTTTCAAACTCTTCCTTTATTTCTTCTTTCTTAAGTCTTGTTAATAATCTATGTGAATAAGTATGATTACCTATCTCCATTCCACTACTATTCATCTTCTTAACTATATCCTCATGTCCCTTAATATTGCTTCCTAATAAAAAGAATGTTGCCTTAACATTATATTTATTAAAAATATCTATAACTTTACTAGTATTATAATTAGGCCCATCATCAAAAGTAAAAGCTATCATAGGCTTATCTTTATCTACAACTTCTTGATAATAATTATCATATACATAATCACTAACAGTTACCTGATTATCTTTAACAATATTATCATCTTCATCATAAACCAAATACTTCTCCTTAATCTCGCTAACCATATTATTATCAAATATATATTTATAAAAAGTAAGTTCTATATCCTCACCATTATCATAATAATCATAATCCATAAACATACTCTGCTTATTACTATCCCAAAATTCCCTCTCCTTACTCTCTAAATAATCATTAATAAAATTATCTATCTTTTCTTTTCCAAAATAAGGATAATAAATCTTTATCCCTTCTTTTATATATTCCTTATCTATAATATCATCTCTATCTTTAATAATATACATAATAAATAATCCTAAAAATATAACTCCCACTATAACAAAAGATTTCTTCATTATATCACCAATTAATTATATGTAATAAAATTACATATAGAAAAGAAGACTACCTCTTAAAGTCTTCTTTTCCTATTCTATATTTAAGTAAAAGTAAATTAACCAAAACCCTTTCCTTACCTAAATCTTTTTACCTATAACTAACAAATATTTATCTTTATAATTCTTATACTTAGAATTATTACTACAAGTCTGCAAGATAATTATCTGACTGTCTGAAGTAACATCCACTGAAGTATCATATAAAGATTTTTTCTTTAATTTAAGCAAATGTTGATACCAACTATCACTACTATCAAAATTTAAATTCATATAGGTAAAATCACTTGTTTCTACATAAACAGAGAAAATTTCATATGTTCTAGTTTCTTTATCTAAAGTTAAATTAATATATTTATGGTTATCATAAAAATCTTTATTATAATAATTCTCTAACTCATTAAAAGGAACAATATCTAAACTTTCTCCATAAGAACTATGACCATATATTAAAATCTTTTTATCATCTACTAAATTATTTCTATAATCCATATAAATAGATCCATGTATTTCATATTTTTTATCTTTAGTATGATTAAGATAATAAGAATTATCGCTAGCTTGCATAACAGGTTCTAAAATACTAGTATTATCGATCTTCAGCACTCCTACTACTTCATCATTATTGTATGTCTCTCTTAATTCTTCTAGTACTGAACTAAGAGAATAATCCTTATCAAAATCATTTTCTAGATCTTTATCTATTATATCATTATTACTATCCATAACAATAGTATTCTTTTCTGCATAAAAACTCATTCCCCAAATAGTAACTATAAAAGATATAATAAACACATTTAGCATTATTATTAAAGTTATAAACCTGTATTTACTTTTCATATCTATCACCAATTTTTTTAAACCAGCTTAAAGTTTTATCAAACTAGCCAGTATATATATCACTTCAACTTACTATCACTTAAAACAACCTCTTTTTTATTATCTTATATTTTAAATATTTAAAAATATCATCATAAACAGCATCACTAATGTTTTAAATATATTTTTACTAGAACTTAGATCTTCTTCCAAAACACCAGTCTTAGGTGGAATTACCTCAACTTGCTCATCATTACCACCTACACCAAATATATATTTATATACATAAGTAACAATTTGATCAATACTTTTATCATAGACACCTTTTTCTTCACCAAGAACCTTAACTAATTCATATCCTTCTATATCTTTGGAAACAGTCTCATACTCTGAGCCAACGTTACCTGTTATAACATCAGGACTACTAATTTCCTTAAAATCCTCATCAACATATTTTATAACTACTGAAGAAGTTATATGTTTATATACATAAGTAACTACTATATCTTCTTCTGTATAAATACCACTCTTATTATCAGGAATACCTACAAGTTCATAATTATCTATCTCTAAACTATCTGTAAGATAAGATTTACCAACATAATCTGTAATAATCTTATTTTCTACTAAATCCTGCAAATCTTCATCTACATATCTAATTATAACCTTTCCTATAACACTATGAGCTGCCTTAATATTAAGTTCTCCTACATATTCTCCACTATTAACATTAATAACATTAGTCTTATTTAAAGAATCATGATGAGCTACCCATCTATTACCTTCTCCATCTTGGTACCAACCATTAATTGCATCATTGCAATTAACAAGTAACTTACCATTCTTAGCTTCGCCCAATTTGATAATATTACCATTAGTACCATTAGAATATAGATCATCACTAGCAAGCGTTGCTACATTATCATATAAACTAACTCCTGTCGGAATAACTGCTGTAACTCCATTTTCTAAAGCAATACCTGCTCCCTTAAGAGAACTATTTCCTATCACAGCAACTTCACTACCTAATTCTAATTTTTCTAATTCTAAAGAATTATCCCTAATATTTACATTCTTAATATAAATACCTCCACCTAAATTAGTAGCCTTATTATTAAGAATATTTCCTTCTTTAACAGTAATACCTCTCCAGTTCGTACTATAAATACCTCCACCATTACCTTTAGTAACGGTATTGTTAGATATTTCTCCACTCTCCATTATAAAGCGTGAGCCATTACCTACTAAGTAAATACCTCCACCACCATAATTATCATATTTAGGACTAGCTGTATTATCAGAAATTTTACTATTAACTATTGTTGTCGTAGCAGTTGAACCATTATATAAATAATTAGCAGCTCCCATAGCAATACCACCGCCACTAGCAGCTTTATTATTTAATATTTTACTATTTTCTATTCTTACCGTAACGCTTTCCAGTCCTGCTGTTGAAACATACATTCCTCCCCCAGAATTACTAGCCGTATTATCAGAAATAGTACAATTAGATACAACTATATCACCAGAACTAATAGTCATACCCGCTCCGTTAATAGCATTATTCTTTGTAACTTGTAAATCACTAAGTATAACTTTAATAGCATTCTTATCTACATCTCTAGCTCCACTAACATACACACCTACACCTGTATTAATATCGCTACCCTTAACTTTACCATTCTTAACTGTAACAACACTATTCTTACTAGCATTATTAACTGCTACTACTATTACTCCACTATTACTATTAGTCGTTATAGTATGAGTATTTAAATCTAACGTTATAGCTTTAGTAATTTTTATATTCTCTATAACATCACTAAGTAATACTACTGTATCATTTTCTTGACTATCCTTAATAGCCTCTGTTAAAGAGCCATATTCTTTATCACCAATTTTAGCTACTACTTCTAAAGCTTTAACATTCTTAGCGTTAACTAAAAATATTCCTGTAACAAAAACCATGATAGCTAATATACTTTTAAAAGTCTTTTTCATATATCCTCCTTAAATTATCGGTTTTAAAAACAATATAGAAAACATCATAATTAATATCTTTAAAATACTATTATCTTTAACATCAATTACACTAGTATTATCAAATCTATTACAGATGCTCTTAAAACCATCATTATCAATTCCTGTTTTAGGTGGAATAACTTCTACTTCCTCATCATTACCACCAACACCAAATATGTACTTATATACATAAATAACTTTTATTGTATCTTTACTATAACTTCCCTCTTTTTCACCTATTACTCTAATTAATTCATATCCTTCTATATCTTTAGGTTCTGTCTTATAATCATCACCTACATAACCCAAAGAATAATCTGAATCAGCTATCTTATTATTATCTTCATCAACATAATCAATAATAACTTCTCCCTTTAAATTATGTGCTGCCTTTATAGCTAATACTCCTTCATATTTTAAAGGTTCTACTACTTCTGTATAAACATCATCTCCATGAGCCTTCCATCTCTTAACATCAGTATCAAAATACCAACCATTAATTAAATCAGTACAATCTCCATAACTACCATTCAAATACCAATCATCAGAAACACTCTCTAAAGATAATACTCCATAAACACCATTATAAATATCATCTGCTTGTACATAAGCATGATTATTATAAATCTTCGCTCCCTTAGCTATTGTCAAAGTACCACGAATATTATAGATACCTCCTCCAGTTGCCACTAAATCTGTTCCATTATCAGTAATAACAGTAGTATTTCCTATATAAGCATTAGTTCCATTAAAAGTAATACCTCTAATATAATTATCTTTAATATTTACAATTGCTCCATCTTCAAAATTAATACTATTATCATTATATAAATATATCTTATCTGCTGATTCATAATATCCATATACTCCCATTGTTATGGCACCTTGTTGAGCATAATATTTACTGTCATCAATCTCACTTAATGAAAGCCAATAACTACCTGTCTTAGTAACATTTAAAGTTCCACCATTCTTAACAATAAGTGAAGCTTCTATTCTTCTACTTCCTTGAGAAAGAATAGCTCTTTCAGAAGAACCTACAATTTCTAAAGTAGTGCCTTCATTAACGACAATACTATTTCCCTTATAAAGATTAATTCCCGTTGTACAATTTTCGAATAATACACTAGCTTTATTAGTAAGAATTAAGCTTCCCTTTACCATTCCTTGATTCTCACAATCACTAATTACTAATTTAGAATTATCTACATTAATATTAAAGCCTGTAATACCATTAATATCCATTGGTTTAGATATTGTAAAGCTTGAATTATTCCTAATATTAATTGTTGAATAAGCTTCTGCCATCATTGAAGTATACTTCATATTAGTAAGAATAAAAGTCGAATTATCCACATTAATAGTTGCATTAGGACTAGTATAAATACCAGTATATTCAAATGAAGCCTTACTATTATCGTATAAATTTAAATAACTTTCACTTCCCATTACAACACTCCAGTTAGTAGCATTACCAAAAGAAACTATTGTATTATAAAAATTAATTGTTCCTAAAATATCTAAACGACCATCTTCTGTCTTACTCTGTCTAGGAACCTCAACCTTATAACCGTTACCCTTAATAGTAACTATCTTATCTTTTTTTATAGTTCCAATCTCTAACTTAGCATCACTAACCAGCTCAATTGTCTCACTATTATCTAAAACCTCTATTGCTTCGTCTAGTGTTGCATAATAATTATCTCCTATTTTAGCAACAGCATTATCAACATTACCAGCATTACTAACATTACTGTCTAATGTTTCTGCATTAGCACTTACTATACTAACTAAAAACACCAAAGTCGCTAAAATAGAAATTGAAAAAATATTTTTAATTTTTTCTTTCATTTCCAATTCCTCCCTACAAATATTAACTAGATAAAAAATAGGAACAGTCAACTTTAACTAAAATTCAAATTTAAAATCCCTAATTCCCCTAGTCGGTTCTATATACTAATCGAAATTTATCCCTTTGTCAATAGTAAAAACACCTCCTCTTCAAATTTTTCCTACATTAACTTTATGAGTATTTCCTCGTTAATTTATAATACTTTACATAAAAAAGCCTTCGACAAAAATCAATAATTAACACTATTATTTTAATCCTCAACAAAAAAACAGACAGTTTACATATAAATGTAAATAGCTGTCTATCATTATTTCATAACGAATAACAGATTTTATTAACAAAGAGATAATCTAGAATGGCATCTTAAATTTACCATTTCCCATCATCTTCATCATTTTTTTCATTTGTTCAAATTGATTAAGAAGTTGATTAACTTCTGTAACAGTTGTTCCAGATCCTTTAGCAATTCTCTGTTTGCGAGAAGCTTTCAAAATCTCTGGATTATGTCTTTCTTCTGGTGTCATCGATAAAATAATCGCTTCAATATGAGTCATTTTCTTAGGATCAATCTCTACATTATTAAGTCCCATCTTCTTTGCTCCAGGTAACATCTTAATAATATTTTCTAAAGGGCCCAATTTTTTTATCTGTTTTAACTGGTCTAAAAAGTCTTCTAAATCAAAATTACCCTTTAACATCTTTTTAGCGGACTTTTCTGCTTCCTTCTCATCTATTTCATCTTGGATTTTTTCTACCATCGATAAAATATCTCCCATACCTAGAATACGACTAGCCATACGATCAGGATAAAATTCTGTAAGACCATCCATCTTTTCACTTACTCCAATAAATTTAATTGGTAAATTAGTAAGATGTCTAACTGAAAGCGCTACTCCACCTCTAGTATCTCCATCTAATTTTGTTAAAATAACTCCTGTTAAATCTAAATTCTCATTAAAACCATTTATGACATTAATAGCATCTTGTCCCATCATAGCATCTATTACTAATAATGTTTCATCTAATTTAACGTTACTTTGAATATCCTTAAGTTCTTCCATTAACTTCTCATCTATCTGCAATCTACCTGCTGTATCGATAAGAACATAATCAAAATTATTTGTCTTAGCATATTCTAAAGCATGATTAATTATTTCTAAAGGCTCAATCTTTCCTTCTGTATAAACTTCTATATTTAGTTCTTTCCCAATCTGTTTTAATTGCTCTATAGCAGCAGGTCTATAAATATCACACGCTACCATCAAAGGCTTTTTACTTTTTTTCTTTCTCAAATAATTAGCTAATTTACCACAAGCCGTTGTCTTACCACTACCTTGTAAACCTACCAGCATAAGAATACTAGGATTTCCTAAAGTATATAAAGGAGCATGTTCTCCTCCCAATAATTCTATAAGTTCATCTTTAACAATCTTAACGAATTCTTCTCCTGGTGAAAGTTTACTATTAACATCCATTCCTAAGGCTTTTTCTTTAACATTATTAGTAAATTCCTTAACAACTTTATAATTAACATCAGCTTCCAATAATGATAATCTAATCTCTCTCATCATTTCACTAATATTATCTTCAGTAATTCTTCCATATCCTTTGATCTTATGCATAACATTTTGTAATCTATCACTTAAATTTTCAAACACATATATCACCCTAAACCTAATTATACACTATAAATATATTTTTTTTAAGAAAAAAGGTTGATTTTTCCTAAAATTTCTACTATAATTATACCTGTAACTCAACAATGAAATTGCCCAAGAGACGCTGCATACCTGCAGATGTGGTTCAACGATTAGAATTCGGCCTTGCCAAGGCTGAGACGGGGGTTTGACTCCCCTCATCTGCTCCATTGACGAATCTGTTCGAACTATTTAGTTTGAACTTGATATATAGAAATCAATCGAAAGATTGATTTTTTTGTGTCTTACAAAGAAATCATCCTAAAGAAAGGATGGTGTTTATGATTAATA
>CAKPDP010000009.1 GCA_934149105.1 uncultured Bacilli bacterium
AGTGATACTAATGGTAAAGGATTATATGTTATTAATAGTACTGTCAATGATGAATATCCAATTTATTATTTTAGAGGAGCTGTAACTAACAATAATGTTTTATTCGGAGGCTTTTGTTGGAAGATAATTAGAACTACTGATACTGGTGGAATTAAAATGATTTACAATGGAACGCCTTCAAATAATCAATGTACTAATACTACAGGAGAATCGACACAGATAGGTACTAGTATTTTTAACGAATATCTTCGGTATAGTTTGGCAAATATTGGTTATATGTATGGGGATACATATACTACTTATGCAAAAGATATGAGTAGTATAACTGATATTTATGTCTATGGAAATGATGTTATTTATAGTGAAGGAAAGTATATGTTAGTAGATACGATGACAAGTAGTAGTTGGTTTGATGATAAATCTAAAATTGCTATAAAATATCATTATACTTGTTTAAGTACCAGTAATACTTGCGATAATGTTTATTATATAGTTTATTTTGGAAATGATAATAATACAGAAAATATAATTTGTTATATTGCTTTAGGTGAAGGTAGAAATATGGAAGATGCAAAAGCAGCAATGTTTAGTAACAATAATAGTTCTTTAATAAAAATAGCAATTGATAATTGGTATCAAAATAATTTAGTTAATTATACTTCCAAATTAGAAGATACCGTTTATTGTAATAATAGAACTATTATTTCTGGACCTTTAAAAGGTAAGGATGAAGATAGCTCTAGTCATGTATTTACGTTGTTTGATACTTCAGAACGTTTATTGGAAGATAAACTTAGTTTGGAGTGTAATAATGTAAATGATGCTTTTTCTGTTAGTGAAAGTATTGGCAATGGAAAACTTACTTATCCTATTGGATTGATTACAGGGGATGAAATAGTTTATGCTGGTGGAAAATATGGGACTAGTAATATTGAATATTATTTGTATACCAATCAATATTGGTGGACGATGTCGCCTTCTCGTTTTTTTACAACGTATGCAACAGTTGAAGATATGTATTCTAATGGTAAATTTGATGCTAATGATGTTAGTTATAGCTTTGGAATTAGGCCGGTCATTAGTTTAGCATCTACTAATAAAGTTTCTTCAGGAGATGGAAAAAGTACTTCGCCATATGTAGTAGCATAAATTTTTAGATTTAAGGGATCTTAGAAATAGCAAATAATAATAAGGGATAGTTACTTTGTGATAGGACTATCTTTTTTTGCTTGGGAATGAGAATATTATCAAAAAAGATAAAATAAAATATATTATGTTGACTAGGAATAGTTAGATGTGCTATCATTTTTTGAGGAGATGAGTAAAGTGCGTAAATATTTATATTTATTGGATTTAAAAAGACAATTTGATAGTAGTATAGATAATAGAGTAGTAGGAGATGGTTCTTTAGAATATGAAAAAGAATTTGAAGAATGGAAGAGATTATTAGAAATTAATACTGCTAAGTATGGAAGATTTTTGGAAGAGAAATTAGGTATTTGTCTTAATGATCGTGGGACTGTAGAGGTTGGTAAAGGAAGATATGATAGTGTATCGGGAATAAGGACTACAGTAGTGTCTAGGTATGGAGATACTTTAGGTAAGGATATGGGAGATTTTATGCTTTATAAAGATAGTCCGATTGTTATTATTAATGGGGTTATTAGAGAAGAGAAGTTTAATAATTTTTTAACACATAATCCATATAATTATAGGAGTTTAATGGTTATGGATAAGGTTAGTAAAGATCAGGGAGTTTATGTTGGAGTGTATGGTAATAGTTATGATAAGGATAGATCTAAGAAGATTATTGGTTTAAGGAGTAATTTAGGTAGTGATTATTTTACATATGAATGGGAAGATAAAGATAGTTATTTTTATATTATGCATACTAATAAGGAGGCTAGTAAGGGGCCAAAGGCAAAAAAACGTAGTTTATTTGTTAGAAAATAGGATGATTATGATATAATTAGGTAGTAATATGTTTCTGGAGATGGGATAGATGAATTATGTAATAGGTACTTATACAAGATGTATTTTTAGTAATGATAGTAATGGCTATACGGTTGGTAATTTAAAGGTTAAAGAAACAGATATAGAGAATAGTTCTAATACTATTCTTTTTGTAGGTACTTTTCCAGAACTTAAATTGATGGCTAATTATAAGATGATAGGAGAGATAACGAGACATCCTAAATATGGGAAGCAATTTAATGTTAGTAGTTATGAATTATTGCTTCCAACTAAGAAAGATGAACTTATTGAGTTTTTTAGTAGTGATTTATTTCCAATTGGAGAGAAGATGGCTACTAAGATAGTAGATTTATTGGGAGAGAAGACAATAGATATTATAAGTAAGGAACCAGAGAGATTGAAAGAAATTCCAAGAATGGGAGAGAGTAAGATTAAGAAGATTCAGGATATACTAGTTAATTATAGGGCTTCTAGTCAGATTGTTATGGATCTTTCGGGAATGGGTTTTACAACCAGAGATGCTTTAGCCATATATAAGAAGTATGAGAATAGGAGTTTAGATGTTGTTAGGGATAATATATATGAATTGATAGAAGAATTAGGAATGAATTTTAAGAATATAGATATTATTGCTAATAAGCTTAATATAGATAAATTAGATGAGAGAAGATTAGAGGCTTTAATTGTATATATGTTTAATGAACTTACTTTTGAGAGTGGAGATACATATTTATTGTATGAAGATATATATAATTATTTAGTTAGAGAAGTTAAGGATATAGATAGTGAAAAGATTGAATATATGTTACTGAAGTTGAATACGAAGAAGAGGATAATAATTAAGGGAGATAAATATTATTTAAAGGAATTTTATGATGCCGAGGAATATATAAGAGATAGATTATGTTTTTTGAATGATATTGAGAATAGATCACTTCCTAAGTTAGATAGTAAGATTAAGGAATTAGAGGGTGAGATGGGGATTATTTATGATGAGACTCAGAAGAAGGCTATTAATATGGCTTTAAATAACAATCTTACTATTATTACTGGAGGACCAGGAACGGGGAAGACGACTATTATTAATGCTATAGTTGAACTATATAGAAAGGTATTTAAAGCTAAGGATGAAGAGATAGCACTTTTGGCACCAACGGGGAGAGCTAGTAAGAAGATGATGGAACATACAGGGATTATAGGATCAACTATTCATAGATATTTAGGATGGGATATGGATAAGAATATGTTTAGTGTGTCAGAATATAATCCTAATCCAGAGAAATATATAATAGTAGATGAAGTTAGTATGTTAGATACGATGTTGATGGAAGCTTTATTAAAGGGAATTAGAAGAGATGCTAAATTAGTATTAGTAGGAGATTATTACCAGCTTCCTAGTGTAGGACAAGGGCAGGTTCTTAAGGATATAATTGATTCTGAGGTATTGGATGTGGTATATTTAAATTATTTATATAGACAGAATGAGGATTCTTATATAACGGTACTAGCTAATGAGATTAAGAATCAGGAGTTATCTGAGGCTTTTATTATGAAGAAGGATGATTATAATTTTGTGGAGGCTCCTAATGAGAGTGTTCTTATGACAATAGAGAATATTGTTAGTAAGGCGATAAAGAAGGGATATAGTGATAAGGATATACAGGTTTTAGCACCTATGTATAAGTCTTTGAATGGGATAGATAATTTGAATAAGATCTTGCAGAAGCTATTTAATGGGCCTACGGCAGATAAGAATGAGTTAATGGTAGGAGATATAGTTTATAGAGTGGGAGATAAGATTTTACAGTTAGTAAATGATCCGGATAACTCAGTTTATAATGGAGATATTGGTTATGTTACAGATATTTTAACTAGTAGAGTTACGAAATTGAAGAAGAATGAAATAATAGTAGAATATGATGATAATAATAAAGTAACATATACTCCTGATAAGTTTATTAATATAAGACATGGCTATGCTATTAGTGTTCATAAGGCTCAAGGTAGTGAGTTTCCGATGGTAATAATGCCTATTGTTAATACATTTAATAGAATGATGTATAATAAACTTATTTATACGGCGGTTACGAGAGCTAAAAAGAGTTTAATTTTAGTAGGAGATAGAAATTCTTTTGTCTATGGAGTTAGGAATAATTATGTAGATATGAGAAGGACAACTTTAAAAGAGATGTTTATAGATAAGTATAATTTATAGGGACTTAAAAAATGTTTTTTAAGTCTTTTTGTGTGTTAAAAATAATTACTGGGATCTAGGAAGAGTAATAAAATATAGTGAATAGTAAAGTAGGTGATGATGATGAATGATGGATTTGAAAAAGAAGTTATTACGAGATTAACAATAATTGAGACAAAGATCGATGATTATAATGGAGTTAAAGAGAAGTCAGAGTTAGCGTATAATATGGCGAAGCAAAATAAAATAAGGATTGCGGAGATAGAAGATAAGAACAGATTTTTGGTTCGTACTTTAATTACAACTATAGTAGCGGGTTTGGTTGGAATAGGCTTTATTTATTTGAAAATGGGAATGGGGGTGATTTAAGATCGAGGCACTTTTAACTAATATTTTGGAATTATTACTAACGATAGTAGCAATTATTATTGGATATATAGGAAATAAGATTAAAAAGATTTATACAGAGAAGAGTAGAAATGAGACGGTAGAGAAGATTATAACGATGGTATGTACAGCGATAGAGCAGTTATATGGAGATTTATCAGGGAGTGAGAAATTAGAGAAAGCTAAGGAGTATATAAGGGAAATGCTTGCAAGTAAGAAGATAGAGGTAAATGATCTGGAAATGCAATTACTTATAGAAAGTACTGTTAAGGGGTTAAAACAGAAAAAGGAATAGATTTTCTTTTTCTGTTTTCACATAATTTCCCATATTAGTTTGTTAATTCTTTTAAGATTATTTTTTATACTTAGAACAAGTTGGAGGTGATATATGAATATAGAAGTAGAATAACAGAAGAATAAGTGATATACTATAGATGTGGGTGATATTATGTATAATATAAATCTAGTAGAAGATGAGTTGGATTTACAGAGACTTATTAAGAATTATTTAGAGAAGGCTGGATATAAAGTTACTTGTTACTCTAAGGGTCAAGAGGCTATAGATAATATAAATAATGAATGTCATTTATGGATATTAGATATTATGTTACAAGATGATATTAGTGGTTATGATATTATTAAGAAAATTAGAGAGACTAATGAGATGGTTCCAGTGATATTTACTTCTGCTAGAGATGAAGAATTAGACAAGATAATAGGCTTAGAGCTGGGAAGTGATGATTATATAACGAAGCCATATTCTCCAAAGGAATTAGTTTTGAGAGTTAATAATATAATTAAAAGAGTCTATTCTCACGATACACAAAAAATAGTATATATGGATTATATAATTAATTTAGATAAGAGGACAGTATTCTATAAGGATGAAGAGATTATTTTGACTACTTTAGAATTTGATTTACTTAGTATGTTTTTAAGTAATAAGAATAAGTCATTTTCGAGAAATGATATTTTAAATATCGTTTGGGGAGATGATTATTATGGAACTGATAGAGTAGTAGATGATTTAGTTAGAAGATTAAGAAAAAAGATGCCTTATTTAAAGATAAATACTATCTATGGTTATGGGTATAGGTTGACATAATGAAAAAAGCAAAATTAACCGAACAACTTTTTCTTATTTGTGTATTAGTAATATTAGTAATGTTAATATCACTTTGTATAATACTACCTAATACTTTAACACCAATTTATGAAGAAAATATTTATAATTCCTTATCATATCCGTTATCTGTAGTGAGAGATGATATAAGTGGTAATAAAATAGATACAGAAATTGCTTATATATATGTAATTGATAATCAAAGTATTTTAGTTTCTGATAATCTATCCTCAATTATAAAGATAAATGATGTAAGTAAGTTAATTTCAAAGATTAATGATAGTTATGGAAAATTTACTTATAAGACGACTACTTATTACTATAATACTAATAGATCATCGGATGTGGTTAAAATTGCTATTACTAACGATAGTTATATTAATAAAATGCGCACAGCTATATATAAAAAAATCTTTATTGTTGTTGGTATAACTTTTGGAATTATATCTTTGATTTTAGTAGCGTGGTCAAATAATTTGGTTAAAAGAATAAAAAAATTAAAAGGTAAGATAGATAATTTAAATAATGATGATTATGATCATAAAGTTAATGATAATTATGATGATGAATTACAGACGTTAGATGTTGCGATCGAGAATATGCGAATGTATTTGAAAAATCAAGAAGAATATAAAAATCAAATGTATCAAAATATTTCTCATGATTTTAAAACTCCTATTACTGTTATAAAATCCTACCTAGAAGCTACCGAAGATGGAATGGAAACTTGTGAAAACACTCTTTCTGTAACAAAAGAACAAATAAAAAAATTAGAAATTAAAGTTCACTCCTTATTATATTTAAATAAATTAAATTACATAAAGGATCGTAAAGATAATTTAAATGAAATGTATGATGTTAGCCAGTGTATTTATGCGGCAGTTCAGAAATTTAAAATGTCGAGACCTGATGTAGAGTTCGAAGTAGTTATAGATAAAAAAGCTACCATATTTAGAGGAAGTGCTAATATGTGGGAAGCTATAATAGATAATATTTTAAGTAATTTCATGAGGTATGCTAAAAATAAAATAAAAATAACAGTTAAAAATAAAAAAATAATATTATATAATGATGGTGAGAATATTAATGAAAATGTCCTTAATAATATATTTACTCCTTATGAAAAGGGCGTTAAGGGTGTGTTTGGTTTAGGATTATCTATTGTTAAAAAAACTTTACATTTACTTGATTATGATATAATGATCGAGAATGTGAAAGATGGTGTTAGATTTATTATATATGAGAGATAACTTTCTAGAATAGAGAGTTATCTTTTTTAGATATTTTGGTTCTTTGAATTTCAATAGATCTGAAAAATCACATCTAAATTTTAGACGTGATTTTTATGTGTGTTAGATTTTCTTTAGTATCTTTTAGTTTTTTATAATTTTCGTTAATACTATCATGGCTAGTGACAATCATATTTATCCATCAGAATTATTACTAATACTATTAACTTCTATATTATCAGAAGTATTATTAATATTATCTATATCGTTACTAATATTTAAATTATTATTTATATTATTATTCGCTTAAACTAACTTTATTTACATTTGAATTATTTGGATTTATGAGGCCTTGACTATGGAAAAGTAAGCTACACTTATGCTGTTTGTTCGGTTATTTCTTTAGGGCCTGGAACGAGTACGGATCCATATATAGTTTTATAGAAATAATAAAAGATTGGATTTTTCCAATCTTTTATTTGTATAATTCTTTTTTTAGAAGGTCGATATTGTTATTCATAACGGTTATATAACTTTCGTTTGAAGAATCAGTTATACCACCATCAGTGCTACGCATAGAGTTAATAGTTATTAACTCTAGATTGTTGTCAGCAATTAGTTTTTTACAAGTATCATTTGTTTCAGTGCTAGTAGAATAAATATATTTAATTTTATTATCTTGAATTAGTTTTTTTACTTCTTCAATAGTAGTATTATTTAGATTATCATTTTCTTCTAGAGATATGACTTTTAAATTATATTTTTCTAAATATTTTAGAAGATTATTATCAGTAATTATAACTTTATAATTGGCATTGTTAATACTTTCTTTTAGATTAGCATCTAATTTAGATAAATCATATTTTAATTGTTCATATTTATTTTCAATTCCGGTTCCGTCTTCATTAGAGATTAATAGAGGATTTGTAACGTATTCTAGAAGACCATTTTTTACATTTTGAGCCATCATAAGGTAGTTATAAGGATTTAACCATAATTCTTCAATAGAGTTACTATAGGTCATTCCTAATGAGACATCAATTATTTTTAAGTCTTTATTTTTATTAATCATTTCAACGGCATAATCTCTATCAATATCTAAACTATTAAAGACAAATAAATCACTTTTACTATAATCAGTTATTCTACGATCAGATATTTTATTGTTAGATAATTTATAATCATCTATATTGACACCATTAGGAAATATTTCTTTGATAGTAGAGTGGTCTCCATATAATTGATTTATTAGATATTTTATAGGATAGATAGTGGTATATATGTCAATATCTTCCATGCTATCCTTTTTAAAAACACAACCTGATAAAGTAAATAGACAAATAGTTATTAAGAATAATTTTTTTATATATTTCATTTTAGTCACCTCTAGTTTATATATATATTTTATCTTATTTTAAAAAGTTTGTAAATTGAAAAGAACTATTTTAATCTATAAAAAAATTATTCTTGTATAATGTTAAGGATTTTTATGATAGAATAAAGATAGAGGTGAATGAGTGTGAAAGCTTTAGTTACGGGTGCTAGTAGTGGAATAGGGTTAGAAATAGCTAAGTATTTGGGAAGCTTGGGGTATGATCTTGTTTTAGTATCGAGAAATATTTTAGAGATTAAAGAAAAGTTTCCAACGAAGGTAGAGTTAATTTCTATGGATCTTACGAAGGAGGAAGATTGTTATCAGTTATATAAAAAATATCCAGATATAGATATTTTAGTTAATAATGCGGGATTTGGATTATTTGGGATGTTTAATGAGACAGATTTAGATAGGGAATTAGAGATGATTGATTTAAATGTTAAGGCTGTACATATTTTAACTAAATTATATGTTCAGGAATTTGAGAAAAGAGATAGAGGAAGGATATTAAATGTAGCTTCTATAGCGGGTTTTATGCCGGGACCACTTATGAGTACTTATTATGCTACTAAGAATTATGTAGTTAGTTTAAGTAGTGCCATTAGAGAAGAATTAAAAAGAAAGAAATCTAAGGTATCTATTAGTATTTTATGTCCAGGACCGGTTAAGACTAATTTTGATAAGGTAGCAGATGTTACTTTTAGTTTAAAGGGAAAAGAGAGTAGTTATGTGGCTAAATGTGCAGTTGAGGGTCTTTTGAAGAAGAAGTTTTATATAGTACCAGGAATATCAATTAAATTATTAAGAATAGGATCGAAGATTATTCCTACTAGTATTTTAACAAAATTTGTTTATTTGTCGCAAAAGAGAAAGAGTAATTAAAAAGAATAACTATTGTGGTGTAGTTATTCTTTATTTATCTAAATCTTTAGTATATATTCCTAGGTCGATGAGACCAGAAACTAAGACTAGGATATAGACTATTCTTGTTAATATGGTTTGCTCTCCAAATAAGAATTCTACTAAATTAAAATTAAATATTCCAACTAATCCCCAGTTTAGACATCCAATAATACATAATGTTAAAGCAATCTTGTATAATGTATTCATTTTCATCCTCCTTAACTTAACTATTACTATTGTTGACAATATTATAGTAATTATTCATATTTTTTTAAATATTTTATATAATTTATTAGAATGGGGATGGATAATGAAAAAAATATTTTTAATTAGTATGTTTTTACTATTACTAACAGGATGTGGACTTACTAATAGTGAAGATGTTTTAAAAGGTCTTTCTAATAATATAAATAAAGCTAATAGTTATTATTTAGAAGGTACTATGGAAATTATGAATAATGAAGATACTTATAGTTATGCAGTTAAAGTTTCTTATAAAAAAGATAATTATTATAAAGTAGAACTTACAAATATTTCTAATGATCATGAACAAATAATTTTAAGAAATGATGATGGAGTATATGTTATAACACCTAATCTTAATAAGAGTTTTAAGTTCCAGAGTGATTGGCCTAATAATAATTCACAAGTATATTTGTTGAATTCAATTGTTGAGGATTTAAGTAATGATAAAGAGTATACTAGTGTTAAAAATGATAAAGGATATGTTTTAACGTCAAAGGTTAATTATCCTAATAATGCTAATTTAATTAAACAATCAGTATATATAGATAAGAATTTGAAGATTACAAAAGTAGAAATATTAGATAATAATGAGAAGGTTCAAATTAAGATGGATTTTGCTACTATTGATATGGGTAAGAAATTTAAAGATAATTATTTTGATTTAGATCAAATTGTTAAGGTTAAAGATAATAGTAGTAAGAAAGATAATAGTAATACTAATAGTACTGATGATAATAGTAGTACTAAAAAAGATGATGATACGGCAAATAATAACACTGGTAATAATAGTAATAGTGAAGATGAGAGTAGTAATACCAATAATAATAGTAATGTAAATAATAATGATAATACTAATAATAATAGTAATGTAAATAATAATGATAATATTACTAATAATAATTCTAGTAGTGATAATAATACTAATAGTACTAATGATGCTAATAATAATAGTCAGAGTGAGAAGAAGACTAAGAAGACGGCAACGATAAATGATGTAGTATATCCTATGTATTTACCTAGTAATACGTATTTGACAACGAAAGAGACTATTGATATAGATAATGGCCAGAGATTAATTATGAATTTTGATGGAGATAAGTCATTTGTTTTAATAGAAGAGACTACTAATACTAATGATGATAATATTATTATACCGGTAGTAGGAGAGATAGAATTTGTATCAGATGTCTTAGCAGTAGTTTCAGATAAGTCTTTGACTTGGAGTAGTTCAGGGATAGATTATTATTTGGCTAGTGCTGATTTGGAGGTAAGTGAACTATTACAGATTGCTAATTCTATAAGTTATCTTCCAGTATCAAAATAGAGCAAACTTCTTTACTCAAGTTTGCTTTTTTGCTATAATTAGTTTTGGAGGATGTAATAATGGGAAGAGAATTAAAAAGAAAAGAAGCTAAAAAGAATGGGCAAGATATAAAGAAAGTAAATACTAGTACAGAACTTGATTGGAAAAAAATTGTTATAACGTTTAGTGTAATAGTTATTTTTGTAGTAGTTATTTATTTTATTTTAGCAGTTTTTGTTACTAAAGAGGTTGGTAGTAATAATACAACTAATACTAGTGATAATTCTTCTAATAATAATGTAGCTAATCCAATATTAGCTAGTGATATTTTTAAAGAGTCAGAAGATAGTTATTATGTTTATTGTTTTGATTTTGATGAACAAGATACTAATATTAGTAATATTATAAGTAATAAATTAGTAAGTGATAAGGTATATAGAGTTAATACTAAGGATTCTTTAAATAAGAATTATGTTAGTGAGGTTGGTAATAAGAATGCTACTAGTCTTGAGGACTTGAAGATCAGTAATCCTAGTTTAATTAAGATAGAGAATGGTAGTATTACAATGTTTTTAGTAGGAAAACAAGAAATTATAAATTATTATAATAATTAAGCACTTTTAAATTTTTAAAAAGTGCTTTTTATTTGGTTTACTTTGTTGTGACTTGGATTTTTATCTGATATAATGAGATTGTTACAGGGAGATGGTAGAAATATGAGTTATAGTGATTTTTGTGCTAAATTGGATATTGTTATGATGTCTAATAAAGAGGCTATTAATTATATTTTAGATTTATATGATAGTTATAATAGTGAGAAGGCTAGGGAAGAATTATATAGAAAGGGAAATGATATTTCAGAGAATATTATTGCACTATATTATTATTTTGTCTTTAAGAATAATCCTAGGATAGTTTATGGTAAATATAAAAGGAAATTTATAAATAATGAGAGTATTGTAGAACCAGGAGTTACTCCAGAAGAAAAGAAAGGGTTAGGAGAAATATATGATTATTTAAGTAAATATCCTTTAGATAACCCTATTAATATTTGTCAGGAAGCTACTATTATTCATAGATTACTTTATTCACATTGCCCTAATTCTGGATATGGAGTAGGTCTTAGAGAGGCAACAGCGGTATTGTATGATATGCCTTATGAGGTACCTGATGCTAGGAAGGCTATGCAGGAGTTTTATAGTTATGCTTGTAGTAATATTACTTATACAGAGGATCAAGATATTTTTGAATATATTGACAATTGTGTTAAATTGACGACAGATTTAATAGGGATTCAACCTTTTGCAGATGGAAATAAAAGAACTTTTAGAGCTTTACTTAACTTATTATTAAAACAAGTTAATATTCCGCCTATCTATATTAGGAAAGAAGAAAGAGAGCCTTATAAGAAAGGTTTGATTAAGGCTTTGTGTGAAAAAGATTATACAGATATATGTAAGTTTTATCATTATAAAGTATCAGATGCTATTGTAGATTTAGAGGTTTCAGTTTTTGATAAGTTGGGACGAGATGAGAAAAGAAAAATATTAGTACCTAAGAAAGAAAAATAACTACTTTCTTTTTCTTTTATTTTATTATATAATACTATAGAAATGAAAAGAGGAATGGATATGGAATTAAAAACATTAAGAGGAGTTTCGGATTATTTACCTAATAAACAGATAGTTAGAAATAAGATTATTAAGACTTTAACTGAAGTGTTTGAAGAATATGGATATTTACCTTTAGAGACATCAACTTTGTGCTATTTTGATTTATTAGCGTCTAAATATGCTGGGGGAGCTGAAATATTAAAAGAAGTATATAAATTAACGGATCAGGGAAAGAGAGAATTGGGATTAAGATATGACTTAACAGTTCCTTTTGCTAAGGTTATAGCAAGTAATAAAGATATAAAACTTCCTTTTAGAAGATATGAGATCGGGAAGGTGTATCGTGATGGCCCAGTAAAGGTTGGTAGAGATAGAGAATTTTATCAATGTGATGTCGATGTGTGTGGAATAGAGGGATCATTGGTAGAAGCAGAATTTATGTCAATGATCGAAGAGTGCTATAAAAAGTTAGGAATAGATGTTTATGTAGAATGGAATAATCGAAAGTTATTATCTGGATTAATTCAAGAAGCAGGTATAGAAGAAGAATTAGTAACAAGAGTTATTTTATCAGTAGATAAATTGGCTAAGATTGGAGAAAAGGGTGTTTTTGAAGAATTAAAGGAATATAATGTTTCTTTAGATAAATTAGAGAAATTATTTGGATATTTTAAATTAGATATTTTAACGATGGAAGAATTATTTAAAGATAGTAGTATTGAAGAGATGCGTGAGGGAATAAGAGAAGTAAAGGAATTAGCAGGATATTTACAAGAGTTAGGTTTAGATAATTGTCTTTTTACTCCATATTTGGCTAGAGGCTTAGAAATTTATACAGGTACTGTTTGGGAAGTATTTGATAAAGAAAAGAGAGTTAATTGTAGTATAGGAGCGGGAGGAAGATATGATAAGATTATTGGTAATTTTATAGATGATGGTAATAGTTATCCAGCGGTAGGTATGACGTTTGGATTAGTACCTATTTATGAGATATTAACTCAAGATAAAGAAAAAGAAAATCCAGTATTATATGATTTATATATTGTTCCTATGGATACAGATATTAAGTGTTTAAAGCTTGCTAATGAAATTAGAAAACATAACTTAAGAGTTATAGTAGAGATGAAGAAGAAGAAAGTTAAGAAGGCTTTAGATTGGGCTAATAAAAATAGGGTTTCTTATGTTATGGTTATTGGAGAAAATGAGATTAAGACTAATAAAGTAGAGATAAGGGATATGAATAATTCTAAGGATATAGAAGTTAATATGGATGATATAGAGAGTATTGTTAATTGTATAAAAAGATCTTAAGGGATCTTTTTATAGAGCGTTGATAAAGTTCAATACTCTTTTTTTATGAATACTATCTTGGTAAGAAAGAAGAAAGTGGATAAATGTAAGACCAAGAAAATAAAATTTGAAAAAATAGTATGAAGGAGTGCATTATGAGAGAAAGTATAAAAATGAAAAATAATGATTATAATTTTAAATTTCGAGTTTCTGGTTTGATCATAAAAAATAATAAATTACTTTTAGTAGATATGGATGATAATGGTTTTTTATGTTTGCCCGGTGGATATGTTGAATTGGGTGAAACAACAGAAGAAGCTGTGAGGCGTGAACTTAAGGAAGAAATACAAAAAGATGTTAAAATTGAAAAATATTTAGGTGTTGTTGAAAATTACTTTATTAATAAATATAGTAAAAAAATGCATGAAATATCTTTTTATTATTTGATGGATTTTGTTAGTAATGATATTGATGATAATGACTTTACACTAGTAGAAAATGATAAAGGTCGCACAATAAAACTTGACTTTAAATGGATAGATATTAATGATTTAAATGATTTTGATGTTAGGCCAGCCTTATTAAAAAATATAATTAATAATAAATTAGAGTTTAATCATTTGATTTTTAATGAGTTAAAAAAATAAGAATTTATTTTAGAGATAATCATATAATTATATAGGTGAATGGTATGGATAAGATTAGTGAGTTTAAAGAATTTGTTAAAAATAATAATTATTTGGTTAGTTATGTTAGAGATAAGAAAAAGACTTGGCAAGATTTTTATGAACTTTATGATATGTATGGAGAAGATAAGAGTGTTTGGGATGAATACTTAAAGAATAGTTCAAAAGAAGAAACAAAAGCTAGTAATAATACTTTTAATGAATTTTTGAATATGGCTAAGAATATGGATGTAGATAAAGTACAAAGTGGAATTACTTCTTTACAAAAGGCTATTAGTTTATTTGGGGATTTATTTATAAGTAGTAAGACAGGAAATAATAGTAATAATTATGAACCTAGACCTATATATAAGAGGTTTGATGATTAATGATTATAGATATTCAGGATAAGTTATATAGAGAACCTATATTAAGAAGATTTTTATATGAAGAGTCTTATTGGTATAAATATTTAAATAGAGATCCAGAGTCTTTTAAAGAATTTGAGATGGCGATGAAAGATAAATATAAATTAAAAACTAGTGATAAATTAAATAAGATGTTAAATGATATTAGTATGTTACAGACGTTTCTAGATGTATTAAAATAATATATATACAAATAATTAGAATAATGATAGAATAATTTATGAGGGATAGGTATGCATAAAATAATAGATAAGACTTATGAATTATTAGATTGTTTAGATAAGAGTAATTTAATTTATGAGTTAGAAGTATATAAGAATAGGTCTTTAAAGAATAAAGACATTCTTTCTTTAATAAAGAAATATAATTCTAGTAGTGAGGATCAAGAGCTTATTAGAATAAAGAAAGAATTATATAGTTATAATGATTATAAGAAATATGTTAATTGTTATCAACAATTAAATGATATAGTATTTAAGATAAATAGAAGATATAAGAGTTTATTAAGTAATAGGAGATGTTCTAAGTGAGAGTGATTAGTGGTACTTTAAAGGGAAGAATTATAAAAGGATATAATGTTTTAGGAACTAGACCTACTATGGATAGAGTTAAAGAATCTATCTTTGGGACTATTCAAAATTATGTTAAAGATAGTGTATGTTTAGATTTATTTGCGGGTAGTGGTAATTTAGGAATAGAAGCTTTAAGTAATGGGAGTAAATATTGTTATTTTGTAGATAATAATAAAGAAATATTAAAAGTATTAAAAGATAATATTAATACTTTTAATTTAAATGATAAGTGTAATATTAGTTTGTTAGATTATAATAAAGCTTTAGAATATTTTAAAGATAAAGAATTAAAGTTTGATTTAATATTTATAGATCCTCCTTATAAATATACTATTATAGAAGAGATTATAGATAAGATAAATAAGTATAATCTTTTAAATAAAGAGGGGATATTAGTATTAGAATTTCAATATGATAAATTAGAAGATAGTTACTTGGGATTATCTTTAGTAAAAAAGAAAAAGTATAGTGATAAGTTTGTCTATATTTTTAGAAAAATATGACAAATGTTTATTTAATTTATTGACTATTATTTTTTCCTATGGTATATTTTTATTGTAAGATATATGATAGAGGAGGAAATAATTAAAATGAAAAAATTAAATGAAAAAGGTTTTACTTTAATAGAGTTATTGGCTGTTATTGTAATTTTAGCTATTGTTGCTGCTATTACTATTCCAACAGTATTAAGTTCAATGGGAAATGCTAGACAAAGTACTTTTAATACTAGTGCTCAAACTGTTGCAGATTGGTTTGAAAAAGAATATTCTGCGGCTCAAATAAATATGGCTGATGCTGAATTTACGGCTTTATGTGGTGCAGATGGTTCTACCTGTGTTTCTGATGCTGGAACGTCATTTAATAGTGAAGTAGGTAAAAAGGCATTAGAGACTGCTGGAGTTAAAGCTTCAAATTATGATCGTGAAAGTAGTACGGTAAAGATTAATACTAATGGACGTGTTTGTATTACTTTAAAGGCTTCTAACAGTGGTGATTTTAGTTCTGTAAAAACAACAACTGCTACGAGTGCTACTTGTTCATAATTTTATTATTAATCAATTGACTGTATATTTAGATGCAGTCTTTTTTTATTGACAGAAACTTTGAATATTTAGTATAATGGGGAGGAATAGGAGTTGATGGTATGTTGATTATTGGAAGTCATGTATCGTTTAAGAATGATAGTCAGTTAGTTGGTAGTGTTAAGGAAAGTATTGGATATGGATCTAATTGTTTTATGTTTTATACAGGTGCTCCTCAGAATACTATGAGAAAAGAAGTTAATGATTTAAAGACGTTGGAAGCTTATCAGTTGATGAAAGAAAATAATATGGATTTAAATAATGTGGTTGTTCATGCTCCATATATAGTTAATTTATGTAATAGTAATAATTTTGATTTTTCAGTTAATTTTTTAGTGCAGGAATGTGAAAGATGTGATTTGTTAGGGGTTAATAAGATGGTTTTACATCCTGGTAGTGCGGTTAATGGAATGGATAGGGATATTGCTATTAAGAATATTATAGATGGATTAAATATAATATTAGATAATGATTATAAGGTTAAGATTTTGTTAGAGACGATGGCTGGTAAGGGAAATGAAGTTGGTAAAACTTTTGAAGAGCTAGCTAAGATTATAGAGGGAGTTAAATTTAAAGATAAAATAGGGGTGTGTTTGGATACTTGTCATATTAATGATGCTGGTTATGATCTTAAGGATTTTGATAAGATTTTAGAGGAATTTGATAGGGTTATTGGTCTTAAGTATTTGGGATGTATTCATGTTAATGATAGTAAGAATGAGAAAGGTAGTCATAAAGATAGGCATGAGAATATTGGATTTGGGACGATAGGATTTGATAATTTGCTTAAGGTTATTTATAATTCAAGGATAGAGAGTATTCCAAAGATATTGGAGACACCTTATGTATCATATGATGATACTTCTAAGGAGAGGGTATATGCTCCTTATAAGTATGAGATTGCTATGATTAGGGAAAAGAAATTTGATCCGGATCTTTTGTTAAGAATTAGGCAAGATAATTTATAGGAGTTATCTTGCTTTATTAATAATTATTAAAATTAGCAATTTGAGTTGACAATTGCTAAAGATGGTGGTAAACTGAATTTATGATGATGAAAGAAAGAGGATGATTAATGATGGCGAAGAAGCAATTTAATGCTGATGCTAAGAAATTAATGGATTTAATGGTAAATTCTATTTATACTAATAAAGAAATATTTTTAAGAGAAATTATATCTAATGCTAGTGATGCTATTGATAAGTTATATTATATGTCTCTTACTGATAGTAAGATAAAAGTTAATAAAGAAGATTTAGAGATTAGAGTAGATGTAGATAAAGATAATCGTACAATTACGGTATCTGATAATGGTTGTGGTATGTCTAAAGAAGATTTAGAAAAAAATTTAGGTACTATTGCTAAGAGTGGATCTTTGGCTTTTAAGGAAGCTAATGAGAAGAAGGATAATATCGATATAATTGGACAATTTGGAGTAGGATTTTATTCGGCTTTTATGGTTAGTAGTGAAGTAAAAGTTATTAGTAGAGCTTATGATAGTGATGAAGCTTATTGTTGGATTAGTAATGGTCTTGATGGTTATGAGATCAAGAAAGATAGTAGAGATAGTTATGGTACAACTGTAATATTAAAAATTAAAGAAGATACAGAGAATGATAAGTATAGTGAATTTTTAGAGAGTTATAGAGTACAGAATTTAATTAGAAAATATTCTAATTATATTACTTATCCAATTAAGATGGAAGTTACTCATAGCAAGTTAAAAGAAGGAACTAAAGATGAATATGAAGAAGTTTCCGAGTTAGAGACTATTAATAGTATGGTTCCTTTATGGAAAAAGAATAAGAAAGACATTACTGAAGAAGAATATAATAATTTTTATACGGAGAAGTTCTTTGATTATGATAAACCTAGTTTAGTTATTCATAGTAGTGTTGAGGGTAAATGTAGTTATAATGCATTATTGTTTATTCCTAGTCATACACCATTTGATTTTTATACTAAGGAATATGAAAAAGGATTAGCATTATATTCTAATGGGGTATTGATAATGGATAAATGTTCAGATTTATTACCAGATTATTTTAGTTTTGTTAAGGGAATCGTTGATACGCAAGATTTATCTTTAAATATATCTCGTGAGATGTTACAACAAGATGCTGGTCTTAAGATTATTGCTAAGAGTATTCAAGGTAAGATTAAGAAAGAATTAGAAAATACGCTTAAAAATGATCGTAGTAAGTATGAAGCTATATTTAATACATTTGGTAGACAATTAAAATTTGGGGTTTATGATAATTATGGTATGAATAAAGATGAATTAAAAGATCTACTTATGTTTTATTCTTCACGTGAGAAGAAACTTGTTACTTTGAAGGAATATGTAGAGAGAATGAAAGAAGGACAAGATAGTATCTATTATGTTAGTGGAGAAAATGTAGATAAGATAGATATGTTACCACAAGTAGAACAAGTTAAAGATAAAGATTATGAAGTTTTATATTTAACTGATTATGTTGATGAATTTGTTATGCAAGTTTTAACAACATATGATGATAAGAAATTAGTTAATGTTAGTGATGCTAATTTAGATTTGGCTAGTGAAGAAGAGAAAGAAAAGCTTAAAAATATTAATGAAGAATATAAAGATATGTTTACAGTTATGAAAGAAGCTCTTGATAATAAGGTTGAAGAAGTTAGATTTACGGGTAGACTTAAAAATCATCCAGTATGTTTAATTAGTGAGGGAGATATTTCTATTGAGATGGAAAAGGTTATTAATGCTATGCCTAATGATCAAGAAGTACATGCTAAGACGATTATGGAGATAAATGAAAGTCATCCTATAGCAGAAAAAATAAAGAAGTTATATCAAGAGGATAAAGATAAATTAAAAGATTATACTAAGGTTTTATATGCTCAAGCTAGACTTATCGAAGGACTTCCAGTTGATAATCCGACAGAGATTAGTAATTTAGTTTGTGATATGTTATCGAAGTAAAAAAGTTAGAAAGACTAGATTTTCTAGCTTTTTTTTGGTATACTAGTTGTTACTAATTGGGGGGATAGTTTATGGATAAAGAAAGTACTATGGAACTTTTTAAAGATAAGCCAGAACTTTTTTCGAATAGAGTATTTGATAGAAAAAGAGAGATGGTGGAAGAAGTTTTAAAGATGCCAGAATGGAATGATCCTAGATATAAACATTTATTGACGTCTACTATTTGGCACGATAATATAGAAACTATTAGAAAAAAGTTACATTTGAGTTGTCTTCAGGAATATCCTTGGTTATTTACTTCAAGTATATTTTTAGTTAAGATTGAAAATATTATTGGTAATATTAAATTGTTTAAGGAATATGGGATAGATAATTATGTGACAATTAGTGCAATTAGATATGATTTTAAGAAGAAGAGAACTTTATTAGAAGAGATGGTATCTCAAGATATAGCTTTGATAGTAGAAGATAGGCGAGGGGAGAAAAAACTAAATCCTCTAATTGCCATGAGCCCTAGAGAAGCAGATCGAAAATTAGCAAATAAATTCGGTTGGGAATCTAGTAACGAGGGTGAGAAGAAAGTTAGGAAGTTAAGAAGGGGTTAGGATGAAAAAAGAAAAAGAAGAATTAATTAGAAAATTACTTAAAGATAAACCAGAGTTAATATGTAGAAAAGTATTTGAATTGGATTATGAAAAAGTTAAAGAAATTTTGGAGTTGCCATGGTGGAATAAGCCTGAGTTTTCTTTCTTACTAACCACAAATATTTGGAATAGTAGTATCCAAAATATTAATGGTATTTTGAGTTTAGATTATTGGAATGATGAGGATAAAAGAAAATTGTTAACTCCTAATATATGGAGTGCTAGTGTTATGGATGTTGTAAAGATTATGGAATTTCCAGAGTGGAAGGAAGTGCGATTCCAAAAGTTATTGACATCAACAATTTGGTGTTCTAATTATGTATTTGTTAAAAAAATTTTAAGTTTGCCTTATTTTGAACAAGAAGAATTTAAAGAACTATTAACGTCTGGTATTTGGAATACTAATCCTGATAATGTTATAAAAATTTTGAGTCTTCCTTATTGGAAAGATGAGAAATTTAAACATTTATTAACGTCTACTATTTGGGGAATTAAGAGTGAAGAAGTAGAAAGAATTTTAAATCTTTCTTGTTGGGAGAAAGAAGAATATAGAAAATTACTTACTCCAGGATTATGGCAATCTAATTATTATAATATTAAAAATATTTTAGAGTTAGAATACTTCAAAGAAGAGAAATTTAGGCATTTATTAACTCCTAATATTTGGCATAGTAATTATGAGAATATTAAGAAAATTATGGAACTTCCTTATTGGAAAGAAGAAAAATTTTATAATATTTTAACACCGGAGATTTGGCAAAATAATTATGAGAATGTAGAAGAAATATTAGAACTTCCTTATTGGAATTATCCAGACTATGAGGGATTATTATCTTCTAATATTTGGAAGAAAAAAGCCAGTGATGTTAAAAAAATATTAGAATTAGATTGTTTTCAGGAAGAATGGTGCCGAAAGATTTTAACACCTACTATTTGGAATAGTAGCTACTGGGATATAAAAAGAAAGGTAGAATTACCTTATTGGAAACAATATCCACAATTATTTACGCCTTCATTATTTTTAACATCACTTGAGAATATAGAAGGAAATATAAAGCTTTTTCAAAAATATGATTTAGATTTATATTTAACTCCAACTTTATTAAGACAACCTTATAAAAAACAAGAAAAAATTATAGAAAGAATGATTTTAGAAGGTATTCCTTTAATAGAGCTTGATAATGACGACAAAGAGATAGTAAGTCCTATTATTAGATCAAATTCTTCAAAGAAAGAAGAATGGTTAGATAAATATATAAAAAGTATAAATAAAGAGCAAGATGATGGATCAAGGATAGTAGCAATAAGAGAGAGAAATTTAGGAAATGAGAGTCTTTATCCTCAAAGAGATAAAAGATTAGTTAGAAAAAGAGAAATAAAGAAATAAGAAATTTTATACGGATATAAACCTCGTTTCTTGAGTAGGGGAAACGAGGTTTTAAAGTAATTTAGAATAGTTCTTTAGAGGAAGATAAAAGATAGATTAAAGGGATAACTATGGGGTAGCAAATAATTTAGGTGGGGAGTAGAAGACTAAAAAAAGAAGAGAGCGTGGTGGAAGGCAAAAGAGGGAATAAGAGAAAGCAAAAGAAAGAACAAATGTTTGTAAAAAATATTGACAATCAAATAAGGATATGGTATAGTGATAAAGAAAGAGATAAGTAAGATAGGGGGTTTACAGTTTTTTTAATTAAGATTAGAAAAGAGTATTTAAATTTACAAATGGGTATGATAATGATATACTAATAATTATTAAAGGGTGATGATATTATATGTGTGGAATAAATGGAATTGTGAGTAAAAAAAAGAATAAAGAAGAATTAATTAAGAAAATGAACGATAAAATTATTCATAGAGGACCTGATGCTGAAGGGATTTATGTAGATGATAATGTGGCTTTAGGTCATAGGAGACTAGCTATTATAGATGTTAGTGAAGCAGGTAATCAACCTATATATAATGAAGATAAAAGTATTTTGGTAGTATTTAATGGGGAAATATATAATTATAAGGAACTTAAGGAAGAACTTAGTAATCATACTTTTACTACTAATACGGATACAGAAGTATTAGTGCATGGATATGAAGAATGGGGAAGTGAACTTCCTAAGAAACTTAGAGGTATGTTTGCTTTCATTATATATGATAAAAATAAGAAACAGATCTTTATAGCAAGAGATCATTTTGGACAGAAGCCTTTTTATTATTATAGCAATTCAGAAGAGTTATCTTTTGCCTCGGAAATAAAGAGTTTTTTAGTTAATCCTAGTTTTGTTAAAGAATTAAATAAGGAATTATTAGGAGCATATTTAACGTTTAGTTTTACTCCAACAGATGAGACATTCTTTAAAGGAGTATATAGGCTTCCCGCTGGATGTTCAATGACTGTCGATGTTGAGAGTAGAGAATATAAAATTGATAGATACTTTAAGGTAGAATTTACAAAAACTGATAAATCATATGATGAGATGGTTTTAGAAATAGAAAAAGTAATGAAAGATAGTGTTAAACATCATTTAATTAGTGATGTTGAGGTAGGATCTTTCTTATCTAGTGGAATAGATTCTTCGTATTTAGTAAGTTTAGCAAGACCCGATAAGACGTATACAGTTGGATATGATATTGATAGATATAATGAAATAGAATATGCAAGTGACTTGGCTGAGAGATTAAAAATTAAGAATATTTCTTCAAAAATAAGTAAGGAAGAATATATGAAGGCTATTCCTTATGTATATTATCATTTAGATGAACCTACTAGTGATGCATGTTCCGTAGCAGTATATTTTTTATCGAAGTTGGCTAGTAAGGATTTAAAGGTAGTTTTATCTGGAGAAGGAGCAGATGAATTCTTTGGTGGTTATAATAGTTATGATGATAATTTTTATACGAAATTGCCATTAGGATTTAGAAAGGCTGTAGCTGGTTTTTGCAAAGTGTTACCTAAAAATAAATATACTAATTATTTGAGAAGAAGAGGTTTATCTTTAGAAGAAGGTTATGTTAGTATTAATAGGAATTTTTATGATGATGAACTTGATGATGTTTTAAACTTTAAAGATTATATAAAAAATAAAGATATTTTAAAGGGTACTTATATCGAATATGCTAATGATAGTAAGTTAGATAAGATGTTAGCAGTCGATATAAAATACTGGCTTACTAATAATGTTTTAGCGATAGTTGATAAGATGACGATGGCTTATTCTCTGGAGAGTAGGGTACCATTTACGGATATTTCAGTATTTAGGGTAGCTAGTAGTTTACCTCTTGATTATAAACTTAGAAATGGAACAACTAAGGCTTGTCTTAGAGATGCTAGTAAGAAGAGTATACCTAATGAGTCTTATAAAAAGAAAAAATTGGGATTCCCAGTACCAATTAGGGATTGGATTAGAGAAGATGATTTTTATCAAGAGATAAAAAATACTTTTGAGATGGATATAGCAGAAGAATTATTTAAAAAAGATTATTTAATGAAATTATTAGATGAGCATAAGAACATGGTTAGAGATAATTACCGAAAGATTTGGGCTATATATAGTTTCTTAAAATGGTATGAAGTATTTTTTATCAAGAATGGAGAACTTGCTTAGATAGGAGAGGGTAGAATGATATATTTGGATTATTCCGCGACAACACCAGTTGATAAAAGGGTTCTTAGTACCTATGAAAAGGTTTGTTTACAATATCCTGGTAACAGTAATTCTTTACATGAATTAGGAGTTAAATCAAGAGAACTTGAAGATTATGCAACTGATAATATTCAAAAGTTATTAGGATTAAAAGATAAAGAAATTATATATACTAGTGGTTCTTCAGAATCTAATAATTTGGCTATTAAGGGTATTTGTTTAAAATATAATAATAGAGGAAAACATATTATTACAACTTATTTAGAACATTCTTCAATAATTGAACCCTTAAAATATTTGAGTAAGTTAGGTTTTGAAATTGATTATGTAAAAATCAATGATGAAGGATTAATTGATATAGATAATTTAAGGGACCTTCTTAGAGATGATACTTTGATGGTTTGTATTAGTGCTGTAGATAGCGAACTTGGAATAAGGCAACCAATAGAAGAAATAGGAGAAATCTTAAAGGAATATCCTAAATGTTATTATCATGTTGACTGTACACAGGCTATAGGTAAAGTAAAAATAGATTTTACGAATATAGATTTAGCGAGTGTGTCAGGACATAAGATTTTTGGATTAAAGGGTAGTGGATTATTAATAAAGAATAAGAATTTAGTGATTGAACCGTTAATTCACGGAGGAAAGAGTACTACTAATTATAGAAGTGGTACTCCAGCAACAGGCCTTATGGTGGCAATGATGCGATCTATAGAATTGATAGTTCCAGAGATAGATAGTAATTATAAAAAAGTAGAGAAACTTAATAAAATTATTTTAGATGAATTTAAAAAATATCCGCAAGTACATGTTAATAGTACGGTTAATTCAATTAGTTATATTATCAATTTTAGTATAAAGAATATTAAGTCAGAAACATTTTTACATGCTTTAGAAAAAGAACAAATATATATATCGACAAAGAGTGCTTGTTCTTCAGGAGGAATCTCGGATGCTGTTTATTCAGTAACTAAGAATAGAGAGTATGCTTCTAGTTCTTTAAGAGTTAGTTTATCTTATTTGACGACAGAAGAAGAAGTTAGAAAATTTTTAGAGGTGTTTTCTAGGTGTTTAAACGAGTTAACTTTAAAATAATTATTTTACTTTTATTGGCAGTTAGTCTTTTTAGCTTGGATATAGAGGATGTCTGGGCGAAAGATAAGAATATTGTGAATATTTATTTCTTTCATTCCAATGGGTGTAGTCATTGTAAGAGTGAGAAAAAAATTTTAGAGAAGTTAGGAAAAGAATATAATAATATTAAAATTTATTCTTACGAAATCCATGATACGGATAATGAGGTATTGTTAGAAGGAGTTTCAAAGATCTACAAAGTATCAATATCAGGAGTTCCGGTAACAATTATTGGAGATAAATTATATAGTGGCTTTAGTGATGAAGATGGTTATCAAGAATTTAAAAAGATTATTGATTATTATTCTAATTATGGCTATGAAGATAAGGTTTATGATTATTTGGGAGTAGAACTAGGTAATCATTATAATGTTTCTAATGATATGACTTTCAAAGAATATGAAGATAAATATTTTAATTATAAATTAATTGGTAAGATAGGAACAGATGATATTGATAAGACTTATTTAGGAATAGTTATAGGAGTGTTAGAAGGATTAAATCCTATAATGTTATTAGGTTTAGTTATAATTAGTCTTTATTTTAGAAAAAATAGTAAGAAGTGTTTTCTTAATTCTTTATTATATATAGGTAGTGCTATCTTATTTAGGAGTATTATGGAAGTTAAAATATTTTGTTTAATAATAATAGGTGTTATAATAGGATTTAATATGTTATTTAGAAAGAAAGACAAATGGCAAGTTGGAAAGATACTTTTAGTTAGTAGTATTGGTAGTGGAATTAGTTCATTGATTTTACCAAAATATTTGGATATTTTTAATAAAGTATTGAGTAATAATGGAATTGGCGAGTTGGGAAGGATTATTTATTATTTAGAATTATATTTTATTTGGATATTTATACTAGTCTTTATTTTTATGATATTAAAAATGATAATAGAGCGAGTAAATAAAAAGATCGTACATTAGTGGTAAGTGCGATCTTTAATTTATGTTAGTTAATAATGATTAAATAGTTACTTTGGTTTTACGAGGTGTTTTATTTTGATCTTTAAAAAAGTTTATGACGATGGCATTTATTTCTTCACTGCGGGAACTTTTAAAGATATCGTGAGTAACATTTTGGATTAAAATTAATTCATTTATATTTGACTTTATAGCATTATGGACATATTTGGCAGAAGTAATAGGAACCATAGCGTCATTTGTTCCTTGAAGGATTAGGGTAGGGCAAGTGATAGATTTGGGATCATTATGATGTTCTTTGACTAATTTGGAAAATTCTATAGATGATGATAAAGACATTTTAAAGGCTCTAGAAATAAAGGTTTCTAAAGAATAGTCTTTAATTAGTTTAGGGGTTTCTTTAAGACTATTAATACTGCTAGTTATATCTATTTTTTCACCATTAAAGGATAAATATTTGAATGCTGGGGCGGCTAGGACAAGCTTTTTAACGTACTTGGGATAGTTAATGGCTAAGTGACTGGCAATGACGCCACCCATAGAGTGACCAACAATATAGATACTACGGTAACCGTAGTTTATTAATTTTTCAATTTGAGTTTCAGCGGCTTTAATCCAATCATCTTTAGTAACATTGGAAATTATGGTTTTATCATGGCCGGGAAGGGTAAAAGTATAGACATCAAACTCAAGAGATAATTGTAATTCGTTTCCTAGATCTCCATAGTCATAACTACCTCCGGCAAAGCCATGGACTAATAAAATAGCTTTTCTAAATTTTCTACCTAATAGCATATTTAATACCTCTTTCATATTTATTTATATTTTAGTTTTGATTACTTATCTTAACTATTTATATTTTATCATATATAGAAAAAAAGTCTAGTAATTGGGGTGATTATGATGTATAATTATACTAGGTGATACTAGATGTTGGGGAAAATAATTGGCATTGTGGATGGAAAGGTAAAAGTTGGTCTTACTATAGATATTTATAAAGTTTATAATTTGATAGGAAAGAATGTTGTCTTTGAAAGTGATAAAAAGATAGTAGGAGAAGTAACAGATGTATATAATAATGTTATGGATATACATTTAGTGGGAGAAATTAAAAATAATGAATTTATTTATGGAAATATAGATAAACCTTCTTTTGGATCAATATGTAGACTTATTGATGAAAAGGAATTAGATATAGTTTTTGGAATAGATAAGACTGCTAATGCAATAACTTTGGGTAAGTCTTATGTTTATGATAAATATGATATAAAATTAAATGTTAATAATTTCTTTGCTAATCATTTTGCTATTTTAGGTAATTCTGGTAGTGGTAAGTCTTATTCGGTATCAAGAATATTTCAAAATTTATTCTATGAAGCTAAGTATTTACCTTATAATATAAATATATTTTTATTTGATGCTTATGGGGAGTATCAACAGGCTTTTAGTAAGATTAGTGAGGTAAATCCTAATTTAAATTATAAAGTCTATACAACTAATTTAAAAGATGATCAATACGAGAGGTTATGTATTCCATTTTGGTTATTGGGGTTAGATGAGATTGCTTTGCTTTTGGATGTTACTTCCGCTAATCAATTACCAGTATTGGAGAAAGCTCTTAAATTAGTAGGCTATTTTACCAAGGAAGAGACAAAAGTTATCAATCAAAAGAATGATATTATTGCTAGATGTTTATTAGATATTATTTTTGGTGGTAAGACTCCTATGGAAGTTAATAATAGAATTACCTCAATTTTAACTAAGTTTAATACTAGTACTTTGAATTTGGAGATATTACTTTCTAAAGGTGGTTGGACTAGAAGCGTTAGGCAGTGTTTGTTTGTTGATGAACAGGGAAAGTTTGCGGATATTGAATTAGTAATTAATTTCTTACAAGAATTTTTGGATGATAGTTTTGAACTTACACTTCCAGATGGTAGTTTTGCTTATGGATTAGAAGAGTTTTCTAAAGCTTTGGAATTTGCTCTTATTAGTGAGGGAATATATAATAGTGATACGGTTTATGATTATGCTAATTATTTAAAAATAAGGCTTAATGCTCTTATGAATAGTGATTATGCTAGTTATTTTGATTACCCTACTTTTACAACTAGAGATCAGTATATTAGATCGTTAATTACGACAAAAACTGGTGGTAAAGCACAGATTATTAATTTCAATATCAATTATGTTAATGATAGGTTTGCTAAGAGCTTAGTTAAAATTTATTCAAAAATGTTATTTGATTATATTGTTAATATTATTCCTAGAGCATCAATGCCATTTCATATCGTGTTAGAAGAAGCTCATAGATATATTCAAAAAGATAAAGATGTAGAAATATTGGGATATAATATTTTTGAAAGAATAGCCAAAGAAGGAAGAAAATATGGAATATTATTGGGAATTATTTCGCAAAGACCTTGTGAAATTAGTGAAACAGTTATTTCTCAATGTAGTAATTTCTTGACGTTTAAGATGTTTCATCCTTTGGATTTACAATTTATTAGAGATGTTATTCCTAATACGGATGAAAATATGACTAATCAGATGAAGGCTCTACATCCTGGTACTTGTATGATTTTTGGAACAGCGTTTAAGATGCCAGTATTGGTAGCAATGGGGCTTCCAAATCCTAGTCCACTTAGTGATAGTTGTAATATTGATAACACTTGGTATGTAAAATAATTAATTGATAAAGACAGTATCTAGATAAAGAAATTTAGGTACTGTTTTTAAATTTTAGTAATTTTAAAATAAAGACTTAGATAACTTAATAGTTTTTTTTGAACTAAAATTTTGGTAAATATGGTATAATGAGCTCAAAGTAGGTGATATGATGGAAGAATTAGAGAGTGTACCTGGGATAGGAGATAAGACTGTAATTCTTTTAAATAAATTAGGAATATACTCAAAGAAGGATTTGTTATATTATTATCCATTTAGATATGACGTGTTGCGTCGAAGCAATGTTAGTAATATTAAGGATGGAGATAAAGTAATTATTGATGGAATGGTAGAAGGACAACCTACAATGATATATTTACCACATTCTTTAAAGAAGATTATTTTTAGGATTAATACGGGTAAAACAATATTAAATATTAATTTATATAATCAAGTTTATGTTTATAATGAACTTAAAAGTGGTAAAGATGTAACAGTTATTGGAAAGTATAATAGGCTCAAAAATGCAATAATTGCTAGTGAAGTAAGATTTGAAATGTTACCTGATACTCCTAAAATTGAACCTATATATTATACTACTAATGGACTTTCAAGAAAGAATATATCGAAATATATTGGGAGTGTATTAGAAGATTTTACTTTAGATATTGATAATTATATTCCTGATGTTTATATGGATAAATATAATTTTCATGATAAAAGATGGGCACTTAGACAGTTACATTTTCCTTCTAGTATAATTGATTATAAGAAGGCAAGACAGCAATTAAAGTATGAAGAATTATTTAGATATTTAGAGAAAATTTCTAATTTAAGAAGTAATTTAGAAAGAGAAAAAGGAATTAAAAAGGAATTTGATAGGGAGTCGATCGAGAAGTTTATAAAGGAATTGTCTTTTGAACTTACAATTGATCAGATAGGTTCGGTAGAAGAAATATTGGGAGATTTGGCTAAAGATAGACAGATGAATAGATTATTACAAGGTGATGTTGGATCAGGTAAAACGATTGTGGCTTTTATAGGAATATATTCTAATTTTTTAGCGGGATTTCAGTCTGCTTTGATGGCTCCAACTGCTATATTGGCTTTACAGCATTATAAGGATGCGGTGAAGTTATTTGAAAAATTTGGTCTTAAAGTAGCACTTCTTACTTCTAATACTTCTTCTAAGGATAAAAAGGTTATATTAGAGGAAATTAAAGAAGGGAAAGTGAATTTAGTAATAGGAACGCATTCATTGATTCAAGCTGGAATTGAATATAAAAATTTAGGTTTGGTTATTACTGATGAACAGCATCGTTTTGGAGTTAATCAGAGAGAAGAATTTAAAAATAAGGGCTATAGGCCGGATATATTGTTACTTAGTGCTACTCCTATTCCTAGGACATATGCACTGACAATATATGGGGATGTTGATGTATCTAGTATTAAGACTAAGCCTAAGGGAAGAAAGGAAGTAATAACGTATTTCAAAAAAGATAAAGATATATTAACGGTTTTAGAACTTATGAAGCAGGAATTGTTTTTGCATCATCAAATTTATGTTATAGCACCTTCTATAAATGAAGATAGTAGGGAAGCAGAGACTGTTACGGATTTAACTGAAAAAATGAATAAGGCTTTTGGAAAGATTGCCAAGATAGGCATGGTTCATGGAAAAATGGACACTAAAGAAAAAGATAAGGTTATGGAAGAATTTTCTAAAGGAAATATTAATATTCTTATTTCAACGACGGTAATTGAGGTTGGTGTTAATGTTCCTAATGCTTCGATGATAGTTATTTTTAATGCTAATCTATTTGGACTTGCTACTTTACATCAGCTTCGTGGGCGAGTAGGTAGAAGTGATATTCAGAGTTATTGTGTTTTAATGGCTAAAGAAGAACAAGAGAGATTAAAATTTTTAGAGAATTGTAGTGATGGATTTGAAATAAGCAAGTATGATTTTATTAATCGAGGTGAGGGAGATCTATTTGGTACTAGACAGAGTGGAGAAATTGGTTTGGTTCTGGCTAATATTAATAGAGATTATCAACTTATGCTTAGGGTTCGAGATGATGTCAAAGAATATATTGATAAAAATAGAAATGTAACGGAAGATATTCTATTTACAGTTGTTGATAAGTAAAAAAATAGTAAAATACATTTACACATTTTAAGAAAAATGTGTAAAGTTTTCACTTTTATATTGTATTATGACAATAGATATTATATAATTAAAATGTCATAAGAGATTATGACCACTCGCTACGAATTGTGTAGGAGTGAATTCAACCAAAACCCCCTGAAATCCCGTCAGAAATGGCGGGATACTTTGTTTATAAGGGCTTTATGCCATTTGATATATGTATTAGGTACCCAAATAGGTACCCATTTTAATTTAGTTTGTCTATAATATTAATTATTTCATTTAATTGATTCTTAAATAGGTGAGAGTAAGTATTTAATGTCTCATCTATTTTTGTGTGTCCTAAATACTTTGCTACCACATTTATAGTAGCACCACTATTAATTAAAAGTGATGCACAACTATGTCTAAAATCGTGTATTCTAATTTGTTTAACTTATGCTAACTTACAATCCTTGTTTTTTTCTATGCCTTAACTTTCCGCTTGTAATTGGAACAGTATCTCCAAACAAATACCAGTCATCATTAAATCCATAATGTCTTTTAGAAACTTCATATAATACTTTCATATCTTCCGTTAATACTTTTGGTATAGGAATATTTCTTATACTAGATTTTGTTTTAGGTGTAGTTACTATATATGGTTTCTTTTCATCACCTTGAGTTGCTACAATATTTTTGTTAACACTTAAATATTGATTTTTAAAATCTATATCTTTCCATGTTAGCCCTCTAAGTTCACCCCTACGAAGTCCACAATAATATAAAGTTTCAAATAATGTTTTAAATAGAATATCATCTTCTACCGATATGAATTTTTTAAATTCTTCATAAGTGAAAAATAACATTTCTTTTGGTAT
>CAKPDP010000010.1 GCA_934149105.1 uncultured Bacilli bacterium
AGTGATACTAATGGTAAAGGATTATATGTTATTAATAGTACTGTCAATGATGAATATCCAATTTATTATTTTAGAGGTGCTGTAACTAACAATAATGTCTTATTTGCAGGTTTTTGTTGGAAAATAATCAGAACTACTGATACTGGTGGCATTAAAATGATTTATAATGGAACTCCAACTGATAATCAGTGTACTAATACAACTGGAGAAGCAACGCAGATAGGAACTAGTGTTTTTAATAATAGTGTTATGAGTCCTGCCGATGTCGGATATATGTATGGAACTAGATATCGTTCACTTTTTAAAGGTATGAGTAGTGTCACTGATACTTATGTCTATGGAAATGATGTAACATATTCTAATGGTACATATACTTTAAAAGATACGATGACTAGTAGTAGTTGGAGTACTGATAGGACAACTTTGGCGACAAAATATCATTATACTTGTCTAAGTACTAGTGCTACTTGTAGTAGTGTTTATTATATTTATTATTTTGGAAATTCTTCAGATGTAAACTATTTAACCTTAACTAGAGGAGATAATATTGAAACGGCTAAAACAAAGATGTTTACTAATACTACAGATTCTGAAATAAAAACAACAATTGATAATTGGTATAAAACCAATATGACTAGTTATACTAATAAGTTAGAAGATACAATTTATTGTAACGACCGAACGATTACAGAAGGTCCATTACTAAGTAAAGATACCTCTGGTACAGGTTATAGTTATTTTGCAGGTTATACTAGAATTAAAACCCATAAACCAAGTCTAGACTGTAGTAATAGTAATGATGCTTTTACAGTAAGTTCTAGTATTGGAAATGGAAAACTCACATATCCTGTAGGTTTAATAACAATTGATGAAGCAATGTATGCCGGTGGAATATACAACTCCTACTCTACTTATTATTTATACACTAACAAGTCTTGGTGGTCGGGTTCGCCTGGCGACTACTACGAAGGCTATGCGGCCGCCTCGGTCGTGGGTTCCTCTGGTTACCTCGGCGACGACTACGTGGGCTCCTCCTACGGTGTCCGTCCGGTCGTTTCTTTAGCCCCTGGGATAGGCATAGCCTCAGGATCGGGAACTAGTACGAGTCCATACGTAATTTCGTAAAAAAATCACAACTAAGTCCCAGTACTCTTTAGACTGAGAAAAAGCCCGAGAAACCCTTTGAGGATAAGCAAACTAACAGTAGAGTAAAAATATAAATAAAGATGATGAGGAGAGAGATAGCAAGTTCAGAATTGAACTTGCTATCGTTATAAAGGGAGATGATATGGTGATCGAGGATTATATTGTTAAGGGAATATATAGTGTTGTTGATTATTTTATTATGAAGAATTGTAAGGCTTTGGAGAGAGTTGATGAGGTAGTAGATATAGATAAGGTGATGTTAGATAATTTATTTGAGATGGGTATTAGAGGTTTTATTATAGATGTAGATGAGACTTTGAGGTTTGCTGGTAAGAAGATACCTTTAGTAAATAAAGAATGGTTAGATATGGTTAGGGAAAGGTTTAAGGTTGTTATTCTTAGTAATGGTAGAGATGATAAGATTAATAAATATTTTAAGAGTGAGGGGATTGATTATATTTATTTTGCTACAAAACCTTTGAAGAAAGGTTTTAATAGGGCTTTAACTTCTTTGAAGTTAAAGCCAGAGGAAGTAGTTATTATTGGGAATGATAGTTTTAGTGATTTATATGGAGCTACTAGAAATAATATGAAATGTGTATTGGTTAAGAAAAGGAAAGTAGGTGGAAGAAATGAAAAGGCTTTGTAAATTGGGCCATAATAAATATTTTATTATGGCAATGTTTTTAATGGTAATGTTAGGGATACATTTCTTTTTCTATTTTTCTGGTGATGATGTTAATTATTTTTCTACTATATTGGATAGTGTTAGTTTAAAAGATTTTATTGTTAGTAGGTATAATACTTGGTCTAGTAGGATCTTTATAGAAATGATATTGATAGTGGTTAGTAGAAATATATATTTATGGAGAATATTAGATGTACTGGTAATTGGAATACTTACGTATTCAGTAAATAAAATATTTTTTAAGGAGAGTAATTATAAAAATATTTTATTTACTTGGTTATTATTTTTGTTATATCCGATGTTAGATATGTGTAGTGCAGGATTTGCTGCAACTACAACTAATTATTTATGGTGTTTGAGTTTGATGATGTTTGCTTTTATTCCTTATAGAAATATTTATTATAAAGAGAAGATAAATATAAAGATTATGCCTTTATATATAGTTAGTTTAATATATGCTTGTAATCAGGAACAGGCAGTATGTATTATAATAATTATATCTATTATATATTTAATTTATTGTATTAAGAAGAAGCTTGATTATAGGTATGTATTAGGAACTCTTGTAATAGCACTTATTAGTTTAATATTTATAATTACTTGTCCTGGGAATGAGCTTAGGAGTATAGCAGAGACTGGTAATTGGTATCCAGAATATGTTAATCTAGGTTTTTTAGATAAAATATATTTAGGTATAGTATCTTCTCTATCGATATTAGCGGATAATATGTTTATACTATGGTTTTTAAGTTTAAGTATTATGATATTTATTATTAGAAGTAGGGAGAAGATATATAATAAGATATTAAGTATAGGGATATTTCTAGGTAGTAGTATATTGATAATGTTTAGGTTTTATACTATTATTGGGCATAAGAATTATGCATTATTTAACTATTATACAAGTAGTGGGGAAGTATTTAATATAATGATATTTATAATGGGATTAGTAGTTATAGGAATATTTATCTATTTATTATATGTATTATTTAAAAGAGATAGTTTACCGGTAATAGGATTATTGTTAATAGGAGGAATTAGTAGGGTAATGATGGGATTTTCTCCAACGATATTTGCTTCTAGTAGTAGAACGATGATTTTCTTGTATTGGGCATTACTGCTAATAATATTATTAATGTTTAAGAATTTTTATAAGAGATTAAGAAAAAGAGATATTGTAGTTATATTTATAGTGATAATAGGCATAATTCTTTTGAATTATGCAAGATTATTTTTGAGTATATATATTTAAAGTGCAAAAATTGCACTTCAAGCTAGAAAAGTAACTTAGGTTACTTTTTTTATTATGTTAGAGAATTTATTTAGAATAGTATGAATATTTTTAAATAGTAGGTTAGGAGGGATGGTAGTGTTTTTTAAAAATATTCATAAGAGAATTAAGATGATATTACTAATAATAATGTTATGTTTTGTAATTATTATAGGGAAAGTATTTTATATTCAGGTAATTGATTATGGGAAGTTAAATAGTTTGGCTAGTAGTTTATGGAATAGGAATTTACCTATTGAAGCTGATAGGGGAAGGATATATACTGTTGATGGGACTGTTATAGCAGATAACTTAACGACGGTATCATTAATTATTATTCCTAATCAGGTAGATAAGGAATTAAAAGAACAGGTAGCAATAGATATAGCAAATATTTTGGGATGTTCTAAAGAAGCAATATTAGAACATTTAAATAGAAGCTCTTCTATAGAGAGAGTTCATCCTGAAGGAAGAAGAATTAGTTATGATCAGGCTGACGCAATTAATAAGTTGGGATATGATGGTATATACTTGGTAAGAGAATCAAAGAGATATTATTCTTATGATAATATGCTATCGCATTCTTTAGGGTATGTAGGAATAGATAATCAGGGATTATCAGGATTAGAGTTAGAATATGATTCTTATTTAACAGGAGAGGCTGGTAGTATTCAGTATTATAGTGATGCTAAGGGAAATAGAATGGCTAGATCAGAGACTTATGTAGAAGAGACTGATGGAATGGATTTATATTTGACGGTTAATTATGATATTCAGTCTTCTATTGAGAGAGAACTTAATAATGTTATGGAGAAATATGATGCTAATGGGGCTTGGGCTATTGCTATGGATCCTAATAGTGGAGAAATATTGGGAATGGCTTCAAAACCAGATTTTAATCCGAATAACTATCAAGATTATAGTACAGAAGAGATTAATAGAAATTTGGCTATATGGTCGACTTATGAACCTGGTAGTACGTTCAAGATTGTATCATCCGAAAGCAATATAAAAATCTTTTATTGAATTTTTTTATTAAATGCCTTTTTTCAGATAAATATAAATTGACAAGGCGGTATATAAATTGTATACTATGTCTCAATAAGTACTTTAGATTATTTTGTTTAAATATTTACATTGGATGTGATAAATGATATGAGAATAAAAGAAATACCTAATATGGGAAGAATAGTATTTGATGAATTTTATAATAGTTCTAATATAGTTATCACTGATGTTAATATGAGTCCTATAAAGAATAGCAAATTAATTAAGATTGTAGATGAAAACATTGTAAATAAACTTATTGATAATCAATATATATATTCATTATTAGAAAAAAGAAAACAATATTGTGTTTATGAATGTAGTCCTGAAAAATTGATTTCTCGTTATAGATATGATGTCTATGTGAAATATTTTTATGTGAAAAGCTATATTGAAAAGGATAATTATGATTTTGCTAAAAAAATATATTTATCACATATTAAAGCTTTTAATAATTTTTTTGAACCTGATGGTAGTAAGTCTAGTCCAGATGATTTTATTGATAATTTTAACATATTGATTGAATCTATAAAAGCAGGAGGTTTAAATAAAACTGTAATACCTATAAGCAAAACAGGTATTCCAATTGATGGTGCACATAGATTGGCTATTTGTTTATATCTTAAGATTAAAATTATGTTTTTAGTTTTTGATTTATTAGATGCTAAATATGATAGGGAGTTTTTTGTTAGTCGAGGTATGAGTGATAGTTATTGTATGCCGATTGATAATTTAGTAAAAGCGAAGGGATGGAATTTATGAAAGACATATTATTAATAATAAGTTATTGGATAATAGTAGTTTTAGAAATTTTATGTGCATTTTGGGATATAGTAAAAACTTATATTGCAAAGAGAAAGATTAATAGTATAGAAATATATGAAGGTAATAATAAAATTTTAAATTGTAAAATATTAATTATTATTCCTTGTTTACGCGAACAATCTATTATAAAAGAGACAATAGATTATTTTTTGAATTTAATAAATGATAAAGATAATATAGAATTAATCATTGTAACAACAGAAAAAGAAAAATATGAACAAATTTTGAATAATCAAGAAAGAAATAAAACAACATTTGAGGTGGTACAGGAATATCTTAGTGAAAATAATATAAATAGAGTTAAACTTTTTCATTATCCATATAAAGATGGAATAATGGCAGATCAGTTAAATTATGTAATGGAAAAATACAAAGATTATGATAACGAAAGAGTATATTTTTCTGTGTATAATGCAGATAGCAGACCAAATTTAGATACAATTAATAGTGCCTTGAATATAATTAAAAATCAAAACTATCCAGAAATAATACAGCAATATTCTTATGCGTTTAGTAATTTAGGAAGTCTTTCATTTGTTATGAAAGGTTTTGCACTTTACCAAAGTAATTTTGAAATAAAGTATGGTTTAGTAAACTCTTTAACTTTTTCAAATTTATTATATACTTATGTTGTTGGGCATGGATTGTATATAAGATTAGACGTATTAGAGAAAATTGGTGGATTTGATAATAAGTTTTGGTGTGAGGATATATACATGAGTTCAATTATTAGAAATAGAAATATTAAGATTACTCCTATTTTAAATCTTGAAAACATGGAGACACCAAAAAATGTATCAGTATTAATTAAACAAAATGCTAATTGGTTTAGAACTTCTAATCAATGGATTAAAATGATAAAAAATAATTTAAAAAAAGATAAAAAAATTTCAAATTCATGTAAAAATTGGCTTTTTCAAAGGGTTCGTATGAATCTAAGTTGGTTACTGTTACCATTCTTTATTATTTTATCGTTTATAATCAGTATATATTATAAAAATATTATTTTATTTGTAATTGCAATATTTTCTTATATATTTATGCAAATATGTGTTTATCTAAATACAATAAAAATTATTGAAAAATTGGAAAACAGAAAAATTAATAATAAATTAAATTTGATAAGTTCTGTTTGTATCTCAACATTTATATCTAATATTGGGCCTTTTTATTCCATATTTAATTTTAAAATGAAAAAATATAAAACAGAAAGATAGTGATTATAATGGAAAATTTATATGTTATAGAGGGAACTTCTAATTCTGGTAAGACAACTACATCAAATATTTTGAGAGAAATTCCTAACATTGAAATAATTGAAGAGTTTATGGAACATCCAATGTCACCAAAACCTTCAAAGAATATAGAAGAAGAACTAAGGAATCAACAAATTTTCTTGGAAATAGAAAAAGAAAGAATGATATTGGCGGCATCATTGTTGCAACATGGTAAAATAGTATTTATGGAAAGAAGTTATCTTTCAATTTTAGCGGTTTCATATGCTTTTTTTAAATTGGGTAAGTATAATGGTTATGATAATGCACTTAGAATATATAGAAGTATGATAGATCAAGCATGGTATATTAAACCAGATGTAACTTTTATTTTAACAGCGGATTCAAATGAAAAATTAAAAAGAAATTTAAATAGGGGCAAAGTCTTAAAAAATAATTGGGTTAAAAATGAGTTTGAATTTTACCAAAATGAATTTTATGATATAATGATACTAGGATCAAGAAAAGAGTTTATTGATACAACAGGTAAAGATAAAGAGTATGCTAGTGAGTGTATATGCAAGACATTAAAATTAAGGAGATGAATATATGAAGATTTTTATGATAAGGCATGGTAAAGCAGATTATAGTTATGGTGATGCTCATAATTTTATTGGGCATGGACATGATTTGGCTAAATTAAATGAGGAATATATAGAAGATGTAATAAAAACATCTAAAGATTCACGTTTGAAAGAAGCAACACTTATTGTGTCTTCACCGTATACTAGGGCATTGCAAACAGCTGCTATTATCTCGAAAGAAACAGGGTTAGATATAAAAGTAGAGCCTGATTTGAGAGAATGGGAACCTGATAAAACATATCAATATAATGCTAAAGAAATGAAAGAATATTATAAAGATTATATTAAGAATAATGGTATTCCACCGGTTGATAGAGTAGTAAATTGGGAATCAAAAGAACATTTGAAACAAAGAGTTCAGAGTGTAATTGATAAATATAGTAATTATGAATGTATTATTTTTGTTTTTCATCAAATGGCAATTCAGTCAATAACTGGAATTGAAAACATTTCTCCTGCTGAAATAATTGAAATTATACAATAGTAAAAATATGCAATATTATATGTTGGTTTTATTTCCTGCTTGTTTTGATAATTGGAATTTTATAGAAAATTTAATAAAGGATAATTTAATAGTTGTTGATGAAAGACAAAAAGAGTTAGACAAAGAAGAAAAATTTAGATTAATATATACTTTATATCAAGGTGAATCATGGATTGGTGATGTTGGTAATAATTGGGAGGGAATAAGATATAAGATGAATTCTTGCTTTGATAGTAAAATTAATTTTGTGAAATTTTTTTATGTTTTTTCTGAAGAAAATAAAGTAAGAGAGGTTAAACAAGAAGTAAGAAATTTTTGTAAATTAGGTAATCATTCAATACATTCAGTTGATAATGAAAAGGTGTCAAAGAAATTAAAAAAAACATATTTTTAAATACGTAATAAAAATGTCAAATAAAATACAATTAGTAATTAGATTTATTTTTTGACCATACACTTCCAGTAGTGGAGGTGTTTTTATATGCTTGAAACTCCAAGAATAACCATCCTTGAATATGAATTAATAATAAATAAAAAATTATATGATCAAGGTGTAATTACTGAACAACAATATGATGAAGTCTGTAAAATTATTTATGAGAAAATTAATCGTTGTAGTAAAGAGGTTAAAAGTTGTTAAGGAGGTAGATTATGAGATTCTATAAAGTTAGAGAAGAAATCTTAAAAGGCAAAAACATTGCCGATCTACCTTTAAGAGTTACTTTTTATGCTCGTGTTTCTACTGAAAGTGATGAGCAATTAAACTCTTTGGATAATCAAATATCATTTTTTGAAAATTTTATAAAATCAAATAAAAATTGGACTTATGTTAATGGTTACATAGATGAAGGTATTAGTGGTAGCACTGTCAAAAAAAGAAAAAAGTTTTTACAAATGATTGATGATGCTAAATCTGGTTATTTTGATTTAATAGTTACAAAAGAAGTTTCTAGATTCTCCAGAAATTTATCTGATAGTATTAAATATACACAAGAATTACTTGCTAATGATGTTGGAGTGTATTTTCAGTCTAATGGGATAAATACTTATGATCCCAATTCTGAATTCATACTTAATATGATGGGAAGTGTTGCTCAAGAAGAAGTCAAAAGACTTTCTTCTCGTGTTAAATGGGGACATAAAGAAGCAATAAAAAAAGGTAGAGTTTTAGGCTCTAATACAATCACTGGTTATAAAAAAGATGATGCTAAATTAGTGATTGTAGAAGAAGAAGCTAAAAAAATAAGGAAAATTTTTGAGCTATATGCTACTGGGAAGTATGGTTTTTATAAATTAGCAATGGAAGTACATAGACAAGGTATAAATAATTATAAAGGAAATATTTATGATAAAGATACATTAAAAAGAATTATACAGAACCCTAAATATAAAGGCTTTTATCGTGGACATACTACTGAAACGATTGATTATAGAACTAAACAAAGAGTTTATATACCCATAGAAGAACAAGTAATATATAAAGATGAAAGTATACCAGCCATAGTTAGTGAAGAATTATGGAATCGTACAAATGAAATATTAGATAGCAGAAGTACACTAATGAAAGCAAGTAATGGTAATGCCAAAAAAACAGAAAGAAAATATTGTTATACAACAAAAATATTTTGTAGCGATCATAATGTTTCTTATCAAAGAATGACAAATAAAAGAAAACAGACAAAGCCAAGATGGGCTTGTGGTAATTATGTAAAATATAGATTGGATGCTTGTGAAAGTCCAATAATTGCAGAGATGGATTTGAATAATATATTTACAATTATAATGGAACAAGTATTTGATAATAAAAATGAAATTATAAAAGAAATGTTAAGTTACTATTCTAATTTGAAAATAGATAATAATTATCAATATGAAATATCTAACATAAAGAAAGATATTAAAAGTATTGAAGCAAAAAAAGAAAAACTATTAGAGTTGAATATGGATTGTAGTATTAGTAATCTTGAATTTAAAGAAAGAAATGATAAATATAACGAAGAAATATTATCTTTGAATATTAGAATTGGTAAAGTTGAACAAGAAAGAAAATTAATGGTAGATAGTTTTGGTAATATCAAAGTTATTGAAGATGTTATAAAGAAACAAGTTGATTATAAAAATAATGTTACTGAATTTGTAGATAAATTTTTAGAAGAAATAATAGTATATAAAGAAGATAATGATAGACATAAACTATTATTAAAAATATATCTAAATCTTTTAAAAAAACCAATTCCAACTGGAACTGGTGCTAGACATATAAACGATGATAAATACTCGCCAATATTTACTAAAGAAGTTGAAACTTTAGATTTAGGTAGAGCCAATTTTCAAAGAAATAATTTTAGAATAAATGTGTATTTAAGTTATGATATAGACTAGGTTATCGTATATAAATTATATATGGTAATCTAGTCTTTTTTTGTTTTGTTTAGTTATCGTTTTCGGTGGTTACTTTCAAGATTGTTACTTTGGCTGCAGCAGTAGAAGAGGGAGTGGTAGACTTACTTAATGATACTTTTTATGATGGGGGGAGTGTCAATGTTGATGGAGCTAGGATCAAGTGTTGGAAGAGTGGAGGCCATGGACAGGAAACTTTTTTACAGGTTGTAGAGAATTCTTGCAATCCGGGGTTTGTAGAATTAGGACAGAGGTTAGGATCAGAGAAGTTATTTAGTTATATAGATGAGTTTGGATATGGTCATAAGACGGGGATCGATTTGAATGGAGAAAGTACAGGGATTATATTTTCGTTATCACAGATAGGGCCAGTAGAACTGGCTACTACTTCTTTTGGACAGGGAGTAGCAGTAACGGCTATTCAACAAGTAGCGGCTGTTAGTGCGGCAATTAATGGAGGAACTTTATATACTCCATATATTGTTAAGAGAATAGTAGAGCCAGAAACGGGAGAGATTATATTAGAAAACAAACCTAAGAGTAAGGGGCAAGTTATTAGTGAGTCAACTAGTGATACGGTAAGAATGGCTTTAGAGAGTGTTGTAGGACATGGTAGTGGTAGGAATGCTTATATAGAAGGATATAGAGTTGGTGGGAAGACAGGGACAGCCCAAAAGGTTAAAGATGGTAGATATATGGTTGGTAATTATATTTTATCTTTTATAGGTTTTTTACCCGCTAATGATCCAAAAGTAGTAGTGTATGTGGCAATAGATAATCCTAAAGGAGTAGTTCAGTATGGAGGAACGACGGCTGCTCCAATTGCTAAAGCTATATTAGAAGATTCGATAACGGCTTTAGGAATAGAAAAACAAGAGGGGGGATTAGAGAAGGAATATCAATGGTATGATACTAAATATGCTAGAATTAGTAATGTAGTAGGATTATCTTTAAAAGAAGCTAGAAATAATTTAAAAGATTTTGAGATAGAAGTAGTAGGAGAGGGAAGTAAAGTTATATCTATGGCTCCTGAAGCTAATTCTTATGTAGCTCTTGGTTCTAAAATAAGAGTAATGATGGGAAATTAGAGATAGAATTGATTATCTTTATTTCTAATAATGGTATTTTAGATGAAAATATCGGGAAAAAGATAGAAAATAAGGGAGTTTAATGGTAGCAAATATTAATGTTGGTGTTATAATTAACTTGGGTGAGGAATTGAATGAGAAGAATTGAAAATGAAGATTTAGAAATAAGATTTTGGGATAATAATGAATCTTTAGAATATTTTAAGAGATTAAAAAAGGGTGAAGATGTAAGAAAAGAGATAATAGATGGTAATTTAGGGTTGGTTGTTTATAATGTTAAGTATAGATATGGGGATCTTGATAAGTGGTTTGATGATTTAGTGAGTGTTGGAGTAATAGGCCTTATTAAGAGTGTCGATTCTTTTAATGCTTCTATGAGAATAAATTTTATTAGTTATGCAAATAGGTATATTAATGGGGAAATAAGGCAATTTTTGAAGAAAGAAAATAGTTATTATGATCGACTTTGCTATGGAGAGGATTTTTTGGATAGTGAAGAATTGGGAGTAGAAGATAGGGCTATTAGAAGACTAGAATATTATAGAGTTAGAAAATTTATGACGAGTTTACAGAATAGAGAATATGATTTTATGACTTCATATTATGGATTAGATGGAAAAGATGCTTGTTCCCAAACGGAAATAGGAAAGAAATTGGGAATAGATTCTTCTTTAGTATCGAAAGCGATAAATAGTGGTATAGTTAAGGTTAGAAAGAAAATTTTATTTGATAATAGTAGAGAATATTTTCCAGTAAAGAAATAATTATAAATATAAATACTATAGAATATGGCTACCTTTTTTATAGAAAATATGATATACTTAGTAAGTATTATAGATAGTAAGTGAGGTAAGAAGATGGATGTAGTATTAATTATATTAGTTATTTTAATAATAGTAGTTGGGATATTTTTTAAAGATTTTAAGAGTGTTGTCTATTTTATGGGAATAGTAGATATATTTTTTAGATTATTACATAAATTAATTAGTCTTATTGATGTTAAAGTTATTAATGATTTTGTTAGAATGTATATACCTAGTAGTTTAGAGGCTATAATTGATAATTATTCAACAGGAATATTAAATACAGTTTTAATATGGGTATTATTTTTAATTTATGTATGCTTTTTAGTTTATTTAGTCAAGTATTGGGTTAAGAAAAAGAAGTAATAGTTCTTTTTCTTTTTAATTAGTAATATTTTTTAATAGGTAGATATTTTACAGTTAAAAAGATTAATCGTGTAAAGTTGGGTTGTTATTTAAGATATAAAATGAATGTGTGCTATAATAAATTATAAGAAGAAATGGGTGTGATTAGGTATATGTTAGTACTAACGAAAGCGTTGCTGGCTCTAATGATAGGATTTGTATCTTCAGTTTTATTTGGGTTAGTGATGATACCTTTTTTGAAGAAAATTAAATTTAGACAAAGAATTAATGTCTATGTAGAAGGCCATAAGTCAAAGGCGGGAACGCCTACTATGGGGGGAGTTATCTTTGTTGTTCCAACTTTTATTACGACTTTAGCTTTACTATTTACTGGAAAGATAGAGTTTTCAATAAATTTACTTATTGTTTTATTTGTTTTTCTTAGTTATTCGTGTATTGGTTTTATTGATGATTATGTTAGTATAAGTCATAATAGAAATGCAGGATTAACGGTTAAACAGAAATTATTTTTACAATTTATTATAGCTTTAGTAGTATATATATTATTTAGACATTTTGGATCTGGTAATTCTGTTTTAGAGATAACATTTTTAAACTTAAAACTTAATTTAGGTTGGTTTTATGGAATATTTATTTTGTTATTACTAGTAGGATTTTCTAATGCGGTTAATCTTACAGATGGGTTAGATGGTTTAGCAGGAGGACTATCGGGAATTAGTTTCTTGGCTTTTGGTCTTATTTCGATGGGGAGTACTTGGGTTGCTGGCTATAGAGATATTAGTATTTTCTGTTTTGTTTTGACAGGATCAATTTTGGGATTCTTAGTATATAATAGTCATCCAGCAAAGGTTTTTATGGGAGATATGGGTAGTTTATCTTTAGGAGCTACTTTAGCAGTTATCGCCGTTATTACTTCTCATGAAATGTCATTATTTTTAATCGGAGGAGTATTTGTTCTAGAAACTTTGTCGGTAATTATTCAAGTATTTTCTTATTCTTTATTTCATAAGAGAGTATTTTTGATGACACCTATTCATCATCATTTTGAAAAGCTAGGATGGTCAGAAAAAGATATTGTTATGGCTTTTTGGACGGTAGGATTAATATTATCGTTGTTAGCACTTATATATGGTGTATGGTTGTAAAGATATTTAAGGGGGATTATATGAAAAAGAAAAGAATAGATGTAGTATTATTGATAGCAGTAATATTGATATCTATATTTGGGGTTATAATGATATATTCTTCAAGTAATGTCTGGGCTTTATATAAATTTAATGATAAATATAAATATTTAAAGACACAGGGATTATTTTTAATGGTTGGTTATGTAATAATGGCTATAGTAACAAAGGTATCTTATAGGGAGTATTTAAAGAAAGTAAACATTATATTTGGTGTTTGCTTTTTGCTTTTAATATTGGTGTTAATTCCGGGAGTAGGAACAGTAAGAAATGGTAGTAGGAGTTGGTTTGGAATTGGAGGATTGGGAATTCAACCTAGTGAATTTATGAAATTAGGAATAATCTTTTTTACGGCTAAATATTTAACTCATAATGAAAGAATTTTAAATAATATTAAGACAGGAGTTTTACCAATCTTGATCGTGTTATTATTAGTGTTTGGATTAATTATGTTACAGCCAGATTTTGGAACAGGAGTTGTTTTAGTTATGTCTATTATTGCTATGTTATTTGTTGCGGGTGTTAATATGTCTTTCTTTATAAAATTAGGCTTTTTAGGATTACTGGGAGTAGTGGTACTGATAATTATAGCACCTTATAGAATGTCTAGAATAGTAGCTTTTCTAAATCCTTGGAGTGATCCTTTAGGGAGTGGATTCCAGATAATTCAGAGTTTATATGCTATAGGACCAGGAGGATTGTTGGGATTAGGATTAGGTAATTCTATTCAGAAACATTTCTATTTACCGGAGCCCCAGACAGATTTTATCTTTGCAATAATTAGTGAAGAGTTAGGATTTATGGGAGTGTTATTAGTTTCATTATTGTTTGGGATAATTATTTATAGAGGATTTAGAATTGCTATTAATTGTAAGGAGCTATTTGGAAAGTATCTAGCTTTTGGGATTACTTTTGGACTAGCTTTTCAAGCTCTTCTAAATTTGATGGTAGTAGTGGGATTGATACCTGTAACAGGAGTAACACTTCCATTTTTGAGTTATGGTGGTAGTAGTTTGATTATTAGTCTTATAAATATGGGGATACTTCTAAATATAAGTAAAGATTAATGATAAGAGGCTATATTTTAATTAATAAAATATAGCATTTACCTTGTAAGATAGAGGGTTATGTGTAATAATAGATGGTGGTGATTAAATGATTAGTATGGTTATTTTGATTTTGGGAATAGTTATTTCTTTAGGAGGATATTTAAGATTAATAGGACTATATTTAAAATATAGAAAGATAAAGTATAATAAGTTTTCTTGTGAAGTGGTATTAGATCTTTTGAATGATGAGAGTTCGATTAATTTAATAGAAAGTAAAGATCTTGTTTTTAGTAAATATAATATAAAAAGAAGAATGATAAAATTAACTAGTGATACATATAATAGTAATAATTATTATCAGGTGGCAGTGGCTTCTTTATTATCAGGTTTTGCTCTTAGTAAGAATGAGTATTTAGAGGTTATAGCTAAGGTATTTAGAGAAATTAAAATATTTTCTTATAGTGCTATTATAGGTAGTATTGTGGCTTTAGTTGTTAATAATGGGGTCGATGCTAAGATAGGGATAATAATTTTGATGGTTATTTCTGGTTATCAATTTATAATTAATTTAATTAATAGTATGGCTATAGAAAAAGTTAGAATATCTGAAGATATTAAAAAGATAATGAATAAATTTAATAGTGTTAATACAATGTTTTTTGTAGGAAGTTTAATCTATATAGTTAGATTTGTAACTTTGTTGTTAGGAAAATAAAGGGAAAGTAGGTAGTAAATATGATTATGAATGCTGGTAGTTTGGCTTTATATAAAGAAAGATTAGAAAGGGAAAAGGGAGAAGAACTTAGACAGAAGAGTGCTAGAGAATTTATATCTTTTGGTCCTAAAATGGAAATGATTAAGAAGAGTCAATTAGAGATAGAGAGAAATATTAAGACTTCTGATGCTGTAAATAATTTTGGTGATGTAAGTATTGAGATTGTTCAGAAGATGATAGAATTAGGATATCATTTTGATAAGATAGAAATTGGCTTTGATTTAGAATTATGGTATGATTATCAAGAATATGTTAAGAAGGATTTGGTTATTGATAGAGAAATAACTACTTTAGATGATGTTGTATTAATGAAATTAGATAACTTTAGGGTTTATGATGAGGAGTGTTCAGTGAGTTATATTTTTGATCTTGAGAAAATGATGCCAAGATTTAGTAGAAGTTATATTGTAGAATTAGATGATTTTAGAAAAAAATTAGATTCTTTAGGTTATGGAATGGAATTTGGTTCTGTTTCTGATATTAAGGAAGATAGAGATATTTCAAATAAAGTAGTTATGAATTTTAAAGGAAGAAGTAAAAAAAGAATTAAACAAAAAGAAAACGTTTTATGATTTAACGTTTTCTTTTGATTTTAGATTTACAAGGTTTAAGAGCTTTTTTGAATTCTTGTTCGAGACTTCCAGGAAAAGCTTTAGCAAGAGGCATGGCTTTATTTAGGGCATCGTTATCTATCTTACCCCAATCGATGGTATAAGGACCTAAATAGTTGTTACTCCTAGTTTTATTTTGAATAAAAATAGTCATAAAGGCTTTTATAGCACGACCGTTTCCTTCTCTAAAAGGATGGATATTTTGAAGAGAAATATAATTAGAGGCAACAAAAGAAATTAATTCATTGGGATTAGTTACTTTTTCAATATCAGTATTCATAATATTGATAGTATCGGTTAAATTTCTTTCTATTTCTTCAACACTACTAAAACAGCTAAAATTTTTAGCCATATAGACAATTCTATAAATACCGGCCCAGGGATATAATTCATTAAAGATAAAATAATGAATACTTTTTAAATAGTTAGAGTCAAAGATAGTAACATTATCAGAATTCAAAAGAAGTATATTTAATTTCTTTAAGGAAATACTGGCATCTTTTTTTTGAAGCTCAGCTTTATCTTTAATATTTAATTTATTTATAAAAGTATCGGTATGGGGATAAAAGTAAGAGTTCCAAGCGATTATATTTTCTTCATTGCTTATCATATTTTTTTCCTTTCTATTGTTAATTTTTTAACTTTAATATTTTTCTTGGGAATGGCTATTCCTTCGCTTTTTAAGATACCTAGACTTTGTTTCCAGGCTTTTTCATAATTATTCTCTTTCATACTACCACAATAATATTTTAACATAAAATTGCAAAAAAATTTGCAAAATTATGATCTTTTTGGTTAACAATTATCTTTTTAGAAAAAAAATAGGTTATTATGATAATGGTGATAGTAATATGGATGAAAAATTAGAAAAAGTAAGAGAAATGGATAATGGAGTTGTTTATAGAAAGTGTAGTGTAGATGGAATATTATATGAGTATTATTTAGAGGATATAATGGAAGATAATTATTATGTTTTACAAGAAATTAATGCTTATAAAGATGGAAAAAAGTTATATAATATTTTTGGGGTTATTGTTGATGAGGGAAGAGAAGATGAAAAAGGATTCTTTAGTACGATTACAGTTACTAGTGGAAATAGTAAAAGAATTATAAAGAAAGTATGTAATTATATTGAATGTGATAGAGTTATTGTGTCTGAGACTAAGAATGGGTCTTATACTTCTTTAATATATGAGAAAGATAACGAAGGAAGATTTGTTAATAAGGAATATGGTTATGTCTATGAGGGAATGTTATTAGATAATAGAATTATAGATAGTTTTAGGGAGACTGCTACTATGTTAGATAGAGAAATTAATGCTCAGAGAATTAAAGAGAAAAAATATAAGTATTTTGTTAAAGAATTAGTTAAGCATTAATAGATATCTGGAGGAATAAGTTTATTTAAATAAAGTAAGATATCTTCTTTGGTGTATTTATCTTGAAATTTTATATATTCAGTACAAATACTTATTACGGCACTGACATAGAATTTAGAGATTATATCAGGGGGGATATTGGTTTTATTAGAATGATTATGAAGATGTTTTTGAACATCTTTTAATATTGTGTAATAGGTAATGTCTATTACGATTCCTTCGGAATTATTTTTGAGGATAGAATAGTAGATTTGTTTGTTAGTATCAATATGATTTAAGAATAGCTTAATCATATTAAGATAATAATCTTTAGAATTAAGATTGGTAGTAGTGTTAGTTAAATCTATTTCTAATTTATCTCTTAGATTGTTGATTAAAGATGATAAGAGATCATATTTATCATTAAAGTGATCATAAAAAGTAGAACGATTTACTAAAGATATTTCACAAATAGTAGATACTTTTATGGTTTCAAATTTTTGGTCTTGCATTAATTTTATTAGTCCTTCATAGAGAGCTTTTTTAGTTTTTAATATTCTTAAGTCTTGTTTGGGGCTCATATTTTTCCTCTTTTCTTGGATAATATTATAGTACATTTTAAATGTTTAGAAAAGAAAAAAAGGGGGGTATTCCCTTTAATTTTGATTGGTATTTTTTGAGGCTACAGTGGCCATTAGCTCTTTATTATCACTAATTTCATCATCTAATTCGATTAATTTTAATATTTCATCTAGAGTAGTAAAGCCAGCGACGGTTTTGTATAGTCCATCTTGGAACATGGAAATAACATCTTTACTATAAACTAGTTTTCTTAAGTCTTCTTTACGAATTCCTCTACTTATAGCATCTCTTATTTCTTGAGTTATGATTAGAACTTCTTGGATAGCAATACGTCCTTTATAACCGTGAGTACATTCTGAACAACCTACTGGTTCGTAAAGGATGGGAACATCCATGCCTATAAAGTTTTTGAAAATGTTTTTTTCGAATTGAGTAGTAGGACGTTGTCTTTTACAATTATCACAAAGTTTACGGGCTAGTTTTTGAGAGACAATTCCTTCTAGGGAACTGGCTAGAAGATAACGTTCTACTTCCATATCTAATAATCTTTCAATAGTGTTTAGGGAGTTATTGGTGTGGATAGTAGAAAGAACTAAATGACCAGTAATAGAAGCACGAACAGCGATTTGGGCAGTTTCACTATCTCTTATTTCACCTATCATAATGATATTAGGGTCTTGTCTTAAGATACTTCTTAAAACAGTAGCAAAATCAAGACCTATTTCACTATTAACTTGAACTTGGTTAATGCCTTCTATTTCCATTTCAACGGGATCTTCAACGGTTATTAGATTGGTGCCTTCAGTGTTTAATCTTTGCAAGAATGAGTAAACAGTAGTTGATTTACCACTACCAGTGGCCCCGGTTACTAAGATAATTCCATTAGGGACACTTAACATTTTTAAAACTTTATCATAATTAATTTGACTAAAATATAGATATTCAATACCTTTAACACTTCTAGAATAATCAAGAATTCTTATAACTATTTTTTCACCTTTTTTAGTAGGAAGTGCCGAAACACGCATATCAAGATTGGTATTGGCTAGATTTGTTTTGATAGCCCCATCTTGAGGAAGTCTCGTTTCAGTTATATTCATACCAGACATTATTTTAATTCTAGTAATTAAGTTTTGCTTGTAAATATTAGGGACTCTTAAATAAGTTTCAAGGATACCATCGATACGAAAACGAATTTTTAAAGAGTCAGTGGCCGGATCTAGATGAATATCACTGGCACCTTTTTTAGAAGCCATTATTAAAATTTGATTAACAATATCGACAATAGGAGTGTTTTCAAAATCAATGTTTACTAATTCACTATAATTAACATTGTAGTCATTAAAAGTTAAATTATTATTGTTATTGCTATTTTCATAGGTATTATTATAATAGGTATTATTAGGAGTACCATTCTTATTTATATTATAATTAGAATTTACGACATTAGAATTTTGTGCTTGATTATAATTATTGTTGTTATTGTTTGGTTGTTGATTGGCATTGGGGACAGAATTATAACCTTGGACATTCTGATTTATATTGTTATTCATAATACCCTCTCTTTTCTTCTTTTTGTTTAAAATACTAGATTTTATTCTAAAGATATTATATAATATATTTTAGATAATAGCAAGTGTATGGTGATTAAAATGAAATTAAATAAGAAGGGGTTTATGTTAGCGGAAGTTACAATAGTATCGGCTTTGGTTGCTACTGTTATGGTGGTTATGTATGCTGCTAGTAGTAAGATGATTAAGGCTTATGAAGTAAGAGAAAATTATTATAATATAGATACTATATATGCTACAGGATATATATATAATCATCTTATAGATACGTTAGATATTAATAATTTAATAGGAAGTGATAATTATACAAATATTAAAGATAGAGATGACTATATAAAGTCTGTTTGTAGTTATTATGGTTTATCACAGGTTTATTTTATTAAAGAAAATACTGAGAAAATTAAGTCTCTTTCTGGTGTGGTAACAAATAAAACTTTTAAGAATTATATAAATAATTATTTAGTGAATGCAATTGAGGATAGTAATAAATATATTATCTTGGTAGAAAGAGTAGTGGGGAAAGAATATTATTACTATTATATAGAGGTGTAAAATATGAAACTTAATAATAAAGGTTTTGCTATAACAGCGACGATATATGGATTTTTAGTTTTATTTTTAATTGTTTTATTATCAGTATTAGCAGTATTAAAGACTGATAATAGTAGATCAGTTGCTATTAGTGAGAGTATTGCTAGGAATACTTTTTTAGAAGTAGAGGATGTTTATCCTAATAATTTAACTATAACTAATGGGGGAGAATATAAGGGGAGCTATGATAAGAAGTTAGTTAGAGGAAAGTATTATTTTAGATTTAGAAAGAGTACTAATCAGGTGGATAGTACAGAATATTATACTTATTTACCACAAGGATGGCATTTTAATGTAGAAGGTAATGTTTTGAAAATAAGTAATGGTAGTAGTACTAATAATGCAGTATTATATAAGAGTAGTGATGATACTAAGAGTAGTAATAATAATGATATTATAGATGCATATTTAATAAAAAGATTTATTGCAAATGATCCTAATAATGAGTAGGAGGTGTAGTTTTGAAGAAAATAAATAATAAGGGATATTTATTGGTAGAGATAATAGTGGCTTTTACTTTGGCCATGGCAGTAGCTTATTTTTTGGCAGAGATTACTATTAGTTTAAAGAATAAAGAAGAAGATCTAAATAAAAAGGTTGCTTACAATACGGATAGAGCTTTAATAACGAAAGAGATTATGGATGATTCTAATAAGTATAGAATTAGTAATGTAAATATAGTAGATAATCATACAGTAAAATTAACTTTTGATGGTTTAGGAGATAAGGTTTTAAGTTATAATAGTAGTTCTAAGACAATAACATATGGGGATTTAGTAGTTAAATTAGATGATACTTTAACAGAAATTGGTAATTTCGAGGTTAAGAAGGTGGATAATGATACTTTCCTAACGATAAAGTTGTCTGCTAAATCTTTATATAGTGATGTTGATTATGGCCTTAATTTGAGAATTGCCTTGAATACAGAAGGTAGTGGTCTTAATATAGACCAAGTTAAGACTTTATATAATGTAATTGCTAATAAGAGTGTTATGGATAATGTTAAAAGTACTTATGTCAATGCTGATAGAGGAGTGGATTTTAGTAAGATAAGTAGTAATACTAATGGTAAGGGAGTGTATACTATTAGTAGTACTATTAATGATAGTTTTCCTATTCGTTATTATAGAGGAGCAGTAACGGATAATAATGTTTTATTCGGAGGGTTTTGTTGGAAGATAGTAAGGACTACTGATACTGGTGGAGTAAAATTAATTTATAATGGAACGCCTTCAAATAATCAATGTACTAATACTACAGGGACGGCAACGCAGATAGGAACTAGTGCTTTTAATAATAATAGTAGTAGTCCTGCCGATGTTGGTTACATGTATGGAACGAGATATACAGTTTCTTCCAAAAAGATGAGTAGCGTTTCTGATGCTTATGTTTATGGCAATGATGTTATTTATTCTAATGGTACATATACCTTAAAAGATACTATGACAAGTAGTAGTTGGCGTACTGATCGAACAACCTTGTCGACAAAATATCATTATACTTGTTTAAGTACTAGTAGTACTTGCAGTAGTGTTTATTATATTTTTTATTTTGGAGATAGTTCATATGTGTATTATTTAACTTTAACTGGTGGCGATGATATCGAGAGTGCAAAAACTAAAATGTTTACTAATAGTAATGATTCTACCATAAAGGCAACTATAGATAATTGGTATAAAACTAATATGGCTAGTTATACTAATAAGTTAGAAGATACTATTTATTGTAATGATAGAACAATTTCAACAGGACCATTGATAAGTAAAGATACATCTAGTACAGATTATAATTTTTTCACAAGTTATACAAGAATTATTTCTTCAAAACCGAGTTTGAAGTGTAGTAATGTCAATGATTCCTTTACTGTTAGTTCAAGTCTAGGAAATGGCAAACTTATTTATCCTGTAGGCTTAATGACAGGTGACGAAGTAATGTATGCTGGTGGAAAAAAAGTTTCTAATAATTCTACTTATTATTTATATACTCAAAGGAGATGGTGGTTGGGTTCACCTAACGACTTTCTTAATACGGATGCGTATTTGTGGGGGGTGAATTCCTCAGGCTATCTCGAAGTTAGCAATATGGTGGCCACTAACGGGGTCCGTCCTGTAATTTCTTTAAAATACGATAGTATTGTTAAAGATGGAGATGGTAGTAGTACAAGTCCGTATACTATTTCTTAACGTCTTTAAATATAAGGCGTTAGGTTAAAAATGAAAAATAGAACTAGATTTTGGTTTTATTTTTTTAGTTACTATGATATAATTAAAATACAATAAAGAGAGAAGGGATGAGATGACACTTACTAGTTTTTGGACAATGATAGAGAAGATATTAGATATATCTTTAGTATGGATGCTTATATATGTATTATTAAAAAATTTGAAGAATAATGTTAAAATGGTATTAATATTTAAGGGTGTTATAATTTTAATAATTATTAAGATTTTCAGTGATTTATTAAATTTAACGACTATTGGATTAATATTAGAGTATGTAATTATGTGGGGGCCACTGGCACTTATTATTATATTTCAACCAGAAATCAGGAATATTTTGGAGAATTTGGGTCGTAAACAAATTCTGACAAGACATAAATTGTTGACGATGGATGAAAGAGAAAAGTTAGTTTATGAGATTATGATAGCAGTTGAAACTTTGCGTAAATCAAGGATTGGAGCAATAATTGCTATTGAAAGAGATGTTAGTTTAAATGATTATATAGAAAAGAGTAAGAAATTGTATGCTGATATTTCTTCAGATTTATTAATTTCAATATTCTTCCCAAGAAATCCATTGCATGATGGTGGGGTTATAATTCAAGGTAATAAGATTGCTAGTGCTGGGGCAGTATTTCCAATTAGTTTAAATGGAAAGATAAATAAAAGATTAGGTACTAGACATAGAGCGGCTTTAGGTCTTTGCGAAGAATCTGATGCTATTGTTATAGTTGTTAGTGAAGAGACAGGAAAGATTTCTATTGCGGTTAATGGGGTCTTAAATTATAATTTATCTATTGATGATGCTAGAATGATGTTAGTTGAAGAACTACAACCAAAGAAAGAATTCTTATTAGATGATGAATTCGAAGATGAAGAAGATAGCACTAATAATGAAGGCGGTGATAGTAATGAAACTAATTAGAAGTTTGTTGCTGGCTATTTTAGCAATATTTAGAGCTATATATAAATGGATAGATAAACATATAATAGTACCTATTACAAAATTTATTTTGTTTATATCAGATAAATTAGGTGGTAGAACTGGAAAGTTTGAAAGATGGATTACTAAGAAGAGTACGTTGATATTTATTTCATTGATTTTAGCTATTTGTGCTTTTTTATATGTAGATAATGAATCAAATATTTTAATAGATTCTTCAGCAGAAGTTTTATATGATCAAAAAGTTGATGTTACTTATAATGCTGAAGCTTATGTGATTGAAGGCCTTCCTAAGACAGTTGATGTAACTTTGATAGGAAGAAGAGTAGATTTATATTTGGCTAAACAGTTATCTAATGGTAAGGTAGGAGCTGATTTATCTAATTTGGGTGAAGGAACTCATAAGGTTACTTTAAATTATGAAAGTCCAATTAGATCAGTATCTTATAAGATGGATCCTTCAACAGTTAATGTTACTATTTATCAGAAGGTTTCTAAAGATATGAATTTAACAGTAGATGTTGTTAATAAAGATAAACTTGATAGCAAATTATCAATAGCATCTGTTAAGTTGGAACAAGATTCGGTTATTATTAAGGGAGCAGAACATACATTAAATAAAGTTGCTACGGTTAAGGCTATAGTAGATGTTAGTAAACTTGTTAATCCTAGTGTAGGAGTAGTTACAACAGATGATGTAAAATTAGTGGCATATGATGCTTCGGGAGAAGTTGTTGATGTAGAGATGGTTCCTGGTAAGGTTAAAGCTAATGTTACTATTGAATCTCCTAGTAAGGAAGTGCCTGTTAAAGTAGTACCAACAGGAGAAGTAGAATTTGGTAAGGCTATAGATAGTATTTCTTGTGATGTTACTAAGGTTACAGTATATGGTAGTCAAACAGTTTTAGATAAATTAGAATATGTACCAATAAATGTTGATGTTAATGGATTAAGTAGTGATAAAGATTATAAGATGGTTATTTCAAAACCAAGTGGTGTTAGTGATATTTCTGAGACAACAGCGACAGTATCAGTTAAGTTAGGAGCAGAGATATCAATGGAAATACCTGATGTATACATTGAAACAGTTAATTTAAATCCTAATTATAAAGCAGTTGCAATTGGGGAAAATTCTAGTAAAACAACAGTTGTAGTTAAGGGAACAGAGAATGTTCTTAAAAATATTGATGCTTCTAGTATTAAGGCGACAGTAGACTTATCTAAATGTACAGAAGAAAATAGTTATGAGGTTAAGGTTGATGTTGTAGGAGAAGATGTTAAGGCTACTTATGAGTCTAAGACTACTAAGGTAAAGATTAAGATTACAAAGAAATAATTTAGTGGTAATGGTAAAAAAGATATAATTGATTTTATATCTTTTTTAATAGTTTACTTAAGATTTGGTTGACAAGTTTTAGGTAAAATAATATAATGAATATATGAACATACAATCATATATAGAGAAGGGTGAAGATATGCATAGTAAAGAATTATTGAATGGGCTGAGTGAATTTTATAAAGTATTTGGAGATCTAACGAGACTTAGAATACTAGATATATTGTTAGCTAGGAATAATATGTGTGTAAATGATATAGCAGAAACTTTAGATGTTAGCCAGTCGGCTGTATCACATCAACTTAAGAATTTAAGAAGTAGTAATTTAGTAAAAGCAGATAAGAGAGGACAGACAGTGGTTTATTCGATTGCAGATGAGCATATAGAAATTATATTAAAATATGGGGTGGAGCATATTAAGGAGATGATAAAGTAGTATGAAGATAGAAATTAATAATGATTTTAATAAAATAATTTTAAGTATAATATTTTTGATATTATCATTTATTTTTAAGAGTATTGATTGGGTATTTATATTGATTAGTTATGTTATTGTTAGTATAGATTTATATAAAGAGGCTTTTGAACATATTAAAGAAAAAGAATTTTTTGATGAAGATTTTTTGATGATTATTGCTACTTTAGGAGCTTTTTATATAGGGGAATATGTTGAGGGATTATTGGTTATGTTATTGTTTCAAATTGGAGAATATTTGTCGGATATGGCAGTTGATAAATCAAGAAGAACAATTACAGATTTATTAGATTTACGTAGTGATATTGTTCATTTGAAAAAGGGAGAATTGGTAGTAGATAAGGATTTAGAAGAAGTAAAAGAAGGAGATGTTTTTGTTGTTAAACCAGGAGAGAGAATTCCTTTAGATGGTAAAGTTGTTTCGGGATCTGGATTTCTTGATACATCTAGTTTGACGGGAGAATCTGTTCCAAGAGAGGTAAGAGAAGGGGATGAAGTTCTTAGTGGATGTATTTGTAATGATTCTAAGATAGTGATAGAAGCTACTAGTGATTATAAGTCAAGTACGGCTTCAAGAATTATGGATTTGATAGAAAATTCTAATATTAAGAAGACAAAGACAGAGAAATTTATTACAAGATTTTCTAAAATATATACTCCTTGTATTTGTGGAATAGCCTTACTTATTTTAATTATTCTTTTGATAATGGGGTATAATTTTAATTATTGCTTGTATAAGGCTTTGATATTTTTAGTTATATCTTGTCCGTGTGCTTTAGTTATTTCAGTTCCTTTAGGATTTTTTATGGGAATAGGTAGAAGTAGTAAAGAGGGAGTAATAGTTAAGGGGAGTAGTGAGCTAGAGAATTTAACAAAAGTTAGAACGGTAGTGTTTGATAAGACTGGGACTTTGACTAAAGGAGTGTTTGAGGTAGGAGATATTGTTGGTGAGGATATTTCTATAGAAGAACTATTAGAATTAGTGGCGTATGCAGAATATTATTCTAATCATCCTATTAGTAAGAGTATTATTAAAAAATATAATAAAGATATAGATAAAAAGAGAATTAGTGATTTTAAGGAAAAAAGTGGTAAGGGAATTGATGTTAAGATAGATGGTAAGGAAGTTATAGTAGGGACTTATGATCATTTGAAGAGTCATGGAATTGAACTTACTAAGGTAGAGAGTATTGGTACAAATATATATGTTTCTAGGGATTTACAATATTTGGGATGTATAGTAGTTTCGGATATTATTAAGGAAGATAGTTATGGAATTGTTGAGAATTTAGAGGAGGTAGGAGTTTCTAGAGTTATTGTGTTATCGGGAGATAATGAGAGAGTTGTTGAAGCTGTTTGTTCTAAATTGGGCATAAAAGAGTTTTATGCAAATCTTCTTCCTATAGATAAGGTTAAAAAGATAGAAGAGATAAAGAAGGATAGTTATACGGCTTTTGTCGGAGATGGAATAAATGATGCTCCTGTTATTAAGATAGTAGATGAAGGTATTAGTATGGGAGGTATAGGAAGTGATGCTACTATAGAGGCTTCTGATATTGTTCTTATGAAAGATAACCCTAATAGTTTAGTTACGGCGATTAAGATAGCAGATATGACAAAAAAGATAGTTATATATAATATTGTTTTAGCTCTTTTAATTAAAGTTATAGTATTAATATTAGGAGTTATAGGAATATCATCTATATTGATGGCAGTATTAGCAGATGTAGGAGTAACATTGTTAACAATTATTAATACTTTTATAATTATGAAGAGAGAGATCAGGTAATAGTAAAAAATGGAAGATAGTATCTTCCATTTTTTAGGTTTTTTAGTTAATTATTCCATATCTATTACTTTAATATTTTTTTTAAAGTTTTTAACTATTTCCTTAATATTCTTTTTAAAGATAATCATATCTATAATATCAGAAATAGAATAGATAACTAGAGTTATCCCCGCTAGTAAGGTTATAGTTATAGAAGTTATAGTAGGGTTAATTATTAAGACTATACCACAGATTATAGATAGGATAGATAAAATAATAGTAATTGTTACTAAAGAACTATCAATATATCTTAAAGGCAATGAAATACGTAATTTAACAATACTACTTAATATGAACCAAGTACCTAGAGCGATAGGAATTATAATACTTAAAGTATCAGGATAGATAAACATAAGAATACCAACAATGATAGATAATATTCCTTGGAATAAAGTATCTACAGGTATTAAGTTTTCATGCATACGAATATCTAAGATAATTAAATATATTCCTCCAATTATTAGGAAGATTGCTAAAATAATAGCAAAAGTATTTAAAGATGTTTTAGGGAATATTATCATTACTATTCCTAAAATGGTTAATAAAATAGATATTAAAATAGAATAATTAATAAAGGTATTTAATTTTTTTAACATTTCATATACTTCCTTTCTATAATAAAAATAACATTAATATGGTTAATAGTCAAGAAAATATCTGTCACTTGTTAGGATAACCAACATAAGTAAAATTATGTATTATAGAATGGTAATTAATTGTTCTAGGCAATTAATTATGTAAGTTGGATTAAGATTGTTAGTTAGATTGTTGGTATTTAGCCAACAGGTATCGATATTAGAATTAATGCCACCTTGAATATCGTTATCTAAGGAGTCACCAATAATAAGAAATTTAGAATTATCGTAATAGTTAAGATTATTTTTTAATTCTTGAAAATAAAGGGGATGTGGTTTGGAATAGTAATTAGTAGTTAGATCACTAGAAAAGATATATTTAAAGAAATGAAGACAATTAATATTAGATAATTTAGATTTTACGGCTTCAATGGGACCGTTAGTTGTTATGATAAGGATATACTTGTTACTAAGATATTTTAAAGTTTTATAAGTTCCCTGTAAGGGAACAGATAAATGCTTTTGATTTTCAATAAATAATTTATTTAGAGAGAGGGCTTTTTCTAGAGTAATATTAGGAAAGAAAAGATAAAAACGGTAAGATCTATTAAAATCTATTAAATTATAATTAAGGTGAGAAATATTTTGAGAATAAAATATTTGGGGATTATTGGAAAGGTATTTCCAATAATCCCTATCAAAAATTAACCATTTATCAAGGATAGTTTTGGTATAGGGAATATTTAGAACTTTTAAGATAGATTTAAGGGCGTATTCGGTATTTTTTCTATTATCTATTAGAGTATCATCTAGATCGAATAGTAAATATTTATATTTAGTCATAAAGTAATTATATTATTCCTTTCTAATAGTTTCATTTTAATTTTATTAAAATGAATGGGGAAATATACTTATTATTTAAAAGAATTTTTGAGACGTATTTGATTATTAGCTTAGTTATTTGGAGAAACTGGTAGTAGTATAGATCCTTATGTGATTGATTAATAAATAGAAGACAAAAAACTAGCAAATAATCATGTAGGAATAATTCTAGATAACAAAAGGAAATTGTAATGTTGGATATTTTATGGTATAGTAATAGGCACGAGAGTGCAGGTTGTTATTTATGAATAAAGAAGATATTTTAAGGCTTAGAGAGGTTCCAGAAGATAGATTAAAAGAGATTTTTTTTGATGCTACAATGATGGAAGAGATTGTGACTTTAGATCCAGAAATGATTGTTAAATATAGAGGAACTAGAGAGAAAGTTTATGAGATGGCAATTAGATCGGGATATGTTCCTAATAAGGAAGATTTAATTAATTCTTATAATAGTTTTGATAATTTATGTAGAAGTTTTTCTATTATGGATAAGGCACTAGAAATAGATTATAATTTAGTTAGATATTATAAGGGGGCGGATGAAGATATTTTTGAAAAGGCTATAACTTTAGGATATGTACCAACTGAAGAGGATTTAGCTAGATCATCTTTAAAATGTTCTTATTTAGGTTGCAGTCAGGCTATTATAAAAAAAGCACTGAAGATAGATCCTAGTTTAATTAGATATTATCAAGGAGAAAAGGAAGAAGTTTTTGAAAAGGCTATAGCTTGGGGATATGTGCCAAATTTTAAAGATGTTAGTGATAATGAGAATCTGAATAATAGTAGGGTAATATTTGATTATTTGTTAAATTATTCAGAATATTCTTCTAATAAGTTTATAAACTATTTAAAAGATACTTGTTCTTTTTCTGAAGTTACTGGTAGAGAGTTAGAGATAATAGGGAAATTTAGTAGTTATGATGATCTTTATCAGGCATATGATTATGAATTTATTAGAGAGTTATGTAGGTATATGGTTTTAAATAAAGAGGTAGATAAGGAGTATAGAGTATTTTTGGGTATTATAGAGAAGGGGGATTTAGAATTATTTAATAGGTTTATAGATATTTTTTTAGGAGAAAATAGGGATATAAAAGAGAAGATTAATCTGATGACTAGGTTTGTTAAGAAATTTGAGGATTATAGAGAGCTAGTTTGTGATGTTGTCGAGATGGAAGATCTTACGAATAGGGAAAAGAGAATTATAAGAGAGTTATTTGATGATGAGACAATAAGTGGAAAGTTTAATATTAAAAGTCTTGAAGAATTAGAAGTGTATAATATGTTTGAAGTAGTTAGGAAGAAGAGAAGAGTTAGGGAACTTGTTAAGGAACAGAATAGAGAAGGATTAATTGAATTACTTATAGATATGTTATGGGAAGATAAAGAAAAAGGAAAAAGAATAATTGAGGGAAAGAGTTGGAATTTTGATAGTAAAACACTTGGAAAGTTTACTAGAAATGATTTAGTTATTCTTAAAGATAAAGTTAGTGATAGTGAGGTTAAGAAGAAGATAGATAATTATATTAGACTTATGGATCTTATAGAGATGATTAGTTCTTTAGAAGTAGAGGAATTAGGAAAAGGAATTAGGGAACTATTAGATTATAGTTTGGAAGGTAAGAATAATTCTTTGGATAAGATTTATGGCCTTTTAGAGGAGGGATATTTAGGAATAGTTAAGGCTTATGGACAAGAATTAAAAGAGAATTTACAGGATTTTTCATCTTTGAAAGAGAGAAAAGATTGTAATAAGGGATATAGGAAGATTAAGTCTAAATATAAGGCTAGTTCTAAGGTTATTTATAAAGAAGATTTAACAGAAAAAATGGTTGATTATATAGAGTTAGATGGTGTTTCTTATACAGGGTTAATTCATGTTATGAATGCTGCTAGGGATTATATTACTCTAGAAGATTTAAAGAGAAAGAGATTAAAGGGGAAGAGTTATATATGTACATCTATTATTGGAGATGATAAAATAAGAATTATTAAAACTGAAGATTTAGATGATATTAATCATGTAACGTTATTTTTTAATGAAATAGATGCTTCTCAGTTGTTGACAGAGTCGGGTGGAGATTTATATTCTTTATATGGTGAAAATAGTTTTGTAGTAGGGTGCTTATTTGATGATATAATTGATTTTAAGGTGGTTAGAGAACGATTGAAAAGTGGTCAGAGTGAATTTTCAGAGTATATTTTGTATCGACTTAAAGAGAATGGAGAAGAAATTTATCCAACAGGAGTAATGGTAAGAGGAGATAATCCTAGACAGAATGAAATAGATGCGGCAGCTTATTTGGGAGTGCCATTAGTGAAGGTTAAGAAAGATAGTTACGAAAAAAAAGAGGAGGTAATGAAAAGAAAAAGGGTGAAGAAGATGAACAATTGGGGAATTAAAGGAAAGTAAGAGGTAGAAAATAATGGTACACGAGATGAAAATACGATCTGAATATTTTAATTTTATTCTTAATGGTACAAAAAGAATTGAAATTAGATTAAATGATGAAAAAAGACAAAATATTAAATTAGGTGATAGGATCAAATTTTTAAAGGCGTCTGATTTAGATGAATCATTTGAAGCAAAAGTTATAGGATTATTAAGATATAATTCTTTTAAAGAAATGTTTAAAGATTATGATATTTCTGTTTTAGCAGATGAATCTATGACCAAAGAAGAATTAATATCTGTTTTGGAACAATTTTATACAAAGGAAGAGCAAGAAAAATATGGGGTTTTAGGAATTAGAATTGAATTAATTAGTCATAAAGTTTAAAACAACTTAGTAGAAAAAATATCAGTAATATGAAGATGTATTACTGATAATAAATTTTATATTGTTGGGGAAGTTCTAAGTATTGGGAAAGGTTGATGACGTGGGTTCCCTCGTTACTCCATAAAAAAGCGCCAGTATTGGCGTATATTTTTTTATGGAACGAATAAACAACAGGTTACGAACTGAGTTCTCTTTCTAAAAATATTATATATGAATTGTTATTAAATTTCAATGGGTGTATGGAAAATTTGATTTTCAATGCTATAATATTAAATGGAAGATAAATCAAAAGAATGATAAATTTGAAAAACTATTGAAATAGTGTAGAAAGAAGATATAATATATTAAATAAATTACAATTTGTTAAGGAGTGGTACAATGAACTCTACAATTTTAATAATAGAAGATGATAAAGATATA
>CAKPDP010000011.1 GCA_934149105.1 uncultured Bacilli bacterium
CAAAGTTTTTCAACTTTTTTCTTAACTTTTTCTTAGCTTCTTTGCTTTATCAACACCCGTTTTTCTTGAGTGCATATTGATGATATCAAATCATTGGAGCAATGTCAACTGTTTTTGGAAAAAAAATGGTTTTTTTTGAAAAAAGCTTTAAAAACAATAATAAATGAAGAAATTTAGAAGACAAATTTCTATTTTTTGATATTTTTTAAATTAAAATGATTTTAGATAGAATGATATAAAATAGTACTAATAACTATAAATAATCATTTGATACTAAAAGTGATAAAAAAATATTTTTCATTTATTCCTCTATAACAATTGCCAAAATCATTTTTACAAACCATATCAATCTCTTGGTTAAAATGATTGTTTTTTTCCTTTTTTTTTTGATAAAATTAGGATAATTAAATAATAGAGGATGATAGAGTTTTTAATATTTAGTTATGTTTTATTATTTTAGATACAAAGAGGAGTTAGTTTTGATGTGAAGAATTTAAGATTTTTTAGAATTATGTATGTGATATCTTTATCATTAATGTTATTTACAATTACTTCCCTATATTCATTTTATAGTACTATGAAAAAAGATGTTGTCTTCAAGCTAAAGGGAGAAGATAAAGTAGAAATGGAAGTATTCTCCGAATATACAGATCATGGAGCTAAAGCTTTAGCTTGTTTATATAATATTTACCAAGGTATCTCTAAGGAGATTAAGACGGATAATGAAGTCGATAATAATAAGGTAGGAGAATATTTTGTTAGTTATCATCTTAATTATAATGATATTGATTATGAAATTAAAAGAAAAGTTATAGTTAAAGATAATACTTCTCCTACTATTTTACTTGTAGGAAGCAATGAGAAAACTATCTGCCCTAATCAAAAATATGTCGAAGAAGGATATACGGCTTCAGATAATTATGATGGTGATGTTACAAACTTGGTTTCAGTTAATACTGATAGCGAGGGAATAACTTATAGTGTTACTGATACTTCTGGTAATAGTGTTCAAGAAAAAAGAATTATTAAATATGAAGATACTGAAAAGCCTACAATAAGATTAAGTGAGGATAATACTATTTACTTAGAAATTGGTAGTAATTATAAAGAAAGTGGATATCAAGCTGTTGATAATTGTGAGGGGGATATTACAAATAGAGTTGTTGTTACTAACAATATTAATAATATGGTAGCAGGAACTTATTATGTTAATTACTCTGTTAGTGATAGTAATGGTAATTCTAATAGTAGAAGAAGAAAAATTATTGTTTATGATTTAAAAACTAAAAATCTTAATGATTATGTTAATAATTTAAATTCTTATATAGCAGCAAAGGGATACCGGGTAAGTTTAGGATATTTCGATTTAAATTCAGGTTATACTTATAGTCATAGAGCTAGTACAGTTTATTATGGAGCTAGTTTAATAAAAACATTAGATGCTCTTTATATATATGAAAATAATCAAGTTAACGACTACACTAGGGAACTAGTAAAAAAAGCTATTACTGTTAGTGATAATGTAGCTCATAAAACTTTAGTAGATATAATTGGATTTAATAATTTAAAAAAATATGGTAACTCTTTGGGTGCTACTTATACTTTAATAGGTGGCGATAAGTATGGTTCTACTAATGTTAATGATCAGATTGCTTATATGAAAAAATTATATTCATTTATTAGAGAGAGTAATTATGGAGAGGAGTTGCGTTCCTATTTTACTAATAATTATTATAATTATTTATCTTTTGATGGGTTACCTACTATTACCCATAAATATGGAGATTATGCCCCTAATTTCCATGATGTAGCAGTGGTATGGGACGAACATCCTTATGTAATAGTAGTTCTTTCTAATGGTGGATATCTTAATAGAAAGGACATATTTTTAGATATATCAAAGAGGATATATGGATTACATAAAGTTATATATAGTTAAAAAATAGAAGGCTCACTCAAGTAAGTCTTCTATTTTACTATATCTAATATTATTTTAGGTTCTTCAATAGGTTTAGGAGCAATTTGGAAAGCATTAAAATCAATACTAGTTACTTCTTTATTAGTATGAACAGTCATTAGAACTTCACCTTTTTGAACATAGTCATTTATTTTTTTATTTAAAACTATTCCAGCTGAGTAATCTATTTGATCATCTTTAGTAACTCTTCCTGCTCCTAAATGCATAGAGGCTATTCCTAGTTTCTGGGCATCTATTGAAACTAAATAACCTTCTAAACTACTTTTTATTTCACAGATATATTTAGATTGTGGTAATTTATCAAGATTACCATGCTGATTTTGAACAAATTCTAAAAATTTAGTATAAGAAGCACCACTATAGAGTTTTTCTAAGACTTGGCGTTTAGAATCTTCGTAGGTTTGATTAAGAGCTAGAGAAACCATATGGGTAGACAATTCTATACATAAATCCGATAAGGTTCCAGTAGTTTTATTATTTAAAACAGCGATCGCCTCTTCTACTTCCAAACTATTTCCAATGTTATTTCCAAGAGGACAATCCATATTGGTTAGAAGGCAGATTACTTTCATATTATGTCGTTTACCTATTTCAATCATTAAAGTAGCTAACTTATGAGCATCAGAAATATTTTTTATTAGGGCCCCCTTTCCTACTTTGATATCGATAACTAGGTTTTTAGATCCCGAAGCTATTTTCTTACTCATTATAGAGGACGCTATTAAAGGGATAGATTCAACGGTACCAGTTACATCACGAAGAGCATAAATCTTTTTATCAGCAGGTACAAGGTCATTAGTAGGACGAATATCAGAGAATCCTACTTTGGCTACAGATTCAATAAATTCTTGACTAGTTAAGCTAGAATTAAATCCAGGAATAGATTCTAATTTATCGATAGTTCCGCCAGTATAACCTAGACCAGGTCCACTCATTTTAGCTACTTTAGCTCCACAGGAAGCAACAATAGGGCCTACTATTAAGGTGGTCTTATCCCCTACTCCTCCTGTCGAATGTTTATCGACGACATTACTAAGGTTACTTAAATCAAGTTTATCGCCACTATTTAACATGCTTTCAGTTAAAGCAAAGACTTCATTATTAGTCATACCATTTAGAACAATAGCCATAAGAAGGCTACTCATTTGATAGTCCGCTATTTGATCAGAAACATAACCGTCAATAACATATTTTATTTCTTCTGAAGTTAGTTCTTGTTTATTTTTCTTTTTACTTATTATATCAACTATATTCATATATTCTTTTTATCCTTTCTTATTATATTATAACAACAAGTGTTATCTTTTAATAATTATCATCATCGTGATAATTAGTTTTAAATAAATCTTTTTCGGTTTCAAGGTCAGAGTCCGATGGAGGAGTTAGCTCTGGCAAATCTTTAAGAGTGGACATACCAAAATAATCTAAAAATTCATCAGTAGTCTTATAAAGAATAGGTTTACCAGGAAGATCAGATTTACCAGATTCTTTTATTAAGCCTTTGGCTAATAATTTTCTAACAATATGAGCCGATTCAGTACCCCTTAATTCATCTATTTGAACTCTAGTTATGGGTTCATTATAGGCAATAATAGCTAAGGTTTCGAGGGCAGCTTGAGACAATGTATTAGTACGGGGATTTTCTAATAATTTTTGATAATAGGCACGATGTTCTTCTTTAGTAGTTAATTTAAAAGTATTGCCTAGATAATTTATTCTAAGGCCCCGATCAGAATTTTCGTAGTTTTGTTTTAAATCACTTATTAATTTTTTAGCTTCTTCTTCACTAATATTCAGGATAGAGATAACATCTTGAATAGTTAAGCCTTCGTCTCCTTGAACATAAAGTAAGCCTTCTAGTATTCCTTCCATATTTTACCTCCTCATCTCAATATAGATATTTGAAAAATTTCGTTCTTGAGTTATTGTAACTTCATTTTCTTTACTCATTTCTAAGATAGCTAAAAAAGTTACTACAACATAACTTTTACTATAGATATCAAATAATTCTGTAAATTCAACTTTCTTTTTAGTAGTAAGAAGATTATAAATTGTCCTTTTTCGATCTTTAACACTATATTCTTTAGTAGCTATTTTAGTATTCAAAGGTTTTTCAGCTTCTTTTCTTTGGATAAACTTTTGCATGGCTAAGAACAAATCGGAAGCTGTTAAAACATTTTCAGGAAGATTATTTTCAAGATAGTTAGTTATGTTTTCAGGTTCTTTTATATATATCTTCTTTCTATTTAATTCTAGAGTTTTAAATTCTTTAGTTATTTCTTTATATTTTTGATACTCTATTAATCTTTTAATTAAATTTTCTTTGGTATTTTCTTCCTCTTCTTCGGTTTCAGAATCTTTTTCTTCTTTAACTGGTAAAAGAGATTTAGATTTTAATTCCATTAGTTCTGCTGCCATAACAAGGTAAGAAGAAGCAACATTGATATTTAGTTCTTCCATTTTATTAATATAATCTAAATATTGTTTAGTAATATCATCGATAGAAATATCGTTGATAGCAATATTTGATTCTTTTATTAAGTGAAGGAGTAAGTCTAATGGTCCTTCAAATTGATCAATTTTTATGTTGTAATCCATTATTTCCTCCCTACTTCTAAATTTTAATATTAACTCTAACATTCTCATTATAGCACATTTTTAGAAGACTTTATAAGACATTAATGTTTTTTAGATGAATAATTATGTTTTTTAGAGTTATGAATAAATTATACCAAACAACTGTACATGCATCAAGAAAAAAATAAAAAAATGGCTTAAACCGTGAAGGAAGCCATAAAATTTAAGGAATAAAATTTAAAAAGATTATTCAGGACGAGTATATTCTAAAATATCTTTGATATCACAATCTAGGACGTAACACATTTTAGCGACAACGTCGAGATCAACTCTAGTAATAGGATTATTATAGTAATAAGATTTTATAGTGGTATATTTTAAATTAGTTAACTTAGCCATTTGATAAATAGAAATATCATATTTATCCATTAGTTTAGATAGAACTATATTTACTTTGCCATATGTTTTGTATTCTGCTACTGCTTTTATATTATTCATTTTTACCTCCGTTAAAATTATTTTAACATGGAAGTATCTTTAAAAATATTCCTTTACAAGTACTTCTTTAGAGTGTATTATGGTATTAGGTGATTTTGTATGGATATTAATTATATGGTTAAAAATATTAGCAAAAAAATGATTGATATTAGTCAAAAGGAAGATTTATCATTAAAAGAAGTTTGGAAAAAGATCTCGATAGATTATGATGAAGAGAAAAAAATTGATCCAGAGATGGTGCTAGCCAAAACAATATCTTTTTTAACACAAGAAGGATATGACATAGTTAGTACACATCCGTTAAAATTTAAGAGATATAGATGAAGTTTGAAAAAATATTGTTAGGAATACTAAGAGAAAAAGTTCTAGAACAATAAAGAGGAAGTTTAATCAAAGAAGGAGCCTAAAGCTAGCAAATAATCTAGTGGGAAGGCCTAGAAAATTAGGAGCTAAATTTTGATAATGGTTCCTAATTTTTTTATTACTTTTTTCTCAATTCTAGAGATATAGGACTGGGAAATACCTAATAAATCAGCAACTTCTTTTTGAGTTAATTCTTTATGACCATTAAGACCATAACGAAGTTCAATTATTTCGCGATCGCGACGATTTAGTTTTAGGACTTCAGTTTGAAGAGTTAGTTTATCTTGCTCGTCTTCAATATTTTTAGTTACAATATCAGGCTCAGTTCCTAAAACATCTTCTAGGTGTAATTCATTACCATCAGAATCAAAGGAAAGACTATCTTCAAAACTAACTTCCGTTCTTTTTTTCTTAGTCTTACGAAGATACATTAGAATCTCATTATCAATACAACGAGAAGCATAAGTAGCTAGTTTAATATTCTTATCTAATTTATAGGTATTAACGCCTTTAATAAGACCAATAGTCCCGATCGAGACTAGATCTTCTAAATCGATAGAAGTATTTTCATATTTTTTAGCTAGAAAGACAACTAATCTAAGATTATGTTCGATCAATTTGTTACGAGCTTGTTCATCACCAGTGGTAGCTAATTCTACATATTTGATTTCTTCTTCTTTAGAGAGGGGTGGTGGTAAGATATCGGTACTACCAAGATAAAAACAATAGTTTAATTTGGCTAAAAATTTCTTAATTAGAGCAATTATTTTACGCATTTAGTTCATCCTTTCTAATAATTTTTGATTTAAAATACATTCTACTCCTTCAATAGAAAAAGGTTCTTCCGAGAGGCCTATTAAGAAATTAGTTTGATTTTTATAACCAAAGATATGGATTTTTTGGGGAATAAGACACTTTAAGAGGCTATGATTATTTAAAGAATTATATGGTACTAAGAGATAGTTATAATCTTTAGTTATAAGATTTTTATTTAATAAGATAATAGGTCGCCCTTTATAAGGATCTTTAAGATTATTACCAGTATCAAGAAAAGCAGTAGTATGAATTATATCGGTAGAGGTTAAATAGATATCTACTTGGTAATAGTTAGTATTAGTATTTTTTAGGGAGGTAGATTGTTTTAGATAGAGAAAGATAATAAGAGGAGTTAAGATTAATACAAGAATTAGGTTGATAGAGAAGCCAGAATGATAAAAGATAAGGCCATCATTTTTATAACTAAATTGAATATTTAGAAAATAGAGAGTTCCTCCTAAAAAGATACTGGCAATATAAAGATAGAAGAGATTTTTAAGGAAAAAGAATATATTTTTAAAAGAAAAGGTAATTAAAATCATAAGAATAGAGATTAGTAATTTTAAGATAAAGAGTTCAAGGGTAGAAAGAGGAAGAAAAAGAGAAATAATAGTAGTAGATCCTACTAGGGATCCTAAGATAAGTTTTTTTAATTTTATTCTTCTTTTGAGAGTATACGAGATTGTGAATAATAGGAGAAAATCAAAGAAAAAATTTAAGAAAATTACTAAGTCTAAGTATATTTTCATTTAATCACCTAAAGATATTATAAAAAAAATATGGCAACTATTATGTCATATTTTAGTTAAGATAATATTTTTTTAAGAGGTGTTTAGAGTGTGGGATGAATTTGGAGTAATTTAGTTCTTGGTAAGTATCATAATAAGGATCATAATATTTAATGATAGCTTGATTAGCAGGAGATATTTTTAATTTTTTGGTAGTAGAAAGATAGATAGTTCCCTGGTAGGTAGAAGGAATATTGAGAGAGGACGCCGTCTTTAAATTATTTAGGTAGAGGGTTCCTTTAAAATTATCAGGAATAATTAAGCCAGTAGCTTTAGGTAAACCTAGAATAAGGGTTCCCGCAAAAGATTCGGGAAGATGAAGATTAGTAGAATCTTCTAGATTATTTAGATCAAGAGTTCCAGAAAATTTATGAGGAAGAGTTAGGGTATGAAGATCAGAGTAAAAGCTAAGATCGAGAGTTCCGGAAAAATCAGGAGGTAAGACAAGATCAGAAAGGTTAGAATAAGAATTTAAATTGATAGTTCGAGAGGTATTTTGATAATAAGAACTAGAAAATATTTTATTTAAATCTGTTACAGGATCTCTAGTAGAGAGAATTTTTTTAATATAGATATCTTCTTTGATAGAGAAAGTAGTGATTTTAGTTTCTAGTTGATATAAAAATATAAGATCGGTTAGTGATAAGGGAATATTGTTTTGATATTTGGTATAGATTTGGCTTAAGATCTTAGTATTTTTTAATTTAGTTTGATATTTGGTTACATCAGAAGTAGCAGATAAACTATCTAGTTTGCTCTCTAACACAGGAATTAAAGAAAATTCTAGAGATTGATTGGGTCCAATACCTCTTATTTCATCAATAGTAGTAGTTCCTAACATTCGAATAGCAATACGGGGTTTTGTAAATTCTTGGTTGGCATTCTTTGTATAATAGACATAGAAGTCGCCTTCTCGAAGATAAGTTTTTAAAGTCGAAATCTCAGTTACACACCAATCAATATCTTGACCAGATAGAGAATTTAAGACAGGTAAATAATCACTTCCTTGAGGATATTTGACCCAAAGACCATTTAAAGGATCAGAATTAGAGTTAGTGGTTTCTTTGAGAAAATGAGTATAGAGATTACTAAAAGAAGTGTTAAAGTCAAAGTTTGGGGGTAGTTCTTCAGAACCAGAGAGATAAGTAAGGAATTTTTGGATAGTTAAAGAAAGGGCTTTACGATTAGGAATAACAAATGGAGCAATAGTGGTGGCCGTTCTTTTAGAATATTTATTGGTAGTACTATCATAGGTTCCTAAATTAAGAAGACCTTGAAAGGCCCAGACTTTGACAAGGGTGGGAACAGAAGCTAAATCTTGAGAAAGGAAAAGAGAAAGAAGATTAAAAAGAGAATATTTTTGATTAGCAATTATATTTTGAAGATAAGTATCTTTAAGATCAGGAGTTAGATCAGAGATAGCTTTAACTTCTTTTAAATGATCCCAGTAGGAGGAAGAGATGTTTTGAGGGTTAATTAAATATTTACTGTAATAGGTATTTAGAAAAGTATTTTGATCAGTTGGTCTAGAACTAGAAAAGACTTTGCGATGGATAGTTTCTAAGTGACCAAGATAATTAGTAACTAGTAGTCTTTTTTGTTTTTGATCTTGAGGAATGGGATTAGAGGTAAGAATATTTTTGGTTAGTAAGTAATCATATAAATAATTATAAAATTTATCAGACATAGAAAATCCTAGCTTTTTTAAGCATTCTTGATCTTATAGTCATCTTCAAGAGTAAAAATTACGTGTTCATCGATCCAATTTTTTCTTGGTTCAACGGCATCACCCATCAAGACAGAGACTCTTTTTTCTGCTAAGGCGACATCTGTGATGTTTACTTTTACTAAACTTCTAGTTTTAGGATCCATAGTTGTTTCCCATAATTGGGAAGCATTCATTTCACCTAATCCTTTATATCTGGATATTTTATAATTACTTTTACCTTTAGTTAAAGATTTTAGTTCTTCATTAGACCAAGCATAATTTTCTTTATTACCAGTTTGGACACGGTAAAGAGGAGGCATAGCAATGAAGAGATGGCCTTCTTCGATTAAGGGTTTCATATAACGGTAGAAGAAGGTTAGAAGAAGGCATTGGATGTGAGCTCCATCATCATCGGCATCGGTCATGATGATAACTTTACCATAGTTTATATCTTTAACATTGAAATTAGCCCCATAACCCGCTCCTATGGTATGAATAAGAGTATTTATTTCTTCGTTTTTAAAGATATCTTCTAGGCGGGCTTTTTCAGTATTTAAGACTTTTCCTCTTAGAGGTAAGATTGCTTGAGTTTTACGATCACGACCTTGTTTAGCAGAGCCTCCGGCAGAGTCACCCTCAACAATAAATAGCTCTTTAGCTTTTTTATCCTTAGTTTGGGCAGGAGTTAATTTACCACTCAAGATACGTTCTATTTTTTTAGAGTCTTTACCTTTTCTAGTTTCTTCACGTGCTTTACGAGCAGCTTCCCTAGCCTCTTTGCCTTTTAAGGCTTTGGAAACAATACTAGTTGCAACATTTTTATTTTCTTCTAAGAAGAATTTTAAGCGTTCGGTGGTAATATTTTCAACGATACTACGGGCAGAAGGGGTTCCTAATTTAGCTTTAGTTTGACCTTCAAATTGAAGAATATCTTCAGGGATCTGAACACTGATAATGGCTGTTAATCCTTCACGAACATCAGAACCTTCAAAGGCTTTCTCTTTACCTTTAATAAAATTATTTTCTTTAGCATAGTCATTTAAAACTTTTGTCAAGGCAGTCTTAAAACCAACTTCATGGGTACCACCATCAGAAGTTTTAACATTGTTAACGAAAGAAACAAGATTTTCAGAATAACTATCAGTATATTGAAGGGCTATAGAGACATTGATATTATCTTTGATTCCTTGGAAACATAAAACTTTATGAAGAGGAACTTTACCTTCATTTAGGTAGTTACAAAAGGCTTCTAGGCCATTTTCATAGCAATATTTTTCTTGACGATTTTCAATTTCATCAACTATTTCAATAGTTAGACCATTAATTAGAAAGGCACATTCTTGCATTCTTTCACAGATTGTAGCGTAATTAAAGGTAGTAGTAGAAAAAATAGTGGGATCAGGTAAGAAGTGAACGGTAGTTCCTGTTTCTTTGGTTTTGCCAATTTTCTTTAAAGGAATATCGACTTGGCCACCATTTTTAAAACGAATATAACATTCTTCGCCATTGTATTTAGATGTTACTTCCATCCAAGTACTTAAGGCATTAACGACAGAGGCTCCAACACCGTGAAGACCTCCCGATACTTTATAGCCGCCTTCTTGAAATTTACCTCCAGCATGAAGAACAGTATAAATTACTTCCGGAGTTGATTTTCCAGAAGCATGCATTCCAGTTGGTACTCCCCTACCGTGATCTTCAACACTAATAGATCCATCTTTATGCATAGTTATTTTTAAATAGTTACCATAACCATTAATTACTTCATCGACACCATTATCAACAATTTCCCAAACTAAATGGTGAAGACCTCTTTTATCAGTTGAACCAATATACATACCAGGTCTTTTACGAACGGCTTCTAGGCCTTCTAAGATTTTAATAGAATTTTCATCATAATTTATTGCTTTTTTAGGCATATTATCACACTCTCTAACTTTATTAAGTTTAACATAAAATAAGAAGACAAGCAACTAGGCTTGTCAAAAATTTGACAGAATATAAGGCTTTTAGGAAGATTTTTCAATGGTATCTAAATAGTAATTAGTATCTACTTTTTTAAAGGTATAAGTATATTTAGATAAAGAATCTTGATAAGAGTTAAGAGTATTAGGATCATAATTTTCGGTAACTAAAGTATTATCAATTTTAGATAAAGTATGATTAGTAGAATTATAAATACCTACAGAAAGAGTAAAAATAAGACTAGTATTAGTTTCTTCAATATTAGTAATACTCTTAACAATAGTATTAGGATTACTAGGGCAAGTAGTATCAATAGCCATATAAGTAGAAGTTTTAGAATTATAGATAAAAGATATACAGTCATCATTAAAATTAGTAGCAGTATAGGTATCAAGAGATCCAAAGATCTTTTGGTAACTTTCTTTTAAGGATTCTTCTTTAAGGGTTATAACACTATTATCTTTAGAAATGGCATTAGAATCTAGAAGTTGATAAGCCATATTTAATTTAATATCCTCACGAATAGTTAAAACATTATAGTTATCTTGGTAAAGGTAAAGATAGTCTGTGGTACTTAAATTAGTTTTAATGTTATCGATTAAATAACTATAATGTTTTAAATACCAATTAAGATCTTTTTCTTCCTCTTGGGAATTAGATTTAGAAGTGGTAGTTAGAGAAGAAGAGTTAGAATTATTAGTATTTAGATAAGGAAGAAGATTATTATCATATAGAACCTTGGTTTCCAAGAAAATTATTAGCAAAAGAAGAAAGATGACAATATTTCTTTTGCAAATAGCAACTTTTTTGTAGTGATAAATCTTCTTCTCCATTTTATCTAATTTATTCTTGGTTTCTCTATCGATAACGAGCAATAATTCTTCTACTAAACTTTCTTTAGCTTCGTCTTTTATTTCTTTAGTTATTTTATCTTTATCTGATTTAGTTATTTTTAAATCATTATTATTTAATTCTTTTTTAGGCATAGTCTAGATCCTTTCTTTTTTTGTTCTATTATAACAATTACTAAAAAGAAGAACAAGGGAATATACATTTTAGTGTACTATAAATTTTAACATAATTAGACAATGTTTTTAGATAAATATTGTTATAATGAAAGTGGTGATGATGATGACTAAAGAAAGGAATATACTGATTATTATTGCTATTTTGATAGTAATTATTTGTGTTACTTTATGCTATAGCTCATTAAATAAGGGAAATAGAGATGATAACGATAATATGGAGGTGGTAAAATTAGAGGAAATTTAAAGAAAAGGCTTTATTTTTAGGTTTATTTATTATATAATTATTTTGTTAGTGATGCCAGCCTGGCGGAATGGTAGACGCGGTGGACTCAAAATCCACTGCCAGCGATGGCGTGAGGGTTCAAGTCCCTTGGCTGGTACCAAATGAATATTTACTTAGGGTAATCTAAGTTTTAGAAAGACTAATTCAAAAGGAGTTAGTTTTTTTGTTTGTAAAAGAAAAAAGAAATAGCCTCTATTTTTTCGAAGTTATTTCTTTTTGGTTTAACCAATTTTTACCATCGACTATTCTTGATACTAACATAGAAGAAGAGGTATCCCCTACTACGTTTAAGACAGTGGCTGGAGCATCAATAATAGTAGCAATAACGGTTAAGATAGGAAGAGCGGCAACAGGGTAACCCATCATAGAGATTATTAACATTTCAGAGATGGTTCCGCCTCCGATAGGGACCGCTACTACTAAGAGATTGGCAATTAGAGCGGTTACTATTACTTGAAGTACTCCTGAAGGAGATGTTAGATTAGTTCCGAAGAGATAAGCTAAGAACATGATCTTGAAGACACTTCCTATAACCGAACCATCTTTATGAAAACTAGTTCCAAGAGGAATAATAGTTTCGGCGATGTCATCAGAAACTCCCATCTTTTTAGCACATTCTATATTAACAGGGATACTAGCGGCACTAGAACAAGTTGATAAAGAAGTTAGAGTGGCAGGGATAATATTGGTCCAATAGACTTTTACACCTTTTTTGCCCGCTGAAATATAAGCATAAATAGTATAAACAATGGCAAAGAATAAGACTGATACCAAAGTATATATCAAGAAGGTTTTTAAATAGCCTACGGCTATGTTGGAACCATAAGTTCCTATTAAGGCAGCAAAATAGCAACCTAATCCAAAAGGAGCATAAAGCATAGCAAATTCTATAAACTTAAGGCAAACAGCTTTAGCACTTTCTAAAACTTTTAAGAAAGGTGTTGCTTTTTCTTTAGATTTGTTAATAGCAAGTCCTATTAGAAGAGAGAAAACTACAACAGCGATAAGATTATCTTTACTTAAAACATCTTTAAAATCACTGACAGTTAAAGTATTGACAGTTCGTTCTAAGATATTTAATTGTTCTTCTTCTTGATCAGTTGAAGTACTATCTAATTCTAACTCTTCTTTTATCTTAGTACCATCTTCAGTATTTATTAGAGTAGTACTATAAGTAGATAATAGGCCTACGGCACAGGATATAAGACTAGTTACAATAAAAACAACAATAATACTAATCATTATTTTTCCTAATCTTTTTGGTTCTTTGATTGTGGCTACAGAAGTAGTAATAGTCAAAAAGATTAAAGGAACAATAATAACAAACATAAGATTTAAAAAGATAGTTCCAAAGGGATTTAAAACAGTAGCTTTATCTTTAAAAATTAATCCTACTATGGCACCTACTATAATTCCTAATAAAAGAAGAATAGTAGATTTATAATTTTTGAATATTTTTTTCATAATAATTCACTTCCTTTATTACATTATATTATTTTAAGTATTATTTATTAAGCTAATTAAATCCACATCTATAATACGAATATTTGCATAAAATCCACAACTAGTATATAATAATGGTGGTGATACAAATGAAAAAGAAGTATATTAGATTAAATGTTGATGATAAACATTTATCGATTGGGAATTTATGTCGAATTATTAAAAGCTTGGCGATCAATAAAGCGGGAGCTTTACAAAGTGAAATATTTTGTGTGTTGTTTTCTCTAGATCAGGTTAATGAAACAACAATTAATAACTATTGTATTGGATGTCGCTCTATAAATAGTGATTATAAGCAAGTTTATATAAATTATTGGAAAAAGAAAGACAAGGATAAAGATGTGTTACTGGAGGTTATTTTTAATATTGTAATAATATTAGAGGGACAATTTATTAGTATTACAAATGATATTGAGAAAAAGAAGTTTATTAATAAAAATAATTTATTTAGAAATTTATGTAATAAATTATATAATCTGGCAAAGAACGATTCACAGGTAACGGGAGAATTTAGTTTAGAAGTTCAGGATATGTTAAAAAAAGAAAAGTATGATGAGGCTTTTGAAAAGATGTTATTTTTTATAGTTTTAGATAAGGTACAACCTATATATGAAGATGATTTAAAGAAGGAAGCTATAGAAAATATATTAGAAAATAGTAATATTTCAGCTTTAGAATTAGAAGAATTTTTAATATTGAAATTTAGGGATAGTACTAATTATGACTATGCTATTAAGAGGCTAGCTATGAAAGGAAATAGTTATGCTTGTTATGAATTAGGTACTCAGGAATATTATGGATATATTGCTTCTTATCCTAGGTATGATATTAGTTATAATTATTTAAAAGTAGCGGCTTCTAATGGGCACCCTAGTGCAAATTATTTAATTGCTAGTATGTTTTTAAAAAAGAAGATTGGATCAGGAAAGAAAGAGGAGCTAGAGATTGCCTATGAATATTTAAAAGTGGCTGTGAAATTAGGAAGTGTTGAAGCCTTAAATACTATAGGATATATGTATTTAGAGGGAATATATCCTTTAGAGAAAGATAAAATACAAGCAGAAAAGTATTTTAAAGAGGCATCTAAATATGATTATGCTTATGCTTTTAATAATTTAGGAAAAATGAAAGAAGAAGAAGAAAATTATAAAGAGGCTTTTGATTACTATTTAAAGAGTGCTAATTTAGGAGAAAGTTGGGCTTGTAATAAGGTGGGAGAATATTATAGGAAAGGGATAGGAAATAAGAAGGATTTTAAATTAGCTTTTGATTATTATAATAAAGCTCTAGATTGCAATTATAGAAATATTTGTTATTATGCTAAATATAATTTAGCTAAGTACTTTTATTTAGATGGTTGTGTAGATGTAGTATTAGTTAAGGATAGAGAGTTAGCAATAAGATATTTTGAAGAAGCTTCTCGTGAGGGAATAATGGTCGCAAGTATGGAGCTTATATATATCTATAGTGAGAAATACTTAGAGACGTGGGAGGAAGAGATAATTAACAAAATTAATTACTATGTTAGATTAGTAGAACAGAGTCCTGAATATAATATAGAGATTAAGAATGAAATAGAGGGGAACTTAAGAAGAATTAGGGATAAAAAGAGAATTAATAAAGACATAATAAAAAATTCTATGCAATAACAACATAGAATTTTGATTAATTATATTTATAATTTTTTCGAGCTTCCCGTTCAAGATCACGTTCTTTGATACTTTCTCTTTTATCATAATTCTTTTTTCCTTTACAAATGCCAATTAAGACTTTGGCTTTACCTTTATTAAAGTAGATTTTTAAAGGAATTAGAGTATATCCTTCTAAATCTACTTTAGAAGATAGTTTAAGGATTTCTTTTTTATGTAAGAGAAGTTTTCTGGTTCTGGTTTCATCATGATTAAATCTATTACCTTCTGTATATTCAGAAATATGAGTATTTAAAAGATATATTTCATTATTCTTTATAATAGCATAACTATCTTTGATATTGGCTTTTCCTAGTCTTAAAGATTTTATTTCAGTACCAGTTAAGACTAGACCTGCTTCGATTTCATCTTCAATAAAATAATCAAATTTAGCTTTTCTATTAATAATTTCCATGATTAGACCTTCTTTCTAAATTAGCTTACTTCTTTAACACAGATATTAGAGTCATATTTTTGAACAATATTTTTATAGGTTTCATAGACACTTTTATAATTTGATAAATAATTGGTATTCATTTGACTAAAAGGAATTATTTTGATGTTTCCTCTTAAGCCTGAACCAACATCTTCATAATAGGTATATAGTAGTTCGCTACAAGTATCAGTTATTTTGATAGTAGATTTATTATCTTTAATTGTTTTAGTTATTTCAAGAGTTCCCATTAAGCCTACAACTTTATTATAGTTATCAGTTTGATATTGGGAAGATAGGAAATTACCTAGTGAATAGTAAACTAAGGTATCGCCTACCCAAGTAACGGGTTCTATGACATGAGGATGAGTTCCAATAATTATATTAACACCTTGTTCAGATAAGAATTTAGCAGCATCTATCTGATAAGCAGTAGGAGCACTAGAATACTCTACTCCCCAGTGCATAGCAGCTATTAGAACATCTACTTTATCTCTGACATTGGCAATATCCTTTTTGACTTGTTCTTTATAATTTTGATATTTGGTATCGTTCTTAACGGTATCTTCACTAACGGTAGCATTTAAATTAGAAGTAGGCCAAACGTTTACGAGGTAATCTTCAGAAAGGGAATTTCCATTGATACCATATGTATAATTTAACATGGTATAAGTTATATTATTAACTTTTCTTATATCAACTTTATTTCGTTCTTCTTCAGACATATAAGAGCCTGCAGCTAGAACATTAGATTTTTTATTCCAATATTCACGAGAATTTTTAACAGCCGTAACTCCACTATCTAAAAGATGGTTAGTAGCTAAAGAAACTAGATTAAAACCAGTATCTATTAGATCATCTCCTACTTCATAAGGAGAGTTAAAAGTAGGATAACCACTTACTCCTAATTCGCTTCCACCGATAACGGTTTCTTGATTAACATAGGCAATGTCATAATTACTGATAATAGGTTTTACTAATTCATACATAGGTTTAAAATCGTAACCTTGATTGTTAGCATTTTTTCTGGCATCTTTGAAAACAGACTCGTGGATAATATTATCTCCAACCATAACCATAGTAGCTTTATAGGTTTTGTCATTATTAGTAGTAGAGACTGTTTCTTGAGTTTTATTATCTTTAGTAGATGGATTGGTACTTTTCTTAAAAATTTTTAAAAAAGTAATAGTTAAAGTGATTATTAGTAATAAGATTAATAGTAAAATAATTATTCTTTTATATTTTAATTTTCTTTTCTTCTTTTTCTTCATATTATCCCTCATATGCTGTCGCTACTTTAATGGAACTATCATACTTTTGAACTACTTCTTTATAGGTATTGTAGATAGTTTGATAATTCTTAAGATGAGTGGCTATTTCCGGATCACTAAAAGGTATTACTTTGTAGCCACGCCAAGTAGCTTGATTATAATAGTTATAGATTAATTCATTATTAAAGTTGCCTAATTCAATAGTTGTTTTTCCATCTTTAGTTGTTTTAGTTATATCTAGAGAGCTCATTAAACCAACCATACATTTATAATTAGTACAAGTATCTTGATTTTGATATTGAGCAGAAATTAAGTTACCTAGAGAATAGTAAACAATAGTATTTCCAATTTTAGTTATGGGTTGAACAACGTGAGGATGAGTTCCTATTACGATATCAACGTTTAAGGAAGCTAGGTAATTAGCCATATCTTTTTCATAGACAGTAGGCTCGTGAGTATATTCTACTCCCCAGTGCATGGCTACTATTAAGACATCTACTTTATCTCTTACTTTGTCAATATCTTCTTTTACTTGTTCTTTATAGGCTTGATATTCAGTATCTTTGTCAGGGTTATTGATATTATCAAAATCAGTTGGCCAAACATTTACTAAGTAATCTTTGCCTTTAGGAACAGGCATACCATTGGTACCATAGGTATAATTTAGCATGGTATAAGTTATACCGTTAGTTTCTCTTATATCAACTTTATTTCGTTCTTCGGTACTAGAATAACTTCCGACGGCTAGGACTTCAGGATGACTATTCCAATATTCACGAGAATTCAGAACGGCTTTTTCACCACTATCCATAGTGTGATTAGTGGCAAGAGAGACTAAATTAAAACCAGCATCGATCATGGTATCCCCTACTTCATAAGGAGAATTGAAGGTAGGATAATCACTGACACCCAGATCACTTCCTCCGAGGATAGTTTCTTGATTATAATAAGCTATGTCATAGGTACTAACAATAGGTTTTAAAAGAGAGTACATGCCCGTAAAATCAAAGGCTTTAGTACTTAGATCTCTTTTTCCACCATTAGCAATTTCATTAGCGTCTTTATAGACGGTACCATGAATTAAATTATCTCCTAACATAATAAGACTAGCTTTAGTAACTTTAGGTTCATCTTCTTTAGTGGTAGTATTTTGATTATTATTACTAATGTTAGTAGTATTTCGAGGTTCAACTGGATTTAAAGTTTTATAAATATAAACTATACTTAAAGATAATAATATTCCTAAAAGAATAGTCATTAAAGAATTCGAAAGATTTAATTTAGGAGAGTTATTTTTCTTCTTTTTTTTCATCATCATCACCTAACGCAAAGTCTACAGTCATTGTATCGGAAGAAGCACTTATACATTTTACTTTTATTTTTTCACCAAAGGTATAACGATTATGTTTACCGATCAAGGACATTATTCGTTCATTACAATTGTATTCATCTTTAGGAAGGTTTTCAAGTTTTATTAAGCCTTCAACAGTATTATCTAGTTCGACAAATAAACCAAATTTTTGAACTCCACTTATGACACCTTCAAAGGTTTCACCGATATGATCTTCCATGTATTCAGCTTTCTTCATTTTTTCGACATCTCTTTCACATTCAACGGAGTCTTGTTCTTTTTCAGAGGTGTGAATGGCTATTTCTTTTAAAGATTGTTGCCATTTTTTGATGGTATCTTCAGAATAATTTTCATCATAATCTTTAATCAAGCGATGAAGAGTTAAATCTGGATAACGTCTGATAGGAGAAGTAAAATGAGAATAGCATTTGCTGCCTAGGCCAAAGTGGCCAATGTTTTCATCAGAATAAATGGCTTTAGACTGGGAACGAATGGCAATATCATTTAAGACATAGGCATCGGGTTTATCTTGTAATTGAGCTAAGATGTGTTGTAAATCACGACTGGTAATATTTTCTCCTCTTTTACCGCGGACAACGTAACCCTTAGCACTTAGAAAATCAAAGAAAGTTTTTAATTTTTCGGGATTAGGTTTATCATGAACACGATAAATACCAGGAAGATTACGGTAAAAGATATGACTAGCAACGGTTTCATTAGCGGCAATCATAAAGTTTTCAATCATATTTTCGCCAGTTCCTTCGGTTCTTACTTTGATAGCAATAGGATGACATAATTCATTGACGATTATTTTTGGTTCTTTACTATGAAACTCAATGTAACCACGATTAACCATTTTGATTCTTAAAATATCAGACAGTTCTTTCATTAGTTTTAGATCAGCAACAAATGGTTCATAACCTTCAGGAATAATATTTTCATCTAAGATTTTGTTTACACAATTATAAGTCATTTGTTTACGGGATTTAATGACAGATTTCTTTATTTTATAATCAGTAATTTTACCTTTTTTATCAATAGTCATAATACAAGATAAAGCTAATCTATCGACATCAGGATTTAGGGAACAAATACCATTAGATAGTTTATGAGGAAGCATTGGTAAAACTCTATCAACTAAATAAACACTGGTTCCTCTTTTATAAGCTTCTTCATCTAGCACATCACCTTTTTTAACATAATGACTAACATCAGCGATATGGACTCCTAATTCATAGGTATCAGCGGTTAATTTAGCTATAGAAATAGCGTCATCTATATCTTTGGTATCATCACCATCAATAGTAAAAATTACTTTATCACGTAAATCTAGTCTTCCTTTTTTATCACTTTCGGCTACTTCTTCAGGAATGTTATCTAGGTAGTTAAGAACATTGTCGGGAAATTGAGGCTCAAAATTATGTTCATAAACAAAAGAGACAATATCGATTCCGACATCATTTTTATGGCCAATAATTTTAGTGATTTTACCTTTATTTGGTCCTATCTTTTCAACTATTACTTTGTGGCCAGGAACGGCTCCTAAAGTATATTTAGAAGGAATTTCAATAATAAAATCGCTGTGATTTTGTTTTACATAGCATTTTTTCTTCTCTTTAAAGAATTCACCAGTAATGATACTATCATCAGGTCTTATTATTTTGATAATTCGCCCTTCATTATTTACTTTATCAATCACTTCGACACAAACTAAATCACCATCACTGGCATTATTGATATTTCTTTTATTGATATAAATATCTTTATCACGATCTTTAACAATTACAAAACCATACCCCTTACTATTTAAACATAGTTTTCCTTTAAATAGATGGCTATTTTCAAATAATGTATATTTTCTCTTTTTTTCACTATAATAAACCGTAGCCTCATTTACCATTTGATTTAGAGTTTTTTCTAAAATACGAAATTCTTCAATGCTTTTTAAACCTAATTTATCATTTATTTCAGATATACTCATTGATGGTAAATCTCTATTATCAAGGATTTCTTTTATTCTTTCTTTCATAAATCCTCCTACTAAAAAAAATTATAGAATTGAAATTAATAAACTTAATATAAAGAAAATCATTCCTAATAACATAGTAAGTCTACTAATAAATAATTCAAGGCCTCTTTCTTTTCTGGCTGCAAATAAACTAGAGCTTCCTCCTTGAATAATTTGTCCAGCGGACTCAGCTTTACTGCTTTGTAATAAAACTATTATTATTAATAAAACTGAAACTATTAATAAAACTGTTTCCATGTCTATTCCTCCTGTTCTGTTTCAGTGTTAATTATACCATATTCGATAAGGAATAACAACCTAATTTGGAATAAATGTCAAGGGGACGTAAAGATAATTTAAGTTGATTTAGAATATGAATTTTGGAAAAATTACATTTTTGTGTTGACAAGGCCTATTTTTATTGCTATAATTTATCTTGTCGATGGGGAATTAGCTCAGTTGGCTAGAGCATCTGCCCTGCACGCAGAGGGTCAAGGGTTCGAGTCCCTCATTCTCCACCATTTGACGGAAAGTAGCTTAGCTTGGTAGAGCGCTACGCTTGGGACGTAGAGGTCGCAGGTTCAAATCCTGTCTTTCCGACCAGGTTGTTAATTTTAACTACTCGTATGAGTAGTTTTTATGTTGTCTTATTATCTATAAAGATTAAAGATTGATAATAAATACTCTTCAGAGATTTCAAATTTCATGGTGTTAGAAACACTATTTAATTGGATATTTACTTCTATTTTGCCTTCTTGAAGGCTAGTTAGAAAAGAAGAAAAGCCTTTAAAGACATAGATATTTAATTTATAGTAGAAAAAAGATTCTAAATTTAAAGTTTTTTTAGTCCAAGTTTTAACTAAAGCAATGGTATTAAGGTTAGAAGTTATAACTTCTCTAAGACTTTGATAGGTCCAATAGTAGTTTAGAGATAGCAAATTATTACACTGGTCAAAGATTTCTAAATAGACTTTTTCTTCCAAGGGAGAAAGAGCTAGTTTAAAATAATAAGCATTATTTACTTTTGTTTTTAGGGGAACTTGAATTTTAGTGGCTAGAATTTTAGAGAGACTAGTTTTAAGAAGATTACTACCATAAGTTTCTTTTAGTAAGTCAATATCTGATCCTTTTGGTAATAAATTAAAGAGAGTAAGAGAGTTTTTACTGTACGATCTCCGGACATAGAGAGGAAGACCATAATAATTTAGAGTAAGATTAGGATCACGTTCTTGTAGTTTTTTTAAGAAAGTATCTTTAGCTCCTTCAGCCCCTCTTTTAGTGGTAGGGAGATAGCCTAGACCTTTTATTCTTTTAAATTCTTGATGTAAAAGAAAGATTACTTTATCAGTATTATTTTTATCCATATATTATTTCCTCCTATTAGGTTTTCTACTATTATTATTCTATATAAAAAGATACTTTCCTCTTAAAAAAGAAAAAAAACTAATTTTTTTAGTTTTAAGAATTTTCTTTTAAATAATTTAGGGCTTCTTCAAAGGTTTTAACAGGAACAATAGGAATATCGTAGTTAAAGTCTTTCTTTACTCGGAGAGCTTCTTGGTAATTAGCTTCAGGGACTAGGATTAGATCCATTTTATTTTTAACGGCACCCATTATTTTATATTTTATGCCTGATATTTCTCCAACAGTACCATCTAAAGAAATAGTTCCTGTACCAGCAATATTTTTACCAGAAGTTAAATTATCATCACTAATTAAATCATAGATAGTAAGAGCTAACATAAGGCCTCCGGAAGAGCCACTTTCAGTTGATTTAAATTTAAATTTTATAGTAGGATCAGTTTTATATTCATAATTAGTCATAACAACAATACCTAATAATTTTTGATTATTTTGTTCAGTTACTTTATTGGTTATAGTTTTTTCTTTATTATTTCTAAGTATAGTTGCGGTTATGGTATCTCCAACATTACAACTTTCAATAATAGTTTGAATATCTTTAAGATTAGAGATATCTTGATCATTTATTTTTTGAATTATATCCCCTACTTTAAAATTATTATCAGTAGTAGTGGCAATAACATAATTTAAAGATTTAGTTATAGTTAGATCTTTATTAGCGTAGTTATAGGCTACAAAAGTAGCATTTTGAAGGGAATTATCTAACATAATTTGATTTCTAGTATAGATTTCATCTACGGTTTCATTATTTACTTGTTCGTCTTCTATTTTTTCAAGATCCCAATTTTTTAAGACTTTAGATAATAAATAAGTAGGAATAGTAGCATTATATTGATTTACATATAAGAGATTTAGACTACCATCTATTTTTTCATTGGTACTTACTTCAACTCTGTTATCTAGATTGATAGTACCTCCGGGAGTTAGAACATAGTAAGGTAGATTTATTTTATATAATAAGAAACAAATTAAAGTAACTATTAAATAGAATTTATATTTATTTAGAAAGTTCAAGATTTTTTTCATGGTAGTTAGCCTCCCCCTTTTTGTATAATTATATTACTATAGAATATATTGTAGTATGAAAAAGAAAATTATTAATTTTATAGTTATATTATTTACTGTTATAGTATTTTTAGAAATAATTATTAATAATAAAGATGTATATAATATTATTAAGAATAGTATTTATACTTGGATTAATGTTTTAGTACCATCATTATTTCCATTTTTTATTATATCAGATATTTTAATAGATTATAATATAATTAAATATATTCCTAAGCAAATTAGATTAATTATGTGTAAAGTATTTAGAATTAGCGAAGCAGGACTTACAATTTTATTATTATCTTTAATCTCAGGATTTCCTTCTAATGCTAGAAATGCTAGGACATTATATGATAAGGGGAAAATTAGTGAGAAAGAAGCTAGTTATGTTCTTATGTTTACGCATTTTTCTAATCCTTTATTTATTTTAACGACAGTGGGATTAATCTTTTTTAAGAATAGGAAGCTAGGAATTGTTATATTGCTTTCCCATTATTTAGCTAATATTATTTTAGGGATTATAATTAGAGGACCAAGAGAAGTTTTTGATAAGGGATCTTCTTTGGAAAAAGAAGATCCTGATCAGGGGTTTGGAAAGATACTTACTAATAGTATTAGGCATGCGATAGATACTTTATTACTTATCTTTGGGACTTTAACAATCTTTTTAGTAATAGCGGGATTAATTATTAGTAAGTTTAATTTAAGCGGTTATAAGGCTATGGCAATAAAGGGAATACTAGAGATGACAATGGGACTGCAAGAACTTAGTTTACTTAAGGTTAGTCCGTTAGGGAAGGCTATAATTAGTAGTATGATGATATCTTTTGGGGGATTATCTGTACATATGCAGGTTCTTAGTCAAATAGCGGGAACAAAGATAAAATATTATTATTTTTTATTAGGAAGAATTTTTCAAGGAATAATAGCGGGAGTATTAGCAGTTATTTTTTATAGAATTATGTTATAGATAGTTGTTAGAAGAAAACAGATAATTAGGCCACAAAAAGTAGGAATAAGTAGCGATAAAATAGTCCAAAGAAGACTTTTAGTTTCTTTATAGATAGTAAGAGTGGTAGTAGAACAAGGGAAATGAAGAGTAGAAAAGATTAAAGTAGAGATTGCTGTTAATGTAGTCCAACCATTAGTTGTTAATAGTAATTTTAGAGAAGTTAAATCGGTATAGTTAGTTATGATACTAGATGATGTATAGATCATGAGAATTATAGGCATAACAATTTCATTAGCGGGAAAACCTAAGATGAAACCTAACATAATAGCACCATCAAGACCAAAAATAAGGGCTAAAGGGTTTAAAAAATTGGCAATAATAGTTAAAATATTAGTATTATTGATGGTTATATTAGCTAGAAGATAGATTATTACGCCAGCGGGAGCCGCTATGGTAAGAGATCTTAGTAAGACAAAGATAGTTCTATCAAAGATACTACGAATAATTACTTTAATAATTTGGGGTTTACGATATGGAGGAAGCTCTAGAATGAAGGAATTAGGAGTTTCAGGGAGAAGAAATTTAGATAAGATCTTGGAGACGATAAAAGTAATAATGATACCAAGAATTATTATTAATATTAAGAAGAAGGCTTTTAATAAAGATGAGGTTAAGGTATTGGTATCAGGAATTAAGAACATGGAAATAAGAGCGATAAGGAGAGGAAAGCGACCATTACAGGGCATAAAGGCATTAGTAATAATGGCTATTAAGCGTTCTTTCTTAGTATCAATGATACGGCAGCCGGTGACACCGACAGCATTACAACCAAAGCCCATACACATAGTTAAGGCTTGTTTCCCGCAAGTATGACATTTATGAAAACATTTATCGAGATTGAAAGATATTCTAGGTAAGTAGCCTAAATCTTCTAAGATAGTGAATAAGGGAAAGAAGATGGCCATAGGCGGTAACATAACAGAGATAATCCAGTAGACAGTACGATATAGACCATAGACTAAGCAATTGGTAAGAAATGGTGGTAAAAAAGAGAAGAAAGACAAGAGATGAGGCTCGAATCTAGAGAATAATTGGAATAAATAGTTAGAGGGATAGTTACTACCAATGATAGTTAACCAAAGAATTAGAAAGAAAGTTAAAAGCATTAGAGGAATACCAGTAATTTTATTAGTTAAGAGCTTGTCGATAAGAATATTTTTATGGAAATAATTTGGATTAGAATAGTTAATAGTTTGGGTAGATATTTCATGACACTTAGTTATAATAGTCTTAATAATTAAATCTTTTAGAGAGGTGTTAGATAGTTTAGGTTTAAGATCTTGAAGAATCTTTTGAAGTTCTAGATCAGTAGTAAAGTTATAGTTAAGAATAGTTTCAAGAGAAGTTTGAAGAGTTTTATCATCATCTAATAATTTAAGACTTAACCATTTTGGATTAATATTTAGATTTAGGGTATCTAGATAAGTAATTAAGGGTTTGATAGAAGTTTCTAAAGAATCAGGATAAGTTATATTTAAATAAGTTTTACGAGGATTTAGGGCTGTTAATTCGATTAGATCTTTTAATTCATCTAGACCTCTATTGGTAGTAGCAGAGGTAGTTAGAACAGGAACTTTTAGAAGTTTAGATAGTTTAGGAATATCGATAGTGATTTTCTTTTTTTGAGCTTCATCGATTAGATTTAGACAGAGAATAACATTAGGAGTTAATTCCATTATTTGGAGAGCAAGGTTAAGATTTCTTTCTAGAGAAGTAGCATCTAGAATAATAACTGTAACATCAGACTTATTAGAGAGAAGAAAGTCTCTAGCTATTTGTTCTTCCTGAGAATTAGAATTTAAAGAATAAGTTCCCGGTAGATCATAGATAGTATAAGTAGTATTATGATATTTATAACTACCAATAGCATTACCAACGGTTTTACCGGGCCAATTACCAGTATGTTGTTTAAGGCCAGTAAGACTATTAAAAATAGTACTTTTTCCAACATTAGGATTACCCGCTAAGGTAATAGTTATATTATTCATAGGACACCTTTATTTCTTTAGCATCTTTATCTCTTATGGCAATAAGAGTATTTTTTATTAAATAGGCTTTAGGATCTTTAAAGGGACTAGTATAAACTAGTGTTACTTTAGTACCGGGAATTAACCCAATATCTAAAAGTCTTCTTTTTATCTGGCATTTATCATTAATAGAAGATACTATAACAGTATCATTAATTTTAATATCATTTAAGTTATTTAACATAATTATAACCTACTTTCTTAACTATAATAATTTATGTAGAAGATTTATTTTGGTTAATAGTTAAATGTAGTTTCTTATTTAGATACTAAATATTATTAGGTTATAGCTTTAGGGATAATATTTAGATTAGTTTAAGATATTATTTGATAGTTTTTGGTAGGCTTTACTAGTTTTAGTTAATGATGTATGGGAAGTACTGTTTCCGTTACCGGAACTTATTTTGTTGGTAGATGATAAAGAGATGCAGTATCATAATTATTAGGTGAACATGATGTCCATTTTGATAAGTAATTTAACGATCATAGATATTTTAACATTAGCACTGACACAAAAATAAGCATAAGTACTCGTAGTGAGCACTACTACAATAGTCATCACTAGAACTAGCAAATAAAGTCTTATTCTTTTCTTCATCTTAATACCCTCAATTACCTATATATTAACTATATTGTAGTTTATCAAAAAAAGAGCAACTAAATGCTCTTAAATTGAGAGGGAAAGATTAGATTTTTTGAGCCTGTTTAGATAAGGCTATTTTAGCAGCCTCTTGCTCGGCTTGTTTCTTGCTGTGCCCTATCCCCTTTCCCATTACGATATCATCAACTTTAACGATACATGTAAAAGTTTTGTTATGAGATGGTCCTTGTTCATCTATTATTTCATAGACAACACTTTGTTTAACGGTTTGAACTAATTCTTGTAATTTAGATTTATAATCTTGTAAAAATTCAACTTTATTATTTATATATTTAACGATGATATTGAGAATTAAATCTTTAGTGAATTCAAAGCCTCGTTCTAGGTAAGTAGCTCCAATAAAGGCTTCAAAGACATCTGCTAGAATGGTATCATTAGCTTCTGGTTCTCCACTACCAAGACGAATATATTCATTAAAATCAAGATCTTTAGCATATGTAGCACAGGCAGCTTCACAAACATAACTGGCACGCATTTTAGTCATATTTCCTTCTTCTAGGTGTCTTTCGTTATAAAGGTAATCACTCATTGTTAATTCTAAAACAGCATCTCCTAAGAATTCTAATCTTTCGTAGTTTATAGCTTCAGGGTGTTCATTAGTGTATGAGGTATGGGTAAATGCTTCTATATATAATTCTTTATTGATAGGTTCAAATTTTAATTTATTAAATACTTTTTCCATGATAGGCCTCCTTGTTAATTATAGCAGAAATATTAGGGATTAGCAACTGGGAAGGATGGTTAAATACTGAGGAATGAAAGTTGGTTTAACGATGACATTCACTACTAATTTTCGTACAACTTGGGGCTTCCCTATTTTTTTGAAGGCATTCATATCTATAGTAATTACAGTTACCAGCATAGTCACAGGCTTTGTAAAATATTATATTAGTACCGACGGTGTTAAAATTCCTGTCAAGTTCTGCTTCTATACTTTTATAATCGTTAATTATGTTACTACTAGAATACCAATTTTTGTTACTGCAACAGTAATCAGCACTACAACCTGAATAACAATAATTATAACCAGAAGTTTCTTCATTGAGATATGCATCGGAAAATTTTGCTACTACGTTCCATTTTGAGACAGAACTACTTTGATAACTAGTACTATCTATTTCTACAGTAGGGCAAGTTTTGTCTATTTTAACAACTGTGGATTTTATTGTACAATTTTTATCTTTATCACATATTCGGATATAAGCAGTTCTATTTATGTCTTCTTTCCATTTATCTATATAAGATGATTTTTTATCTTCTTGGGGACCATAATCATACCACACTTTTTTGTCAAGGCTCCATTGCAAACTATCAGGATCTATGCCACTTCCTTTATCTGAGTATTTGTATGTAATGTCAAACTCAGAAGTTGACCATTCATTGTTATGAGGGTTTTCTATTATTAATATGGGAGCAATGTCATCAACCCATCTAGCATAAATAGTTTGATTATTAGTTACATTAACTGTGCTACTAGCAGTAATTTTACTACCACCATCTAGA
>CAKPDP010000012.1 GCA_934149105.1 uncultured Bacilli bacterium
TAGTGAGAGTTGTACATCATCAAGACCTTGTACTTTAAGTAGTAATGTTACTGGTAATTTAACCTTGAGTCCAACGGTAAAGCAAAATACTTATACTTTAACAATAACTAAGAATACAGGTGTTAATACTATTTATTATAAAGTAAATGGAGCATATAGTTGGGCAAGTACTACTACGTCTAAATCAGTGACAGGAGTAAAACAGGGAACTTCAGTTACGTATTATTATACAGTTGATTCTGGATATACGGCTAGTGAGAGTTGTACATCATCAAGACCTTGTACTTTAAGTAGTAATGTTACTGGTAATTTAACCTTGAGTCCAACGGTAAAGCAAAGTACTTATACTATTTCTAAAAAAACGGTAACTGGTGGTAGTATTACGGTGGCATCTAGTGCTAAGCAGGGAGAAACAGTATCATTTCAAGTCAGTCATAGTTCGGGATTTAGTTATGCTGGAGCAACGGTTACTAATTCTAGTGGAGCAACGGTGGCAACATTAAATTCTGGTAAAACTAGTTTTACGATGCCAGCTTCTAATGTAACTATTAATCCTAAATGGAAATATCTGGATGCAGTTATTTTCAATATAAATTCAGATAATGCTTCGGGTAGTTTTGTTGAAGGTAAGTATGATATTCAAAGACAAACTTTTACATACTTTAGTACTCCAAGATCTGATGGTCAAAAATATTTTGCTGAATTTTTGGCACCATCTGGTGATTCTCGTCAAGATTATTACTATAATCAAAAAATTAATTTTACGCATTATGGTGGTATGTCTTCAGAAGTATATTTTAATGGGTCTTGTGCCCCAACTTCAGTTGGAAATAGTGCTTATTTGGGGTTAAGCAGTAGTACTACCTCTTGGGTAAATCAACTTAGTGCTAAGGCATATGTTGATCAATATGCAACTTCTAATAGTGATACAATAGAGTTAGATACCCATAGTTATAGCACTAGTTATTATATAGGGTTGGAATATGTAAATCATTCTAATTGTACTAGAACTGTTGATTATAAGAATATAAAACTATGGGGTTCAACTTATAGTTAAAAATAAATAATTAATGATTTATTGATTCTTCGAATTTTGATGAACCTAAACATATTTTAGTTATATTTATTTGGGAATACTATACTTTGTGTGGTATTCTCTTTTTTAGATCTATCGAAATTCGAAGAATTAAAAAATTTATCGAATCTGATGTGAACTCCATTTAGTAGACATCAAATAAAAAACTTATGTAAAAAATAAATTTAATCCACAATTAATTTTTATTTATTGAATAAGTTCCTTTTTCTATTAATGGTTTAATATAAATATTAATAATATTTATGAAAGTTTGTGTAATAAGATATAATATCTGAATTAAAACTGTCAAACTAGGGATAAAAAAGATATTTTCAGGGAGTTTTTTCTTAGAAAAATAAGTTAGACATTAATTGACACTAATATTAATAAATGATATACTAATTTATAGAATAGGTGGGTAGGTTGTGTAAAGGAGGATGTTTTATGGAAACAGTATTAGCGGCAACTGGGTTATGTGTTGGAATAATGTTAGGATTAGCTTTTCTAGGATTAGGAATAGGAGTAGGTATACTTGGAGGGAGAGTAGCAGAAGCGGTTGGAAGAAATCCAGAGACTAAGAATGATGTTGTTCATTCGGTTATGACAATATTAATTATAACATCGATATTTATGTTGTTTTTGTTTGCGTTTTGTTTCTTGTTATTATTCTTTAATCCATTAACGGCATAGGTAGGGATTAGGAGTGATATATTTATTTATAATTAGTTGTGTCTTAATTGGAGTACTAATTTTAATTATGTTTTTAATATTAAAAAATGCTGTAACTAAGATTAGTAATCAGACTAAGGCTTATTTTGTAGATAAATTACAGGCTTATGATTATCTTATCAATGAGAAAGAAGAAAAGCTTAATGAGATTAATAAGCAGATTAAAGATAAGGAATTAGGAGCAAAAGAAGAGAATAAGACTAGGGATAAGAATAATTACGAATTTGATTATAATATAATTGATTTATTTAATGAGACTAAATATCAGGATCAGAGTTTATTTGAACTTAATAAGATAATAGAGAAGGAATTTGATTTTAATTATGAGAAGATAATTGAAAAATTTGTTTCTAGTGTTCATGATACTAATAATTATAGTTTTTGTTTAGGATTAAGAAAGAAACTAGATAGTAATATGTTATACCAGTTATCTATTTTAAGTGATGAAGAGAGGAAAGTATTTCTTAAAGAAGTACTTACTAGTAATGAGTATAAGATTTATGAGATATTTTTAGAAACAATGGATAAAACTAGTCCTGAGAATTTTGTTGAGTATGTGGATCAATTAATTAGTTTGAATAATCCTAATATTATAGTTTTAGTTGGTAATGATAAAGAAAATTATGATTATATTAGTGATTATGTTAAAACTAAAGTATCTAAAGATATATATAGGGGTATAAAGATTATTTATAGAGATAAGATATATGACTTTAGTTTGAATGAAAGGAATATCTAAAATGGGGAAGAAAGTAACTAGTAAATTGGATAAGACAATTGATAATATTAAAAGTAATAATAATGTATATGCTACTGGAACAGTAACTAAAGTTACAAAGTATAATATTGAGGTTAGTGGTCTTAATGATGTTAGCTTTTATGATGCTGTTAATATAGGTAATAAGGCTCAAGGATATGTATTTGGTATTTATCCTAATAAGGTTATTGTTTCTCTTGTTATGGTTAGTGAAGAAGTTAAGACTGGGGATATTGCTTATACTCTAAAGAAGGAATTTAAGGGATTATTTAGTTTAGATTCTGTTGGTAAGGTTATAGATATATTTGGTAATGATTTAATAGCAGGAAGAAAGTTTGATAATTTAGTTGAAGTTAATATTGAGAATAAACCAATTCCTATTATGGATAGAAGTGGTGTTAAGAGAGAGTTCTTAACAGGTATTACTGGTATTGATCTTATGTATCCTATAGGTAAGGGACAGAGACAATTAATAATAGGAGATAAGAAAACTGGTAAGACGCAATTGTGTTTGGATGCTATTGTTAATCAAAAGGGAAAAGATGTTTTGTGTATATATGTAGCTTTAGGTAAGAATAAGAAGGAAGTTAAGGATATTTATTATGAACTTACAAAGAGGGGAGCCGCTAGTTATACAATAATTATTGCATCTTTTCATGATGAACTTCCGACAAAGACTTATTTAACACCATATGTGGCTTTATCAATAGCAGAGAGTTTTATGTTACAGAAGTATGATGTATTAGTAGTTTTAGATGATTTGAAGAGGCATGCTGATGTTTATAGAGAGATTAGTTTAACTAGTAATAGAACACCAGGTAGAGATGCTTATCCATCAGATATATTTTATACGCATGCTAGAATGTTAGAAAAGGGAGCTCAACATGTTAATGGGGGATCTATTACAATATTACCTATAGTTGAAACTAAAACAACAGATATTACAGATTATATTTCAACAAATATTATATCTATTTGTGATGGACAGATAGTTACTTCTTCAAAGAATTTTAATAAAGGACAAAAACCAGCGATTAATTATGGTCTTTCGGTATCACGTTTAGGTGGTAATGTTCAGGAAGGTAGAATGAAGAAGGTTGGTAGTAAGGTTAGAAGAGCATTGCTTTCTTATTTGGAAGTTAGAGAGGTATATGAACTTGCTAATATGGATGAAATGAGTCCAGAATTACAAAAGCAGATGAAAGATGGAAAGAAAATCTTGGATAATTTAAATCAATATAAATATAGTCCTAAGACTAAGGATGAGATGTTAGAGATGTATAAGTTTATATTGGATTTAGATGAAGATAAGAGTAAGAGTGAAGATCAAGATAAGAATAAAGAGAATGTAGATAATAGTAATAATAACGATAATAATAATAACAATAATAACAATAATGTAAATATAGAAGGTTCTGTTAAAGATAGTTCTAATGATATAGAAGAAGATAAGAAAAAGAAGAAGAGAAAGAAAAAAGATAAAGATTTAGATAAAGTAGAGGTTAAGGAAGAGGGTAATGTTAAATGATAGTGGGAAAGATTATTTCTATTTTTGATATTAGTATTGACGTTATCCTTAGTGATACTAATGTGGGGATTGGAGATATATTAGGAATACCTGATAATGAGGACTATAAATTTGAGGTTGTAGAGATTACAACTTCGATTGCTAAATGTTTGGCTTTGGCTTCGACAAGAGGGTTAAAGAAGGGATCAGAGGTTATTAAGGTATCGAGTGGATTAGAGGTAGAGTATTCAGATGCTATCTTAGGAAGAGTATTTGATTCTTATGGTCATCCTGTTGATAAGCATGCATTTAAGAGTATTAAAACTAGGACTGTAGAAAATGAGACTGTTATGATGAAGGATATTAATATGGATGCCGATATAATGTGGACAGGTATTAAGGTTATAGATTTCTTTGCTCCTTTACAAAAGGGATTTAGAATGGGACTTGTAGGAGGTGCTGGAGTTGGGAAAACAGTACTTATTAAAGAGCTTATTCATAATGTTTATACTTCGTTAAACGCTAATGCTGTATTTGTTGGTACTGGAGAACGTTCACGTGAGGGACAAGAATTATATGAAGAGATGGGTGAATCTAACTTACTTGATAAGATGAGTATGGTTTTTGGGGCTATGGGAGATAATCCAGTTTCTAGAAGTAAGAGTGTTTATGCGGGGCTTACTATGGCTGAGTATTTGCGTGATGAGAAGAAACAAGATGTACTTTTATTTATCGATAATATATATCGTTATATGCAAGCTAAAGCAGAAATTTCTACAGAACTTAAACAGATGCTTATTGGTAATGGATATCCTGCTGATATGGCTTCTGAGATCAGTAAGATCGAAGAAAGAATTAGTTCTAATAATAATGGTTCTATTACTTCTATTCAGGCTATATATATACCCGCTGATGATATAACTGATGATGCTGTTCAAACTATTATGTCTTATATGGATGGACAGATAGTTCTTGATCGTAAGGTAGCAGAAGCAGGTATTTATCCCGCTATTGATGTATTTAAGTCGACAAGTAGACTTATAGATGTTGATAAGATAGGAGAGAGACATTTTAAATTAGTAGAAGAAGTATTGAAGGCGTTAACGAGATATAAAGAACTAGAAGAATTAATAACAGTACTTGGTATTGAGGAGCTATCTGATGAAGATAAGGGTATATTCTATAGAGCTCGTAAGCTTAAATATTATTTTTCACAACCAATGTTTGTAGCAGAACCATATACTAGTATTCCAGGTCAATTTGTAAAGATCGAAGATGTTTTAATTGATGTTGAAAATATTCTTAATGGTACTTATGATGATATAGATGAGAGTAAGTTCCAATTTGTGGGTAAAATGCATGAATAGTGAATTAAAGATTAAGATATTTGATATGGAACATGGACTTAGGGAATATGAAAATATAGAATATATTAGGTTAATTAGTGATACTTATAATTTACTTATTATGAAAGATTATTTACCAATAATAGGGGAGATAGATGGTAAGATAAATATAAAGGGTAAAGATGTAGATATAAATTATGATAATGTTAAGGCTTTTTATATGAATAGTGATAATGTATTTAATTTAATGATAAAAGAGGGATAGCATGGATAAGTATGTAGATATTTTTAGTAATTTAATATTATTTTTAGTAGTTGCAATTATCTTTTTAGTAGTTTTAGCTATATTTATGGTTATCTTTCTAAAACATTTTAAAGTAGATGAAAAGAAAATAAAATTATATGGTTTATTCTTGAATATGGATAATAAATCATTAATTGCTTTTTCGGCTTTATCATTAAATTATTTATTCTTGGTGTGGTGTATGGTTAGTTTTAATGATATTAATGTTATATATGTATTCTTTACTTATATGTTAGTTTTTATTAGTGATATTGTTAGAAAGAATTATCCTAAGGGATTTATTAATTTAATTTTATCAGGAGTTAATTGTTTGGCTATACATATAGTATATATGATTCATGATTATTTAACTTATCAATATCAAAATCCAATATTAGCAGTAGTTTTAGTACTTACTTTAATACTTATATTTATGTATTATACATATAATTTGTTTAGATCTTTAAATGATGTAGTTCTTCAAAATAAATATTTGGAGAAGAGAAAGAAGTATCAGGTATGAGGATTAAGAATGTTGTTAAGGTAATGAATTTTCATTCATTACTGAGAGTTGAGAAGGCTAAAAAGAAAGCTGAGAGATATCGTGATGTTGGAGATGAGATTACAGATATTTTAAGACAAATTATGTATAATAAGAATTTGATTTTGGATAAGAAAGTACTTACGGTTGATCCTAGTAAGCCGATACTTAATATATATCTTGCTAATGATTATGGTTTTTGTGGAGACTTTAATGCTAGTATTAGAAGACAAATGAAACAAGATGTAGATTGTTATAAGATTGTAGTAGGATCGAAGATTACGGTTAAGGATGAAAAAATTATTTTACATATATCAAAAGAAGATTTTTATAATAGATTTGTAGAGATAGAACAAGCTATATATAAGGCTTTAGATAATATGGAATATAGTGAACTTAATTTATATTATAATCATTATTATAGTTCTAGTAGTTTTGGCTTTAAAAAGATAAAGTTATTTCCGATAGAGTTTAATGGTACTTATTATGAAGGAAAAGATTTTGTAGCAGAGACTGATCCAGAGAAGATGATTAGAAGTTTAGTAGGATTTTATATTTGCTATCAGATAAAGATGTGTGAGTCAATATCTTTAGCGGCCGAGAATTTGAATAGGAGTCAAATTACGAAGTTAGCTTTAGATAAAATAGAAGAAAAAGAAGAAGAAGAAAAGAATGATGAATTAAGAATTAAGAATGAGAAGAATATTGCTAAAACAGTAGATAATTTTAAAAAGATAAGTAGGGAGGAATAATCATGAAGAAAGAGAAATATGAAACAATAAAGAATGCTTTAATAGCAACGAGAGATGAGAAGTTATTAGAAGAATTTAAGAATTTAATGGAAGAATTAGATAATTATGAGAATAAGATTTATTGTGATAATTATCAAAAATATGATTATATGTCCCTTACTATTGAAGAAGAAGAAGAGAAAGTTAGTAATTTAGTTGATCTTATAAAAAAGAGAGAGAAAGAACATAATGAATATGAAGATGATTATAATTATATAGTTGGTAGTAATCCGGATTTTTTGACTCAGGTATTATATATAGATAAATTAAAAGATTTAGAAACAAGATTAGAAACTATAAAAGAATATTTATCTATTAAAGAGAGAATTGTTAATTTATCTATGAATATTAAAGAGTATAAGAAAGAATTAAAGAATAATCCTAGTAATAGAAGATTAGAGACAAAGCTTAATAAATCTACTAAGAAAGTAAATGATTTACTTAATTCTTTGAAGAAAGAGAATATATTGATATTATTATATGAATTTTGTATTATAGATACTTTTGATAAAGAGAAGGTAGATAATGGATTAATGCTTAAGAATATATTATCTACTAAAGTAAAGAAGAAAGAAGATCAAGTAAAGAAGATTAATGAAGAGAGAGTTATTAGTCCTAAGGTTACGAAGATAGAAGTAGAAGAAGATAATAATAGTAATAATAATTATGAAAATCAAGAAATAGTAAAAGAAGAAATACCCGTAAATAATGATGTTAGTGTTAATATAGATACTAAAAAAGAGAATATTACTAGTATAGATAATAATACTAAGGAAGATAAATTAGAATTAGATGATTATGTTAAAAAGATGATACCGGAAGGAATGCCTATTTTATCACAAATAGGAACTGTAAAACCTGTTAGTATGATGGAAAAGTTAGAGAAGGCTCAAGAAGAAGAGAAAGATTTAACTATTCCGTCAATGGGAATGTTAGAGAATAATAATACTGTTAATATAGATAGTAATGAATTTTTAAATAAAGAAGATAAAGCATAGATGACTGTGCTTTTTTTGATTTTTATTGATTATTTTAGGGCTATTTCTCAATAAAAATAATCAATTAAAAATAAAAAAGAAAAAGAGAGGAAAGCTCTTGCTTTTTTTTAAGACGTTTGCTATAATGATAACATAAGGAGGATAGAGAAAGAAATGAATAATTTAAACAATATGCAAAACTCAAGTTCTTACGAACAAAAGAAAAATAATGGAAAAGGAATATTTTATGGAGTAATCGCTGTTGCTACATTAATCGTTGCGATTATCGGAGCTACATTCGCTTACTTCACTGCAAGTGCTAACAGTAGTCAAGATGCTTTATCTGCTGTAGCTGCTCACGTAGAAGTTAACTATGTTGAAGGTAAGCAATTAAAAGCTACTAACTTAATTCCTGCGTCAGCTACTGTAGTTACTAAAGCATATAAGCAAGATAGTGCTTGGGATGCAAATACTAAAGCTGGATGTACTTATAAAGGTAATGGTGCAGAGGCTGCTCCAGAAAGTTCAACTTCTGCAACTAACTGGGATTGTGCTGCTGCTACAACTTCTGGTTATACTGCAAAATCAACTGGTGATGTTGGTACTAAATGTGTAGATGATAATGGATACTATGTTTGTGCTGTTTATCAATTTAGTGTAATTAATACATCAAACGTTAAACAAGCTTTACAAGCTTATTTATCAATTAATTCTAATACATTTGTTACTAAGGATAAAACTGTAACAGTTGCTGATGGTACTAAAGAAGCAGATACTACTGGACCTTTAGCTTTAAAATTTATGACTGTTAGATCTGATAGTGTTATCGATACAACTGTTATTAGCAGTGCTGATAAGAGTGCTACTAATTGTTCTGCAGATACTTTAACAGGTATGAATGCAACTAATCCTAGTACAAGATTCTGTACTTCTACTGGTACTGATGATGCTGATAAGGATGTATTTACTGATACTTCTGGTAGTTACTATTATTTCAATACTACTGCTGTAAGACAATCAATGAATACTGAAGGAACTCAAACTGTATTTAGTGGTGAAGTTGTACCTTCAATTGCTGTTAAAGATTTAACTGCTTCAAATGGTATCTTATATATGCATACTGCAAGTGATACTGCTAATCAAGTTACTGAAGTTGGTCCTACTGATACTAAAGTTACTTTAACTGAAGTATGGGCTGATAAAGCTGGAAATAGTTATACTAGTCAAGCTTTATGTACTACTGGTATTAATGGTAAGTATAATGAAGAATGTAAGAGAGTTTACTTATCTACAAATTCTGCAACTAATGGAACTGATGATGTTGTATTAGGTGCTTATGGACAAGTTAAGAGAACTTACTATATTGTTGCTTGGTTAGAAGAAACTGACAGAGGTCAAGATGAAGACCAAGATAAGAGTTTTGCTGCTACTATTAATGTAACTTCTGGTTCAATTGGTGCTAATGGAATTACTGGTACTATGAACAAATAGTTATATTTAGAAAAGATGGATTTAGGTCTGTCTTTTTTTATTTGTTTTAAAGATTTCATTGCTTTTGTAGTTGATTTTTAGTATAATTATTTTGTAATAAAAATAGGAGGATAAATAAAAATGAATGATAATCAAATGAATACTCAATATTCTGGAGAAGAGTTTAATGTCGGTATTAGTGGTAAGAGTCAGAAAATGTTATACTTTGTTGTGGCTATTGCAGCTTTAATAGTAGCACTTATTAGTGGTACATTTGCATATTTTACGGCACAAGCTAGTGATACGACAACGGTTAAAGGTACAATTGCTTCTACTAGTTTAAGTATGGCAGTTACACCGATACCTTATACAAAGACTGCTGCTAATGGAACTAATTTAATACCTATGGATACTACTAGTATGGCTAATTTAAATACAGCTTTAACTAATTCTTGTATTGATAAGAATGGTTATACGGCTTGTCAAGTATATAGAATTGCTATTACAGTACCGGCTAATAGTCCTAGAATTGCTATTACGGGTAAAGTTAATGTTGCAGCTAATACTGGATCAGCTATTCCTAATTTAACTTATACAGTATTGGGGGCACAGACTACTGGTACAACACAGGCAGTTATGACTGATCTTACTACTTCGGCAGCATATTATAATGCTAAGAAGACTTTAGGTAATGATTTAGTGTTTTCTAGTATTGATACTACTACTAGTCCTCAAAATGGTTATTTAGCGGCTACAACTACTGCTACTGCTACATATAATTATTATTTAATAGTTTGGTTAGAAGATACTGGTACAGTTCAAAATACTATTGATTATGGTAGCTTTGTTGGTACTGTTAGTGTTAATAGTGCTAGTGGTAATATTACAGCTACATTTTCTAGTTAGGGTTAAAAGAGATGGATTAAATTCTGTTTCTTTTTTTATTGCATTTTTAAATTTTGTTTGATAGAATTATAGTTAGAGAATAGGCAAGGTGAGATGATGAAATTTAAAAAAGAGATAATTATTATTTGTATTATGGCAGTTGTTATATTAGCAATTATGGGAACATATGCTTTCTTTTCAACAACAGTTAGTAGTTCACCTAATGCCTTGTCTGCGAATACGGCAGCCTTTAAAATTTCTTTAGCTGTTACACCAGAATATTTTTATAAACAGTTAATACCTATGGATGATGAATTAGCAGTAACGGGTTATAATAAAGGGTGTATTGATGATAATAACTTTGAAGTATGTCAGGCTTATACCATACAAGTTGGTAATGCTTCAGGAACTGGTCAGGATGCAAGATTAGATGGTAAAGTTAAGTTTAATTTGAAGAAGATTAAAAATCTTAGTTATATGGTTTTAAATCAAGATGGTTCTGTTTATCAGGAGGCTACTAAAATTACTAATGGTAGTAGTTTATCATTAGGAGATTTTGTGGAACTTAAAGATGGAGAAACTAGAGATTTTGTATTATTAATATGGCTAAGTAATGTTAAAAATAAAAATCAAATGGGAGATGATGCTAACGGAACTTTTACTGCTAGTGTTACTTATACTGGTGTTCGTGGTGAAGATTTGTCTAGTTCTATAACTGGTGTTATAAATTAAATGAAGACTATTGATTTTTTAGAAGGTTTTAGTTATAATTAAGTAAATAATAGGAGGATAAAATGAATACAGATAATAGAGATTATAGAAATTATAATGAAGAAAAAAATAAGAGATTTAAGGGAATTTTCTATATGACTGTTTCTATCATTACTTTGATAGTAGCTATAATAGGGGCATCTTTTTCTTACTTTATAGCTAGTGCTAGTAGTGCTGATGGAGCAATTAAGACGCAATCAACAGGATTTTCGTTAGATTATAAAGATGATTATGCGAATATATTTAATACAGATTTAGTTCCCTCTAGTAGTAATACTAGTTTGTATGCAGCAGTTGCTCAAGAATATGATGCCTCTTTGCAAGAACAATATCAAGCAGATCCATCGGCAGAGAATAAGAATCTTTTAAGAAATAAGAGATGTAGAGATGATAATGGTAATGCTGTTTGTAGTATTTATCAATTTACGGTTACTAATCCTGCTAATATGGGAGTAGCTCAAACTTTGAATTTTAGTTTGAAACCAACTACTAATGACTTTGAAAATTTATATATTATGGTTTATGATCCTAATGATGAAAAAGTTAAAGGTTATGATACAGCAGCTTCACGTGGTGAAGCAGGTGTTGTCTTAGATGAGTATCATTTAAATAGGGATAATATGACTGGGGACTCTTATAATTTAGAAAATTTAAAAGTAACTTTACAACCTGGAGAATTTAAAACTTATGTTATGGTTATTTATATATTAAATAAAGAAGATTCTGCTCCTGGAGTTGGTGATGGAGATCAGACAGAAGAAGATTCAAATAAATCATTTGCAGCAGCAATGGAAATTCGTCCTGACGGACAGACTGCTAGTCAAATTTATGGTGTAATTGGAGCTTCATCTGGTAAGTTCGGTGGATAATAAGAAAGACGGTGAATAATGAGATCTGAGAGTGGTAAACGATTTTTAGCGGTAATGGCAAGTATTACTTTTGTTGTTATAGTAATCGGTGCCACTTTTGCTTATTTTACTGCTAAAGCTCAAAGTGATGAAAATGCTGTTAATACAGCTTCGCACTTTGTACAAGTTGATTATACAGAAGGTAGTAAGTCCATGCAGGCAATAGATTTAATACCAGCATCGGAAGAGGTGGCTTTATTTAGTTATCATGGTATGAAATATAATGATGATAATGAAGTTGTTTATACTGATAATGATCAATGTGTAGATGATAATAAGAGAACTATTTGTTCAATATATAGTTTTGAAGTTACTAATTTAGGAGATATTGATCAACATTTAGGTGCTTTTATAACGATAACTTCTAATGAATTTAAAAATCTTAAATATGTGTTATATAATGTAACAGATGTAACTGATGAAGATACAGTGTTAGAAAAATATAACCATAAAGTAAAGATTAGTACTGGTAATTTGGCTAATACTTATACAGATGCTGGAACATTTACTGGTAATGGATTAGAGTATGTTATTGGTGCTAAAGATCAAGTTGAACAAATTTTAAAACCTAATGTTACTCAAAAATATGAATTAGTAATATGGTTAAATGAAACAGGCGATGTTCAAGATGAACAATTAAATAAGTTTAGTGGAACGATGACGGTTAGTTTAACTGATAAACAGCATGTATATGGATATATTGAAAAAGCAAATAAGAATTAATGAGTAATTAGAGTTGTAGATTTAGTCTATAACTCTTTTTAATTTTTTTGTTTTTAAAGTTGCTTTTTAGATTATTGTTTGATATCATTATTATGATAAGAAGATAGGTGATAATAATGAAGATGAAGAAAAAGTATGTAATAATATTGATACTTGCTCTTATTGTGATGTTAGCGGCTGGTACTTATGCTTATTTTATGTTACTTATATCAAATGATGAAGATAGTACGGAACTTTATACGGGGACTCTTTCAGTTGATTATTCTCAAGGTGATATAGTATATTTAGATTCTTTTTATCCTCGAACAGAACCAACTTTGACGGATTTAGATTATGCCTATTCTAATACTTTTTCTGTTACTAATACTGGTACTTTAGATGGAAAACTTAGTATGAAATTAGAAATTAATGAAAATACTTTTACTAATGGAGCGATAAAGTATGTTTTATATAATTCTAATGGTTATAAACTTTTATATGGTAAGATATCTAATGTTGAAGATACTTATTTAATTAGTAATGTATTATTAAAATCTAAAGCTTCTGTTAAATATACTCTTATAATGTGGTTAAATGAGACAGGAGAACAACAAAACAAAGATGAGAATTGTAAACTTATTGGAAAAATAACTGCTAATTTAGAACAATATATTGAGAATTAGATATTTATTAAAATTATTAATTGTATTATTTTATGATTTAGGGTATAATTATTTTATAATAGATGGGAGTGTCAAGAATGGATAAAAAGAGGGAAAATAATGATATTTCTTTTGATGATTTATCTAATAGTATAAATAAAAGTAATAGTGATGTTTCTTTAAATAATATGATTAATTCTATAGATAATAATGATACTTCTTATGAAGATATTAAAACAGAGTTTACTGATGAAGATAAAACTAATTTATTAGATGCTATAGACGAGGCTTTAGCAGATGATGAAGATTCTGAGATAGATAATGGTATTAGTTTTAATACTATAGCAAGTGATAGTATAAATAATCAAGAAATAGATACTTCTAGTAATGATGCTCAAAGTAAAGTAGATGTAAATACTAGTGTTAAGGATAATAGTCAAGTAGTATTAAATAATAATATATCAGTTAATGATATTAAAGAAGATAAGATAATTGATACTCCTGTTACTAATAATATTCCGGTAGGAGGAGTTAATAATAATATTAATCAAAACGTAGTAGAACCGACTCTTAATAATACTTCTATAGATACGGGATTAAATGTTGATAAGATTTATAATAATGTTCAAGAGATTAAGCCAGAAGTATCTAATAATGTATTGCCTCCTGTTACTAATAATATTCCAGTAGGAGGAGTTAATAATAATATTAATCAAAATGTAGTAGAACCTACTCTTAATAATACTTCTATAGATACAGGATT
>CAKPDP010000013.1 GCA_934149105.1 uncultured Bacilli bacterium
GTAGGAGGAGTTAATAATAATATTAATCAAAATGTAGTAGAACCTACTCTTAATAATACTTCTATAGATACAGGATTAAATGTTGATAAGATTTATAATAATGTTCAAGAGATTAAGCCAGAGGTATCTAATAATGTAGTGCCTCCTGTTACTAATAATATTCCAGTAGGAGGAGTTAATAATAATATTAATCAAAATGTAGTAGAACCTACTCTTAATAATACTTCTATAGATACAGGATTGAATGTTGATAAGATTTATAATAATGTTCAAGATATTAAGCCAGAGGTATCTAATAATGTAGTGCCTCCTGTTACTAATAATATTCCAGTAGGAGGAATTAATAATAATATTAATCAAAACGTAGTAGAACCTACTCTTAATAATACTTCTATAGATACAGGATTAAATGTTGATAAGATTTATAATAATGTTCAAGAGATTAAGCCAGAGGTATCTAATAATGTAGTGCCTCCTGTTACTAATAATATTCCAGTAGGAGGAGTTAATAATAATATTAATCAAAATGTAGTAGAACCTACTCTTAATAATACTTCTATAGATACAGGATTGAATGTTGATAGAGGTTATAATAATGTTTTAGAGAATAAGGTAGAAGTAGGTACTAATAGTAATATTTCTGCAAATATTGGTAATGATGCTAACCAAGAATTAGCAAATAATAATGTAGGAAATATCCCTAATAATAATAATAATAATAATAGCTTTATGGATGGAAATAATATTTCTTATAATAATGTAAATAATGAGCCTACGGTAGTGATGCCTTCTAAGGTTGTTTTAGAGGGAAATGATACTTTTAATAATAGTGTAATAGCTAAGGCTATATATTATGATGTAGATACTAATTGTTTTATAGATGCTAATGGTAATCAATATCATAATGATAAGGTTATGGATAATTTTGATTATAATGATATTAATAATGGAAATAATAATCAAGTTGATGATAGCTATGCTAATAGTTATAAGGTTAAGATTGTTAAACAAAAACCTAGTTTGTTACATTTAATTGTTAATGTTATTTCTTATACATTATTTATTTTACTTCTTATTTTGGGACTTGTTTTACTATTTTATGTGGTAGATAATAAAATTAGGGAAGCTAAGGGAGATACTACTCCTGCTAAGTATAATGCTTATGTTGTACTTACTGGTAGTATGGAGCCTAATATTCATATTAATGATGTTGTTATAACAAAGTATGCAGATCCTAAGGATTTAAAGAAGAATGATATAGTTACTTTCTGGTCTGATTATTATAATGTTAATGTTACTCATAGAATTATGGAAGTTTATTATGATGATACAACTAAGGAATATATGTTTAAGACTAAGGGTGATAATAATAATAGTTATGATGCATCACTTCTTAAGGGATCAGATATTTATGGACAGGTTATTTTGAAAATTCCAAAATTGGGATATATTCAAAACTTTTTAGCAAATCAGGGTGGATGGATTATAGTTATTTTAATACCATGTTTGGCAATAATTTCTTATGATATAATGAAATTGTTTAAGATGGCTGGTAATAAAGCAAAGATTCTTAAATAGTCCAAGGAGTTGAAGGTTATGCGTACTAATTTATTTAGAACAAAAAAGATTAAAGAAAATAAAGATAAAACAGAGAAGAAAATAATTTTAGAGGAAGAACAATTAGATAATCCAATATTGGTTTTATATAAGAAATATGGTTGTTTAGCTGTTCTTTTCTTCTTGTTGTTATTGTTAATTATTTTAGGAATAATTTTCTATACGGTAGCTAATTTGAATACTAATCCTAAGGGAGATTATTCATCTGAGGATATAGCATTTGAATATGGAGATAGTAATGTTAAGTTAGAAGGAGAACAAAATAATAGTAATTGGATCGATAAATATGCTAATGTATATAAGAAAGAAGGTATTATATTTGTTGTTAAGTCTTTCGAAGTACCTGGTGGTATAGTTACTTATTATAGTGATGAATCTAGTAAGTTAGTTAGAAGTGATGGAACTATTGTTAGAATATCGAGATTAGCAACTGGAGGATATGGTATTTCTGAAGATGGAGTGATTAATGTTAATTCTAAACGTAAAGGAATTAGTATTTCTAAAAAGTTAGAATTAGATTCAGGAACGGTTATTATTTATTATAGTGATGGCTCAGCAGAGATTACTAAGAATGGTAAGACGATTTTGGTTAGGAATAGTGAAAGAATTAAGATAGGATCTAATAATGTAGAATTAGATAAGGTAGTACCTAGTGGTAGTAGTTATCCTAATGAAATAAAGAATATTGGTAATTGGAAACTTACTTATTATACGGATGGAACTGTTTTAGTAGAAGATGGTAATAATAGTTATGTAGTTAGAAATAGTGAGGATCTAGAAATAGGGACTAATGGAATTAGTTTTCCTAATAATAATGCTGCAACTGTAGTAAAGAGATTAGAACTAGATGATGGGACAGTTATTATTTATTATAGTGATGGATCGGCTTTAATTAAGTCTTACTACGATACAGATATTATGGTAAGAGAGAGTGGAGATATAATTTTAAATGGAAAGAAATCTTTTTGGGAGATTTTAGAAGATGAGATAGCCTGGGCAGTTTCTAAGAAGACAACTCCAACAGGAGATGAAATTACTTATTATGATGATGGATCGGCGGTTATTAGATATAAAGATGGTAGTAGTGTCTATGTAAGTGAGAATAGTAATATTAAGTATGATAATGATGGTAATATAAAAGAAGTAAAAGAAGTTCCTAATAAAGAGACTAAGGTTATAAAGACTCCTAATGGGTATACGGTTACAGATTTTGATAATGGTAAGAGTAGGATAGAGGATCCGAATGGTAATGATTATATTGTAGATACTAAGGATATAATTATGGATACAGATGGTAATCTTAAAGACGATGAGAGTAATACTAATAAGTATAATCCTAGGAAAGATGAACCTAAAGATGATGATAGTGATGATGATGAAGAACCAGATACTCCAGATAATCCGGATGATGATCTAGATGATGGGAAGGTTACGGGTAATATTGAGACAATAGAGAAAAATTATTATGAATTTAAGGTTAATAATGATACTAAGAAAGCTGTTAAGTATAAGATTGTTTTAGAGGAATCTTCTAATTATGAGAAATTAGGATATAAGGATAAGATTTTAGATGCTAAATATATTAAATATGATTTGATTGTTGAAGATAATTATTTTGAGAGTATAGCTTTAAATGGAGATATATGGAAATATAATGATAAGACTAATTATGTATTATATGAAGGAGCTTTAGCTAAGAAGAGTTCTTTAGATGTTATGTTAAAGATATATTTTGATTATAAAGATTTAGATAATGAACAACAGGATCGTTTATTTTTAGGAACAATAAAACTTTATATAGAGCAGTAGAAATAAAGGCGAATTTGACAAAAGATAACTCTTATGTTACAATAGGGTTATCTTTTTTGGATGGGGGATTTTATGACAAAAGAAATTAAATATTTTGTTACAGAAATAATTGTACTTATTTCGATGTTAACAGTAATATTGATATAAATAGTAAAAGAAGTCTTTAGAGTATAAGGACTTCTTTTTGGTTAAATAGAAAATACTTGAGAATTATTTCTCTATCTTTTTTGTATTTCTTTTGTCATTTAGTAACTTGTGTATTTTTAGAGAATTATCAGGAGTTACAATATTTAAATTTTGATTTTTATAATAATATTCAATCCATTTTAGTAATTCATTTAGTATTATTTTAAAGAAGAGACTCTAAGAACTAAAGGATAAAACGTAAGAATAAGTATTAGATGAAAGAAGCACTAGAATTAGCAAATATGATAGAGAGTGAGATAAAAAAATCAAGGATTAAGATTGCTCCTTGATTTTTATTTTACTTGGACTTCTTCTTTAGAAACTTTATTTTTAGTTTCCTTAGTTAATTCTTTATTATTTTTATCTTTGGTTTCGATATTCATTAATATTGGAAGAATTATTGGGACTCTACCAGTACTTTCTTTTAAGAAAGGCATTAGGCCATTAATGATATCATTCTTAAGATCGTTAAAGTTTAAGTATTTGTTTGTTAGTTTAGATTTTATAATGTTACTAGCAGTAATACTTATTTGTTTTATTAATTCTTCATTTTCATTTACGAGGATATACCCTCTAGTTGTTACGGCAGGAGAGGCTAGTAATTTGTGATTAGCTGTATCAATATTGGCTATAATAACTAGAATACCGTTACTAGACATTAATTTACGATCTTTAATTACTATGTTTCCTACATCACCAATTCTAGAACCATCGACATAGACATCACCTGCGGTAACACGACCATTTCGGAAGACTTTACCTTTAACTAGGGATAAGACATCACCATTTTCTAAGACAAAGGTATTTTCTTTAGGAATATCACAGTCAATAGCAAGATCACAGTGAGATTTTAACATACGATATTCACCATGATAAGGAGCGAAGAATTTAGGCTTAAATAGTCTTAACATTAATTTTAATTCTTCTTGATTGGCATGGCCTGAAGAATGGATATCAGCCATGGAATTGGTATAGACTTTTACGCCTTTTAGGGCTAGTTTATTGATAGTTTTTCCGACAGAAGCGGCATTACCAGGGATAGGTGATGATGAGAAGATAACAACATCATTAGGTATTAATTTTATTTGTTTATGACTACCATTGGCAATTCTTGATAGGGCCGCTAAGGGTTCACCTTGGCTACCAGTACAAAGAAGACATACTTCTTGAGGCTTTAATTTATTGGCTTCTTCTGGAGTTATAATAATATTTTTATCTTTAATATAACCACATTTTAGGGCTATATCAACGGATGTAGCCATACTTCTACCAAAGAGAGCTACTTTTCTTTTGTTTCTTTTAGCAATATCAATAATATGTTTTAGTCTATAGATATTAGAAGCAAAAGTAGCTAAGATGATACGACTATCTTTATGATTAGAGAAGATTTCTCCAAGATTTTCATCTACGACAGATTCACTAATAGAGGTTCCTGGGACTAGGGCGTTAGTAGAATCACTCATTAAAAGAGTTACACCTTCACTACCTATACGAGCCATTTTATGAATATCATACATAGGACCAATAGGAGTTAAATCCATTTTGAAGTCTCCAGTCATAACTATGGTACCATTAGGTGTCTTTAAGGATATACCATGGGAATCTGGTATCGAGTGGGTTGTTCTAAAAAATTCAATATTAAAATATTTTGTTTTAAGTTTAGTATTTTCGTTGTAAATAATTAAATCTTTATATTTTAAATTTCTTTCTTCTAATTTCTTTTCAATTAAAGCAGTAGCTTGAGCAGGAGCATAAATCTTAGGAATATTTACACATTGTAATAAAAAGGGTATTCCTCCAATATGATCTTCATGTCCATGAGTTATAAGTAAAGCTTTAATTTTTTCTTCGTTTTGTTTTAAAAAACTGTAATCTTGAATAACATAATCAATACCTAGTAATTCATCTTCGGGAAACATAACTCCAGCATCAATTATTATTATTTCATTATCATGCATTACACAATACATATTTTTACCGACTTCGCCTAGACCTCCTAGAGCGAATACTTTTGTATCTAGTTCTTGTTTCATAATCAAATCCTTTCTTATTTTGATAACCGTTACAAAAAAAATAATATGAAACTTTTGAACAAGAATCCACTGATAGAAACATTATACTATAATTTACTATAAATTACAAGTTAAAAAAATTTGTTAGTGTGGGGAGTTTATGATATAATTAGTTGTAATGAGGTGATATTGCTTATGAAGAAGAGAATAAGTGATTTAGATATAGATAATAAGAGTGTTATTATTAGGTGTGATTTGAATGTTCCTATTAAAGAGGGAGTTATTCAAGATGATACAAGAATTAGAGCTAGTTTAAAGACTATTAATTATTGTTTAGATAGAGGGGCTAAGGTAATTATTTTATCACATTTGGGTAAAGTTAAAACAGAAGAGGATAGGAAGAGTAAGAGTTTGTATCCAGTTAGTATTAGACTTTCAGAATTATTAGGTAGAAAGGTTAAGTTTTCTTTTGATACTAGGAGTGTTAAATTAACGGAAATGGCAAGAAAATTAAAAAAGGGAGAAGTTTTATTAATAGAGAATACTAGATTTGAGGATCTAGAGGGAAAGAAAGAGAGTAATTGTGATTTAGAGTTAGCTAGGTATTGGGCTAGTTTAGGAGAAGTATTTGTAAATGATGCTTATGGTACTTGTCATAGGAGTCATGCTTCTAACGTAGGAATATGTAAGTATTTACCTTCTTGTTTAGGATTTTTAGTTATTGAGGAGATAGATAAATTAGAGGGAATATTAAATGATGAGACGCATCCTTTTATAGTTATTATGGGAGGAGCTAAGGTTAGTGATAAGATTAAGGTTATAGATAATTTGATTAAGAAGTGTGATAAATTATTAATAGGAGGAGGTATGACTTATACTTTTTGGTGTGCTATGGGGTATAAGATCGGAAAATCAATAGTAGATGATGATAGTATTGATTATTGTAAGGGACTATTAGAAGAATATAAAGATAAGATAGTACTTCCTATAGATAGTTTAGTTAGTGAGAGTTTAGATAGTGATAGAGTAGTTAGTAAGGATAGAGAGGAAATAGAAGATCAAGATATTTGTTTAGATATTGGTCCTAAGACTAGAGAATTATTTGAAAAAGAATTAGATGGTTGTAAGAGAGTTATTATGAATGGGCCTATGGGCATGTTTGAAAAACCTTTATATCAAGAAGGGACTCTAGAAGTATTAAGAATTTTAAAGGATAAGGTAAGTAAGGTCTTAATAGGAGGTGGCGATACTGTTAGTGCCACTAATAAGTTAGGATTTACTAATTCTTTTTATCATGTTTCAACTGGAGGAGGAGCTACTTTGGAATATTTAGAGGGGAAAGAATTACCTGGTATAGGAGCTATAGAGGAAGATGAGTAAGAAAGCAAAGATAATTAATGTTATAGTAATAGTAGTAGTATTAGGATTAGTGTTATATTTTTCTTTGAAAGATAATTTTGAAGAGATTATGAAACTTATTAGAAATATTAATCCTTTATTGATAATACTAGCGATTTTGTTTTTTAGTTTATATAGATTTTTTAATGGATTATCGACTTTTCTATTAGTTAAGAATAGTAAGAATAAGATCTCGATCTGGAAGACATTACAAATAAGTTTTATTATAGTTTTCTTTCATGGGGTTACTCCTTTTGCAACAGGTGGACAACCTATGGAAGTGTATTATCTTCATAAAGAGAAGATTCCAGTAGAGAAAGCTACTAATATAGTTCTTCAGAATTTTATTATGTATCAGACTGCTTTAATAGCTATAGGAATTGTTACTTTAGGATGTAATTATTTTATGCATATCTTTCCTTTTAATAGCATTATGCGAAATTTAGCAGTTTTAGGGTTCTTGATCAACTTTTTAGTATGGTTAGTAACAGTTATATTGGCCTTTGGAAAGAAGAGTAGTACAAAATTAGTGAGTTTTTTGATAAAAATTTTACATAAAGTAAAGATAATTAAGAATAAAAATAAGTATATGACAAAGTTAGAAGAGTCGTCAGTTAAGTTTTATGAGAGTGCTATAGCACTTAGAAAAAATCCTTTACTAATTGTTAAGGCCGTAATGATTAATATTTTAGGTTTATTGTGTAGTTATAGTATTCCTTTTATATTAGCGATAGGTCTAGGAGTTAAAGGACTTAATTATTGGTCATCAATAGTAGCGGTTAGTTATGTTATGATTATTGGAGCTTTTGTACCGATACCTGGAGGTACAGGAGGAATAGAATATGGTTTTGTTTATTTCTTTAATTATTTAATTAAGGGAAGTGTCTTACAGGCTTTGATGTTGATTTGGAGATTTGTGACGTATTATTTAGGTATGATAATGGGTGCAGTAGCACTGATGTTCTATAGAAAGAAGAGTAAATATGATAAAGAAGAAGGATAGATTAAATATAGGGATATTTACAGATACTTATGTTCCTTATATTAATGGTGTTACAACTAGTGTTTTAATACTTAAGAAATCTTTAGAAAAGATGGGTCATAATGTTTATATAGTTACTGTTAATAATGAGGCATTACATTATAAATATGAAGATAATGATAAGATTATAAGAATACCAGGAATTCCTACCGGTATTTATGATTATCGTTTGACAGGTATTTATCCCGTTAAGGTTATTAATAAGATTAAGAAGTGGAATTTAGATGTAATTCATTCTCAGACAGAGTTTGGAGTAGGAACTTTTGCTAGAATTATAGCTAAGCAGTTTAATATTCCTTTAGTTCATACTTATCATACAATGTATGAAGATTATGTTCATTATATAACGCATGGATATTTTAATAAGTCTAGTAAGAAGATTGTAGAATATTTAACAATATTTTATTGTGATAAGACGATTTCAGAATTGATAGTTCCTACAAAGAAGGCTTATGATTTATTTAAGGAAAAATATAAAGTTGATAGAAATGTTTATATAGTTCCGACGGGAATAGAAGTAGAGAAGTTTTATAGAGAGAATAATAAGAAATTAGATATAGTAAGTAAGAGGAAGAGTTTAGGAATCGATAAAGATGACTTTGTAGTACTATTTGTAGGAAGAATAGGTAGTGAGAAAAATATTGAGTTACTTCTTAGTAGTATGCGTAGTTTAAGTGGTAGTTTGCCGAAGATGAAATTGTTAATAGTGGGTAGTGGTCCAGATCTAGGTAATTATCAAGAATATATAAAGAAATATAAGTTAGAGAAGAAAGTTATATTTACAGGAGCAGTTCCTTGGGAGAATATTCAAGATTATTATATGGTTGCCGATGTTTTTACAACGGCTTCGCATACAGAGACACAGGGACTTACCGTAGTAGAAGCGATGGCAGCCTCTTTACCAGTTGTCTGTGTAAGTGATGAAAGTTTCCAGGATACAGTGATTGATGGACTTAATGGGCTTGTTTTTAATAATAGAAGAGAATATAAAAGATGTATGATATCTTTATATAAAGATAGAGAGTTACTTGGGAAGTTAGCTAAACAAGCAAGAATTACTTCGGGGGTACATTCGGCTAGATATTTTGCGGAGAAAGTATTAGATGTATATAGAATTGCTATAAATAATTATAATAAAGAGAGGATACCTCTTATTAGTAAGATTAAAAATGTTATAAAGGGTGATAAAGATGAAAAATAAGTTAGTAGTATTAAATCATAAGATGAATCTGTTATATGATGATATTTATAAATATATTCAAGATATTAATCAGATCGAGACAGACAATGATATAATAGTGCTTCCTAGTAGTTTATATTTAGAGGCTTTTGTTAATAATTGTTCTTGGGGAGTAGGATGTCAAAATTTTTACTATGAGTTAGAAGGGGATTATACAGGAGAGATATCTACGAATCAACTTAGAAGTTTGGGAGTAGAATATGCCATGATTGGCCATTATGAAAGAAAAAAATATTTTAAAGAAAGTATGGAAGATGTTCGTAAGAAATTAGAGACTTGTTTGGAAGCTAATATTATGCCAATATTATGTTTAGGTGATAATGGGTCTTGTGATTGGGAAAAAGTTATAAAAGAGCAATTAGATTGTTATCTTAAGAATATAGCTCATATTGAGTTTATTACTTTTGCTTTTGAACCAGAAGAAGCTTTAGAGAGTGATCATGAATATGATTTAGAGAGATTAGAAGAAGTAGTGAATTATATAGCCGATTACTTAGAAAATAAGTATAAAGTTGTACCTAAAATATTGTATGGGGGAAATGTAAATGAAAAAAATGTAAAAAATATCTTGCATATTTCTAAATTATCTGGTATAATCATTGGTACCTCTTCAATTTCAGCTTCAATAGTAAAGAATATTGTTAGTAGTATTGAGTAGTTTTTAGTAGTAAAATGTGGTATTTTAATTAGAGAAGTGTATTTTAGTGTTTCTCTTTTTGTTTGTTCGACAAAAAGTGACTGTAGTAGTTAGTATAATTAAACAAAAAGAAGAGAGGAATTAAGTATAATGAAAAAAATTAGAATATTGATGATTGATGATAATGTTAATCTAACAGAAATGGTAAAAGAATATTTTGCTAATAATGATAAGATAGAGGTTGTTCTTTGTAGTTATAATGGAGAAGATGGTTTAAATACTATCATAAATCAGGAAGATGAATATGATATAGTGTTATTAGATTTAATAATGCCTCAGAGAGATGGTATGTATGTCTTAGAAGAACTTAAGAAAAGAGGGATTTCTAAGAATATTATTGTTGAATCTTCATATAATGCTCCTGAGGTGATTAGAAAAGTAAGTGAATATGGGGTAAATTATTACATTTTAAAACCTTTTGAACTTGATGATTTAGAAAATAGAATTTTAGAAGTTTTTAAATTGCAAGATAATAAGAGTGTTAATTTGGTTCGTAATAATTTACAGATATCTATTACTAAGATGTTACATGAACTAGGAATGCCATCACATATTAAGGGGTATCAATATATTAGAGAAGGTATTTGTATGATATATGATAATCCTGAGATGATAGGTGGAATAACCAAGGAATTATATCCAGATTTAGCTACAAAGTTTGATACTACAGTGTCTAGAGTCGAACGTGCCATTAGACACGCTATAGAGGTAAGTTGGAATAGAGGAAACTGGGATTTAATGGAAGAGGTATTTGGTCATAGTGTCGATATAGATAAGGCCAAACCTACTAATTCGGAGTTTATTGTAACAATAGCAGATAAATTAAGATTAGAATATATGAAACAGGAGGTGTAAAAATGGAAAATAGTAAGAAAATCACTGAGGTAAGAGAATTTTTAAGACCTGGTGAAGAAAAGAGAATTCGTAGACAACCTAAACTTGAAACTACTAATGAAGGTTTAAGTTTATATAGTTATTGTAAATATCCTGAATATTATTCAGAACACAATGGTTATACTAGAGTTAAACGTCCAATGGGAAAAGTTTCTAGTAGATAATAGAAAAGCCTTAGGGCTTTTTTTTTAGGTAAAGATATGGTATACTTTAAGCATATGGAGAGGATAAAATGAAAAAGATTAGTATTAATATGTTGTCTGGTAGTGCTGATAAGGTGGATGGACAAGGAGTAGGAAGTGCTTATTTAGAACAAGTAGAATTAGTTAGAAGTGGTGCTGGGGATGTCTTTGATGTCTATGTTAATTCTAAAGAGAAGACAGATATAATTCATGCTCATACAGTAGATGTTCAGAATTATATAAAGATGAAGACTAGTAAGAGTGTTAAGGTTGCTTATTGTCATTTTTTACCTGAAACATTAGATGGAAGTATTAAATTACCAGGACTTATATTTTCAGTTTTTAAGAAGTATGTTATTGATTTTTATAGTCTAGCTGATTATTTGGTAGTTGTTAATCCGATATTTATTAATGATTTAGTTAAATATGGAATAGATAGAAATAAGATTAAGTATATTCCTAATTATGTATCGAAAGATAGTTTTTATAAGAAAGATAAAAAAGAAGTAGAGAAGATTAGAGAAAAATATAATATAGATAAAGATAGTTTTGTAGTTTTAGGAGTAGGACAGGTTCAGACTAGGAAAGGGGTATTAGATTTTATAGAGGTTGCTAAAGATAATCCGGAGATGATGTTTGTTTGGTGTGGAGGATTTTCTTTTGGGAAGATTACAGATGGATATGAGGAATTAAAGGAAGTGTATGATAATCCTCCTAAGAATGTTAAGTTCTTGGGAATTATTCCTAGAGAAGAGATGAATGATATGTATAATATGGCTTCTGTTTTATTTATGCCTTCTTATAATGAATTATTTCCGATGTCAATATTAGAAGCTATAAATTCGGAAAAACCAGTGTTACTTAGAGATTTAGATTTATATAAAGATATTTTGTTTGAGAAGTATCTTAAGAGTAATGATAATGATGGTTTTTCAGAAGAACTTAAGAAGCTTAGTAAGGATAAATATTATTATCAGGAATGGAGTAAGAAGTCTTTAGAATTAAGTGAATATTATAGTAAAGAGAATGTTTTAAAGATATGGAAGGATTTTTATATAGATATATATAATAAGAATAGTAATAAGGAAGATTAAGTTCTTCCTTATTATAGTAAAGAATAAGATTAATAGGGATTGGTAGTAGTTTATAGATGAAAGAGGAAGATTATGTTTAAGAAAAATATACCTAATATGATAACTATTTCAAGAATTATAACTAGTATTATAGCTCCTATTATGTTTATAATGGGGAATATACCTTTAGCATTAGGATTATATGGATATGGGGCGATTAGTGATTTTTTAGATGGATTTATGGCTAGGAAGCTTAAGGCTTTTACAGAATTAGGGAGAAAGTTAGATCCTATTTCTGATAAGATATATGCTTTATCTTTGATTGCTCCATCTTTAGTGATGGGAAATATTTTTATGCTGATACCTATTTTATTAGAGGGAGAAATAGTGGCAACGACAGTGGCAGCAAGGAAGAGTAGGATAAAGATGGAGACAGAGATGGTAGGTAAATATAAGACATGGGGATTATTTGGGAGTGCAATATTGAGTCTTATGGCAACACAGGTACCTAGTTTATTTATTCCATCTTTAGTATTGGTGGGTTTTACTGGAAAGATGCAAGTAGAAAGTATTAAGGCTTATAATAAGCAATATAAAGATAAGTTAAGGGGAGTATATAGTAATAATAGTATAATTTCTGAGAAAGGGAAGAGTATTAAAGAGAAGGTTTATCAACATTATGGGGAAGTTAATTATTATTTAGATAAACCTTTGTTAAAGAAAAGTAGTAAGGATAAAGTTAGGGTTAAGAAGAAGAATTTATATAGATAGTTTATAAGTTAGAAAAGTTAAAGTTATTTAATAGTTATTTCTTTATATGCATCATTAACAGTTTATTAATTGCCTTGAGGTAATCTTAGAGTTAAAAAACTCGTTTTTTTTTTTTTTTTTTTGATATTATAGAGTTAACATATGAATAATATTGAGGTGCTAAAGTGAAGAAAAGGGTAAGATTTTATTTGATAGTAATAGTTATGGCTATTGTAGTAGCGTTACTTACGGGTACATATGCTTATTTTAGTGTCAGTGTTAGTAGTAGTAATAATGCT
>CAKPDP010000014.1 GCA_934149105.1 uncultured Bacilli bacterium
CCACATAAGCAAACTTACATATCATTTCAATCTTTCTTTTTAATTCTTCACTTATTACAAGTTTTTTAGTTTCTATTATCATAACTCATCACTTTCCTTTCTTAAATAACAAAAAACTAACTATTTCTAGTTAGCATTTATTACTTAAACTCGAAAAGTTCGAGTTTCCTATCAATCTGGAGCAGATGAGGAGAATCGAACTCCCGTAGTCAGCTTGGAAGGCTGAGGTTCTACCATTAAACTACATCTGCAATTCAAGTAGGCAATATAAATTATAGGGTATAATCGAGGGATTGTCAATACTTTTTGCAGATTTTGTTTAAAAAAATACTAGTAGTGAGTTGCTATTCAGACATTAAAATAATAATTTACACAAAAAAACGAGATGTTTTTTTGACTATTAGTTTAGAGTAGTCCGTCTAGTATATTTATTTAATTAGTATTTATTGTAAAAAACAGTTTGAGATAATGGTAGTCTGTCATTATGAAGATGACTAGGTTTTTTGTCAATATATCCTATTGGTAATAGTAATACTGGTTCATAATTAGAGGGAATATTCAAATTATGAATTAATTTTTCTTTATCAAATAAACCAACCATTATACTACCTAAGCCTAAATCTGTTGCTTCTAAGCAGATATGAGTAGCAACTATTCCTAAATCAACATGGCTCCATTTTTGGGAGTCTTCAGTTTCTAGGCCTGATTCTGTAAATGTTTTTTCGTAACATAGAACAATTATTGTTGGAGCATTGAAGTGGCATAATGTTGTTTCTCTTAATTTTTCGAGAGTTGATTTTTCATTTACAACTAATAGGCGTTGTTCTTGTCTATTTTTGGCAGTAGGTGATAGTTTGGCGGCTGTTAGGATTTTGTTTAGATCACTTTCAGATATTTGTTTATCTTGAAAGTTTCTTACAGAATAGCGGGTTTCAGCTAAATTTAAAAAATTCATTTTTAGCTCCTTTCTATATAACAAAATTTCCGTTTTGGAAAATAGGAATGGTTCCGTTAATAGTTTCGGCAGTGATGTTTAAGTCTGAGGTTCCTATCATGAAGTCCACGTGATTTTTAGAGTTATTTAATCCTTCTTGAAGTAATTCTTCTTTGGTTTTGGATAAGCCCTTTTCTAAGCATTCTGGGAAAGAATCGCCGAGGGCTAAATGGCAGGAAGCATTTTCATCAAATAGAGTGGTTCCGAATACTAAGCCGGTATTAGAGATTGGGGAATCATGATTAATTAGAGATACTTCTCCAAGGTAGCAAGAATTTTGATCGCTGTTGATTATTCCGGTTAGAACTTCGGAACCTTTCTTGGCACCAGAAGATATGGCTTTACCATCTTTAAAGATAATATAAAAGTCTTCTATTAAGGCACCGTTATAAATTAAGGGTTTGGCACTATAAACGATTCCGTTAGTGTATCTATAATCTGGGGAAGTAAAGATTTCGTAGCTAGGCATATTTACAAGGAGGTTGTTTTCTGTTCCGGCTCCTACCCAGATATGATTTTCGGGTAATTTGATTAAAAGATCGGTGCCTCTAGAATTAGTGTAATGTAAGGTCTTTATTTTTAGATTATTTAATTTATTTATTAAGATTTTACTAGTATTTATATAATTATTCCAATTAGTGATGGGATCATTTTCATCGACCATGCACATTTTTAGAATTACTTGATATAATTTGTTGTAAGCATTAGGGTCATTTTTAAAGATGGAGTTAGCCCAGGATTGGCCAGGGTAGGCGGCGATGCACCAAGGAATTTGATTAGTTCCTTCTTTTTCACGGAAGATAGGTCTAGTGGCTCTTTTTAAGTAGCTAGCTTTAGCTAATTTAGAGGGAGCGACTTCGTCCATTAGACCAGGATTTTCGGTTTCAAGCATGAGGAAACTGGCATTCTTTTTAGCGTATTCATCCCAGATACTTTTGTTAAAGAGGGGACACTTGTCTAATTCTTCTTCTGTTATATTTAGGAGAGTTTCTTTTATTAGTTCGGGATCATCTTCGTCTAAGTATATTTCTTCTAGACCGAGTTTTTTAGCATAGGTAACTATTTTATCGATAAAGGGTTTTATTTCTTTATTATAATTTATAAATAATATGGATGATTTTTCAAAATTTAAACATCTTTCTAATAATAATTTTATATATTTTTGATCTAATAATTCTTTATTCAAATTAATTCCTCCTTATTTTAATTGATATGATATCGTTCCTTGACCATTACTACTTTTAATAGTAGCATAAGAGCCATTTATGATAGTCATACGGGGTGATTTATGGCCGAAGTCAGCTTCGATTATGACGGGTATTTCTAGATGTTCTAGAGCTTGTTTAATGGTTTCTTGATAGGAAATGTTATAGTTACTTTTGTCGGTTAGGGTTCTTCCAAAAATTATTCCAGTAGTGTTTTGAAACCAGCCTGCAGATTCTAGTTGGAAAAGAGCTCGGGAAATTTGTTCGTTGTTTAGATCACAGTTTTCTAGGTACCATATTATTCCATCAGACTTATATTTTTGGATAAATTCTTGGGTTTTATCGTATTTTGTTCCAATTAAGGTTATTAGGACGTCTAGGCAGCCACCGATTAGTCTTCCTTGAAGAGATAAATCTTTTTCGGCAAAGAGATTTATCCAGTTGGTGTCTGTATCGAGATTGTAGCTTTCTAATCCGGTTTTATAGGTAGGGAAGGTGTTTTGGTATTTGGGAAAGCTTGATTGTTCTAGTTTTTTACCTTCGAGAATGGCTAGATTATCTAATAGAGATTTATGGTAGGTGTTCATGCCAAAGGCAGCGATGTTATCGCCATAGATGGTGGCTATATCGAGGTTGGTGGTGATGGTAAAGGTTAGATTGGTATTATCGGAATAGCCTTGGAGCCATTTAGGATTTTGTTTAATAATATTGAAATCTAATAGAGGAAGTATTTCATACATGAAGTCCCCGCCACTGGCACTTATTATTAAAGAAATATCTTTGTTGAGGTAGAGGGAGTGTAATTCTTTAACACGGGTAGTAGGGGTAGAACTACGACCATTAGAACTGGTTCTAGTATTGGGAGTTTCTATGGTGTTATAGCCTCTATTGTGAAGATTTTTATAAGCATTATCTAATCTTATTAAGTCTAAGGGGTCGGTACGGCCATCAGAAGGAGCGGTTATACCGATCGTTGAGTGGGGTTTAAGAAAGTTAGGATAAAGCATATTATCACCTCTGTTATTATTATAGCACTTATGGAGGTTATTTTTTAAGAATATTAGTTTTCCACTTATTTGTTTATAAATAGTGTAAAATTTGGGTATTGTCAAAATGTTATTATTATGCTAGAATTAGGTTGTATTTATTTTTATGGCCTGTTGGTGAAGTGGCTTAACACATAGCCCTCTCAAGGCTACATTCACGGGTCCGAATCCCGTACAGGTCACCATAGATAAGTTTACTAGATAGAGATATCTAGTTTTTGTTTATATTTAGGGCTTTTTTTGATATAATTTAGATGAGGTGAGTATATGAGATTATATAATACTTTAAGTAGAAAAGTGGAGGAGTTTAAACCTAGAGAAGAGGGGGTAGTACGTTTATATACTTGTGGCCCGACAGTATATCATTATGCTCATATTGGTAATTTGAGGACATATATTATGGAAGATATTTTAGAGAAGAGCTTGAAATATTTGGGATATGATGTTAAGAGAGTTATGAATATTACTGATGTAGGACATTTAACTAGTGATAGTGATTCTGGTGAGGATAAGATGTTGAAGGGGGCTAAGAGAGAACATAAAACAGTACTGGAGATAGCAAATATGTATACGGAGGCCTTTAAAGAAGATGCTAGAAAGCTTAATATTAGATGGCCAGATACGGTTAGTAGAGCTACTGATAATATTTCTATGTATATAAAGATTATTGAGAGGCTTTTGGAGAAGGGATATGCTTATATATCAGGGGGAAATGTATATTTTGATACTTCAAAGTTAGAGGATTATTATAGACTTACTAATCATAAGATCGATGAGATGGTAGTAGGCGTTAGAGATGGTGTTTTAGAGGATCCTAGTAAGAGAAATCAAGCTGATTTTGTATTGTGGTTTACGAAATCGAAGTTTCAAGATCAGGAGCTTAAGTGGGATAGTCCTTGGGGATTAGGATATCCAGGATGGCATATTGAATGTTCAGGAATTGCGATTAAATATTTGGGCGAGTATTTGGATATTCATTGTGGGGGAGTTGATAATATTTTTCCACATCATACGAATGAAATTGCTCAAAGTGAGTCTTATTTAGGACATGAATGGTGTAATTTTTGGGTTCATGGAGAACATTTAAATGATAAGTCAGGAAAGATGAGTAAGAGTAAGGGAGATTTTTTGACAGTTTCATTATTGGAAAGTAAGGGATATAAACCTTTAGCTTATAGATATATGTGTCTTAAGAGTTATTATCATAATGTTTTAGCTTTTGATTATGAGATTTTAGATGGTTGTCAAAATGAATATAATAAATTAAAGAAGAGATGTCTTAATTTAGGTGATGATGGAAATATTTGTACGGATAAAGTTAAAGAATATAATGAGAAGTTTAAGAATTATATTAGTGATGATATGAATATGGCTATGGGTATTAGTCTAGTTTATGATGTTCTTAAAGATAATACGATTAATGATGTTACCAAGAAAGAGTTAATCAGAAAGTTTGATACAGTTCTTTCTTTGGATCTTCTTGTAGATGATGAAGAGGAGTTGGATAAAGAGATGATTTCTTATATTGAAGAGAAGATTAAAGAAAGAGATACTGCTAAGAAGAATAAGGATTATTTACAAGCTGATGCTATAAGAGAAGAGTTATTAGATAAGGGAATTATTATTAAAGATACTAGAGAAGGAACTAAATACGAGATAAAATAATTAGAATAATAAAAAGACTATTAACAGGATTTAACCAGTTAATAGTCGGGATATCAACAGTTTATGTTGATATCTTTTTTAATGTTTTAGAGAGCTTTCAATGAATTTATCGAAGAGAGGAGCAGGTCTGGTTGGGCGGCTTTTAAATTCAGGATGAAATTGACCAGCGATAAAGAAGGGATGGCTAGGTAATTCGATGATTTCAACAAGATTAGATTGAGGATTAAGGCCAGAGAAGACTAGGCCGTGGCTTTCTAAGAGGTCTTTATATTTATTGTTGAATTCATATCTATGTCGATGGCGTTCTTTGATGGTTGTTTGTTTATAGGCTTTATAGGCTAAGGTATTTTTAAAGATCTGACAATCGTAATTTCCTAATCTTAGAGTGCCGCCCATGTTGATGATGTTTTTTTGATCAGACATGAGATCGATGATAGGGTTTTTACAGGTTTCATTGAATTCTGTAGAGGAAGCATCGGCAATTCCACAGACGTTTCTAGCGAATTCGATGACAGCTAGTTGAAGGCCAAGGCAGATACCTAGGAAAGGAATATTATTTACTCTGGCGTAGTTTATGGCTTTGATCATGCCTTCAATACCACGAGAGCCAAAGCCACCAGGAACTATGATGCCTTGGCTATTTTTAAAGATTGGTTGGAGATCATCTATTTTTTCTAATTTTTCAGAGTCAACCCAATTGATATTTATTTTAACATTATGTTTGTATCCAGCATGTTTTAAAGATTCAACAACAGAAATATAAGCATCATGAAGTTCTGTATATTTACCTACTAAAGATATCTCGATATCTTTTTTTAGATTATTAACAGTAGTAATTAGATCTTCCCAGTATTTTAGTTTACTAGGTGTAATAGACATATTGAAATGTTTAAGAATAATTTCTTCAATATTTTGATTATGAAAATTGATGGGAATTTGATAAATATTGGTAGCATCGACAGCTTCAATGATGTTTTCTGCTGGAACACTACCGAAGAGGGCTATTTTATTGCGAACAGGATCACCTAGTGGAATATTGGATCTAGTTACAATTATATCTGGTTGAATTCCCAGTCTTCTTAGATCGATAATGCTATTTTGAGTAGGTTTGGTTTTTAATTCGTTAGAACCATAAATATAGGGAACAAGAGTGGTGTGGACGAAGAGGCTATTAGCGGGAGTTTGTTCCATCCGAAATTGTCTTAAGGATTCCATCATGACTCCTGATTCTATGTCACCGACGGTTCCTCCAATTTCGGTTATAACAAAATCGGCTTTGCTACTTAATCCAGCTTCATAGATTTTATTTTTAATTTCATTAGATATATGGGGAACTATTTGAATAGTGGCTCCTAAGAAGTCGCCATGTCGCTCTTTTTCAATTACTGAAGAATATATTTTACCATTAGTAATATTGGATGTATAATTTAATTCTTCGTCGATAAAGCGTTCATAATGTCCTAGATCAAGATCTGTTTCACAGCCATCGGCGGTTACGAAGACTTCGCCATGTTGAATAGGGGACATAGTTCCAGGATCAACATTCATGTAAGGATCAAATTTTTGCATAAAAACTTTATAGCCTTTAGCTTTTAAGAGTAATCCTATAGAAGATGCTGTTATTCCTTTACCTAAACCAGAGCAGACTCCTCCAGTTACAAAAATATACTTTGTCATATAAAAAACACCTCTAACTTTCTTTTTATGAGAGTTATCTAGGCTCTCTTTAAGTATAACAAATATATTTTTAAATAGGGGTGTTGTTAGCTAATAGTTAGTTAGTTAATTGTATTACTAAAATAATATTAAGAATAATTCAAAGAGTGATTTGCCAATTTTTGTTAGGATTTAGTAGTCTTGATTAACTATATATAGAGAAGCACTGGTTCCTCTAAAATAGGCATAAGTACTCGTAGTGAGTGCTACTACAATAGCCATCACTAGAACTAGCAAATAAAGTATTATCCTTCTCTTCTTCTTTACACCTTCAATATTATTCATATGTTGACTCTATACCATCAAAGAAAAAAAGTTAGAAATTTGCTTATTTTATAAATATATAGTATAATCTAGGGCAAGTGGTGGTGATTTATAATGAAAATTAATAGTTCATCTTTAGTTATATCGGCTGTGAGAGGCAGTCAATATCCTAATGATAAAAGAAAAGAATTTTTATTGGTAGGTAGAAGTAATGTTGGGAAGAGTAGTTTTATTAATACGATATTAAATAGAAAGAATTTAGCTAGGATATCGGCAAAACCTGGGAAGACACAGACATTAAATTTTTATTTGATTAATGAGGAATTTTATTTAGTAGATGCTCCGGGATATGGGTTTGCTAATGTTAGTAAAAGTCTGAAACAAAATTTTGGGGCTATTATGGAGAACTATTTAGAGACAAGAGAGAATTTAAAGATGGTTTTTATGTTAATTGATTTTAGACATAAACCTACTGATGATGATGTTATGATGTATGAATATTTGAAGCATTATAATATACCAGTTACTCTTATTTGTACTAAGTTTGATAAAGTAGGTAGTAGTAATGTTTTTAAGAATAAGAAAAGTATTATGGAAATGTTACATTTAGATGATGATAGTAATTTAATTATGTTTTCTAGTGTTACAAAGAATGGTAAAGAAGAGGTATATAAGAAGATAGAAGAAATATTATCATAAATAAATTTAGAACATATATTAATATGGTGAGATATGATTATTGGGTTAGAGAATAATTCTTATATTGTTAAATGTCCAAGAAATGATATTGATATATTTGATATAGAAGAAATAAAGGATTTTGTTTATAAGATATTGGTAAAAATTAAGAAGAGAGATATGATCAATGGGGATTATAAATTTAATATTTTTACTAATTATGAATATGGGATGATAGTAGAGATAGATCGGATTAATAATAATGAGACTGATTGTATGGATATTAAGATAAATTTTAATATTGAGAGCTGTTTTTTAGAGGAAGTAGATTATTTTTATGTGAAAGATAGTTATAATGATAAGAAAAAAGGAAAGCTTTATTATTATGATGGAAAATTTTATAGAGAATATGTTAGAGATAATTATGAGGGGTGTAATTTGATTTATGGTAGAAAAGCTTCAGAGATAGTAAGAAAGGGAATTGTAGTAAGAATAGGCAAGTAAAATACTTGCTTTTTTCTTGATAATAAACTAGTTGTTTGTTATAATATAGGTCAAAGAGGTGATATTATGCAAACGCCAACTGTTGCTTTAGTAGGAAGACCTAATGTAGGAAAGAGTACTATTTTTAATAGATTAGTAGGGAAGAAGGTATCAATAATAGCGGATACTCCAGGAGTTACTAGGGATAGAATCTTTGGAGATGTTGTCTATAATGATTATAAATTTCATTTAATTGATACTGGAGGTATAGATGTATCTTTAGTGGATTTTAATAAGGATATTAAAATCCAGGCTCAGATTGCTATTGATGATGCCGATATTGTGGTATTTGTGGTTGATGGTAAAGAAGAGTTAAATCAGAATGATTTTGTTATTAGAGATATATTAAAGAAGGCTTCAAAGAAGGTTATTGTGGCTGTTAATAAGATCGACAGTAAGAATAGAGAAGATAATATTTATAATTTTTATGAGTTAGGATTTGAAGAGGTTATCGGAGTTAGTGGAGAACATAATTTAGGTATAACTGATCTGTTAGATGTTATTACAAAGGATTTTAAACCTATTCCAGAGATTATTTATGAAGAAGATCGAATTAAATTTTGTATTATTGGCAGACCTAATGTAGGAAAGAGTAGTTTAGTTAATGCATTATTAAATGAAGAGAAAGCTATTGTTAGTGATGTAGCAGGTACTACTAGAGATGCGGTGGATACGCCTTTTAATTACGATGGTAAAAAATTTGTGGCTATAGATACGGCTGGGATTAGAAAAAGTGGTAAGATCTATGAAAACATTGAAAAATACAGTGTTATTAGAAGTATGAAAGCAATCGAGAGAAGTGATGTGTGTGTTATTGTTATTAATGCCGAAGAGGGAATTATTGAACATGATAAACATATCGCGGGTTATGCTCTAGAAGCTGGAAAACCTATTGTTTTAGTAGTTAATAAATGGGATACTGTTAGTGATAAGAATGACATTAGGAGTTTTTCAAAATTAATGCGAGCAGAATTTCAATTTTTAACTTATGCTCCTATTGTCTTTTTATCAGCTTTGACAAAGAAGAGAATTCATACCTTAATGCCGGAGATATTAAAAGTTTATGATAATTCTAAGAAAGAGATTAAGACTAGTGTTCTTAATGATGTTATTAGAGATGCGGTTATGTTAAATCAGCCACCTTCTTATAAGGGAAAGAGATTAAAGATTTATTTTGTTAGTCAGACTGGTAGTGCTCCTCCTAAATTTACTTTTAGTGTTAATAGTAAGAATTTAGTACACTTTTCTTATGAAAGATATTTAGAGAATAAATTAAGAGAGAATTTTGATCTAGAGGGAACACCAATTATTATTCAATTTAAGAATAAAAATGATCGAGAAGATTAACATATATTAACTTTCTACATATATTATAATGTAGGAGGTTTTTTTATGGCATTTTCAGATAGTTTTTTTGATAAGGTTAAGAGAAAGACAAATGTAGATAAGGAGACAATTTTGTCTTTGGCTAAGAAGCTACAAGAGGGAAATATGAAGGATGAAACTACTTTAAGAGAAGTAATTAAAGATATAGCAGATATGACGGGAAGAGAGGTTTCTCCAGAGAAGGAACAAAAGATTATTGATACGGTTATGAATGATAATGTTCCTAAAAATTTGGATAAATATTTATAATGGAAAATATTGTAATAGGAATAGTTTTAAGAAAGAGGAAGATAGATAAGAAGGAATATAGAGTAGTAGAGGAGAATAATTTTAGATATTTAGAGGGGAAGTGTAATTATAGAGGGATTATAGGTGATATAGATAATTTAGAAAAAGAATTAGAGTTATGTGATGGAATTATTATTCCGGGAGGAACAGAGATAGAGGATTATCACTTTAGGATAGTAGATTATTGTAAGAGAAAGAATATTCCAGTACTAGGAATATGTATGGGATGTCAAATATTAGGATTAAGTAGTTTTAAGGGAAGAGATCAGGATTTAGTACTAGTAGATAATCATAATGATAGTAATCATGAAATAATAGTTAAAGAAGATAGTGTTTTAAGAAAGATACTGGGTAAAAAGATAATGGTTAATAGTAGACATAATTATGTTTTACCTAAAGAGAAAGTAAAGATGAAGATAGGAGCTTTAAGTAAAGAGGGATATATAGAGTCAGTAGAAGATATAAATAAAGATTATTTTTTATTAGGATTAGAATGGCATCCTGAGGATATGGATAATATGGATAATTTATATAATTATTATTTAAAGGAAGTATTAACGAGAAAAATACATAAAAATTAGGGTTCTTCAAATTTCGAGGTCCTGTAAAATCGCATCTAAATTTCTAGGTGTGATTTTAAAGTATTTTATTCTTTATAAAGCTTTAAATTGGTATTAAATAACTTTATAACTAGCTTTTTACTAGAATTATTGAAATTTGAAGAACCTTAACTGGCAAAAAGTAAATTTTTGCAGATTTTTTATTACTAAAAAATCAAACAAATGTTCGAAAAAAGTATTTACAAAGAGAATAAAATATGGTATCATGAAGAAGGAAGTTAGAAGAGAGATAGGGAATAATTAGAGAGTTATGAGGGGATAATAATAGAAATAATTATGTTTACAAAGTGATAATAAAGGTCTTAACAAAAGGTTGCTTTTTAGGTAATATATGTTAAAATAATTATAATAGAGGTGATTAGATATGAATTGTCCAAGATGTGGAAATTTTGTCAAAGAAGGACAAAATACCTGTACTAATTGTGGGTTAATCTTTATTAGTAGTTCTAATAATAAAGGTGAAAAAGAGCTGGATAATAGTGTTAATAATCAAGAGATACCACAAAGTACTTATGAAGAAGTAACGCCAAAAGAAGAGATACAGAGTTCGCAGATAATAACATCAGAAGGGAATATAAACAATAGTGATAATAATATGTCTGGAGCACCAATGGATTTACTGGGATATTACGTTGGTAAAAATTATAATAAAATCAAGAAAAGAAAATGGTCTTGGAACACCTTGGTATTTGGATTTGTTTACACTTTATATAGAAGAATGTTTCTGATTTCGTTATTGTGGTTAGGAATTGATATTGCTAGTGTCATAATTATGAAGGAATATTCTGTAGTTGTTATTGTTTTACTAAATATTATAATGTCTTTCTTAATTAATTATATTTATTTGGCTATGGGTAATAATAAAGTGGATAATATCAAGAGAAAGTATTGGGGGCATTCGATAGATGAGCTTATTTATAGGGTTTCTAAGATAGGTGGAACATCAGGATTACCGGTATTCTTCTTTGGGCTAGGTATTGTAGCTTCCTTTATAATAGCAGTATTTTTGTATGCGGCTTATTATCCACAGTATTATGTTGATAAATTATATTTTAGAAGTCCTAGTGATTTTAAGGATTTTCATACGGCCGAAAACAAGACAACAGCCCAATATGTAGATAATGTTAATTATTGTGGGATTGTGGCTTCGAAGGAGGAAGGATATAGTTCTATAGATGATTATATAGACAAGAAAGTAGGAGCTTATAAAGATAATGATAATTTAACAATATCTAAGGTTAAAAGATCAGGTAAGGAATGGACTTTAGTAGATCTTAAATATACAGATACCAGTCGATCATACTACTATATAATTCAAGATAGTGATAGTATTTACAGCTACGAATTTAATATTTATAATGGTTTTGGTAAGAAGTGCGAGAACTATTATAAATTTGTTAAATATTCGATGAAGATTAGGTAATATGAATAAAGAAGAAAAAATATGGTTAGGTAAAAAAGAAGAATTTTTTAAAAAGAAAGTATTTAATTTAGGGGCTTTCTTAGGGGGATATGTATATTTATTTTATAGAAAGTTGTATTTATTAGGAATTATTGTTTTTATAGGTTATAGTATTTGTGGGTATTTTAAATTATATTATGTAGTAGGTATTTTAAGTATTGGATTAGGATTTAGTTTTAATAAATTATATTTATGTATTGTAAGAAGAAGAATCGAAAACTATAGGCTTAGATATATGGATGAAAAAATAGTTAAGGCTAAATGTAAGGAGAAGCAAGTTAGTGAATTAGATTTAGTTATAGGGATAATTATTACTATTGGGGTAATAATTATAGAGAATGTTTCTTGGAATATGAGAAGTTACGAGATCGAGAAGATGACCTTTAGATTAGATAAAGATTGGGTAGAGAAGGATTTTAGTAATGATTTTTATAAGAAATATGAATTAAAGTCTAATGAAGATTGTTCTCTGACGGTGGAAGCTATAGGAGAGATGACGAATACAGAATTTTTAGAAGAGATAGCTAAATCTTATGATATAGAGTTAGAAATACAGGATAAGGTTAAGAATAATTTAAGATATAGAGTATTAAAGATCAATAATGAAGTAGTAGAGATAGAAGTTTTAACAATTAAGAATGATAATGTTTTATATGCTTTATTGTTAGAGAATGATAATAAGGATAATTATTGTAAGCAAGAACTAGATAAATTTATGGAGACTGTTAAATTTAAGGATCAATAAATTTAGAGAGTTCTTTTTTTTGTTATATTCTTAGAGGGTTATTCATAAGATTTTAATGAATAAAGAAAAGCGAGGTAGAATATGGAAAAAAATGAAGTTATTAAGAGTATTGCTGAGAGAACGGGAGGGGATATATATTTAGGTGTTGTAGGAGCGGTTAGAACTGGAAAGAGTACTTTTATAAAGAAATTTATGGAGAGTATGATTATTCCAAATATTCAAGATGAGTTTGAAAAGAAGAGAACTTTAGATGAGTTGCCACAATCGGCAGCTGGGAAGACTATTATGACAACGGAGCCGAAGTTTGTTCCAGCGACGGCGACAAAGATCCAAATCGATGATTTTACGGCTAATATAAGGATGATCGATTGTGTTGGTTATGTAATACCGGCCGCAAAGGGATATGAAGATGATAATGGGCCTAGATTGGTTATGACACCGTGGGTGAGGTTGAATAAGTGATACCCAAATATAAAAATAAATAAATGCCGATAAAATAAGGGCTAAAGACAATA